>NZ_JBALBY010000106.1:0-389622 GCF_036919575.1 Nostoc sp. | reverse complement strand
CTCATCCCCCTCATCCCCCTCATCCCCCTCATCCCCCTCATCCCCCTCATCCCCCTCATCCCCCTCATCCCCCTCATCCCCCTCATCCCCCACTCTACTCATCGAGATTTTAAATCAGCGATCGCACCTCTGGTCATAGCAGCAATAGCTTGATCTGTCGCTTTTGGCAAATGATAATATTTACCGCCTGCTGTTTGCGATAATTCCTTAGCAAAACCAGTGGACACAAATTTACTTTCCGTATCAATTACTAATAGTTGCATCCCCAAAGCCCGGATTCTGGCAGCAATTTCTAATAATTCTCCTTTGATATCTGGCTTTTCTCCTGGTTCTAGTTGCTCACCTAAAGAACGCGCTAAGGAAATATTACCCCGCCCATCGGTAATCGCTACAAGCACAACTTGCCCAATATCTCCGCTCATCTGGGCATTTAAGCCGACGCGCACAGCTTGGGTTAAACCATGTGCTAAGGGCGAACCGCCACCACAGGGCAACCTTTCCAAGCGATTACGCGCTAAAGCAATGGAACGTGTTGGAGGCAATAACACCTCCGCCTGTTCTCCCCGGAAAGGAATCAATGCTATTTGGTCGCGGTTTTGATAAGCTTCTGTCAACAGTTGCATCACCGCACCTTTAGCTGATTGCATCCGGTTCAAGGCCATTGAGCCAGAAGCATCTACCACAAATACTACCAACGCCCCGGCTTTGCGTACCAAGCGTTTCGAGCGAATGTCTGCCTGTTCGACAATAACTTTTCTATCTGGGTGTCTTTCTCTTCGGGCTTTTTGATAAGGAGCCGCAGCTCTGAGGGTGGCATCTACGGCAATGCGCCGCGCTTTCCCCTTGGGCAACATTGGCTTAATGTAGCGTCCCCTGTCATCGGAAAAGATGACACTACGACTACCAGATTTACCTTGCCGCTTCGCCATTTGAGTGAAGTAAAGCACGCTGTCATCAAGAATTACCCCTTCTGGATCAAAAATGAATTCTTCCGGGATGCTAGGGGGTTCTTGCTCTTGATTTTCTTCCTGTTCTTCTTGTTCTTCCTGTTCCTCTTCTGATTCGTCCTGGGGTTCTTCTTGATTTTGTGGTGGGGGTGGAGGCGGTGGTGGTGATTGTTCTGGTGGTGGTGTCTGCACAATTGTGGCGCGTGGTACAATCACCAGTTCGACAGCACGGCGCAAATCTTCGGCATTGACTGTTGTTCGTCCCTCCAAAGCCGCCGCCGCCTTAGCAACCCGCGTGGCGAATAACTCGGCGCGATGTCCCTGAACTCCGCCGCGAATCGCCTCATCTACTAAGTAAGCAATTTGTTCATGGGTGATGATTACTTCTTTCAACCATTCCCGCGCCAAGATGATTTGGGTTTTGAGGGAGTCTAAGTCTTCGTTGTACTGTTTGAGGAAGTCTTGGGGAGATTTAGAATAGGCGATCGCAACTTCTACTGCTGCTACTCTTTGATCTAAGCCGAGTACACCGTCAGCAGAGAGTGCGATCGCAATTCTATCTAGTAAATGCTCCCGTAATCCGCCTTCTTCGGGATTGTAGGTGGCAATAAATAAGGATTTACACGGATGCTGAAAACTAATCCCTTCCCGTTCAATCTGGTTGCGTCCGTCAGATAATACTGTTAAAAGCTGATTTGATATTTGGTCATCTAATAAATTAATTTCATCTACATACAACACGCCCCGGTTTGCTGTAGCGAGTAAACCGGGCTGAAAAATGGTATCACCTTCTTTTACCGACTTTTCCACATCCACAGAACCGAGGAGTCGGTCTTCAGTGATACCTAGAGGAATTTGCAAAAAAGGTGCGGGAATTATTTCGACGGGAACATCTTGAATGTCTTTGTCTGCATACTCCGCCAACAGTTGATCATCCCATTCTTCTGGGTGATTGGGGTCACAATTACTGATTGAGCCTTTGACAACTTCTATCGGCGGTAGTAGAGCGTGAATAGCACGAGCCATCACAGATTTTGCCGTACCGCGACGACCTGCGATCGCCACTCCTCCCAAACCAGGATCAACTGCGGCTAACAGCAAGGCTAATTTAATTGCTTCTTGACCGACTACGGCACTCAAGGGAAAGGCAGTGATCGTGGGATTGATAGTAGGCGCAGGCATGGTTTGCTTTCATAGCGAGTCTTGGTCTTTAGCATACCAATTTCTGACACATTTAGAATATAAGTGCGGTTACGCGATCGCATTTCCCTTGGGAGGAAGATTTATGAGTATTGCTCAAGCTAAACGCTTCACACTGGATGAATACCACAGGCTTACTGAATTGGGCTTTTTCCATGAAGATGTGTCACTGGAAGCATAACTTTTCCGTCACGGAAGGCTTATGCTTCTAATGCACCTCAGAAAAGTTATGCTTCCAAGCAGAGATGAACAAAAATATTGGTTGACTCCAAAAAAATAGGTTGAGCATGATTTATCAAATCATGATTATCGTGGTGCATCAATTTTCATAACCGAGTTCCTGTCGAGTTTTAAATAAGGCATCTTGAAAAAATTGATCCCGTGTATATCCTGGTTTTGTTAAAAGTTTCCTAACTTGAGCAAGGGTAGGTTCTTTTCCCTGCTTATGAAGCTTAGAAATAGCCTCATTCATTTCATTAATCACTTGATTTCTCTTCTCCAATGTACAAGCGTTTCGATATTCTTTGTGACGCTTGGAGATTTGATAGCAAAGTTCAGGAAAGAGTTTATACAACTTGGGACTCTTTATTCCAAGACTTTTCGTAAGAGATTGCATTGAAGGAGGAGGATTTTCTATCAGTGCTGCTTCCAAGAAATGTCTTGTTTTTAAAGAATACTTACTAAGGGTTTTCACATATTCAGCATGACGCAATTTGAGCATTTGATGTAGTTCAGGACAATAATTTTTGAGAGAATGACGAGAGCATTTAAGGCGTTTAGCAACCTCTGTGAGACTCGGAGGTGCTTCTTCACCAAGAGCTTTTGTAAGAACTTGTTGAATTTTTATCTTGTCTAATTTTGTTTTTTTTGGTTTATTATCTTGGTCTTGGACTTTGACAAATAGCTGAGAATTAACCTGGAGTTTACCAATAAGAGTATTGATATCTTCCGTAAAGAATTTCAATGGTGATACTTGTAGGGCATATGTAATTTGTAGTAGCTTATCAATTCTGGGAATTCGTTTATTATAAATGTAAACAAATATATTTCCAGGAGCAATACCAATAAAACGAGTAAATGTCGCTATCTTCCCTTTAGTTATGTTATTAGCACTAAAATAAGCATTGAGAACCTGAGCAATTCTGTCCCTCGTTGGCAGAGAAGATAGATGAGGAGCAGCAGCAATTAACTCGCCGATACTTATTGTTACATATTCATGCCACTTAATATTATCTTCGTATATGCTTTGAGGACAGGTTTTAATTGATGAGGAAGATCCTAACCACTTGCCACATTGTGAACAGTAACCAGGTTGCATTTGCTTCACAATTATCGGAAGCATCTTCTGGCAATGAGGACACTCCTCAAGTAAGTATTGGCAATGGTGAAGACAAATTTTAACTGGATGAAGAAACCAAAGTAGAGGAGCATACAAAGGTTTTTTATTCATCTGCCATTCTTCATAGCAAACTGGACACCAAGCTTGATGGTCACGAAATAGTTGATGATAAGTAGTAACCTCAGACCAAGAAAGCATAGTGAGAAAAGATAAATCATTATGTAAAGTTAAAGCTTCTAGCTGTTGAGATAATTTAGTGGTAGTTAATCCTAATCCATTGAAAGATTTTGAATTGTGAGGCGATCTAAGTAATCGGTAAATTATTTGGCTATAATCATATAAATCTTCTCTTTCAAAATGCTTGAGAATGTTGGGATGAAGTAGCTTGTTTACAGTCACACAATGAGCTTGAGATAAACGAATTATATAACTGGTCAAACTTTCACAATCAGGTGTTCCAATTCCAATTGGCTCTAAAGAATATAAACGGCTACATTCGGAAATTTCCGGTGGGTGTAATTCTAACGATTCATAAATACTTAATTTCTTATACTTCATGAGTTTCAATCCCTACGGAATCCCGTTGAGGTTTACGTTGACCTACAGTTTTTTTACGTTTTTTGAATTGAGAAGATTGCTCCTGTGACTGTTGAAGTTCTTTTGAAACTTTTTGTCTGAAGACGGGTTTGCCTCCCAAACCTAATTCGATACGTAGTTTTTCAACTTCACCTTCAATCCCTGTGGCTCTTTTTTCACCCTCTTTGATAGCTTTAAAAATGTTTCGACATTGACCTACTGATAAAGCTCGTCGTTCTAAATGATTAAGAGTGATTATGTTTGCTTCTTCTGCTAAGGCATCAGCCAAAGCATTGTTTAACCAATTTTTTAGAATGCCAACACATCCTAAACTGCGTTCATAGAGGTAGTTCCAATTGGATAAAAAATCAGGTTCTTCAACTGTTGGAATTTGACCTTGGAAATTCCAAATAACACTCTGCCAGATTTCTCTGTCTTCGATGAATTCCGCATTATAACGAGGCAAGTGAATGTAAACACTACGCCGACTTAATTGATCACCAATATCGTGAAGAGTTAGCAACTCATAGGTTCCAATTAAACCATGTAAAACTTCTGTACGATTAGCTAGAGATTTAATGGCTTCTGGCACATCGGTTAGTTTACGTCCACTGGCTACCGCTAGTAGATGATGAGCTTCATCAATAAAGAAAATCTGAGGTCGTCGGTGTTTCAGGGATTGTTCTAATGCCCATCCCAAATCAGTTTCAAGAATTTTTTGCTTAATGACAATTTTCCCTTCATTATCTGAGTAAATGCCTTGTACTCCGTAGTTAATCTTGTGATTAATAAATTCCTTTGGTTCATGAAGAGCATATAAACATCGTTTGAGATGATCTTTAGCATTGAATAGACCAGATTTTTGTACAACTGCTTCTACACTGGCAAATGGAATGCGCCCTCGGTCAACTTCCATTTCTTTCCATAACTCTTGGACTATCCATTTTTCAGTGAGCAAGCGTAATTTGGTTTTGCCTACTCCTGTGGGACCGAAAATAAAAATAATTTTGGACTCTCCGCAATGGCGAATAATAGGTTTGAGAGTTTCAAAAGCTTCATAAAGATAAGGGTGCGCCATTGTATAGTTATCATAATAATTCAGTCGGACTTGAAGTGGTGCAGTAAGTAGTTCTGGCGGAAATAGTCTGGCTGTTGACATGATTAGTAAATTTTGAAGATTTTGACTTTTTGAGGATTAACTAATTCATTAACTTCTAATTGAGATTCTGTTGAACTATTCAATTTATCCTGTTCTTTTTCTTCATCGACATTTGGGGTTTGATTGTAGGGACTTAGCAAGGGTAGTTCTCCTTCAATAACCTGAAAAACTTCCTGTGCTTGTTTATCCCGCAAGCGTTGTTCGAGTAAAATTTCCTCAACCTCAAGGCTGGCCAGAAATTCTCCGAGTTGTTTAGCTCGAATTCTGTAACTAGAAGCATGGTTTTGTTTTTGTTTCTTAAGTTGGGTAGTTGCTATTTGAATTTCTTTTTCAGAACGTCCTCGGAATAAAGAGTAATATTCACTAATACACTCAACCCATTGACCCCGAACATAAGCATAAGCAATTCCTGCATTAAAAGGGTCATATCTAACATCGACTGAAGTATTTTCTATTTCTGGGTCACGAAAGGTATTTGACCAGTAGTATTTCTGCTCAACTTTGATTCCTTTTCCCGGCTGTACTTTCGCTCTACTCTTGTTAGTAGTAGGCAAAGTTAGGATGCGGAAATTTTCGTCATAGGAAATGCGACGATGGTCACGACTACCATATTGAGCAATTCCTGCACTGAAGACTTCTCGTGGACTTTGCCCTTCTAAACCCGGATGTTCAATGGTGTCATAAATAGAGTAAGCCCATTCACAGAGGTATAAATACAACCACCCCAAAGTCCACAATGATAAATTCTTGGGACTGACTGATTTGGTCATCAGTCTGACTTTTTTTGTAATTTGGGTATTGCCTGCTAAATTGTAGAAAAACTGGGTGTTGGTGGTTCCAAATAACCGTTCACACACGCTACTAAATCGAGATTTGCTACTAGGACGATGCTTAAGAGTGCATTCAAACAAAGCTAGCAGAGTTTCAAAATAAGTGCTGTAAAATTCTTTAGCGTTATCTGTGACGATGGTTTGAGGCAGTCGTCCATAACGTTTTACACATATTCGCAGAACCATCATACAAGAACGATATGAAGGAGGATCATAGCTGGCATAAACTGCTAAAATCCGCCGAGAAAATGCATCCACAAGCAATGTTATCCAAGCTCTCCCAAGAACTTTTCCTGTTTTAGAGCATCTGAGTTCAATATCTGATTCTGTATGGTCAATATGGCAAATATGGAAGGGGAAATCCCCATGACGAGGTGTTGTTACTTCTAACTCCCAATAAAAGGGTTCTAACCGATAAGCAGACCGAAGTCCTTCTCTTTTGAGAGTTTGTTCGTAACCAGAACGTTTTTTAATTTCTTTGATAAAAGTTTTGTAACTGGGAACTTGAAGCTCAGAGATTCCGGTTTCGACACAGAAGTGGACAAATTCGTTATAAACTGACTGTTTGCGTTTTTGTTTTTTGGTTTCATATCTTTCTATAATAAATTTATCTATCAAGTTGAGAATATGTTGAGGTAACTTTCGATTTCGATTACCTTTTTTGTTTTCAAAATGCAGTATTCCTAAGTACCCATATCCATATTTCTGTTGTGCTTGTCTGTAAGCTCTTAACCAAATCCTTAAAGAGCGTTCTTGTGGTGTATTGGTTTTAATAGGTTGTCCATCCAAATAGGGTTGAATCAGACGATAACGACGATTAGCAGCCATTAAGTCTGGGAAGCTAGCTTTTTTGAACAAATCCATTACCTGGTTGTTAATTTCATCAGTTTTTTGAGTAGTGGATTTGGTAATTTTGCCCTGTTTTACTAACTCATCAAAAGTGGAGAGAGATAATGTGACAATTTGCTGTTCTGATGTTTGAAGTAAAACTTCTGTTTCTCCTACTAAAGTAATAGTCAGACTTTTGCCGCTATACAAAACAGTTATACCAGGGATAAGTTCAACTCCTAGTGAGTGAATAGTATTTGTCGTTGATTGAGATAGAATAATTGCGTTGTAGGTTTCTTCGTACAGTTGGTCAATAAATAAAAGACATTTTTCGGCTTCTACCAAAGGAGATGCTGTTAAATTTACATAGATTTCTTCATTAGCAATCAGATGATAAATGTCGTCTGTGCTGACCCCTTCGCCATGATGAAGGAGATTCGCTAAGGTTATACCTGGTTGTGCAGATATCATTGAAAGGATGGTATTTCGAGTCGCTTTTGTCACCTCAAAAGCATCTGATTTGTAGTAATCTGCTAAAAATTCTAGGTTCCCATGTAGCGTCCAATTAATCTCGGCATTTGACCAAAGGCGGAAAAAAAAGCCAAATTGTTGAGCATATTGTTCAGCTGGTGGGCTGTGCCACTGATTGTCATCACCTAAAACGTAACGCCGAGAGCTTTTTTGAGCTAATTGATTTAATTTATCTTCTGGTTTGCACTCTACCCATCCAACAGAGTTAGTATGAATAACGAAGAAGTCTGGGGTGATATAAAAACCAAGATTGCGTCCCGATGCTTCTTGATAACTGAGTTTAAAAGACGGAGGTTGGTCGTAATACTCTAGAACATCTTCATCATGTTCGAGTTGGTAGATAAAAGGGAGTTCTACTTTATGAGACTCAAATTGAATGCTCAATCCCATCTTTCGACTAGGGTAACGTCCTGTAACATTGTTATGAGCGCCTCTGACACGACGGGAGGGAGCAGATGAGCGGACGTGTTGGATTTCCTGTTGTGCTTTCTCTGATAGCTTTAGACAGCAGCACCATTGGTTAAATTCATCATCACTCAGCATGGCAATTTCCTCGCTATTCGACTCTCAGTATAGGGAGTATAAGAATAGATATCGCCTAATATACATCTATATTGACTTAAATCAGATGTAAATTAACTCAATTTAATCTGGCTGATATGGGGAAGTAAAATAAGCTGAAAATGAGCAGTAACTAATTTGTGAGCAAACGAATTAACATCACCTTACCCGATTCTGTATTAGATGATCTGGAGTGGTGGGCAGAATTCCAAGGACGCCCTACCGCTAATCTTGCTGCTTTTCTGATTGAGATGTCTATCAAAGAAGCAAAGGATAAGGGGATATTTCCTGATAAAACAGACTCTAATGACAATGTTTTAAAAAAGTAAGAGCTAAAGCTATTGTTTTTTATAAAAACTAACTTGAACTCACGGAAATATTATGCTTCCAAATTGGACTTTCGGAAAAGTTATGCTTCTAGTCGCTTAAAAATAAGCGTCATCATCCAACATAAATATAAGGATTACAGAGTTTTTAACAGAAATCTTATCCTTCCACTGGCAGAAAAGTTATGCTTCTAGTCACAAGATGACCACATTGAATTAATCAACGGCGAAATTATTGAAATGGCATCCAAAGGTACAGCCCATGAAACTTGTTTAAGAAAACTGTGGAAAGAACTCCCCAAAATCCTCCGAGACAAGGCTACTTTACAATCTCGATCCCCGATTGCTTTACCACCTAACAGCGAACCTGAACCGGATTTTGCGATCGTTCAAAACCGTGCTGATAATTATCTATCGTCTCACCCCAAATCGGCTGATGTCTTATTGGTGATCGAGGTTTCAGATTCTTCTTTGGCTTATGACCAAGATGTGAAAATTCCTCTCTATGCTAAATCAGGCATTACTCATTATTGGATATTTAATTTATTCGATAATTATTTGGAAGCTTACAGTGAGCCATATCAGGATAATCATGGTAAATATGGTTATTTAAATAAGCAAATTTTCTTGTCAAATCAGGTAATATTTTTTCCTTCCTTCCCTGATTTATCTCTTGATTTAGTTAAGGTGTTTCCGCCAAAGCCATAAAAAATGAAGTCGGAAGTCGGAAGTCGGAAGTATTAAATCAAGACAGACACTTCGGGGTGGGGTTTTTACCTACCTTCAGATACAAGGACTGTTTCGCCCACAAGGGGCAAGGTTTTGAACCTTCACTTTTTCCATAAAAATATGTTTAAAATGCAAAATCAAGGTTCTTAACCCACGGAGGTGGGTTTTGTCTGTGTAGCCGCGAATTCTATTCGCCAGCAGTAATTTTTATGGCTTATAGTGATTTTAAACTTATTCAAGTTATTGATTCTTTTGGGTTAGTTATTCACGAGTCATCTGGACTATTTGCAAATATACAGGAGCAAGAATGTAGTGATTTATTATCTACTATCCTTAAGGAGAATGTTGATTTAGCTGTAGCCATAAGTTCTGACAAAGCCCGAAGTGAAATGATAATTAGTCCAATTTTGTTAGAAATTAGACGTAAATTTAATTATGAAATAAGCTTTTTTTCTGGAGTTGATTTTACTGTTGATAGCCAACGAGGACTAAACGGCTTTTGTGATTTTATTTTGAGTCTTTCTTCAGAGCAGTTGCTTGTACGTTGTCCGGTGGTTGTCTTAGTAGAAAGTACAAATGAAAATTTAAGGTCTGGTTTAGCGCAATGTATTGCCGAAATGGTAGCTGCTCAGTTATTTAACGAGAGAGGTGGAAATCAAATCAAAGCTATATATGGTGCTGTTACTATCGGTACGATCTGGCAATTTCTCAAACTTGAAGGCAATCTAGTTTCGATTGATTTGAGTGAATATTATATCAAGGATATTAAGAAAATTTTAGGTATTTTATATAGTGCGATCGCGCAAAATAAGCCGTAAATTATTTATTAACCAAAATATTCTGAAAATATTTATGATTATATAGTTAACCATATTAGGATATTGAAAGTAAATATGGTTATTTAAATAAGCGTATTGTGTTACCTAATCAAGTGATATTCTTGCCTTGTTTACTTAATTTATCTCTCAAATTAGGTAGAGATTTCCGCTAAAGTTGTGTTCCTAAAGCTTATAGCTATCGAGTCGTTAGGTTTACAGTTCTTTACAAACGAGATGCTTGACACACAGATTAAGCTCATGTTAGATATAGAACAACGGCAAGCAAAATAACTGCACTCTAAAGCAAAACTCGACAAGTGCAAATATTGATTGTGGTCTAAGAAAGTATAATCCCTAGCTTACCGCTAAGTATCGCGTTATCCCTTCCGCTGAACATTCAGCCTGATGTCATGTCAATTAGTTGATTAGACTATCAGCCGGAAAACTAGATATTTAGGTGTATGCTCAACGGAATGAATAACGCGATACTTAGCAGTAAGCTAGGGATTTTACCTTCTTAGACTAGAAATCAAATTTGTAAATAGAGATCCTAACGAGAGAGAGAAACACTTTTTGAGTATAAATCTCTTTCATAAAGCTAGGCTGCTACTAGATGTGTGATTTGTTGAAGCTGTCCGGTTTCCTTAAACTAACTCTGGACATACTCGAATGACAAGCTATCATCTACCCTCCAACAGACAAGCAAGCCAAAAAAAAGATTCGACTGGCATTTTTTGTGATATTCAGAACGTTCCCTCAATCACAAAATTCGCTAGTTTAGTGCTGCAATTTGCAAAATCTGAGGGAACTGTATCTTGTAAAAATATTTACTACAATTCACAGCGTCAAGACCAAGTTGCTTCCAAGAATAAGCTAAAAGAGCTTGGTTTTAGATGTGTTGATGTTCCCGACTCCTCAAAGAATAGCGCAGATAAGCGACTTAAAGATGACTGTTATGAGGCAGTTGCTTTTAATCCTTCTCTAAAGAAGATTATCCTATTCTCAGGAGACAGAGACTTTGCTGTATTAATTTCCATTCTCAAAGCTATGGATAAAAAAGTTATTGTCTTTGCTCAACGAGGTAGTGAAAGTCCAAGATTGATTAAATTGGTTGGCAATCATAACTTCCATTTTATAGATCAAGTACCTCAATTAGTTGGGGACAAAAGTCAATGTCAATCCACTGTCATGGAGCCTAAGATTGATTTCAATGAAGCTGTAGGATATCTGATTGAAACTGTCAAAAACGCACGAAGTGAAGGTAAACCTACACACTACAGCTACATTGCTAAATTAATGCTTAAACAATTCCCCAAATATCAGGGTGTTTCTTCAATTTCTACATCTGATGGTAGTAAATTTAATAAATTTGGTCAGTTGGTTGATGCTGCTGTTGAGTCAGGTAGAATTACAAGACAAAATCAGGAATTGCTTTTAATAGAGTAATATAAATTAACTACCTGAATTTGCTTTTAAAAACCTAGTTTGATTAGTTGACTGGGTTTTACCAACATTACCGCTAATTGCGGTTTTTTCATTTTTGACGATAATAGTTAATTTCTGCAACAAGACAAAAGATAAAAATGCACAAACTTCTCACGTTTAATAATCAAAAGTTACTCCGCCAAGCACTTACTCACCGTTCTTATGTCAACGAACACCCAGAAGAAGGTGAACACAACGAACGTCTAGAGTTTCTTGGTGATGCTATCCTAAATTTTTTAAGTGGTGAATATCTCTATAAACGTAATCCAGAAAAAGGAGAAGATGAATTAACTCGTCGCCGTTCTGCATTAGTAGATCAGAAGCAATTAGCAAAGTTTGCTCTTGAAGTTGATTTAGAATTTAAGATGAGATTAGGACAAGGTGCAATTCGAGACGGAGGATATCAAAATCCTAATTTATTAAGTAGCACCTTTGAAGCAGTCCTTGGCGCGTACTATCTAGATAATAATTCCGAGATTGAAGTAGTTCGCCCAATTGTAGAAGATCTGTTTAAGTCAGTATCGGAAAATATTGTTGTGTCTCGCTCTAATGTAGACTCAAAAAATCGCTTTCAGGAATGGGTGCAATGCAATGTTACCCCAAATCCCCCTAAATATTTCACAGAACAAATAGGAGGCCCTTCTCACGCGCCAGAATTCATCGCAAAAGTATTGGTAGATGAAAACATTTACGGCGAAGGTAAGGGACGCAATAAAAAAGAGGCTGAAAAAGCTGCTGCTGAAGATGCCCTAACTGAGTTGAAAAAGAAAGGTTTGTTGTAGAGATGATTTTTTATCTCACGCCTTACCAATTTGACGCTAAAAATGCTAAATTCCTGTTTGAGCCAGATTGAGAATTAATGGATTTGTTTTCTAGGTTTTGCAACTCAATCCATGAAAATCTGTCTTTCCCATGCCCAATCCCGATTTTCCAAACTGAGTTTTAAATTCTTAATCTTTATAAAGTTATAAATACCATTATTAAGTTTTTTATAATACTTGTTTCAGCTTCTAGATTCATGATGTAAAGTGCGATCGCAATTGTGTAATCTGAAGATAGCAAAGCTAATTATTCAATTGAGGTCTGATGACTCCTACGATTATGCGTCAGCTTTGGTCAGTGGTTGAAACCGCCCAAGCCAAGCTCCTGTTGCAACTGGATGATGCTAACTTAGTGCAGTGGTTAGTAAAACAAACCGAAACCCAAGTGTTGTTAGATTCTAACGAAACTGATTATCTGTGCCACTACATTCAATCTCGGCTAGCCCTTATACGTGATATTGCCCATGAACGTCAATTTTCATGATGTCCAAAGAACGATGAATTAATTAATACTCAAGTTTTATCAATTCAGAATTCTGAATTCTGAATTCTGAATTCTGACTCCTGTGTTATTACTCTTGACTATTGGCTTTTTGGGGAAAATAACCTTCAACTAAGCAGTCAGAGCCGACTACACGCCAACGAACACGTTCTAGAGACAACGCCTCAGTCATGGTAGTAAAACCTAAATCGCCCACAGGTGTGGGAGCAATACTACCACCAATGATTTTTGGGGCGATAAATGCCAGAATTTTTTGCACTGCTCCTTGAGCGATCGCACTTGCAGCTAAGGTACCACCACATTCCCACAACACGCTACAAAAACCCCGCTCATATAAGTACGCCATTGCCTTATCTGGTGTCAGTGATGTTAATTTCACCACCTCCACCCCCTTTTTTAGCAACAGTTCTTGAAAATCGGGGTTAGCGCCCTCCTGTGTCAACACCAAAGTCGGAGCATCCGCAGTTTGCCACAGATGAGCATTTTCCGGTAAGTTGAGATGGCGACTCATCACCACCCGCAGGGGATTATGTGCGCCCTCCTGATGGCTGGTTAAATAAGGATTGTCGTGTCGGACTGTATTACCACCGACAATTATGGCATCAGAAGCTGCCCGCAGTTGATGTACTTCACTGCGGGAATCTTGGCTTGTCACCCAGGCGCTGTTACCAGAGGTGGTAGCAATTTTGCCATCTAAAGTCATGGCATATTTTAAAATTCCCAAAGGTCGTTTGTAGAGAATGCGATGCACAAAAGCTTCATTTAGCTGATGACAAGCTGACTCTTCTACTCCTACCAACACTTCGATCCCCGCCGCACGTAAACGGGCAATACCACCTCCAGCTACCAGTGGATTGGGATCAACCATACCTACCACCACTTTTGCCACCCCAGCTTGGATCAATCCTTCCGAACAAGGGGGAGTACGTCCGTAGTGATTGCAAGGTTCGAGGTTGACATAGATTGTCGCACCACGAGCGCGATTTTCCAGGGGAGAAGCTGCGCCAACGCCTGCTGCTTTCAAGGCAAACACTTCTGCATGAGGCTCACCTGCACGAGGATGAAACCCTTCGCCGACAATCTCGCCATCCTTGACAATCACCGCTCCCACTAGCGGATTTGGCGAAGTATGTCCTAAAGCGCGGCGAGCAAGTTCCAAACACCGCAGCATCATGCGAGAGTCAAAATCACTTCCTACCTTTTGCTTTATAGGAGAATTCGATCCAAACAATTCTTCTTACAGCCTTTTTTATCTATTTAAACCACAATCTCCTGTAGGTTAGCACAGCTAGCTGTGCTAACCACGCATTTACAGCGTCGCTGCAAGTTCCTGTAAGCGATCGCTTCCATCCCGAAAGACAGGCCAACCATCCCCCACCAGCACTGCTTCTACCCGACTCAGTTGAGCCAACCTGCGAACAGAAGCAACAGCCTCCTCTCGATTCAGCAGCTTGTCATCTGGTAAAATCGTTAAGCTACCGGCTTTGCGTGCCCTGACTAAATCTCCTGTAATCAAAGTCGTTTCCTCCAGTAACAGAGCCAATTCACCGGGAGTTTTCGAGCCTTGGAGTTCAATCACCTCCAGTCCTGGCACAAATTCTTCACCATCAGACAGCCAGCGATCGCAATGTATAGGGAAAGTGTCTTTTTCTGCCAGAGGGCCAGCAATCTTAGCATAGGTTTGATCGGCAATTTCTTTACTTGCCCTGACATGCTCAGAATTCGTCAGCACAATCCAAACTACACCACCGAGGGATTTCAGATGATTCCAATCATGGTTTGATAGGGCTACTGGGTCAATCAAGATGTTACCATCTGGCCGAATCCAGGCAATCCCATTGAAATCAATATTTCTTGCCGGATTGAAATTAGACCAGCTATACAGATCGGGACGGTGCAAAGATTTCATGATGATTCTGGATCAGTATCTTCAATAATTGACTATTAATCTCAATAATTAAGTATATAGATAATATGGGCATGGGGCATGGGGCATTGGGCATTTGTCATTTGTCATTTGTCATTTGTCATTTGTCATTTGTCATTTGTCATTTGTCATTTGTCATTTGTCATTTGTCATTTGTCATGATTATTTTCCTCATCTCCCCCATCTCCCTCATCTCCCTCATCTCCCCCATCTTCCCCATCTCCCTCATCCCCCTGATCTCCCTAATCCTTCCTTTGGATCTGGAATTTGAGTATACTACGATGAATCTATCGATATTATGGATTTTATCGGGTTTACAGAAATTCCTGCATAACCGCAATAGAGATCAATGGAGGTATAGGGGTGAGTGAGATTGTGCGCCAAAAAATATCAGCGAAGGCAGACCAGTTTACGGAGTCGGTGATTCGAGAAATGACCAGGGTAGCACTGCAATATAGTGCAGTGAATTTGGCGCAGGGGTTCCCTGATTTTCCCTGTCCCTTGGAGTTGAAACAGGCAGCTTATGAGGCAATAGAGGCAGATGTCAACCAGTATGCCATTACTTGGGGCGATCGCCCCTTTCGTCAGGCGATCGCCAACAAAGTTCGTTGGTATCTGGGCTTAGATATCGACCCCGAAACCCAAATCACCGTTACCTGTGGTTCCACAGAAGCAATGGCAGCTGTGATGCTAGCAACCGTCGATCCCGGTGAAGAAGTAATTGTATTTGAGCCGTATTACGAAAATTACGGCCCCGATGCGATTTTAGCTGGTGCTACGCCCCGCTACGTAACCCTACATCCCCCCAACTGGACATTTGATGAAGCACAGTTGCGTCAAGCTTTCAATGCCAATACCAAAGCGATTATTATCAACACACCCCACAACCCCACGGGTAAAGTCTTCACCAGTGAAGAACTCACCCTAATTGCTGAACTTTGTCAAAAGTGGGATGTGTTAGCGTTCACTGATGAAATCTATGAACATATTCTCTATGATGGCACTCAACATATTGCCCTAGCGACCCTTCCCGGTATGGAAGAACGCACAATTACCATCAACGGTCTTTCCAAAACTTACAGCGTCACTGGATGGCGAGTCGGCTACATTTTGGCCAACCCCGAATTGACAGGAGCCATTCGCAAAGTCCATGATTTCCTCACGGTTGGCGCTCCTGCACCCTTGCAACGAGCCGGAGTTGCCGCCATGCAACTGCCACCATCCTATTATGAAGAACTAGCTAAACTTTATCACCAGAAGCGAGACAATATTTTACAGATTCTAGATCAAGTTGGCATTCCCTATTTCGTTCCCCAAGGAGCCTATTACGTACTTGCAGATATTTCCAAATTCGGCTATAAAACAGATGTTGAATTCACTTACCATCTAATTAAAGAGATTGGTGTTGCCGTAGTTCCTGGTTCCAGCTTTTTCAGCCAACCAGAAAAAGGACATTCATTGATCAGATTTTGCTTCAGCAAAAGACCTGAGACATTACAAACAGCGAGCGATCGCTTACTCAAACTACAATCCAATCTACAACCCACATCTTAAAATTCTTCTCTTGTCCTCTCTTATCTTCGCGCCCTTTGCGTCCTTCTCTGCGAGACGCTACGCGTAGCTTGTCCTCCGCAGGAGTACGTGGTTCGTTTAACATCCAAATTAATTCAATACGAAAGACCCATCACAGCTTATTTTTTATTAATAGTAGGGAACAACTATAGCAATCTGATCTGAGTTGTCAAAATTACTTTTTTTTTACGAACCGCAAAGGACGCAAAGGACGCGAAGATAAGAAATCAAGGATTTTACAAATCATTTAGGACTGCTATATGGCTACTTACGACAATATTTTGCAAGCAATTGGTAGAACTCCATTAGTCAGACTTAACAAAATTACCGAAGATATTCACTCAACTATTTATGCCAAAGTAGAATATCTCAATCCTGGCGGGAGTACCAAAGATAGAATTGCTCTGACGATGATTGAAGCCGCAGAAAAAACAGGTCAACTGCAACCAGGTGGCACTATTATTGAAGCTACCGCAGGTAATACTGGTGTGGGACTGGCACTAATTGCAGCAGTAAAAAAGTATCGCTGTATTTTCGTCATGCCTGATAAAATGAGCCAGGATAAAATCAACCTACTCAAAGCTTATGGTGCAGAAGTAGTTGTTACTCCCACATCTGTACCGCCTGACTCGCCAGAAAGTTATAACGGTGTAGCGGAAAGACTCGCCAAAGAAATACCAGGAGCTTACAGACCAAATCAATTTGAAAACCCGAATAATCCTTTAGGACATTACTTAACTACCGGGCCAGAAATCTGGTCAGATAGTAATGGTAAAGTTGATGTTTTTGTTGCAGGGATGGGAACAGGTGGTACAATTTCAGGAGTTGCTAAATATCTCAAAGAGCAAAATCCAAATATAGTAATTGTTGGTGCAGATCCAGAGGGTTCAATTCTTTCTGGCGATGCCCCAAAATCTTACAAAGTTGAGGGAATTGGTGAAGACTTTATTCCCAAGACATTTAATCGTCAATTAGTCGATGAAATGGTTCGCGTTAGTGATAAAGAATCTTTTAATATGGCTCGTCGTCTAGCACGAGAAGAAGGTTTATTGGTAGGAGGTTCTTGTGGCACAGCAGTAGCCGCAGCGCTCAAATATGCAGCCAGATTAACAGAGCCGAAATATATTGTAACGCTATTACCAGATACGGGAAGAAATTACATTAATAAAATCTATTCCGATGCCTGGATGCAGGAAAATGGTTTTTGGGAAGGTACAACAGTAAAAAGTATCAAACTTGGCGAAATTCTCGCTCAAAAAACAGATTTTCCTTCTCTAATTGCCGTTAGTCCCCGTGATACCTTAAGCAAAGCGACAAACTACCTACAAAAGCTGAATATTTCGCAGCTACCTGTGATTGATAATAATCATGTAGTCGGTAGCGTCAATGAAGCCTCTTTAATGAAATTTCTCCATGATGGTATCAATTTTTCTAACCAGGAAGTTTCCGCAGTCATGGGTAAACCTCTGCCGATGCTTGATGAAGAAGTTGATGTTTCCGAAGCTTATCGAGTATTATTATCAGGAACAACAGGAATTATTATTAAGCGAAATGATATTCCTATTGGATTAATTACCAGAGCGGATTTAATCAGATATTGGATTAGTCAAACCCAAGAATAATCAAGGAAGAATCATGGAATTTGAGACAAGAGCAATTCATGAAGGTCAAAAATCAGACCCAAAAACAGGCGCTGTAATTGTTCCCATTTATTTGACTTCTACCTATGAACAAGAAGCCATAGGTAAACATAAAGGATATGAATATTCTCGCACGGGAAACCCCACCCGTACTGCTTTAGAATCGGCTTTAGCTTCTCTTGAAAATGGGAAATTTGGTTTAGCATTTGCCTCTGGCTTGGCTGCAACTACCACAGTATTAAGTCTGCTAAAAAGTGGCGACCATATTGTTGCTGGTGATGATTTATATGGGGGAACTTATCGTTTGTTAGAAAAGGTGGTGAAAAATTGGGGTGTGACAACTAGTTATGTAGATATTGATAACATCGCTGATTTTGAAACTGCCATTCAACCAAATACCAAGCTGATTTGGATTGAAACTCCTACCAACCCGTTGTTAAAAATTATTGATATTGGCGCACTGGCAAATATTGCCCGTAAAAACAACATCATCTTAGTAGTTGATAATACCTTTGCTAGTCCTTATTTTCAAACCCCCTTAGATTTAGGTGCTGACATTGTGGTTCACAGCACTACCAAATATCTAGGGGGACACAGCGATATTATTGGTGGCGCAGTCATCACATCTAATGAGCAACTATACACCGAACTGAAGTTTTATCAAAATGCGATCGGGGCGATTCCTAGTCCTTTTGATAGCTGGTTAGTGCTGAGAGGAATTAAAACTCTGGCTGTAAGAATGCGAGAACATGAAAAAAACGCTTTGTTTTTGGCTGAATTTTTAGAAAAGCATCCCAAAATTGAGCGCATTTATTATCCAGGATTAGCCAGTCATGAACAACACCAACTAGCAAAAGAGCAAATGTCTGGCTTTGGGGGGATGATTAGTTTGGAATTAAAAGGTGGTTTTGCTGAGGTTGAAAGATTCGCTTCCCGACTCAAGTTATTTTTGCTAGCTGAAAGTTTGGGTGGTGTGGAATCACTGCTTTGCTATCCTACCAAAATGACTCACGGTTCTTTACCAGAGGCGGAACGACTTAAGCGAGGAATAAAGGATAATTTAGTCCGCCTTTCGGTAGGAATTGAACATCAGCAAGATTTGCAAGCTGATTTAGAAAATGCTCTAGGTTAAATGCTTTGTTTAGGCGTTTGTTAAAAAACATGACATTATTTTCCATCCAGATTTAACTCTAACTTTTGATCCCCGACAGAAAATTAACTTGCTCAATAAAACCCCACTCCGAAACAGGGCTTTCTAAGCCTTAATGCGTACTAATCCACAGAAAAACAACACCAAAGTAGTGTAGAATTCGTTAAAAATTCCGGTAATTATATCGGGATAGTGGGCTTATGAATTCTGGATTAAAAACCCCATTGACTCTTTAAAAGGATAGGACTAATGTTATGAGTAGTCCTTTGAAGGACACTATCTATGCATCAAAAAACCAGGAGGTATTTCCGATGATGATGATGATGACTGAAACCATGACTCCCGAAATGCAAACCTGCATGGATGCTTGCATGGAATGTCACAAAATGTGCATGGAAACAATGACTTACTGCATGAGCAAAGGTGGTAAGCACATGGACAACAGCATGATGAGCATGATGAGCATGATGCGCGATTGCTCTGAAATGTGCATGATGTGCATGAATATGATGATGAGTGGTTCTGAGTTTATGGAACGCACTTGTATGCTTTGTGCCGAAATGTGCGATCGCACTGCAATGGCTTGTGAAATGATCAGCGATGACGCGAAAATGATGGAATGTGCTGCGGCTTGCCGTAAGTGTGCAGAGTCTTGCAGAAGTATGCACATGATGCCCGCATAATTCCCCGACTTAGCAGAAGTTTCTCTGCAACCTAATATTCAAGCGCTCAGACTCTTTGGGTCTGGGCGCTTGAAGTAAAGACTTATAGCAGAATTCAGAATTCAGAATCCAGAATTCAGAAGTAAAACAGGGTTTATACCTGGGTTTGAGACGAATCGTTGTGTACTTCACTTTCCTTGAAATCTGCTGTAACTAATTAAATAATTAGTCTAAACCAACACTTTGAAACTGATTAGGATTACTCAAATCAGTTTCGGGATGAGAAGCGATCGCGCTAACAATACCTTCGCCAAAAATAGAGCAACTTTCCGCAAAATCTAAAATTAAATCACACAGCAAGTGACTTTAGGCATGGGGTCAATCTAAAATCTAAAATCTAAAATCTAAAATCCAAAATTGTTTGACCATCATATCAGCAGACGTAGGTTGGGTGGAGCGGAGCGCAACCCAACTGATTATCAGGATGTTGGGTTACGCAAAGCCTCCACCCAACCTACAATTTTTTTTTGCAACATTTTAGCGTAGATAGTCCACTACAAGACTACCGAGATTTTTTCAGAAATCAAATATGATTCCTATATCAGCGCTAACTAGCGATTAGGGTGGACACTGTTATCCACCCTAAAACTCTAACTTGCTACTGCCTCAGCAGGGGCTGCCTCAACAGCAGCTACGGGTAAGTAAACACTAACTTTTTTACGGGTTTTGCCCTTTCTCTCAAAGGTTACAACCCCGTCGATTAAGGCAAACAGAGTATCATCGCTACCAATACCGACGTTGTTACCAGGGTGAAATTTGGTGCCGCGCTGACGCACGAGAATGTTTCCTGCACGTACAACTTGACCGCCATAACGCTTGACACCCAGACGCTGGGCATTAGAATCACGACCGTTACGTGTACTACCTGTTCCTTTCTTATGAGCCATGATTTCCTCTTGTTTATCTACTTCTTTTTATTATTCAGCAGCGATTTCAACTTCTTCGGCAGGAGTTTCATCTAGTACGGGGACTTCTTCCTCCGTTGGTCCTTGGGTAGCAAACACTGCACCGTTAAGGGTAATGGAGTCAATCATAAGTCTGGTAATTTCCTGACGATGCCCCCGCTTTTTGCGGGTTTTCTTTTTCGGCTTCATTTTGTATACCAGAACTTTACGACCTCTGTAATGTCGCATTACAGTCCCTTCTACGGTCGCACCTGTCACTAGTGGCTGTCCAATGGTGACTTCGCCATCGTGCTGCACGAGCAATACGGCATCTATTGTAACTTTTTCATCTGGTTCGTTCGTAAGCAGTTCAATGTCATAAAACCGCCCTGGCTCTACTCGTATTTGTTTGCCGCCAGTTTCAATAATTGCGTAGGTCATGGAATTGTCCTTGAGGTTGCCGTACAGGTAGCTGGTTTTTATCTCCTGTAGAGAAGCTTTTGCCAGCTTTTGTAATATGTCTACCTGATCCGAGCAGGAATTAGACAGACAATCTAATATACTATTTTATAAACAGGTGTCAAGTCAAGCTCTAACAGGATTTTTGGGTTTGGCATTGGCTTCAAGTCAGCCTGAAGATGAAAAATCAGCTAATTCACCCACCAGCATGAATGTCTATTGCATTTATAAATCACAGCTAATGCTTATTTAACTAAATTTTGCTACTATCTTAGGGCTGAATTTTACAAAAAATTAACGGCAGTATTAGTCTAAAAGTTATATTTTTTTTCAAAATCAACACATTTTTCTTCTTTGTTTTAAGATCAAATTATATGATGCTTAATTTAGAAATTCTTTCACAGAAGTTAGTGAATCCCCAGGAGTTAAATTACCACATTCAAACCTGATATTTCAAACAGGAGATGGATTGTTATGACACAGCAAAATGCTGCTCGACTTTTTCAAGCTGTAAAACAAGATCAAGCATTACAGGAAAGACTAAAAGTAACGGCTGATCCAGAAGCCTTCATTAAGATTGCTCAAGAGCGTGGCTATGAATTCAACGTCAAAGAACTAGACAATGAGATCAGCAAATTGTCTGAAGAAGATTTAGCCACCATTGTCAATCCAGGATGGGGGACTAGACACCACATTCATCCTAGATAATTCCTGCTCTAGGAAACCGAAGTATAAGAACAACTGAATTAACAAGTTTTGCTCCTTAAGGGGATATCGTTGCATCATCTCCTTTAGGGGCATTCCTGTTAAACGCAAGGCTCAGATCCCCGACTTCTTAGAGAAGTCGGGGATCTCGTTGTTCACGAATGATTAATAGGACTTACGCACTTTACAAATTGAGCATCATCTGGATATCAAGCTTATTAAGATAGAGGCTCTGCCTCCTGTCAAACTGGGAGGCAGAGCCTCCCACAAGAGCATTACAAGGCTCTGCCTTGTAACGAGAGGTGATTTCACATTTGGTTATGTCTGTCAATGCGTAAGTCCTAATTAAGTAGGGCTATATCTACCCATCCTTGGTTGTCTTTGTGCTGTGGCAGTATCTATGCAATATCTGAAGAGAGTTAAAAATCCTTTTTCTGCTTCCTATCTCGCCAGGTGCTTAACTCATAAGTTAGGATTGCTATATTTTAATTAGGTGATATGAAAAGAATAGAAGTTGAGCAAAGAACTATTTTAATTGGTTTGGCAGGTAGCCACGGTTATGGTTTAAATCGTCCTGATTCAGATTTTGATTATCGGGGAGTATTTATCGCACCCAAAAGGTATTACTTGGGATTTGATAGCATAGAACAAAAAGATGCTGGTTGGGATGAAGCAGGAATATTTCCATTTCTGGATGGCAACAAAGACACAGTTATATATGAATTAAGAAAAATCCTCCAGTTATTAGCGAACGCGAATCCCAATGTTTTAGAATTGTTGTGGTTAAATAACTATCCTTTTTTAAACGCAGTCGGACAGGATTTAATTAATCATAAACAGTTATTTTTGAGCAAGAAGGTAAAACATACTTACACCGGTTATGCTTTTGCCCAAATCAAAAAGATGGAAACTCATCGTAAGTGGTTATTAAGGCCACCGCAAAAAAAACCAATCCCATCTGACTTCGGCATAGAAGACGAAGCACCTTTGGGCAAAGATGAGCTAAATGCTTTTCTGGAATATCTTTATAACTTAATCAGAGGACGGATTGAGTTCTTGGAAGAAGCGGAACAATTATACCAATTGCTGACGGCAGATATTGATTTTAAAGGAGTGTTAAAACAATATACTTTACCCGATGAAACTTTGGAATATACCCAACATTTAACTAATAGCCGTAAAGATTTTATCCGCCTGCTTCAGAAAAGCCAAAGTTATCAAATAGCTTTAAGAGAATGGAAGGCTTACTTATCTTGGCAGGAAAATAGAAATCCGGCTAGGGCAGAAATGGAAAAAAAGTCAGGTTTTGACCTCAAACATGGGATGCACTGCATTAGATTGTTACGCAGTGGAGTAGAAATATTGCGTCAAGGTGAAGTGATTGTAGATAGGAGAATAGCTGGTGATCTTGAGGATTTAAAAGCTATTTTAAAGGGTGATTATTCTTATGAGCAGGTGATGAAAATGGCAGAAGATTTGGTTGCCGAAATGGAAATTGTTTACGAACAATCTGCGCTCCCTCACAAACCTGATTTAGAGCAAATTAATGAATTGTGTATGGAATTAGTGGAAATGCAGAATTGGTAGGTCAGGGAGCATCTCAATGAGTGTAAAAAGCCTTGTAAAACCTCACCCCAACCCTCTCCTTGGTAAGGAGAGGGAGCAAGAATCTTGTTTCTCATTTGGTAATTTGCAAAACTGAGATGCTCCCGTAGGTCATTGGGCATTGTTGATTAAGTTTCTTCCCCACTCCCCACTCCCTACTCCCATTCGGCTACGCTCACGGCAAGCCTACTCCCCATTAAAGTGTGTACATTAAGTCAGCAAAGCCATATAGACTGATGACGAGCAATAGAGATGCTGTTAGTTGGGTAATTTTGGTCTGGGGTGAGGGCGCGATCGCTTCCCGCACTAAGATAGAAATAGATGCCCCAACTACTAAGCTCAAGCCTAAGATTAAATATGGTCTGTCGGGTAAAATACTGGCTATTGCCAACATTGCGATCGCTAATAAGAGCATCAATAATTCTACAAATCTGGGCGGGTTATATTGGCTAGATAGAATAAAGCTGTTGAACCAAAAAGACCAAAATCTCATAGTCAGTGTTGAGTATTAAATGTTGAGTTAAAAGTGCTGAGTTAGACTCTGCCAATTTGAGATTTTGAATTTTGGATTTTCTCGTCAATCCCTTCGGGTTCAGCAGTCGCTCATGGGGGAAACCCCCAAGACCGCGCTGCTTCACCAAAATCCAAAATCGAAAATCCAAAATTAATTAACCCCTAGCCCCTAACTTTTGACCTGTGCCGTTTTTTTGTGCAGTATCATTTTCTGGTAGTTCGACGCCAAAGACCCGGCTAAAAACTTTGGCGACTTTGTAGCCAGAATCAATCGATTCTAAGGGGTCTTTCCGCAGTCTGTGACGCAAGCATAGCGTAATGACGCGATGGATATCATTAACTGTAACTTCAGTGCGTCCTTCATAAGCTGTTAAAGCTTTGGCGGCACGGTTACTAACAATGTCACCCCGCAAACCATCTACATCCAGTTCTGAACAGACTTCAGAAATTTTCACCCGCAGATCATAGTCCATTTTCACTTCTGGCAAAAGCTGTTGAGCATTGACAATTTGCTCTTGCAATGCTTCTTGCTGGGGTTTGTACTTTTCAAGAAATACTGGCGGATTTTGGTCAAAATCCGCCCGTTGTTCTACGATTTGTACCCGCAAGATTGGTTCTTTTACTGTGTGAATTTCTGCGTGCATCCCAAAGCGATCGAGTAGTTGGGGGCGCAGTTCGCCTTCTTCAGGGTTTCCAGAACCCACAAGAACAAAACGCGCTGGATGACGGATAGAAATACCTTCCCGTTCTACAGTGTTCCATCCACTGGCAGCAGAGTCGAGTAGCACATCTACGAGGTGGTCATCTAGTAAGTTGACTTCATCCACATAGAGAATGCCTCGATTAGCCTTGGCCAGCAGTCCCGGTTCAAAGGCTTTGACACCTTCAGATAAAGCTTTCTCGATGTCGATTGTGCCACAAACTCGGTCTTCTGTAGCTCCTAGAGGCAGGTCTACCATTTGGACTTTTTTCTGAGTTACAGGAATTTCCGCCCCTTGTTCTAACAGTTGGCGGACTTCATCGCTCATCAAGTCGGGGTCGCTAGGATCGCTACTAAAGGGGTCATTGGCAACCACAGAAATTTCTGGCAGCAGATCCGCCAGCGCCCGGATAGTTGTGGATTTCCCGGTGCCGCGATCGCCCATAATCATTACACCCCCAATTTTGGGGTCAATCACGTTCAATAGCAGCGCCAGTTTCATTTCTTCCTGGCCCACAATTGCCGTAAAAGGAAATACTACGCGACGCGCACTTACCGTGGATTGAGCAGTTGGACTCACTAAATTACCTTAACAATATTTTTCTTATTACAATTCTTTATTGTGACACAGGTAGGGCATGGAATAGATTACTAAATTTGAAAGTCTTATTTAACACATATTATTTAAGTATATATATTAATGATAATTATTTAGTTAAGTCTGTAGGTCTTTTTGGATTAGGTATATTTAATATAAATTTATCGCAAGTTAATAGTTTTTGACAAAAATAATTAAGTAATGAGATAAAATTTGATGGTACTATTCTAATTAATATAGAGAAATTTTATTAAAAATTAAAAGGCATATAAAAAAGTATGAGAGAAAAATATAGAGATGAGATAAAAAGCTCTTTATTTAGAGTTTTAGACCTTTTCGCCGGTTGTGGAGGGTTATCTTTAGGCTTTCAAAATGCTGGATCTAATATTGTAGCAGCATTTGATAATTGGAAACCAGCTATAGATGTTTATCAAAAAAACTTTAGCCATGAAATATTTGATTACGATCTTAGTAATTTGAGGAGAAACTATCAAATTTTTAGAGAAATGCGTCCTGATATTATTATTGGTGGACCCCCATGCCAAGACTTTTCTAGTGCTGGTAAACGTGATGAAGATTTAGGAAGAGGGGATTTAAGTATTGTATTTTCTGAGATAGTTACAAGTGTTCTTCCTCAGTGGTTTGTCATAGAGAACGTAGAACTATTTCGTAAAAGCAATAAATATAAAGAGGCTAGACAAATTTTGAAAGCTGCTGGATATGGTTTAAGTGAAATAATTTTGGATGCTAGTCTGTGCGGTGTACCTCAAAAGCGAAAAAGATTTTTTTGCTTTGGAGAGTTACAAGGACAAGACGAAAGTCTAGAACCTTACCTGAAAAAAAGGTTAGCAGATAAACCAATGACCATTAGAGATTATCTGGGAAATAAATTAGAAATTGAATATTACTACAGACATCCTAGAAGTTACCAAAGAAGAGGAATTTTTAGTATTGATGAACCCAGCCCAACAGTAAGAGGAGTTAATCGCCCTATTCCTAAAACCTATAATAAACACCCTAAAGATCCAGTCGCCGTTACAGAAAACTTGCGTCCATTGACTACAATTGAAAGAAGCTACTTGCAGACTTTCCCTGAAACATTTATTTTTGAAGGGACAAAAACAGACCTGGAACAAATGATCGGAAATGCTGTCCCGGTCAAGCTTGCAGAGTATGTTGCTCAAAGTATCCTTGAATATATTAAAGATAATTTAAATAAAGAAGAATTCAGAAGTCAGAATTCAGGAGCGGAGCCGGAGACGCTCCGCCTCCGGTCAGAATCAAGACGCTCACGGACTCGCTCTAAGCGAAGCTAAATATACTTCAGAATTCAGTTATTAAAATAAAAAGGGAGATTCCATTAAGTAGTTTAAATCTCCCAAAGTGTTTTTACTTTAGTTATTAGTTTAACTCATATTTCTTAAAGTGTACATCTAGTTAAGTTGATGTGCAGCTAAATTGTATAACACGAAAACCCAAAAATATTGTAGTGCGGGCAACATGAGCGCGTCCAATATACAAATTAAATACGCAACAGCTTATTCGCTTGAATGATTATCATTACTATATACTGGTGATTTTATGTTTTGAAAGTCCAATGGAGTATAAAATGCCCAATGCCAATATCTATTGGGCACTAATGACTACTAACTACGTCAAGCATCTTATAGTTTGCTAGGTCTGCTTTAGTTTTTATGGTGCAAAAGTTCCATAAGCAGGGAACGAACAACTACCAACTCATTAATCCTGTAGTAAGCATAAATACTTGTAACCTATGTGGTTAGTAGATTCAATTATAAAAGCAAGCAATGACGTGTGTGGGTAGCTAATGCATCATTCAAATCTATGAAATTATCTTTTATTGTTCAAAGTTGGCGGCGTAGATGCACAGCAGCTTGTCGTCAGATGTCGCTCAAGTATCTTTTTCCAATTCTCATTTTAATATCCTTTGTTACAGTATTGCTGGTAGACAGTTTCATCCCTGCGATCGCCTTCGGTGATGGCTTCAGCGCGATCGCACAGCTACCCCGTGAGGAAATTCGCGGGGTTTGGATGACGACTAATGATTTTGACACCCTCAAGAGTCGGGACAAAGTGCAGGATGCGGTGAGTCAACTGCGGCGCATGAACTTCAACACAATCTATCCTGTGGTGTGGAATTCTGGCTATGTGATGTATCCCAGCGCCCTAGCACAACGTGCAGGTATTCAACCTTTTGTTTACAAAGGTTTAGATGGACATGATATTTTCGCAGACCTGATTAACCAAGCCCATCGCCAAGGATTGCTGGTAATTCCCTGGTTTGAATTTGGTTTTATGGCTCCCCCAACTTCGGAATTGGCACTGAATTATCCAGATTGGTTCACACAAAAGCGGGATGGTAGCCAAACTTCGATCAGTGCAGGCGGTGAGGTTATGTGGCTTAATCCGTTCCATCCACAAGTGCAACAGTTTATCACCAATCTCGTACTAGAAACTGTTACCCAATATGATGCCGATGGCATTCAGTTTGACGATCATATGAGTTTGCCCTACGAATTTGGCTACGATCAATATACAGTTGCATTGTACACCCAAGAAACCAATAATCCTCCCCCAAGTAATCCCCAAGATGCAGCATGGATACAGTGGCGGGCAGATAAAATTACGGCGTTCATGGTACAACTTAACCAAGCTGTGAAGCAGAGAAAACCCCAGGCGATTTTCTCCGTTACTCCCAATTACTATGATTTTGCTTACAAGTTTCATTTGCAAGATTGGCTGAGTTGGATGCGGCTAAATATTGTGGATGAGTTAATTGTGCAAGTTTATCGTCCGAATCTGCAAAGTTTTGTGGGATATATTTCCCGCCCAGAAATTCAAGAAGCGCAACAAACAATTCCAACAGGAATTGGCATTATGACAGGATTACGAAATAATCCAGTTTCCATGCAGCAAATTAAGTCTCAGGTGCGGGCTGTCCAAGAACGCGGTCTAGGCATAAGCTTCTTTTATTATGAAAGTCTTTGGAACGATGCCCCAGAACCTTTAAGCGAGCGACAAGCTGGATTTGAAACTCTCTTTCCATCTCCTGCACTCCGCGCCAGAAATGAATAACTTTTCTGTTTAAGATGATCTTATTGTACTAGAAATTAAGGTTTTTATGGCTAATGGTGGTGCGATCGCCTGTTGTCCTGAAAGGCTCAAATTCCCGACTTTTAAAATAAGTCGAAAATCTAGACTTCACCCGACGCTAATTTTGCGCCGTAACACACTCTACAGGACTAAAATATCTGAAGCGGGGGATATGGAATTGCGATCGCTATATGCTTTTATATATTGTGATGGGACTGCGATCGCTGCATAAAATGGATATGGTAACTTTTATTGCAATCAAAGCACCTCAAGCTTGACTCCAATCTTGCAACTCTAGTGCTTCAATTCTACCGAAATGGCGCTGATTATGAGTGATCATAACTAGATTATTAGCAATGGCAACCCCAGCAATGAGCAAGTCAATATCGTCGATAGGAATCCCTTGGAACCGCAAATTTGCGTAGATATCTGCGGATAGGGTGACTGATTGTTCAGTAAGGGGCAAGACAGTATTTTGGGCGACAAACTCCAAAAACAAAGCGAGTTGCTTTTGGGCATCACGATGCTTTAAGCCGCTGAGAATTTCGTAATAAGTGATGATACTAATGTTGATTTGACGATAGGTTATCAAGTAACTCTGAAACTGAGCTACTACATTAGTATTGCCTCGGAAGAACAAGGACAGGATATCAGTATCAATCAATGCTGGTTTCACGGTTTCGTCTTTGAGAAAATGCTTGCTCACGACGGATAGCAATCTCGTCTGAAAATTCGCCGTATGCTTCATCTGACATATCGTTCCAGCAACCGGCGAACTGCATAATAGCAGCAGCATTGTGGCTGTTAGTTTCTGAGCTAAGTCGAAATCCGTGAATCATCTCATAGAGTTGTGCTAACTTAGCATCTGGGATTTGCTGCACTTCTTCTAAAACTTTAACTCTCCATTCAGAATGGTGCATTACCTAATCTCTCCTGATTTTCCAATTCTTCATTTTAATACAACTAACGCATTTCCCACGACTAAAGTTGCGGGATTTTAGTAAGCCGCGCTTTGCATAATTTCTCTGACAGTCCCGCCATCACGACTTCACCATCTACTACGTCTCCACGTTCGATAGAAGCAAGCCCAACAGCTATTTTTTTCTCTTGTTGTTCTTCCCATTCCTGATAACCTTTCTCCCATTCTTCTAGCAGTTTCAATGCTTTAGCAATCACATCTTCAGCATTTTCATATCTACCTGTAGCAATTCGGGTTTGTATAAATTGCTCGTATTCCGCTTTAAGTTGGATGTTCATAATTTTTATTCCTAGTTAGTTAAGAGCCTTCCCAAAACTATGCTCTAAAATTTATGTAACCTAAATTTATTAAAGCTTTAACTTATGCTTCTTAGCGAACTCATACCGCAGCTTAAAGAATTATCCCACACTGATAAACTCTTACTAATACATTTCCTGGCAGCCGAATTGTTGAAGGAATCAAGTATAGTCCCATTGGATGCTCAGAACAAAGTAGCTAGTCTCGGCTTATATGATTCTTTTGAAGCTGCTGCTGTTTTAGCGAAGGCACTAGCAGAAGAAAAAGCCACAACAAATGGTTGATAAAGTTAGATTTGCATTTACTGAGGTAAATCCAGAACTCGGTGCATTAAGTACGCTGCCTTATCTACCGCTAATTCTAACTTATCAGAATCGTTCTCTAAATTTAATCCTAAATAAATATCCTGCTAATTAGTTAGACATTGCTCTCAGTTTGGGAATACTGGTAATTAGGGTGATGAATTGCTGCAATCCGTTGAGGAAGACCTAGTTCCAGCCTCTCCCCTAAAGCACAGTCTTTCCAGGATTTTACTGTTTATGAAAACCGTTGAAGTTACCTACGCAGGTTGGATCAAAGTTGAAAGGGGTGAGGCTCCCAAAGAGCTATACTCCCACCAGAACGAAGCAATCAAGGCGCTGAATGAAACCAATAAAGGTGCCTTTGAAGGCTTGCTAGTTCTACCCACCGGTGGCGGAAAAACTTTGACAGCAATTCACTGGCTACTACGTAATTTTATTAACAACAACAAAAAGGTTCTGTGGATTGCTCATCGCCATGAACTACTTGACCAAGCTCTTGAGACACTTCGACTTAATGCATATTCATCATTGTTGAGTAATGTATCAGGATTTAGATACCGCGTTATCTCAGGTCATCCTAAACATGATATACCTGTACACATTGAACCCAGTGATGACATCATCATTGCCAGTAAAGATAGTCTAAATAGTGGGCTTGATTACTTGTTGACAAACTGGGTTAGTCACTTACAAGAAGTTCTTTTGGTTATAGATGAAGCGCACCATGCAACAGCTAAGACCTATCGTAAATTGATTAATGCTGTTAAGGATAATCTAAAAGAGCGAAGTCCTGATAACGGCTTTAAAATGCTGGGGCTAACGGCTACGCCCTTCAGAACAGATGAGAGTGAGAAGAGTTTGCTAAAGTTAGTTTTTCCAAATGATATTATCTTTTCAGAACACCTGAGAAATTTAATCGCCAGGGGAATCCTTGCTGAACCGATTTTTGAAAATCTCAAAACGAATATAGAAATCAAGCAAAAATTGAATGCATTGAATGCAAGGCAAATCAAGAATATTGAAGATTTTGACAGGCTGCCAAAGGACATTGCTGAAGAGATTGCTCAGTCTACTGAACGTAACAGGCAAATTGTTGACCACTATATCGAAAATCGGGAGAGATACAAACCTCTTTTAGTATTTGCTATCAATGTTATACACGCAGTTGCATTGAACAAAGTTTTTAAGGATAAAGGAATTAATTCTGATTTTATTGTGGCAGCAATTAATGCAACAGACAATAAAGAAAAAATACAAAAATTTAGAAATGGAGAGCTTGAAGTATTGATCAATGTAGAAATATTAACTGAGGGAATAGATTTACCTAACGTACAAACTGTTTTTCTCACACGACCAACCGCCTCTACAATACTAATGACACAAATGATTGGTCGGGCTTTGCGTGGGCAAAAAGCAGGCGGTACAGAAAAAGCTTATGTAGTCAGCTTTATTGATGACTGGGAAAACAAAATTAACTGGGTTAACCCAGAAAAACTTCATTTTGAAGAAGATGCGGAATTTCTTGTAAAAGGAATTCCATCAAGTAATAGAACTGCTCGGCTGATATCTATTGAGATGATCGAGGAATTCGCTCGCATCATGGATGACTCAATTGATACTAATGATTGGGAAAAACTAGACTTTTTGAAGAGGATTCCTATTGGGATTTATCATTTTTCTATTCTCGAACCATCCGAAGGATATGAGCCTAATCCTAGACCTTATGATGTATTATTGTATGACGATACAGAAGAAGCATACGACAATTTTGTTAATGATTTGAAGCCTCTATTCCAAAGTATTGATTTACAAGATAGGGAAATATTGACAGAAGCAGAACTTGAAGAACTTTGGCAAACTGCAAAGCAAATTTCTTTTCCTGACTATCAAACTTTGCTTGGTTACAGAGATGATGATATAAAAAATATCTTGCGTTTCTATGCTCAAAAGCAAATTCCACCAGCATTTCTAGCTTTTAGCGAGAGAAGAAAGTGTGATTTGTCTATCGTAGCAAGATATATCTACGATAATTCTTTAGGCGGTAAAGCAGAGGCTGACTATATCAAATCACTTTGGAATGATGAAAAGTCTTTTTGGCAAGTGCTATTCAGTTATAACAAAGTATATTTCATGAAGCAGTTGGCTATTGAAATTATGAAGATTACAGATCCAGAGATATATGGTGATTATGTAGTCGGAACAATACCAAATGTAATTCCTGACACTGTACCAATAGAGAAGTTAACTCTATATGAAATCAAAGAGCGAGATATTCTTGAATACATAAAAATTAAAAAAGCTGTATTCGCCAAGCACACAGATGCAAAAGGGTTTATATCTTGTGCAATCAGTGGAGTTAAAAGTCAGATGCGGAGAGATTTTCAAATTGATCACATTAAACCTATGTCTCAGGGTGGTTTAACTACCATAGATAATCTGCAATTGCTGACACGTAAAGCCCATGTAGAGAAAACTCGTAAAGAGAATACAAGACGCTAGTATTTGCGCTTTGTGTAATTTCTCTGACAGTCGTGCCATCACCACTTCACCATCTACTACGTCTCCACGTTCAATAGTGCTTTAGCAATCACATCTTCAGCATTTTCATATCTACCTGTAACAATTCGGGTTTGTATAAATTATTGACGGTGACATAATTTTAGTAGCCCAGGCTATAACTCTTAACGTTGCAGATGTTGCGTAGCTTGCCGCCGTAGGCATCGCAACAACTAATGTTGGTCATTTATCTAGGTTTGTTGCAGCCGATTTGTGGCAGAACATTAAAACAAATTGAGTGAAACCCAACATCATATTAGGTTAACGTTGGGTTTCACAGAATTCAACTAGCTTGATTAGGCGGTATTTGTTCCGATGGCGTTTCCGCCGGGGGCGCAAGTACCGCATCTGGAGCAATTTCTTCTACGGGAATCGGTTGCTTGTCCTCAGTTTCAGCATCTGCTTGCGCTGCTTCCACCAACTCAGGAGATGGGGGATGTGGTGGAATCGCTTGCGGTACACTCTCGATTTTCGCTTGGGTGTCAGTAGTAACTGTCTCCTTTGCTGATTGTTCTGGTATGACAGTAGTTTTGTCAATAATCTCAACAGCGGCTTGCTCAGTCAGAACAGAGGTAATGTCTTCAGGTTTGGGGGTTGTGGGTGTCTTTTTACTCACACTCTGTTGCACCTTGTCTTTCGCGCCACCGAAGGTGCTACCAAGACCTTTTTGCAACTGGCCCAGCCGTTCCTGAAGGGACAACTTATTCACCTGTTCCTGAATGCCAGTTTTCACCGTCTCAGGACTGGGTATTTGGGTTTGTTGTGCCTGCGGGGTCAGTTGCCGACGTAATGATAGAGTTTGCCAGCCAAACCAGACCAAAAGAGCCACACTAGCTACATGACCGAGCAACAAACCCCCAGAAATGCGTGGTGCAAACACCCATAAGACTAAAGCGTAGAACAGCCCTACACCACTCCAGATAAAATCATTCTTGCGGTGGATTTCGGGGAAAAAGAAAGCTGCTATATAAATGGCTAAACTACCAAAACCGACCACCAAAGCTAGGACATATGCCAGCATTATTGGGTTACTCCTTTGACTAGGGATTGGGGACTGGGGACTGGGGATTGGCGATTGGGGACTGGGGACTGGATATTAGGTAGTAGGAAGAAAAACTAATTTAGTGAATTATACCAAGTTGTGATAGAGAGTATTATTTGCTTGAAAGTCAGTCCAGTAAAGCTTAGATGCTAAACAATACTAACTTTGGCAACTTAGTATTAAATTTCTTCCCAGTCCCTAGTCCCCAGTCCCCAGTCCCTTAACTAACAATTTTGCAAGTCAATTGTTGATTTAGATACAATTTAAAATTAATTATCCGTGTTAGTTGTGGATTTTTGTCATTTATATCAAGTCTTAAGGTCTTCTTTAGGAGTTCGGCGAAAATCTCGGACTACCCTTATAGGTAAAAGGATCTGCAAGAGTTAGCCAGAAATTTTTTATGACACTACAAAGCTTTGGTGTGATTGGATTAGCCGTTATGGGTGAGAACATCGCTCTCAACGTAGAGCGCAATGGCTTCCCAATTGCAGTTTACAACCGGTCCCGAGAAAAAACGGATGCGTTTATGGCGCAGCGTGCGCCAGGAAGGAACGTCAAAGCCGCCTTTACGTTGGAAGAATTCGTTGCCTTATTGGAACGTCCCCGCAAAATCCTAGTAATGGTACAAGCTGGTAAGCCAGTTGATGCGGTGATTGCTCAACTCAAACCCTTGTTAGAAGAAGGCGATATCATTATCGACGGTGGCAACTCTTGGTTTGAAGATACGGAACGACGCACTCAGGAATTAGAACCGGCTGGGCTTCGGTATCTTGGTATGGGTGTCAGTGGCGGTGAAGAAGGGGCGCTAAATGGCCCATCTCTGATGCCTGGAGGTACAAGAAGCTCTTACGAGTTTCTATCGCCAATTTTCAACAAAATTGCTGCCCAAGTCGATGATGGTCCTTGTGTAACCTACATTGGCCCTGGTGGTTCTGGTCACTATGTCAAAATGGTACACAACGGCATTGAGTATGGCGATATGCAGCTAATTGCTGAAGCCTACGACTTGTTGAAAAGTGTCGCTGGATTAAACCCTAGTCAGCTACATGACGTGTTTGCTGAATGGAACACCACCGATGAACTCGATTCATTTTTGATTGAGATTACGAAGAATATCTTCCCATATATTGACCCAGAAACAAATCTACCCTTGGTGGATTTGATTGTTGACGCAGCAGGTCAAAAGGGAACTGGGCGCTGGACTGTGCAGACGGCGTTGGAATTGGGAGTCGCTATTCCCACAATTACAGCAGCAGTTAATGCCCGGATTATATCTTCGATTAAAGAGGAGCGGGTAGCAGCATCGAAAGTCCTCACAGGCCCCAGTGGCAAGTATGACGGGCAAACTAAGGACTTTATCAACAAAGTACGCGATGCTCTCTATTGCTCAAAAATCTGTTCTTACTCTCAAGGGATGGCGCTGCTATCTACAGCTTCTAAGACATATAACTGGGATTTGCAACTGGGTGAATTGGCGCGGATTTGGAAAGGCGGCTGTATTATTCGCGCTCGCTTTTTGAATAAGATTAAGAAGGCTTTTAGCGAAAATCCAACTTTACCTAACTTGCTGTTAGCTCCTGAATTTAAGCAGACAATTCTCGACAGACAAACAGCTTGGCGGGAAGTGATTGCGACAGCTGCAACACTGGGAATTCCAGTACCCGCATTTAGCGCATCCTTGGATTATTTTGACAGCTATCGCCGCGATCGCTTGCCTCAAAATCTGACTCAAGCACAACGCGATTACTTTGGCGCACATACTTACCTGCGTCTTGATAAGCCCGGAAGTTTCCATACCGAATGGGTACCAATTGCTGAAGCCAAGAAGTAAACTTTCACACTTCTAAATTCTCAATTTATTGGGAAAGTTTAGACTGTTTCAGAATAAATATTACAAGTGACTCTGAGTTTCAGAGTCACTTTCTTTTTAATGCTGAGTTAAAAGTTACAGCTATTTTCAGGTAAATAGACCACGCGCTAGGGGCACAGCATTGCTTGCTCATTGGTGTCATCAGCCAAAACCCTTTTAAAACCTCGTTTCCAGCCTCTTGCTGGAAATGCTGCTCAAAAGCGGCTCTGCCGGGAGTCTGGGAGGCGGAGCCTCCCATTAGGCATTCCCAGTCAGAGACTGGGAACGAGGTGTCAGACAACGTATTTACAGCGCATTTCAAGTTGGTGAGGTACACAACCAAAGTCTCAAACCCGTGTGTAAAAGCTGTTTTACTTCTGAATTCTGACCCCTGAATTCTGAATTCTGCTGTATATATTAAAAAAAATAAAAAGCAATGAATATTTATGATACTTATGGATTCAAATCTGAAGATTTAGAGTAAGTAAGAAAACTTTTTGAAATGGTATCAAGAGTTATTTTAGACAGGTATAAAAGTGACTACATGGGTGGAATCTATTACTCTAAAGGTCGAACCAATGAAGAAAATTACATACTACGAAGAAATTATTCTGATGAAGAAGGCTGGACTGAAGAAGAACATAAAAACTTGGGAGTGATATTATATATATCTCGATCTGAACGAATTGATGAATTACGCCGTTTACTTTTGAATAGTTCCCAAGGTGATATTTTCTTTATTGAAAGAGTTGTTATTACAGAAGATAGACTTTACCAAAAATATCAATATATACATGGTAAAGACAAGCTTATTTTTGAGAGAAACGTGATCTCGATGTAAAGATAAAATGATTTTATGGGTTATTCTTACCAAGATATTTAGCTTTTAATTCTTCTAATTCTTCATCTATTTTGCTTTTAATAGAAGGCTGAGATATTGGGTTTTGTGGCTGTATTTTATTTGGTTGAGGTTTGCTGCTACCCAAAAATTGGGTTTTCATTTCCTCTAATTCTTTCTCAACTTGACTAGGAGATTTCGATACAAAAGTGGGTGGTAAATTTGGTGGTGATTGAGGGATAGGTTTTGGTGCTATCGCTGGCGTGGCTGCAACTTGTGACTGTTGATTTAAGTCTTTGAGAACTTCATCAACTGTTTGATAACGCCGAATTGGAATACTTTCTAGCATTTTGTTGAGAATGTGACTCAACTGATTACTAACAGGAGTTTGCAAATATTGCTGCCAAACCCATGTACCGTTGTTGGTATCATAGGAATCGAAGGGCGATCGCACTGTTAATAAATTAATACAAGTCGCACCCAAACTGTAAATATCGCTAGCAAAAACAGCCCTACCTCTCATTTGTTCAGGGGCAACATATTCTGGACTACCAATACTAGTACCAGTTTGATTTAAGGCAGCGCCAATGGCAGATTTAGCAGCCCCAAAATCTACTAATACTAGTTTGCGATCGCTCTGGCGTAAAATAATATTTTCTGGCTTAATATCGCGGTGAATTACGTGTCTGGCATGACAAAATTGTAATACTGATAATAAATCATTTAGTAATTGCCAGATTTGCGTTTCACTAAAAGCCCCTTGATGTGCTAATTCCTGGGCTAAGTTTTGCCCGTCGATAAATTCTTGTACAAGATACTGTCGGTCTTCTTGGGTAAAATATGCCAGTAGTTCGGGAATTTGGGGATGTTTGCCCAATTCATCTAACTGCACCGCTTCTTGGTTAAATAATTCCACGGCTTTTGCAAGAGTGTTAGTGCCTTGGGCTTGAGGATAAAATTGCTTAATCACGCAGCGTGGTTTTGAGGGTTTATCCTCATCCACAGCTAAGAAGGTTTTGCCAAAACCACCTTGGCCGATTGGTTTGATAGCACGGTAACGTTCTTTGAGGAGTAGCTTAGAACCGCAAGTCCGGCAAAACTTGACATCATCAAAATTTTCCGGCTTGGGACAATGGGGATTAAGGCAGTAGCTCATACAGGCGATCGCTCTTATATATCTCTATTTTCTCCTGTCCCAGCCAAAAGGGTGTAATCAACAGATTTTGGATTTTAAATTTTGGATTTTGGATTTGTGTCACCCACAAGGGGTAAAAACGCGTGGCGGGACTTTAGAGACTAACAAATAAAAAAATACTCCACAAGATTGGGTAATTTATTTGTTGTCAGTCCCTTAGTCTGGCATGAACCAAAACAATCTAAAATCTAAAATCTAAAATCTAAAATTAACCCAAAGCGATGTCTAGGACGGACGTAGCTGCGGCGCTGCTAGCTACCCCACAACATCCATAACTGGATGGAAGTAGAAGGCGAACCCCAATACTGTATAGGCAGCTAATAATAAAGTGCCTTCCAGCCAATTGGACTTACCATCGGAACTAATACTGTTTGCAATCAACACTGACACAACCACAGCTACTAATTCAAAGGGTTTGAAATCCAAATCCATTGGTTGACCCAATATCCGCCCTGCTATTACCAACACGGGCGCGACAAATAGGGCAATCTGCATACTCGATCCCACAGCTACCGAAACGGAAAGATCCATCTTATTTTTCATCGCCACGGTGACTGCTGTGGCGTGTTCAGCCGCATTACCGACGATGGGAACCAAAATCACCCCTGTAAACAGCGCCGTCAAACCTAGCTGAGATGTCGCCACCTCCAGAGAATCAACTAGCATTTCTGACTCAATTGCTACTAGCAAGGTACATAGTAGCAGCACGCCAACCCACAACGCTATATTTGGTTTACCGTCAGGGATTTCCTCTGCTTCTATCTCCGCTACACCCACATCATATAGGTAGGAGTGGGTTTTCATCGAAAATATCAGCGTTAGGGCATAAACCAGGATTAAGACTACAGCAACAGCAATAGAAAAATTTTGCAGTGTTTCTTCGTTAATTCCTTGAGAAGTGTAATTCATCGCAGTTGGCATCAAAAGGGCAATCACCGCCAAATTCATCGAAGCAGCATTCACCCGCGCCACAATTGGCTGAAATGTCTGTTCTTTGTAGCGCAGTCCTCCCAAAAGCATGGAAAAACCCATCACCAGTAGTAAGTTGCTAATAATCGATCCCGTGATACTGGCTTTGACTACATCTATGAACCCAGCTTTCAGCGCTATTAGGGCGATGATTAGTTCTGTAGCATTGCCAAAGGTGGCGTTTAACAAGCCCCCCAATGATGGCCCCACTACCACAGCAATTTCTTCTGTGGCTGTACCCATCCAAGCTGCTAAGGGCAGAATTGCTAATCCAGCACTAATGAAAACTATCAATTCTCCCCATTTCAGAAAGTGGGCTGCTAGGGAAACCGGGATAAACAGTAATAAAGTCAGAAGAATAATGTTTTTAGTTGACATTTGTTGTCTTGAGTTGAGGGTATTTTACGGAGTTAGGAGTTAGGAGTTAGGAGTTAGGAGTTATGAGTTAGGAGTTATGAGTTATGAGTAAAACTTCTAATTAGTCTTCACTCCTAACTCCTCATATCATGTCCGCCAAATTACCCATAATAAAAGAACCCCACCCCCAACCCCTCCCCGCTCTTCGGGAGGGGAGCTAAAGCGCAGCTTTGGCGGGGTGGGGTTGGGGGTATTATGCTTAATTGCCCGGACATGATATCACTCCTCACTCCTCACTTCTGACTCAGCACTCCCATAGGATACTCGCAACCGTCTATATAGGACACTCCCTACTCCCTACTCCCTCCCAAATAAGTATGGCTACGCCACGCTGCGCGAACAAAAATCAAATCGGATTGCTATAGACGACCAATTTAGAAATTTTACTGTTTTCAGTTCACTGGTGCGGATGTTGTGTAAAATAAAATTACGATATAATGAGTTTTTGTAATCTTTTGTTGCAAAAGTATGAATTTGAGCCAAGATTTTACACCAGAAATGGGGTTTAATAAATTAAAAGACAATTAAAATTTTGATTGGCGCCCAAGAAGAGAAAACCCCTAACTGAGGCTTTGGTCAATGGCTAATTATTTTGAGCCTTCAGGGAAAGGGCTATGCGATAACGCAGATTTCCCCCTACAATAAAACAGCTTTGTCAAAAATTTGCTTGGATTCCATAGTTGTTGTTTATAACGGATTTTGTGTGAAAACCATTGTAGAAAGGTTTACGCACAATGTCTTCGGTGCAACTGCAAGTTTTTTTTGTTTTGGATAAATATACATGACTTCTGCTGCCCAAATGCCAGCTGGCTCTGGCTCAACGTTAACATTACATTCAGATCCCAATAACACCAAAGAAACCGATCCCCTGAGAAAGGCTAATGGTGTTTATGTGACGGTGCATGGTCATTTTTACCAGCCACCAAGGGAAAACCCTTATCTGGACGCAATTGAACGCCAACCAAGCGCTGCACCTTTCCATGACTGGAATGAGCGGATTCATTGGGAATGCTATCGCCCAAATGCCTTTGCCAGAGTCTTAAATGACCAAGGCGAAGTGGTGGAGATCGTCAACAATTATGAGTATTTCAGTTTTAATATTGGGGCAACGCTGATGTCGTGGCTAGAACGCTACGATGTGGAGGTTTATCAGCGAATTTTAGAGGCGGATACGAAGAGTAGCGATCGCTTGCATGGTCACGGCAATGCGATCGCGCAAGTATACAATCACATCATCATGCCTCTGGCGAACGAACGCGACAAATATACCCAAATTCGCTGGGGTAAAGAAGACTTCCGCTCCCGCTTTGGCCGCGATCCCGAAGGGATGTGGCTAGCAGAAACGGCTGTAGATTATGCCACCCTAGAAGCTCTTGTTGCCGAGGGTATTCGTTTCATTATCCTTGCACCGTCTCAGGCGCTGCGTTGTCGTCCCCTCCCCACTCAAGATTATCCCAATCCTGAATGGATCGAAGTCGGTGGTAGTCAGATTGATTCCACCCGTCCCTATCGTTGTTATTTGAAGCCCACACTAGACACTTCATCTTCACCTTTAAGTGCGATTAAGGAGGGGAGTAGGGAATCGGGAGTAGGGAATCGAGATAGTAACCACTCCCCACTCCCCACTCCCCCCTACATTGATATCTTCTTCTACGATGGGCCGATATCGCGGGACATGGGTTTTAGTGATGTTGTTTATAATTCCAGTCGCTTTACCGGACGTATCGGTTCGGCAGTGCGTGGGGATCATCGTCCAGCACAGTTGATTTCTGTGGCAACAGATGGGGAAACCTTTGGACACCATAAGAAAGGAACTGAGAAAACTTTAGCCTACGCCTTTACTAAAGAGTTTCTCCAACAGGGTTGGACGGTAACGAATTTTGCCCACTACCTCAGCTTAAATTCTCCCAGTTGGGAAGTGGAATTGAAGTCAGTCACGGCCTGGAGTTGCGCCCACGGTGTCGGCAGATGGGAAGATGATTGTGGTTGCGGTGGAGAAGGCGGTGTTTGGCATCAGAAATGGCGTCGTCCTTTGCGTGATGCCCTAAATTGGCTGCGGGATCAGCTAACTGAGGTGTATGAGGAACATGGTAGACAGTTATTTCGTGATCCCTGGCAAACACGAGATGAATATATTCAAGTGATGCGCGATCGCTCTGCTGCCAATGTTAACCGTTTTCTCTCTCGTCATCAAACCCACAAACTAACAGCAGCCGAACAAGTAGACGCTCTGCGCTTGTTGGAAATGCAGCGTCACGCTTTATTGATGTTCACTAGTTGCGGTTGGTTTTTTGAAGAAATTTCCCGTCCAGAAGGGACACAAATTCTGCGCTATGCCGCCCGTGCTTTGGAATTGGCAGGGGATGTGGCAGGTGTGCAGTTGGAAAAAGGCTTCGTCAAACGTCTTGGTTTAGCACCCAGCAATGTGGATGAATTCAAACACGGTGCGGAAATTTATCGGCAACTCGTGTTAACTGCCCAGCTTGGCTTTAAGCAAGTAGCAGCCCATTATGCCATTACTTCGTTATTTACCAATCACAAACCAGCAGAGACGCACAATTCTTTGCCGAGAAAAGATGCTGCTGATAAACAGTCTGGGCGTTACCATAAGCGGGTTTATTGCTACGCTGCCAATGAGCTAGATTACCAACTGCAACGGATGGGATCGCTAACTCTGGCTGTCGGAAATTTAAAGCTGGTATCAGAGATTACTTGGGAAAGTGAGCATTTGGTATTTGCGGTTCTGCATTTGGGAGGCTGGGATTTCCACTGCTGCATTCAACAATTTACTGGGCGGCGTGACTACAGCCAATTAAAAGAAAAGCTGTTTCGGGCACTGCAACAAGCTAGTGCGGCTCATACTATCTTGGTGATGACACAGGTATTTGGAGAAGAAGCTTTCAGCTTGCAAAATCTATTTGCTGAAGAACGCCACCGGATTATGGGGCTGCTTAGTCAGGAAACACTGACACGTTTAGGACAGCTTTATACTCAAGCCTACCGCGATAATTATGGGGTGCTGATGGCGTTTCATCGAGATGAACTAGCAGTACCGCAAGAATTACAGGTTGCAGCAGATATAGCTTTAGGTCATCGCTGTCTGATGACATTGCGATCGCTTGAGCAAGATATCGCTGATCCCCAAAAGAGTTGGAATCACATCTTAGAATTAGAGACGATCGCTACTGAAGCAAAACATCTGCGTTGTCGGCTGAATATTCCCGACGGTAAGCAGATGTTAGAACAGTTAATTGCGCGATCGCTCTGGCAATTGTTGCACGATGCCAATGGTAGTTTTAATGCAGATATCCAACTATTGGAACGGTTGATTGATGTCGGGGATCAACTAAATATTGACATTTCCCTACAGCGATCGCAAGAACTATATTTTAGTTGTCTGCAAAGTGAGATAGCGCCGGTGTGTCTCACTAACCTTGCGAATGAAGGAGATAATCAGTGTCTTCAGTTGCTCAAGTTGGGCAAAAAGTTAGCCGTTGATGTCAGCATGATTTCAAATCAGTTGAGATAAGAGTTAAAAGGGCGGTTAGAAACCGCGTCTACACAGACAAAACCCACCTCCGTGGGTTTCAAATCCTCTATTTTTCCTTAGTCCGCGCAGGCGGACTTTGTTTGTGTAGCCGCGAATTCTATTCGCCCGGCCTTATTCCATCCACACGAGAACCGTTATAAATCAAAATGGCGCCGGAAACGGGGATCAATATTGTCTGTTTTCTGCTGATTGCAGGTAAAACAGAGAGTTTGTAAATTACTGATATCATTTTGACCGCCACGGGCGAGGGGAATGATATGGTCAACGCTGAGGTTAGTTTCTATAGTAGTTTTACCGCAGCTTTGGCATTGGTATTTGTCACGTTGAAAAACATATTTCTTTACTTCTGGCGGCATACGAATGCGGGGAGTTTTGCTCATTTCCTTAGTTGCGAAGAAATTCTGACAAGCTAGGTACATCTACCCAACTTGCTTTTGTATGAGATTCATGGGATAAATCCATCAACAACTGAGAATAAATTCCTTCTCGCAGCGATGGTATAATTTCCTGATTGCGGTCAATTCCTTGTAGCCATTGGTCTATGACGCGGATAAATGCACAAATGCGCCCATCGGCATAATTTTTGGGAAAAATTAACCGATTCGGTATTTCTATTTCCGTTAAAGGTTTACCTGGCTGGGAACCCCAAACACGAAAACCATGTATATAATCTTTTTGATTTTCACTGCCCACAATTAATGTACCGCGATCGCCATATACTTCTACCCAATGGGTTCTTGGTGCATGAACAACCGCACTAATAGAAAGTTGGCAAGGTGTACCATCTGCCAATTCCAGCGTTAATATACAGTTGTCATCGCTATCTACTGGCTTAGATTCCCCACTAACAGGGTCAACTCGCGTGGGAATAGCAGTAGTTAAATGGGCGCTTAATCTGCTGACTGGCCCGAATAACCAGTGAATGTAATCGAAGGCGTGGGAACCCAAAGACCCCAAAGCACCGCCTCCTTTATCTTTGTCAGAATACCAATTCCAAGGGCGTGAAGTATCAGCACGAGAAGAACCTAACCAATCAATTTTAATTAAGCGCAACTTACCCACATAGTCTTCTGACAATAATTCCGCAAATAACTGCCATGCTGGTACAAAGCGAAATTCAAAATCTACAGTCGCAATCACGCCTTTTTCTTTAGCTAACTGATAAAGTTCTTTAGCTTCAATTGCATTTAAAGTTGTCGGTTTTTCTAGTAATAAATGTTTCCCAGCTTGCAATACGGTTTTTGCCATTTCATAATGCAGAAATGGCGGCGTAGAAATGCTAACTGCTTGCACTTCTGGTAATGCGACAATATCTGTAAGTGAGTCGTAAGCGTGGGGGATATTATGGGATTCTGCTATAGCTTTAGCTTTATTTATATCTCGGTGATAAACAGCAACCACCTCAGTTTGAGGATGTGCTTGGAATCCAGGGATGTGGACTTTTTGACCAAATCCAGTGCCGGCGATCGCAATTCCGATCATATGATTATTTACTCCCATACTTATACAAGTTACTATTTACTCAATATCACTTATTCTATAGTATTTACAGGAGTTTTCATGTATTTGAACCACATCTGTCGTAGGGGCACAGCATTGCTGTGCCCCTACCCGCGTGGTCTATTTACCTGAAAATAGCTGTAATTTCAGCTTTATTACGCAACCATGAAAATCTAAAAATTCTTTTAGCTCAAAAGGCAACCTTTAAGATTTGATCGTGCCAATATCCCATAAAGGGAGCGATAGAGATGTAAAATTTTAGTCTTTGTTGAAAATTGTAAGTGTTAAATAACAAAGGCTTAATCATTTTTTATCGCAAAACTCTAATTGTCAAAGGATAACGATAATGCTGACCATTGTAAGCTTTGATAGCAGCAAAAGTCACTATAAATGATTGGACTATTAGGATTAATAATATTAATGACGTGAACACAATTAGTAAGCTATCTAGAGTTATTTCTACTTGATTAACTGAACTATTAGTAGTCAGTGACCAACTAAAACTAGTTAATACCACAAATGAGGAGATTGCCATGACAAGCAAGCTATATAATGTCCAAGTAATTTGAAAATTCAAGGATTCCTTTCCTTGGAAATCAATCCAGGGATATTGTGCTTTTTTAAATCGCCAAATCATCAGTGGAGCCAAAAGATTTAAAGGTAAATATAAAGGGATGCCAATAAATACCAAAAGAAACAATAACATCCACCCTAACAAAGCCGAAAAATGACACAACATCGCCCAGATACGCATTTGTTGTTTAGGTTTTTCTCTCATGGCTTTTTATATGTAAGTGGATTTAAAATAATTCGTAATTCGTAATTCGTAATTAAGTTTTGTGACGAACGCGCTGCGTCTCTAAGAGTTGAGTGCTGTTGTGGGGACGGTTTCCGACTCGCATTACTTCGGGGGATCTAACCCCGACACAAAACGTGCTGCCTGTCTTGCTGGGGAATTAAACTGAACATACTTTGTTAACAAATAATTCTTCACTGTAATTATCTATAAAAAAGCCAAATAAGAGCTTAAATTTGAGTATTTCTCGGTCATAATTTTCGCGGATTGGTTCTATTTCCCAGACTATGCCTTTTTCTGGGTCTAAAGCAACTTCTATGTCTTGACATACTCCCTGCCCTTATAGGGCAAGGATTCTGGGGTCAAACAGCAATTGCAGTCTCGGACTGTCTGACATCGCCTAACCCAACCATTGATGCCCCAACGGTTTGAATGTTCTTCGCGGCGTTTTCATCACGCCCATTCACCGACTGGCAAGAAGGACAGCGCCACTCTCTGACTGACAAATCCAGACTTTCTAAAACGTGTCCACAGTTAAAACAAGTTTTACTAGATGGATACCACCGATCTATGTAGACTACTTGTTTGGTTTTTTTCTTGGCAATCCATTCTAGAATTTGCAGAAATTCCCCAAGGGCTAAGTCAGATATTTTACGTCCCCAAAGACGTTGCATTCCTTTGAGGTTTAACGTCTCAAAACACAATATATCAAACCGATCTGTTAACTCGTGAGCTAACTTCCAAAACCAATCACGCCTTCGATTAGAAATGTCTTCATATTTGCGGACTAAATTCTTTCTTGCTTGTTCTCGGTTGGCTGAACCTTTTAGCTTTTTGGAGTGATACCTACTAGCTTTTTTAACTATGTTGAGTGATTGCTTTAAGAATTGGGGTGATTCAATTTTAGTGCCGTCTGAACAGGTTAAAAATGCCTTGAGTCCAAAGTCAAATCCCGCTATCTGACCAGTCGCGAATTTGATTTGTGGTTCAAGACTGTCGTCAACTACAACAACCATAAACAATTCACCCAAAGGTGTACGTTTAATAGTTAGTGTTTTGACTGTCCCCTCTATTTCCCTAGACTTCCACCAATTGTAAACTCTCTGTCCAATTTTGACTCGATTACCACTCAGAAACTTATATCCTACTTGCTTGAGAGTAAATGACTTATATTTCTTGACCTTCTTGAACCCTGGCGGTCTTACTCCTTTCTTGTTGTGCTTAAAAAACAACTGATAGGCTTTCTCAATGCGCCCACATATATCTTGCGCCGCTTGAGAACCTACTGATTGCCAAAACGGGATACGTTTTCGCTGTTTAGCAATATGAGCCTGAAGTTTTGCACAATTCAAGTGTTTACCCCACATCCGGTAGTATCTTTTGTGGAGAGCAATACAATGATTATAAATTACCCCAGCAGCATTAATACTAGCTTTGAGGTGTCTATTCCGCTTGTGTTGGTACAACTTGAATTTCAGGGTTTTCATGATAATATTGTACAGCATATAGCCGGAATAATCAATGAAAAAGCGACTAGACTTTAGGATCGAAGAATTTGAGTTTCAGATTCTTGAAGAATATTGCGAATTAGTGGGACGAACAAAAACCGATGTTCTTAGAGAATTGATTAGAAGCTTGAAGATGAAGAAAAGCCGTCGTAGAACAACGGGGCTTTAAACCCAGTTTTTCGGTAAGCTTAATAAGACTAACGGATTTTCAATATGCTAGTTCAAATAACTGTAGTTGCGATCGCAGTAATCTTAGTGGGTATGCAAAATCTGGAAGCCCTTGCAGACTTGCAATCTTCTACTCAGGATAGGGCTGATGGTATTGTGACACCGGAAGCTACGATCCCGATAGAGGGAGGGTATGCCAAATATGGTGATTATGTACGAGCCACTTCAGTAGATACCCAGGCGATGGAATTTTCTCAGAAAGTTGTCAAAGATATCCAGATTCGCTTTATTAATCAAAAAGGTGGATTGCTCGATGATAAAGGTCAGCCGATCAAAGGGCGTACACAGAAGGATTTTATCATGGGTCTGCTCAGACTCAAACCCGGTCAGGTATTTCGTGAAGATTTACTTGCAGCAGACTTGCAACGATTGAGGAGATTAGAGTCATTTAATCAAGTCAATGTTTACCGAGAAGAAGATACTTCTAGCGTTAATATTATCTATGAAATCAAAGAGCGTAGCTTCCCTTCTCTAATCTTAGGAGGCGGTAATAACGATGATGTTGGGCTATACGGTCGGGTGGGTTATAAAGATGCAAATATCAGTGGTCTTAACGATAAATTAGATACAATTGTGCAGATAAGCACTAAAGATGTGCAGTTTAATGGTCAATTCACTAGCCCTTATCGTCCTGGAGAACCAAACCGCTTAGGCTATAGCATTAGAGCTTTTCGGCATCGAGATATATCGGGAACCTTCAACGAAGATATCAGATTAGCTAACGGCGACAAAGTGCGGGAGGGAAGATTTGGCGGTTCTGTGGCAGTTTTAGGAGCTTTTGATAACTGGGATACATCAGTAGCACTCAACTATACCAGAATTAGCCTACGCGATCACGAATATAACGTTACCCAGGTCGATAGCTTAGGGAGTCCCCTATCTGTGAGCGGTACTGGTATTGATGACCTATTTACAGTATCATTTGCTGTATCCAGAGATCAACGCGATCGCAAAGACAATCCAACTCAAGGATCAATCCTCACCCTCAGCACAGAACAAGCGATTCCCATTGGATTGGGCAATATTTCCAGCAACCGCCTACGCGGAGACTATATTCACTATTTACCAGTCAGTTGGATAGGTAAGGGTAGACCAAGCGACAATCCTGAAATGTTGGCGATTAATTTACAAATTGGTACAACTATTGGAGACTTTCCCCCAGCTGATGCCTTTAATATTGGTGGGCTAGATTCTGTCAGAGGTTACGGTTATGGTAAAGTTGCCAGTGGTCGGAGTTATGGTTTAGCTTCGGTGGAATATCGTTTCCCAATTTTTCAGTCAATAGGAGGAGTTTTCTTTACTGACTTCGCCTCAGATTTCGGGTCTAGTGACACCGTGCTAGGAGAACCAGGAGTCCTGCGAGACAAACCTGGAAGTGGCTTTGGTTACGGCTTAGGATTGCGAGTCAAATCATCCTTTGGGCTGATTCGAGGCGACTTAGGAATTAGCGACCAAGGAGAAGTTAGATTTGAAGTTACCACAGGTCAGCGATTTTAATCCCAACTGTAATTGATAATTAGTTTTTACTTTGCGTTCCTCTGCGTTTAAATCTTCTCTTCCCACAATCCATTTCAAGCCTCCTTGTGGGGATTAGTTGAGCAAAAAAAACTAAATCCATAACATGAAAAACTTGCAAGTTGTAGAAAAAGAGTTTTCATACGTCCCGATTATTGATATTCAGGCACTAGTTTCTGGAAAAGGCGATTACTATTCCCTCGCCTCTCAAATCAAACAAGCGTGTCGAGAATCGGGGTTTTTCTATATTATCGGACATGGCGTAGACGAAAATTTGCAGCAGCGACTCGAAGAACTCAGCCGCCAGTTTTTCGCCCAGGATTTGGAAACTAAACTTAAAATCCGCATGGCTTTGGCTGGTATTGCATGGCGAGGTTATTTCCCCGTTGGTGGCGAACTGACATCCGGTAAACCCGACTTGAAAGAAGGTATTTACTTTGGCGCCGAACTGGGAGAGGAACACCCACTAGTGCAAGCTGGTACTCCTATGCATGGTTCCAACCTCTTCCCCGCCAATATCCCCGAATTTGGCGAAACAGTGCTTGAATATATGGAGGCGATGACAAACTTGGGACACACTCTGATGATTGGTATAGCCCTAAGTTTGGGATTGGAAGAATCCTATTTTGCTGACCGTTATACCTCACATCCTTTAGTGCTGTTTCGCATCTTCAACTATCCTCCAAATTTATCACCGTCAGATGGTGAACCAATATGGGGCGTTGGCGAACATACTGATTATGGCGTTCTGACCATTCTCAAGCAAGACGACTCAGGTGGATTAGAGGTTAAATCCAAGTCAGGTTGGGTTGCTGCGCCTCCCGTTCCCGGTTCCTTTGTGTGCAACATTGGCGATATGTTAGAGAAGATGACCGCAGGTTTGTATCGTTCTACACCTCACCGTGTACAAAACCAGTCCGAAAATCATCGCCTTTCGTTCCCCTTCTTTTTCGATCCCAATTTCGATGTAGAAGTGAAGCCGATTGAATTAGATAATATAGTAGCGAATGATCATATAGGCGATCGCTGGGATCAAGCTAACATTCATGATTTTCGCGGAACCTATGGTGATTATGTGTTGAGTAAGGTGTCTAAGGTTTTTCCAGAGTTGCGGCGATCGGTATTATAGAGTTTCAAACCATTTCTTCTTGATGAGTCCCCTTCTGGTTAGGTTTTTGTATATCAAATGCGCGAATGGGTAGGTGTACAAAATCCACAGCCCTAAAAAAGTGCCTCTATCTCAACACCAGCAAGCATTTCACCTCACTAATCGCCCAATTGTGATCCGCGCAATGTCTGAAATGCTTACAAAAAGTGGGTTTCAGCCTTCAACCTTTCCCGACACTCTTCCCAAACAAATTCTGTAATGCTATGATTGCTCTTGAACCGCGCAACCGCACCTTGAAAACTAAATATAGCTTGGCTTTCCGGCTGCCGCGATTGCAATCCATCAAAATCCCTATTAGGGATTGAAACGCCAGCGATTAGCTCTAATCCTGATGTAAGTATAATTGCAATCCATCAAAATCCCTATTAGGGATTGAAACAGGCTATCATCAATAATGAGGTAAAATCTCAGATGATTGCAATCCATCAAAATCCCTATTAGGGATTGAAACATGCCCCGGGAATATATAAAGAACTGGGTCAATTGGATTGCAATCCATCAAAATCCCTATTAGGGATTGAAACAGCCAAAACATTAAGCGGTGTACCTTTGAAATTGATTGCAATCCATCAAAATCCCTATTAGGGATTGAAACTTTTATCTGGTAGTGCCAGATGATAAGCACGATAGCTCCTCAGTATTGCAATCCATCAAAATCCCTATTAGGGATTGAAACAGATTCCGCTACGCCTACTGTGAAATTCCGGGCGAATTGCAATCCATCAAAATCCCTATTAGGGATTGAAACGAAAAATCAAAATAATGGCAAGACGTAAAACAGAATTGCAATCCATCAAAATCCCTATTAGGGATTGAAACAAAAAGTAGCGATTAAGAAAACCAAAAAGCCACATTGCAATCCATCAAAATCCCTATTAGGGATTGAAACATATTGCCCGGTAATTTCGGTCTGTATCCCACCAGCATTGCAATCCATCAAAATCCCTATTAGGGATTGAAACTGGTATACCTTGGAGAATGGGGGTTAACCCGGCTAAATTGCAATCCATCAAAATCCCTATTAGGGATTGAAACTTGCCTCCCGAACCCTCGCCGTTGGCTGCTTAGAATTGCAATCCATCAAAATCCCTATTAGGGATTGAAACCCATTGGCCGACCGAGCGAGAAAAGTCCCAGCCCATTGCAATCCATCAAAATCCCTATTAGGGATTGAAACAAAGCAGTATTTACTTCTTGAGTCCACAGGTAGACTTGAATTGCAATCCATCAAAATCCCTATTAGGGATTGAAACCGCCTAAAACTATGCCTCGGCGTGTGCCTACTGAAATTGCAATCCATCAAAATCCCTATTAGGGATTGAAACGTCGATTGTCTGCCATTGATTCAAACCTACAATCATTGCAATCCATCAAAATCCCTATTAGGGATTGAAACGTTGGAAAAACTACTGGAATAGCCTGGGAAGAATTGCAATCCATCAAAATCCCTATTAGGGATTGAAACTTACAAGGTCAGAGCTAGTGGAGAAGATAGCGAATTGCAATCCATCAAAATCCCTATTAGGGATTGAAACTTGCAAATGTTCCCATTCATTAAAGTCATCTGGTAGTATTGCAATCCATCAAAATCCCTATTAGGGATTGAAACATGGGGGATTAGCGCCAAGTTCTACTCCAAATCATTGCAATCCATCAAAATCCCTATTAGGGATTGAAACTACGAATTGCCTTTTTGAAAAGCGATCGCTTTTATTGCAATCCATCAAAATCCCTATTAGGGATTGAAACTAAGATATTCAATCAAAGGATTTGGTAGTTGCTACTTATTGCAATCCATCAAAATCCCTATTAGGGATTGAAACATATTGCATCCGCCTGAAGGGACGGATACCTTGCATTGCAATCCATCAAAATCCCTATTAGGGATTGAAACTTTTAGAATCCCAGAACCAACCCAAGCGATTTAATTATTGCAATCCATCAAAATCCCTATTAGGGATTGAAACAACAGGAAGACTTCCCGCAACAATGAACGGCACCGGTGCAAGATTGCAATCCATCAAAATCCCTATTAGGGATTGAAACTAAGGCAACTTAAATAACTATGACAATTACAGCAATTGCAATCCATCAAAATCCCTATTAGGGATTGAAACTGGTATTTCATTCTCTGTGTAGCTGGCATTCTTAGATTGCAATCCATCAAAATCCCTATTAGGGATTGAAACGCTGGGCAAGCTTCAGATTATTTCTTCCGCAGTATTGCAATCCATCAAAATCCCTATTAGGGATTGAAACATATTCTCTGTGTATGCCAATTCAACAGGAAGACATTGCAATCGATCAAAATCCCTATTAGGGATTGAAACTCTCTCAGCAGATAGCTTGCTTGTTAAGCTGATCCGTGGTTTGATTAAAATACGGCATCTCTATCAATTTATCGGAGTTTGTTGACTTACCTGAATTAACTTGTCAACCACAAAGTAAATATAAAACTTTCCATGCCTATCCAAACTATTGGTATTTTAAGCCCAGGTGATATGGGACAGGCGATCGCAGCTGTTCTGAATCAAAATGGATTGAAAACTATTGCGGCTCTAGACGATCGCAGTGAACGAACTCGGCAATTAGCAGCCGCAGCCAACATCCAAGATGTGGGTTCTCTCACACAACTGGTAATTGAATCTGATGTAGTCTTATCAGTTCTAGTCCCCGCAGCCGCCACCCAAGTAGCAAAGGAAGTAGCTGAGGCGATCAGCAATGTTGGTAAACCCATTCTCTACGTTGATTGTAATGCGATCGCACCCCAAAAAGTCATAAATATTGCTCAACTTATCGAATCAGTTGGGGGAACATTCGTAGATGCATCAATTATTGGCCCACCACCGCGAGTTCCCAATCGCACCCGCATTTATACTTCGGGAAAACAGGCCAATCAACTCCAACAACTGCGAGATCATGGCTTGGATGTGCGGCTGATTGGTGATGAAATTGGTCAGGCTTCCGGGTTGAAAATGTCCTATGCAGCCCTGACAAAAGGACTGACAGCAATCGGCACAGAATTACTAATTGCAGCCCATCGTTTAGGCTTGGATCAGGAACTATGGGATGAAGTGTCTAGTAGCCAACAGGAACTTGCTAGCATTTTAACGCGTTCCATTCCATCGATGACACCGAAAGCGCATCGTTGGATAGGAGAAATGGAAGAGATTGCAGAAACCTTTAAAGAGTTAGGTCTGACTGAGCGCATTTTTTACGGTGCAGCCGATGTTTATCGGTTGGTGAAAGAAACCTCCTTGGGTAAAGAAACACCAGAAGAGTCTAATCGCGATCGCCCATTGGATGAAATCATTACAATCCTTTCTAACGAAGCGATATCTGACACCTAATCTTGAGTATTTTATAGCGGTTCTCAGGTGTGTGCTTACATCATATCCAAACCTCACCCCTCTCCTTAGTAAGGCTACGGTGTACACACAAGTTATCGAATCACTACCAGTCCTCGAATTACCCCACCCTAACCCTCCCCTTGTAAAGGGGAGGGAACGAGAATCTCTTGTTTCCCCCCAATACATCGGGGGGATTAAGGGGGGTAATTCAACTTGTGTGTACACACCGTAGCCTTAGTAAGGAGAGGGGAGATAAAGCCGGGTGAGGTTAGCTGTATGTCACTAGATTAGTAAACACTATAGATAGATGGGGAAAAAAGCGAGAATCTATGACTCAAGAGCAATGGACTGCGGTTGATCGTTACTTTACCGATCTGCTTGTGCCGCCCGACCCCGCGCTGGATGCGGCGCTCCAGACCAGCGCAGCGGCCGGACTGCCGCCACACAACGTTTCGCCAAACCAGGGCAAACTGCTGCTGCTGTTGGCGCAAATCCAAAGGGCGCGAACCATCCTGGAGATTGGCACGCTGGGCGGCTACAGTACTATCTGGCTGGCGCGGGCGCTACCCAGCGACGGACTTCTGATCACGCTGGAGGCTGACCCAAAGCACGCCGAAGTCGCCCGCGCCAATATTGCCCACGCTGGTCTATCCGACATTGTTGACCTCCGCCTCGGACAGGCACTCTCGACGCTGCCACAGATTGCCGCCGAGGGTAACAGCCCATTTGACTTGATCTTTATTGATGCTGACAAGCCAAACAATCCGCATTACTTCGCTTGGGCGCTCAAGCTTTCCCGTCGCGGCAGCCTGATCATTGCCGATAATGTGGTGCGTAACGGAGCGGTAATTGATCAAAGCAGCAGCGATCCTAGCGTCCAGGGAGTGCGCCGCTTCAACGAACTGCTTGCCTCTGAGCCGCGTGTGTGCGCCACCGCAATCCAAACCGTGGGCAGCAAAGGTTATGACGGTTTTGCGATCGCGATCGTCACCACTGACCAATAGGGCATTGAGCCGGGAGCCATCAGGCAATACGCTTGGTGTTAAGGCTACTTACCCTGTCCTGACGGACATCTCTCTCTTTACTCAGGCTACAGTCTACACACAAGTGTCTTGACCTGCAATGTTAATGCATCGACTGACAATGCCATTGCATCGACTGACAATGCCATTGCATCGACTGACAATGCCATTGCATCGACTGACAATGCCATTCTATCGACTGACAATGCCATTCTATCGACTGACAATGCCATTGCATCGACTGACAATGCTGTTGCATGACAATGAGCAAAGCCTTATCAAGCTAAGTTTTTAGGACTTGTATGTACACCGTAGCTTTAGTAAGGAGAGGAATTCAGGTCAACCAATTGGGCGATTACCAGGATTGACTGCATGAATATATTCACTACCCGATCGCGGTCTTCCTCGTTTATAATAAGCTTCTTCTGGTTTACCCCATCCTAGCTGCAAAATCATTTCCAAAAAGCTCGAATTTTCCCACTTGCACAAACTTGCCCATTCTGTTCTTTGAACAATTCTCTCTACATCAGATGTGACAATTTGTTGGTATTGTTTACTATTATTGAAGCTCAAGTATAAATCCATCCCCATAGAGACTTCATCCCAAAATTCTACGATGGAACTTTTAGCAGCTTTTAATATCTCTAAGTCGCTGATGAGGGCTATTAACTCGGTGTCTACTTCGGGATAGTTCAAGTTTTTACCTTTGACTGTTACCTCGCGCCAGATAATACCTGAAACTTGATTTTCCCTCTGATAGTCATGAATTGCAGTTTTGAAATCTTGATAGGCACTGAACTGTTGCAGCCCATCAGTTCTGAGAAACTGGTCAATTAGAGGATTGCCAGAGACTGTTATTTCTAATTTTAGGCGTTTTCCATTGAGGCAAGCTTGGCGTTCAGCTGCCAAAATTTGAATTAGTTCCTGGGTCGTGTAAACCTTTGACATCAGAATACACTCTAGTTAGTCATTGGTCATTGGTCATTGGTCATTGGTCATTGGTCATTGGTCATTGGTCATTGGTCATTGGTCATTGGTCATTGGTCATTTGTTACGGACTATAGACTATGGATTAACTTTCTAATCTGTTAAGTTGATGTGCAGCTAAATTGTATAACACGAAAACCCAAAAATATTGTAGTGCGGGCATCTTGCCCGCGTCCAATATACAAATTAAATACGCAACAGCTTAACACAGATATTTCAATATTATCCTTTGGCATCGGCAGAAATGTCGTAACAGATCGCACTAAAAATTAGGGCAGACCAAATTGGTCTACCCCATAAGTTACCTAGCTAACTCACTACTGAACTCATTGAAGGCTCGCCGCTTTAGCTGTGCTGTTTCTGTGCGTGGTAACAAATCAAAGATTTTGCGAAATTCATCGTCTATCTCTTCAAAAGCTACTTGACCTTTCTTATTCAAAACTACCTCACCTGATTTATTGAACACCACGACTTGAGGAACACCCCCAGAATAGTAATATCCTGGTTCTGTAGGGTCGTAGCTCTGTTTAGGCGGGATAGTATCTACATTAATCGGCATAATCTCTGCTACCCGACCATAGAATTCCTGTACTCGTGAAATGGAAATAGCGTATCTTTTGGAATCGCTGCTGTCATCCACATAAAAAGCCAAAAATACGGGTTTATGTTGCGCTAAAGACTGCGCTAGTGTCTGTCTGGGAGGAACCAATGAACCATTGCCAGCATAAACGACAAAGATGTTGCCATCATATAAATCATTATTAAGACCAGCATAGGCAGGTTGCATACTGAGAATGAACAGAGTTGCAAGCAACAACAGGCATTTGGACAACCACCTTCGCCAGCTAGTAATTTGTTTATGTAAAAAAAGAAACTTTGTGCTATTCATCAAAAGGAACCTTGGAAGCTACTACTTGTCGTGAGTTTGTGCTGAATTCGGCAAACTGGGCTGCATATGTAATTACACCCGCGCACTATTTTTTAAGATAATGCCTACTGAGATTATCTGGTATCGCTACGCGGAAGTCAAAACAGAGCTAAAGTAGCGGAACTGTCAAGCTCAACAATCCAAAATCTAAAATCCAAAATTGGTATGGCTGGCTTTTTCAGCCAGGATTCGCTAAACTCACAAGATTAAATTTGCAACTTTAAGACTTCAATTAGCAACCGCCAGAAGACTAGGGTACAGATGTGGGAAACAAAATACAATTCATAGATAGACTGCGATTGGGTTTTGCGGTGTCAGTGGCAAAAAGTGTGACGTTTATTGTGCAATTTTTGCGTCTGGGTGCTGCTAGTGTATTACCAGGTGCGATCGCTCGTCGCATTCAACCCCGACTTTTAGAGTTATTGAGTCAGCAAGTTAAAAATGGGGTGATTTTAATTGCTGGTACTAATGGCAAAACCACTACAGCCCTACTTTTATGCACGATACTAGAACGCAAGGGTTATCGCATCGCTCATAATTCTACAGGTGCAAATCTGGAAAATGGCTTGATGAGTGCGTTGTTAGAAAGCACCAACTTACTAGGTACACTAGATGTTGATTACGCCATTTTGGAAGTTGATGAAAATATTGTACCAAGAGTGTTAACCCCACTCCAGCCGCGAATCATTCTCTGTTTAAACTTGTTCCGCGACCAACTCGATAGGTACGGCGAAGTAGACACAATCAGTAAGCGTTGGACAAAAGTTATTTCTACGCTACCACCAGAAACGGTGGTAATTCCCAATGCTGATGACCCAACTTTATCTAACCTCGGTCAGCAGTTACCCCAACGGGTGTTATTCTTTGGCTTGAATGAACCAGAACATTATCTAGAAGCTATTCCTCACGCTGTTGATTCTATCTATTGTCCCAGATGTGGACATTCCCTAGATTACAAGGGTGTTTATTTGTCTCATTTGGGAGATTTTACTTGTCCCAAATGTGGTTTTACTAAAAGTAAACCGACTCTCGAAAGTAGTGAGTGGTCGCAAATTCTGGTGGGTTTGTACAACAAATATAATACTTTAGCTGCTGCGACTGCGGCTATTGAGTTGGGAGTTGATGAAGTAACAATCAGAGATACTATTAACAATTTCCAAGCGGCGTTTGGTCGGGCTGAAGATTTAGTAATTAACGGTAAACGGGTGCGGATATTATTATCAAAAAATCCTGTGGGAACGAATGAAACCATTCGGGTAGTTACTCAAAGCACAGATAAAACCACACTGCTAGTATTGAACGATCGCACGCCCGATGGTACTGATGTATCCTGGATTTGGGACGTGGATACCGAGAAATTAGTCGAACGGGGAGGGACTTTAGTAGTGAGTGGCGATCGCGTCTACGATTTGGCTCTACGTCTACGTTACAGCGAAAAGTCCCCTCAGAGTAACTTAAATTTGATTGTGGAAGAAGATTTGCGACAGGCGATCGCTACTGCATTAGAGCATACACCAGACAATGAAACTTTGCATATTCTACCTACCTATTCAGCCATGCTAGAAGTGCGAGAAGTTCTCACTGGGCGGAAAATTCTTTAAATTTGTCATTTGTCATTTGTCATTGGTCATTTGTCATTTGTCATTTGTCATTTGTCATTTGTCATTGGTCATTTGTCATCGTCCCATTCCCTATTCCCCATTCCCGAAATTTATGAGTTCTCAAAATTTAGAATTAACAATAGGTTGGCTTTATCCGACGCTGATGAGTACTTATGGCGATCGCGGTAATGTAATTACTATAGAACGTCGCGCTCAGTGGCGGGGATACGATGTTAAAGTGTTACCCCTAGATCAAAATGCCACAGCCGCAGATATTAAAACTGTAGATGTCATAGTTGGTGGTGGCGCACAAGACCGTCAGCAAGAAATTGTCATGCGTGATTTGCAAGGTGCAAAAGCTGATGCAATGCGCGAGAAAATCGAAAATGGTACACCGGGAGTCTTTACCTGTGGTTCACCCCAATTACTGGGACATTATTATGAACCCGGCTTAGGACAACGGATTGATGGTTTGGGAATACTCGATTTAGTTTCCGTTCATCCTGGTGAAAATACTAAGCGCTGTATTGGCAACTTAGTAATTGAAGTTACAGCTTCACGTTTGGCGCGAGATTTACAAGAAATGACGGGTAGCACACCGTATTTGGTAGGCTTTGAAAATCACGGCGGACGTACCAAACTGGGGAAAGTCGAAGCATTGGGGCGAGTAGTGTATGGTTTGGGAAATAATGGAGAAGATGGGACAGAAGGAGCATTTTATCAGAATGCGATCGCTACTTATTCCCACGGGCCATTGTTACCGAAAAATCCTTTTGTCGCCGATTGGTTAATTCAAACAGCATTGCGGCTAAAGTATCAGCAGGAAATTACCTTGCAACCTTTAGATGATAATCTCGCTGTCCAAGCACGAGAAGCGATGTTTAAGCGGTTAAAAGTCAGTTTACCAAATGCTGCTGCGGCAAAAGTTTAACCTCAGTTCGCTTATTAAGCCTCTCCCCGTGTCGGGGAGAGGTTTGGAGAGGGGTCAAATTTGACTAGGACTTACGCACGAGTTACGGAATAAGGAACCGCAGAGGCACAGAGTACACGGAGAAATCAGAGTTTCAGAGATATTTTGCGTAAGTCCTATTGAAATAAAGCAAGGGGGCAAAGTATGACTCAAGCCTTAGCCAAACAAATAACATTTGATGAGTTTATCGCCTGGTATCCCGAATCTTCAGACAGGCATTATGAACTACATGATGGGGTAATTGTTGAAATGCCTAAGCCAAGAGGAAAGCACTCAGAGATAGCAGGGTTTATTAATGGTTCTTTGTTTATTGAAATCACCCGTTTGTCCATTCCTTGTTTTATCCCTAAAGAATGCATCATCAAGTCAGTTAACACTGATTCAGGTTATGAACCAGATGTAATCGTTCTTGATAGACAAGCTGTTAGGAATGAACCTCGTTGGGAAAAAGAATCTATCATTACGCGGGGTAATTCCGTCAAGTTGGTTGTAGAAGTTGTTTCAACCAACTGGAGTGATGATTATGCTTTGAAGCTAGAAGATTACGAGTCTTTAGGCATTCCTGAATATTGGATTGTAGACTATCTAGGTTTAGGTGGTAGGCGCTTTATTGGCAATCCTAAACAACCAACTATCTCGATTTACCAACTAATTGAAGGTGAGTATCAGCTTAGGCAATTTAGGGGAAATGACCGCATTCAGTCCCTAGCGTTCCCAGAGTTTAATTTAACTGCTGAACAGATTTTTCAAGCTGGAGAAGCCGCGTAATTTAGGTGGCTAAGGTTGAAATTTTTATATAACTTTAAAGCAAGAGGAAAGTATGACTCAAGCCTTAAGCAAACTAGTAACATTTGATGAATTTATCACCTGGTATCCAGCAAACTCACAACGACGCTATGAACTACATGATGGGGTAATTGTTGAAATGGCTCCTCCCACAGGTGATCATGAACAGATTGTTGGATTTTTAGTTGGGGAAATAGTTACAGAATACAAACGTTTAAAACTACCTTATTTCATTCCCAAAACAGCATTCATTAAACCGACTCAGAGCGAAGCAGCTTACTCACCAGATGTACTGTTGTTGAATAATTCTAATTTAGTAAATGAACCTCTGTGGAAAAAAGAATCTACTGTAAGCCAAGCGGCATCAATTCCTTTAGTAATTGAGGTGGTAAGTACAAACTGGCGCGACGACTATTTTATCAAAGCAGGTAAATATGAAGAGGTCGGAATACCTGAATACTTGATTGTAGACTATTTAGGTTTAGGTGGTAGGCGCTTTATTGGTAATCCTAAACAACCAACTATCTCGATTTACCAACTAATTGAAGGTGAGTATCAGGTTAGGCAATTTAGGGGAAATGATCGCATTCAGTCGCTAGCGTTCCCAGAGTTGAATTTAACTGCTGAACAGATTTTTCGGGCTGGAGAAGCCGCGTAAAAAACGGCTAAAGAAGTAAAAGAACCATTAAAGACTCGTCCGCGAGTATCAAAGACTCGTTTACAAGCCAATCTAAGCTATTGGTAATGATAAATTATTTTTAGATTCAGTAAAAATTCTTAGCGATCGCGTAGTGTTACACAGGATAGTAGATTGCTTTGATATCTGGCAGCATTCTTAATTAGTAACTGCGATCGCCTGAAACTCGAACTTCTCGGAACCAATAGCCTAAGCCACTCAAGTAGACTAAAACCAAAGTCTGGAAAAAATTTAGTCCTCTTAAGAGGACTTTTGCTATTAGCCATAGGTTTTTAACCTGTGGCGGCTGGTGGGATTAGTGCAAAATATAGCGGTTCCCACTCAGATGCGGTACAACATTATATTGCGAGGTGTAGGGGCACGGCAGTGCTGTGCCCCTACGGGTGTACCTCACGTAAACGAGAACCGCTATATTAGTAGTTGCGAGATTCTACAGCGAATCAGGCGCATTAAATATAATTTTCGTTGACAGGTGAACCTGAGTATGGGAAACACTAATTGGCAATATTATTAAGCAGTTTTAAGGCAACAAATAAGAGTATAGAAAAATCCTATTTGAATTGTAAAAATTGCGAAACCTCTTGCAAAAATCAACATGCGTAGGGGCACAGCATTGCTGTGCCCCTACAAACCGACTGTATTATATGGAATTGAGAACTGCTATTTAATCAACCACGATCGCACTACCCCAACATATTAATGTTATTCACCTTTTTGCTGAAGGAGCGATCGCCAATCTTCCATCGCCTTCTCTGTCCACAGCCAATTTTTAGCTAATTTATCTACCTGGAAATTTACTGGATCAGACTTCAGAACCAATTGCCGTAACTTGATCGCTTCATTCAGATATTGTGTCTGCTTACCATTAGGTTGACTAAGTGCAGATTTATACAGTCCAAGAGCTAAACCGGCATAGGAAGTTAAAGCATCTTCAGGTACTGTCGATGTTGAGCCTGTCTTCTGTTCTTTGAGAGCTAAATTCAAAGCCTTGAACCAAGAATCATTGGCTCGATTTAGATTGCCTTCTGCGTAGTAGGCAAACCCCAAAGCGTTATTATATAAAAGCGATTCTGGTTTAGCTTTTGCAGCAGTTTCCCAGAAACGGCGGGCATCATCGACGCTATAGTTATTGTCTCCAGTTTGGATAGATTGCCAAGCTAATCGTCCCTTGTAAAAATTCACAGATGGATCATCAGCTTGTTTATTTGGAATCAGTTTCAGGGCAGTTTCAGCCGCAGCCAGTGCGCCACGATTGAGTAGTTCTTCTACAGCTAACAACCCACCTTGCAAATCTCCCTGGCTCATTTTTTCCGTAGCGGTGGCGGTGACAATTCCAGTTGGTGCTGTCTGTAAGTCGATATTTCGCGGCTTTTGATGTAGAGACGGAGTAGGAATTTCTGGTATGTTAGGCAGAGTTACTTGGTGTCGATTTTGCCACCAATTTAAACCGATCGCAGCTGCTAAGGCACTGATTCCCACAATACCCACAATCGGCCACAGCTTGCGGCGACGGGTACGATTTCTTAGTGGGGCTGGTTGCGATTGCGAAAAATTAGAATTATCCCAATTTCCTGCCAAGTTACCAGCAGCTTGAGGTGCTGCTGCTGGGGCTTCTCCCCACAAATCTGCTTCCTTTTGCAGAGAAGTTATTTCCTCTGAAACCTGCCTTTGCTGAAGACTATTTTCGTGAATTTGTTGATCCAGTTCAGTTGGAGCTTTTTGGTTATCTAGCTGACGAAACAAATCTGAAACTAGAGCAGAATCTTCTTCATAGCTTGGGTCATCATACTCAATTTCATCAACGAGATCGCCCCAAGTATCTTCACCTAGCCAGTCCAACCCAGAAGAGTCACGCGCCAAACCAGAAGGAATCATTTCCTCCATTCCTAAAGACATCTCAGAATCATCTGCCATACCAGAGTACATCGTCGAAGTTGCCCCTAAAGGCGAACTATACTGATTCAGCAACTCCGCACTTTCAGATAACTCAGCTTCCTGGCTCAAGAAACCGTCAAATTCTGGCTGGAGATATAAAATCGGTAATGCCCAGTACATCTGGTGAGAACCATAGGCAGAAATTAATCCTTGGCGCACCCGACTTACACACAAATCTACTGGATATCCCTGACTCAAATTACGGTAAAACAATTGTGTGAGGGTCAACGCCACCTCATCAGGAATCCGTTCTGACATCGCCAAAACGCTTCTAATTCCGCGCTTCACCAGACTTTCTGCCAAGTTACGTTCACCAGTATCAGAAGAGGCATCAGACGCAGCTGTGTACGCCCCCAAGCAGGAGTTAAACACTGCCATTTGGATGTTATTGTTGACGAGCAAACCTGCCAGATCGTCTCCAGTTAAGATTTCCGTTAAGCCAGTTCTGCGGCTAGCAAGATAAATTTCTCCACCATTAGAGCCGAAGTTACTATGACCAGAATAGTGTAGAACGTGGTATCTACCTTGTTCTAGAGCTTGCGTCAGTTCTTCCCGTCCTGGTTGGTCTAAGACAGTGAGTTGAATTTCTGGGAAACGATTGCTACCTTCAGCAAGCCGTGGTACACGGTGAAGTTCTGCTTGCAGTTTGATCGCTTCCTGTTTGAGTAAATCAAGACGGACTTGATCGGAGGGAGAAGCAATTACCATCAATACTTTTACACCACCTTCTTCTCGTGGTGTGGGCATATTTGGCGTAGGCGTAGCCCCCCGCAGCGATCGCATTGGGGAAGCCCCCAAAATTCCACTTTGGAAGCGGGAAAACGCGACATAAGGCCCAGTAGCCAGAGGGCGATCGCCTGCGTGCATCACTTCCCAAGGCAGACGAGCTAATCTAGTATCTTTTAGCCCCAACCGTAAGCGCAGTACTTGTTGGTGGTTCTGGGCAATACCTTGGGCAGTAATCCAACTATCTCTGAGAGTGCCTTGAAATAGGGCGTTATAAAATTGTTGACCCAACGCCACCAAATTCACAGAGTTTCTGGCGATATCGCTTTCATTCCCGCCAGAAGCGAATATATCTCCCTGCAACACCGACTTCAACGGATCATTCATCAAATGCCCAGCAGCCAACAACCAATCAGCTACAGGCCAAGTCACCAGTTCTTCTGCCAAAGGCACCCCAGGCGCGACTTGTTCCGTCCGCACCAAGTAGTCATTTTGCCCTACAGGAGTTACCGAAATGTGGAATTCCTGGGTCACAGTTTCTCCTGTCCGCCTCCTAAATCTGGTTGGAAACGCGAAAGTTTCAAGTCGATTTTTCGCTCCCTCTGATAATTAGATGTATCCCACCCCTGAATGTTTCTGATTCTAGTTGTTTTGCTTTTTCTGCCTTTACAACTTTATCCGGATCGGATTACTTAAGACTAGAACACTTAATTGGTAGATGCACCTTGATCTTCAACTCCCCTAGTTGGCTAACACCGACTGGGGGTTTTTTTCAATTTTGGCAAACAACAGCAACTTCTGATGCAGATATTCTCTACCAGAAAATAGTGCTTAACCCTAGAATACTTGATTAGTAGATGGATGTACCTTGATCTTTAACTCCCCTAATTCAGTCAATATCCACTCTTGTTTTTTTTGACACACGACGACAATCAATTTTCTAATAAATTTATCCGGAGAATGGTGGTTAAACCTAGAACATTTAATTGGTAGATGCACCCTGATAACTAGCTCCCCTGGTTGGCTAACACCCACTGGGGGGTTTTTTATTACTTAATAAGTACAAAACTTACGCACTGAAAACCTGAAATCTATATCTGAATAAGTCCACGCCACTTGCTTCTCCTGTACAAAGACGCTCTTGCTAGGAAGCCTTAAGAGTCGGAGAACCCTTTCAGTAGTTCCTACCCTGCGCGTTCCTATCTTGCTACCGCTAGTAGTCTGTCGCAAAAGTTAAGGCAAGAGACTGATTATTGTAAAGACGGCGATTTATCGCGTCTTTGCGAACTAGGACGTGTCATTAAAAAACCTTATCCGAACCGTATTCAGACCACTAGGCTAACAGCAAGGCACTGGCTCTCCTGAAAAAGGGAACTCTAAGAGCGAACTTTTTCAGGGATTTGGGGGATCTCTTGTGCATAAGTCCGAAATCAGTAATCATCTCTGACACACCCATTTTTGAAGGCAGCGCACCGGTCATTTGATTGGTAGGTCTGTCCTGATAACTAACCCCTCTGGGGTTTTTCTCTGATAAACAATAACAACTTCAACCTTTGCTAGTTTATCCGGTAGCTACCCATTTGCCTGAGAAAAGATTATTGGTAGATGCACCCTGATAACTCACTCCCCTGGTTGGCTAACACCCACTGGGGTTTTTTATTTAAAAAAATAACTGACGATTGTACAAATTTATCCGGGTTATGGTGTTCAACCTGAGAACATTTAATTGGTAGATGCACCCTGATAACTAGCTCCCCTGGTTGGCTAACACCCACTGGGGGTTTTTTTATGCGATCGCCCAGATAACTGGAATGCACCAATACTATTCTTGCTACTGCTGATAGACCTTGAGTATCCTCCTGTTGCCAGGATAGAGCATTGCTCACTCAATCTCTGAATCCCTTTCTTTTTATTGTGAGCTACAGATGCCACTTCAAAATGATTGTTATGATATTTAATCACATTCTTAATTTTTTTTCTATATTTTGACCTTTAACTCTTTGTCTACCAGCAATCCTGCTCTCAACCTCAGATCAGAGCTTCCTCGCCGACTACATCATAATTTTTCGTTCCCAGGTTCAGAACATTGATGACAAGTTAAGATTACAAACTATTTTTTGTCAATAAGCAATAGTGCTTAAAAAATTTTCAAACATCGGGGTTAGGGACTTCCAACAAATAAATTACCCAATCTTGTGGGGTATTGTTTTATTTGGAAGTCCCTTAGAAGCACAATTTTTAAGTCAGCGATCGCTACGCGTCATATTTAATCGTTTACCCTTGTTCTCAAAATTCAGTACGAGGCTAAATTTAATACTTGATATTTCAGTTGATTTAGGGCTTAATTACTGTTGACAAAACTAACTTTTTTTATGTCCATATTTCATGGGGAGTATATAGTCAAAGTTCTTAGAGTATTAGTCTAAGAACTTTCGGGATATAAAATAGAGAGAAATAGAGGATAAAGGTAAATTGATTTTAGAAATCAAATTAGAAAATTACTAGACAGATAATTCCCTGAACATAGTAGTTTAAATGTACTAATAAGTACAAATACTAGAAATTTAGTAGAAGTAAAGTGTAACAGGCATGAAAGCATTGGAAATAGGTCATTCTGTTGATTCTCGATATAACCCAGCAGCGATTGAGGAAAAATGGCAAAAAACATGGGTAGAACTTGGCTTAGATAAGACACCTACAGCTAGCAACAAGCCAAAATTTTACGCTTTATCCATGTTCCCTTATCCATCGGGCAGTCTACACATGGGTCACGTCCGTAATTATACGATTACAGATGTGATTGCCCGCCTGAAGCGAATGCAAGGGTATCGGGTAATACACCCAATGGGTTGGGATGCCTTTGGCTTGCCAGCAGAAAATGCCGCCATTGACCGTGGTGTACCGCCAGCAAAGTGGACTTATCAAAATATTGCCCAGATGCGGCAGCAATTGCAGCGTCTTGGTTTATCCATCGACTGGGAATGCGAACTTGCTACCTGTTCACCAGACTATTACAAATGGACACAATGGATTTTCTTGCAGTTTTTGCAAGCGGGGTTAGCTTACCAAAAAGAAGCAGCTGTAAACTGGGACCCCATTGACCAAACTGTACTGGCAAATGAGCAAGTTGATAACGAAGGACGTTCTTGGCGCAGTGGGGCAATAGTTGAGCGTAAATTATTGCGGCAATGGTTTTTCAAGATTACCGACTACGCCGAAGAATTGCTCAATGACTTGAATAAGTTGACAGGTTGGCCGGAACGTGTGAAGCTGATGCAGGCAAACTGGATTGGTAAATCCACAGGCGCTTACTTAGAATTTGCGATCGCTGGTATAGATGAAAAAATCGGCGTATACACCACACGTCCAGATACCGTTTATGGTGTCAGCTACCTAGTATTAGCACCAGAACATCCCTTAACAAAGCGCGTCACCACAAAAGAACAACAAGCAGCAGTAGAAACCTTTATTAAAGAAGTTTCCAATCAAAGTGAGTTGGAACGTACCTCAGAAGATAAACCTAAGCGTGGTATCTCCACAGGTGGGGTGGCAATTAATCCGTTTACAGGGCAAGAAGTGCCGATTTGGATTGCTGACTATGTACTATACGAATATGGTACTGGGGCGGTGATGGGTGTACCAGCACACGATGTCCGGGATTTTAAGTTTGCTAAAAATTACGATTTGCCAGTTAATTTTGTCATTGCTTCCCCAGATGATGTTGCAGATTTTGACTTAACTCCAACATCAGAGATAGATGAAGTTACACAACTCATCCAAATTGAATATAAGCAGGCATATACTGAACCAGGAATTTTAATTAATTCTGGGGCTTTTACTGGTAGGGCTTCCATAGATGCCAAACAAGCAATAATTGAATACGCCGAAAAACAAGGTTTTGGTAAAGTGCGGGTGCAATATCGCTTGCGGGATTGGTTAATTTCGCGGCAGCGTTACTGGGGCGCACCGATACCTGTAATTCACTGTCCCAACTGTGGGATAGTGCCAGTGCCTGATAAAGATTTGCCAGTACAGTTGCCCGAAGAGGTGGAATTTACTGGACGTGGCGGTTCACCTTTGACTCAGTTGGAAAGCTGGGTAAATGTGTCTTGTCCAACTTGTGGCACTCCGGCGAAGCGGGAAACCGATACGATGGATACTTTTATTGATTCCTCGTGGTATTTCTTGCGCTTCCCTGACGCTAAAAATGAACAACAGGTTTTCGATTCCAGTAAAATCAATGACTGGATGCCAGTTAATCAGTATGTGGGTGGCATTGAACACGCAATTTTACATTTGTTGTATTCGCGGTTCTTTACCAAGGTTCTGCGGGATAGAGGGTTACTGAACTTTGATGAACCCTTCCAACGCCTGTTAACTCAAGGTATGGTACAGGGTTTAACTTACCTAAATCCCAACAAGGGCGGTAAAGATAAATGGATTCCTTCTAATCTAGTAAATTCAGCCGACCCCCGCGACCCCGATACAGGTGAACCATTGCAACGTCTCTACGCCACCATGTCTAAATCAAAAGGCAACGGTGTAGCGCCAGAAGATGTAATTTCCAAATACGGTATAGACACAGCGCGGATGTTCATTCTGTTCAAAGCGCCGCCAGAAAAAGACCTGGAATGGGATGAAGCCGATGTGGAAGGACAATTCCGCTTTCTAAATCGGGTTTGGCGTTTGGTGACAGATTATGTTGCGGCTGGGGTATCTCGTAAGAAAGCCCAACTCTCTGATTTAACTAAGGCAGAAAAGGAATTGCGGCGGGCGATTCACACGGCTATTCAAGCGGTGACAGAAGACCTGGAAGACGAATATCAATTCAACACAGCTATTTCCGAATTGATGAAGTTGAGTAACGCCTTAACTGACGCTGACGTGAAAAATTCACCAATTTATGCAGAAGGTATTCGGACTTTAGTGATGTTACTAGCACCCTTTGCACCACACATTGCTGATGAATTATGGCATTTATTGGGTGAAAGTGATTCAGTTCACACTCAAACTTGGCCATCATTTGACCCTGTTGCTTTGGTAGCTGATGAAATCACTTTAGTGATTCAAGTTATGGGTAAAACTCGCGGCGCGATTCAAGTACCAGCACAAGCAGATAAAGCAGCGTTGGAGAAATATGCCCGTGAATCAGAAATTGCTCAACGTTACATCGAAGGCAAAGAGATTAAAAAGGTAATTGTGGTGCCTGGAAAGTTGGTGAATTTTGTAGTCAGCTAAGTACAGCTTTGCGTAAAACCGTAGCGTTTTTAATGCAAGCCGATGCATTAACAATGTAAGTCAACGCATTAACAATGTAAGTCAACGCATTAACAATGTAAGTCAACGCATTAACAATGCAAGTCAACGCATTAACAATGTAAGTCAACGCATTAACAATGCAAGCCGATGCAATAACAATGCAAGCCGATGCAATAACAATGTAAGTCAACGCATTAACAATGCAAGCCGATGCATTAGCATTGTCGGGTATTACCAAATTTAATTCGTAGCGAATTGAGGGTTGAAATTTAAACGCACAGGGAAGCGCGGAGGGACGCGGAGAATTTGCTATGAATTAATGGAATGTTGTACTTAGGAATCGATAAAATTGTAAATGTAGCCTGACAAAACATTAGAGGATTTACATCCGTGACACTCAAAGAGTTAGAACAACAACTTCTTGCCCTCAGTCCTGGTGAAAAATTGCAGGCTATACATTTGCTTGCTCAAAGTCTCGGCAACAATTGGCAAGGAATTGAGAAAACTCCTAGAGTCTGTGGTGGAGAGGCTCGCATCGCTAAAACTCGTATTCCCGTCTGGGTACTTGTGGAAGCTCGCCGTCTTGGATATAGTGATGCTGACCTTTTGACGAGCTATCCAACCATTACAGCTACAGATTTAGCTAATGCTTGGGTATATGCAGAAGCTCATCCCGATGAAATCGAATTGGCAATTGAGCGTAATCAGGTAGCCTAGTCGATGGCACGGTTTTACGCAGATGAGCAGTTTCCGTTTCCAGTTGTGGAATTATTACGCGCTTTAGGGCATGATGTTTTGACAGTTCAAGAAGCAGAAAATGCAGACCAAGGTATACCTGATGAGGAAGTACTAGCATTTGCTACAAGTCAAGAACGCTCAATATTAACTATCAACAGAGTTGATTTTATCGGTTTGCATCGTCGTGATTCTAACCACTTCGGTATTATTGTTTGCACGAACAATCGTAATTGGGAACAGTTTGCAGCACGGATAGATGAGGCTGTGACAGCAGAAGAACCCTTGGTGCGATTCGTTGCTTAGTGAATCTCGGTATCCAGTCCGTACATAACTAAGCCAGCCCGACAGCAGATTACTGTCACAAAAGGCTGAACTCTCGGTCAGATGTAGGTGAAAGCCCTACCATTCAGACTCAGAATTGACTCCTTACCTGCCCACACCGAACAAGCTCGGTTCTTGTAGAGTGAAGCTGGGAACAGGGCGCAATCAGATGACCGTTGCGGGTTAACACTGGCGCTAACAGGGAGTTCCTATGATGAAACAGAGCCTAGAAAAGCGACTTATCTTCAGGCAGGGCGCAACGCTAAATCCCTGACCCCACTAGAATTCATTCCCGCCGAACGTAAAAAGGGGCAATCGGCAAGAGTCTAGGGAATCTAGTAGTCGAAGTTGGCTACATCTAACGGGACAATCAATCTCTCCGAGGGAACGAATAAAAACGAGTTGTGGGTCAAGGGGCAGTCGAACCCCAAGTAGTCCAGACGAGCGGAGGAATCCCCACAATTCGGGTAGGACAGACCGTAATTGGTCTGAGGTGTTCAGAATACACTAACCAGAGAAGAGAAAATGATTAGACACAGTTACAAAACTAGTGAATCTTGGAAAGCCCTACCGTGGAAGAAATTCCGCCGAAATCTTTTCCGCCTTCAAAAGCGCGTGTACAAAGCTGTTCAAGTTGGAGACAAGCGGAAAGCTAGGTTACTCCAAAAGCTTATTCTAAAATCCACCTCGGCTCGATTTCTTGCAATAAGACAAGTATCTCAGCTAAATGCTGGTAAAAAGACGGCGGGTATTGATGGTAAGAAATCCCTTTCATTTGAGCAACGCTTCAACCTAGAAGAACTACTGAAAATGAATAGCGGAAATTGGAAGCATCAAGGACTACGGGAAATCCCCATCCCTAAGAAGGACGGGACTACCAGAATGCTTAAGATACCAACCATCGCGGATAGAGCTTGGCAATGCCTAGCAAAATATGCACTAGAACCAGCACACGAAGCCACTTTCCACGCTAGAAGTTACGGGTTTAGAACTGGGCGCTCTGCCCATGATGCACAAAAGCACATCTTTAACAACCTTAACTCCCAAGTCAATGGAATAGAAAAACGAGTAATCGAACTCGATATCGAAAAATGCAACGACCTGATTAACCACTCAGCAATAATGGATAAACTCATCGCCCCCAAAGGCTTAAAACTCGGTATTTTCCGATGCCTCAAGGCAGGGGTAAATCCAGAATTCCCTGAACAAGGAACCCCACAAGGGGGAGTGGTCAGTCCTTTGCTTGCCAACATCGCGCTCAACGGGATTGAGAGTATACACAGGCATCATACGAATCAGGGATACAGAATCACTGATAAAACCTCAGCCAGGGATATCATAGAACCATCAGTCCGATACGCGGACGACATGGTTATCATACTCCGACCCGAAGACGATGCGAAAGAGATACTTGAAAGAATCAGCGAGTTCCTCCGCCAACGCGGAATGCAAGTAAGCCAAAAGAAAACCAAAATTACCGCCGCGACAGATGGGTTTGATTTCCTCGGCTGGCACTTCAAAGTCCAGAAAAACGGAAAGTTTAGATGTACTCCCTCAGTGGACAACTTTAAAGCGTTCCGTAAGAAAGTAAAATACATCGTCAACAACTCGAATTATGGTGCTACCACAAAGGCTCAGAAATTAGCCCCGGTAGTTAGAGGTTGGAGAAACTACCATAAGTTCTGCAAGATGGACGGGTCTAGAAACTCGTTATACCACATCCAAAAAAGAGCTTACACGGTATTTAACAAGGAAACCAAACAAGACCGCTACTCTAGCAAGAAATTACTAGACAAAGCATTCCCAAAAGTCTCCTACTCCGAAAATAAACACGTCATGGTCAAAGACACAAAATCCCCCTATGACGGAAACACAGCCTACTGGAGCGAACGTAATAGCAAGCTCTACGATGGCGAAACCTCTATTGTTCTTAAGAAGCAAAACCATAGATGTGCTTCTTGCGGCTTAAAATTCATCGATGATGAACGGGTTCACCTGCATCACATCGACGAAAATCACGCCAACTGGAAGAAAAAAAATCTAGAAGCAATTCATGAGAGTTGCCACGATTACAAGCACATGAGCAAAAGCGCAAGCTAAGAACATCGGGAGCCGGATGCACAGAAATGGGCACGTCCGGATCTAACTGAGAGGTGCGGGAGATAATACTCCCCATCGACTCAACCCAAGGAAAACTAATTCGTGTTGTACGTCCAGCCACTTAAAAAGGTTTTAATGCGATGTCTACGACGGGCTACGCCTACGCACGGATGTTAAAGCCATCAAGCATCTGTTGCAAAAACTATTGTAACAGTAGTTTCCTTCTCTGGTATATGTGTATTTAAAAACATCTGTATGAGCGTCCAGAGAGTAGGACTGTTTTATTTATACACGAAAAAGCGCTTGAGGTTTTGCTCACTCAAGCGCTTTCCCGTAAAAGCTTATACCAACTCACTCGTTTGATGTAACATTTGAAATCTGCAACACTCCCTTAGGAGAGAGCATTGCGGGGATAACTTGTGACAAACATCTGGTGAAATGGTATCACTCCTTGCACTAACTAAGAATATCTCTTTTGCAATAATACCGGGGATCTGGTGAGTGACAGTTTATGAACTGAACACTAGTTAAAAACGACTCATCGTGGATGGTAACTAACAAAACTAAGCACGATTGTAGCAATTTTGTAAGTATAGTATAAAAACTTATAGTTTATTAGCGTAGGCGTAGCCCAACTTAGGCATCGCCTATCGCTGATTGTAGTTTCACAATATGCAGCAATTAGTAGCATAAATATCTCAAGTTCATCGGCAAATAAACCGCCATCAAGTAAGCCAGAGAAGTCTTGGATATTAGCATCAAAGGGATTTTGATTGGAATAAATTATCATCTCTTTAATGGATAGAGGTATTCTTTAGAGAATGGTCAATCAAAGAACAAATCCTCGACTCAAGCAGATTGAAAACTTTGGGTTGGGTATCTTCTATCTCTTAACAAACGGTAACATCCAAGTCTTCCGCATAGTGTAGGCGGTTACTTTCTTCGTTGAAGCAAAACACAGCTTTTTCACCAACGATTCCCGTGATATTGAAAACGATTTCGCGTGTTTCTATAAAAACAACAGAAGCAGATTATGGGTAAAATTTAAGAACTGATCATACCAGTGCCTAAAATTGTGAGAGTCTAGATAGACGCTTCAGCCTTGGCTAAAATAGCCACTTCCTTACGAGCAAACGCCTTAACCTGGCATCTAAGTATGTGGTAAGATTGCCTAGAACAGAGGTTTCATCGGAGTTGGAGTCTCGTATAAATTGCAAAGGTCAAACAATTTTGACTTTTATTTGACTTTTAGGATACACACATGAACGATAAGCTGATGCTGATGATTCCAGGCCCAACGCCGGTGCCAGAAGCTGCCTTACTGGCATTAGCCAAGCATCCCATTGGACACCGTACTAGTGAATTTAGCAACATTTTGGCAGAGGTGACGGAAAACCTCAAGTGGCTGCACCAAACTCAAAATGATGTGCTGACGCTGAATGTCAGTGGTACGGGTGCTGTAGAAGCCGCAATAATTAATTTCCTCTCTCCAGGCGATCGCATTTTAGTTGGTTCTAATGGTAAATTTGGTGAACGCTGGGTAGAAGTTGGCCAAGCCTACGGTTTAAATGTCGAAGAAGTTAAGGTGGAATGGGGAAAACCCTTAGACCCCGCAGTATTTGCCGAAAAACTCCAAGCAGATACCCAAAAGCAAATCAAAGCCGTAATCATTACCCACAGCGAAACCTCGACGGGTGTGTTGAATGACTTAGAAGCCATCAACCGCCACGTCAAAGAACACGGTGAAGCTTTAATTATCGTTGATGCTGTCACTAGCTTGGGTGCGTTCAATCTCCCCGTGGATGCTTGGGGTTTGGATATCGTCGCCTCCGGTTCCCAAAAAGGTTATATGATTCCACCGGGATTGGGTTTTGTCTCTGTCAGCCCCAAGGCTTGGGAAGCTTACAAAACTGCGAAGCTACCAAAATATTATTTGGACTTAGGTAAATACCGCAAAGCCACAGCCAAAAATACAACTCCATTTACTCCGCCTGTCAACTTGATTGTAGCGTTGCACACCACGTTACGAATGATGAAAGAGGAAGGCTTGGAATCAATATTTACTCGACACGAACGGCTTAAGAATGCTACCCGCGCCGGGATTCAAGGGTTAAATTTACCCCTGTTTGCAGCAGATAGTTCCGCTAGTCCGGCGATTACGGCTGTAGCACCACAGGGAATTGAACCGGATAAGATTCGGTCATTCATGAAAAAACGCTTTGATATTGCCCTCGCAGGCGGTCAAGACCATTTGAGTAACAAAATTTTCCGTATTGGTCACTTGGGTTTTGTGAGCGATCGCGATATCCTCAGCTGTATAGCATCCTTAGAAGTTACACTCTCAGAACTTGGCTACGAAGGCTTCACCCCTGGTTCTGGTATAGCAGCAGCAGTTAGAGTGTTTACTCACTCCTGAGTACTGAGTGCTGAGTATTGTTATTTATACTCAGCACTAAATCAAAAGAACGAGTTAAATTATCAACTCGCTCTCTTGATTTATCCTTTGTACAAGGTAGAGTCTATGTCATACGGCTAGATTCTCCTGAATCAGCTACTCATAAGCTAATATTATTAATTTCCACCCAATCAATGGCTAAGAGACTAGCACCATTGGGTTTCGCCATTTTGAATTTTAAATTTTGAATTGCTTATTTATAAGAAGAATTCAGAACTCAGGAGTCAGAATTCCGAATTGAATTCTGTACGACTGGGTAATGAATATTGGTTTAAAACCTTGCCCGCAAGTGGCGCGAAAAAAATTAAAATATTCTCGCTTTAAAACTCTATCCCTTTATGGGTGGAGTATTCTGAATTCTGAATTCTGAATTCTGTATTCTGACTCCTGTTTTATGCTGTCTCCAGCCAATCATAAATTTTTTCTAACTGATCTAGAGTAATCAACCCATACTGCCAAAGAATCATTGCCAAAGGCCCTGGGTCTTCCTCCCGATGCCGAAGCGCCACCGCCAGTGATGCTGTGGAAATTGCCAAATCTTCTTGCAAAAAACGAATCAGTCGAGAATATTTTGATGGTGACATTTGTATCTCACCTCCTTGTACAGAATGTATTGTCATATATCAGTTCACCATTGCTCGGTAGCCAGTAGCCAGTAGCCAGTATTTCATCTGTCACTGTGCCGTTATCGGCTATACACCCTAGCACAGTTTTTTTGATCTGCCTTTAATAGAGGCTTTTGATAGAGGGTCTGAGAAATAGAAATTTGCGTACAAATCATCTGCTCGATTATCAAGCAGTATTTTTATTTAGTTAAGCTGGCTCCATCTTGTTTACTTTTCTACTTTATTTAATTACACAGGTAGTAACAAAGATTCCATAAACTATACTCTCTTATTGGCGACTATTTTCACTTGCGCCCAAGGGAATATTTTTGCAACCAAACCTTAAGACCGCGATTTCAGGTTGGAGACAGTAGAATTTTAGATTATTACCACAGTTTTTAAATGGTAGCGTTACAGATGACTTTTTACCACAATACGTGATATTTTTTACAAAAAAAATATACATTTCGATAGTATAGGCTCTCAACAGAGAAACCACCCAAATCTTTATCCCCACAAAGCACCGAAGTCTTAAAACTCAATTTTGACAATATCACCCGCTTTCAACTTCAATTCGGCAGCTCTTCCAGAGCGAAGTTCAATCACCTTATCGATTGGTGTATTGGGGCCATAAGTAGGACAAGGCTCATTAGCACAAGGAGGTGCAGCAGCCTGAATATATTTAACTACCCCGTTACGTAGAAATACCATATCCAACGCCACAGGTACATTCTTCATCCAGAAACTGACTGATTGCGCTGAAGGGAACCCAAATAGCATTCCTCGGTCATCTGGCAAAGCTGGTCGATACATCAACCCCATCTCTTGCTGTTTTGGGGTCTGCGCTACCTCTAATTGAATCGTTGTGCCATTAGGAACAATGGCTTTTGCAGAAATTGGTAGTGTTTGACCTAAACTCTTCTGTGGTGCTGGAGTTTGAGTGGAAGGTTTAGCTGTTGTTGGCACAGAACAGCCCATCAGAAATATACTCAGCAACATCGAGAGCAAACTTAGCCGACGAGTCATATAGTTTTTTGATTTTGTAATTTAGATTTCAATTTTACAGAATTTACGGCGATTTGCATTTAAATAGACCAGCTTGTAGAGAGGTTTCATGAAATATCTCTAAGATTCTCTTAAAACGTAGCCGACACCGCGCACTGTCTGAATCAGGCGCTTTTGACCTTCATCTTCGATTTTTAAACGCAAGTAACGGATGTACACTTCAATGACATTCGACTCACCCAGAAAGTCGTAACCCCAAACATTTTCTAGAATTTGTTCGCGGGTTAATACCTCACGCGGATGTTCCATTAAGAATTTTAATAGTTCAAATTCCTTCATTGTCAAATCAATTGTCCGCCCGTTGTGTATGGCACGGCGAGTTGCGATGTCTAAAATTAAATCCCCAAAGCGTAACTGCTCCGTAGTATCTAAATCGGGTTTTAAGTAGAGGCGAATCAACTTCAAAAAGTCTTCTGAGCGGTAAGGCTTGAGGATGTAATCATCGGCTCCAGCTTCTAGACAAGCTACCCGATCATCAACTGTATCCCTTGCCATTAAGATCAACACAGGCGATCGCAGACCAGTGCTTCTGAGATTTTTGCACAATGAGAGTCCTGATTCTCCTGCTAGCATCCGGTCTAAAACAATTAAAGCAGGTTGGCGATCGCGACAGTGTTGCAAACCACTGGTCGCATCATGAGCCAAAATTGATTCATAGCCGGCTTCTTGCAAATCGCAAGAAAGCTGATTTGCTAGGCTCTCATCGGTTTCAATCACCAAAACACATGGACTTTGAGCAACTGTCATAACAATTTGGGATATTAGATTGGGGATTGTAAAGATATTCCAGAGAAAATCTTTACATCAGTTATAAAGTGCAATTAAGGGTTTTTAGTGATGGAGCAATCCTGATTTGATACGTGGGGAGTGGGGAGTGGGGAGTGGGGAGTGGGGAGTGGGGAGATGAGGGAGATGAGGGAGATGAGGGAGATGAGGGAGATGAGGGAGCAGGGGGAGAAATGACCAATGACAAATGACCAATGACAAATGACCAATGACAAATGACCAATGACAAATGACTACGGCAATTCTACCGAAGTTGGTTTGGCGATATGTGGCAAACCCCAACCTAATTTTTCTCGCAAAATTCGGAAAAACTCAGGCGGTTGCAGGCGAATAAATCGGACACTATATTGCGATCGCTCCATATAAACTCTATCCTCTGGTAAGATATAGCACCCACCATTACCATCTACGACCATCACCAGCCGAGGGATGTTTACTGGGTAGATGTTGACCGATTCCGTATCTGGAAATACCAATGCTCTAGAAGCTAGGGAATGGGGACAAATGGGTACTAGCTGTAAAACAGGTACGCCAGGAGTCACCACTGGCCCACCAGCACTCAATGAGTAAGCTGTAGAACCAGTAGGCGTAGAAACAATCACACCATCCGCCGCAATATCTACTGGTGCATGACGCCCTATGGCAATTTCAAAATGGCACATAGAGGTCAAAGGTTCCCGGTGCAGAACCATTTCATTTAAGCAGAGGGCTTCCCATAGCACTGAATCTCCCCGAAAAACTTTGACGGTGAGCATGGCTCGTTCTTCAATTTCATACTCACCCGCCATCACTTGTTCTAGTGCTTGGGGCAATTGATTCAGGAAAGTTTCTGTCAAAAATCCCATGTGGCCGGTATTCACTGTTAGCAGTGGAATACCACAGGGGGCTACTTGACGAGACGCTGCTAAAACAGTGCCATCTCCCCCTAACACCACTGCAAACTTCATGTCTGAATCAAAACCAGGAGGTGTCAGACCGTCAATCGGCGTGTGAAATACAGGACTCTCAGGGGTAGAGTAGCCCAGTATTCCACCGATACTCGATGTGATACATACATTCCAACCGGCTGCGGTTAGCTTGTCTTTCAACTCGATAGCGACACGACCCGCTATCGGTTTAACGTCATTGTAGATAATGCCTGCTTTCGGCACACTCAAATATCCAAATTTAGGCGATGCTCTTTATTATTTGACACTCCCCGCTCTCAGTATACGGAGATTCTTAGTTCAACGACATGCCTTAAAATTGTCCATCCTTGCGGCAATATTTAAACCTGATACCCGTTCAATAGAACAAAGTGCCGAGTCTAATTTAAACAACCCCAGTGGGCTTATCTCCCTAAGCGTTAGAGAATCGCTTCTCTAGTTCCCGTATGCCCTACGGTACTTTGTCCAATCAATAATAGTCTTGTTTTCTCGTATGGGTGCGCGTTAGCTACCCTAGCTATGTTTATCGTGGTTTTCGCCGCCCACTATCCATTATTATTTCCTAGCCAGTCGTTTTGGGGTTGGTTATCCATTCGATGCTCGCGGTTATTGTACCTGTAGTGTAGTCTTATTATACCCTCAAGTGTTTACAGAATATTGGCGGTGGTTAAAACCACCTGAGCAGTCACTGAGCTTGCTTGCCCTGAGCCCTTCGACAAGCTCAGGGTAACACCTACGCCGTTCGCGCAGCGTCTCGTAGAGAAGGGTCAAAGTGTCGTTTTTTATCGCCTACCTAAAGGAAAGAATATGGTACTATGTACCTATTCTTTAGAGGCGCTCATTGTTCCCAGCATTTCTTGTAATCCTTACACATTTTTGGTCATGTAGTCATTAATCTAGAGTCAAATGTCCAGAGTCTAGAGTTTAATGACTAATGTCTGTTTTGTAATGACTATTGACTATTGACTTTTGAAGACTGTTTGAAAGGAGTTTTTTTAGGTTTCTGCTTTTTATTTTTATTTTTTTGGTAGTCTACCTCTTTGAGCTTCTTCATGATTCGGCTGAAGTACTCTTGTAGATAGCTTTCTAAGGTTGTAGTTTGTTGCTGATCTAAACCAAATACTGTATATACTTCATCCATTGAAGCATTTAACTGTTTGCCACTAGCCAATACTTCTGTAAACGCTAGCCTGTCTGCGACGTTCCATCCCCACTGAAAGAACCGCATTATGCCCCGAACAGCACGCAGCAAGTTTATTGGCATCCGCGTTACCCTAGCGTCTTTTCCAGATAAGCGTTCGCACAGGCTGATGATTTCCTCTGCACTCCATGCACGAGTCCCGACTACAGGAAAAGCTTGGTTTTCCGTTTCTGGTACACTCAATGCTCGGATAGCAAACTTCGCAATGTCCTGAGTGTCCATATAAGCGATGGGAGAAGAATTACCTGTTACCCAAACTGGCTGTGCTTCCAGAATGGGAATCCCGTACTGACCGATTAACCCTTGCATAAATCCAGCTAGCCGCAAGATGGTATAATTCAAGCCCGACTCAGCCAGGAAGAGTTCTGTACATCGCTTAATTTCCATTAGCGGCACTTCTGGGTATTTATCAGCATCTAAAATCGAAAAGAAGATAAAACGCTTTACACCTGCTGCTTTGGCGGCTTGAATCAATGCTACTTTGCCGTCCCAGTCCACTTGTTTGATACTCAGTGAATCTGTAGGGCGAGATGTTGACGCATCAATAACTTGGGTTACACCTTCTAATGCTTGGACTAAAGTATCGGGGTAACGCAAATTTCCCGGTACTAGTTCTGCACCCCATTCTTTGAGAAAAGCTGCTTTTTTACTACTCCGCACAAGACAGCGTACTTTATACCCCTCATCGATAGCACGACGAGCCACTTGTCTTCCTAAGGTGCCAGTGGCACCGACGATTAATAATGTCATGAGAGTTGTAATAAATTTTAATGTTTTATCAAAAGAATGTTATCAGGATAACCTATGCAAACAAAAGTTTACATCTTTTCTCAGAAAATTAATTTATTTGGAGAGATTTATGGGAAAAAAGGGAGTGGGGAGTGGGGAGTAGGAAATGGCGAGAATAATACTCTTAACTCCTAACTCCTAACTCCTAACTCAATTATTCTTCTGTGCCCTGAATTTTCAGTAACAAGGCACCTAAAGCCCAGCCCACGAAGATTAAACCGAAAGACAATAGAGCTGCATTCAAAAGTTCGCCGCCCATTGGTGTGATTCTCCTTATGCAAAGTGGTGTGTAAACTAGGTCTACCAGAAGCTTTTCAATAGTTGCTAGGATTAGACCTGTGTAAACAATTTTAAACTAGTTTAGCAGGTAATCCCTACTGGTTTGGGGGCAATCCCTAGCGTGGAGGGGAGATGAGGGAGATGAGGGAGATGAGGGAGATGAGGGAGATGAGGGAGATAGGGAGATGGGAAAACTTGTTGAAAAAGAATGCAGAATCCAGAATACCCAACTGAATTCTGACTCCTGACTCCTGAATTCTGTTCGATAATAATTATGAAGAAATTTTATGTATCAAAATAATCAAGGTAATTTAGGAAATTTTGGCAAAGAGAATCGTCCGCGTTTGGCGCTGACGCTGGGAGATCCGGCGGGGATTGGGTCGGAGGTGATTTTGAAAGCTTTAGCAGATCCCCAAATCAGTCAAAAATATGACGTTACAGTGGTGGGAAACCGGGATTTGTTGGCACTGACTTATCGCAAACTGAATTTAAGTGAGAATTTAGCACCTTTGGCAAATCCAGATGAGTTGTCAGTCAGCGATGTGCTGTTGGATGGGAAAATTAAAGCTGAAATTATCCCAGGAATAGGTAATGCGGCGAGTGGTGCGGCTAGTTTTGCATATATGGAATATGCGATCGCTCAAACACTCGCTGGTAAATTTGATGGTATTGTCACGGGCCCCATCGCTAAATCTGCTTGGAAAGCCGCAGGGTATAATTATCCAGGGCAAACAGAACTTTTGGCGCAAAAATCAGGTGTTGAGCGTTTTGGGATGTTATTCGTAGCGCGATCGCCCCATACTGGTTGGACACTCCGCACCTTACTTGCTACCACACATATTCCCCTACGTCAAGTAGCGGATATGTTGACACCGCAATTGTTGACACAAAAACTGGATTTGTTGGTGGAGTGTTTGGAGAGGGATTTTGGTATAGATAGGGGTAGAATTGCGATCGCTGGGTTAAATCCCCACAGTGGCGAACAGGGACAATTAGGACATGAAGAACAGGATTGGCTAATTTCTTGGTTGGAGCAAGAGCGGCAAAATAGACCACAATTACAACTAGATGGACCGATACCGCCAGATACGATGTGGGTTAAACCTGGTCAAGCTTGGTATGGAAATTCTTTAGTACAAAATCCGGCTGATGCTTATCTAGCACTTTACCACGACCAAGGCTTAATTCCTGTGAAGCTGATGGCGTTTGATCGGGCAGTTAATACTTCTATTGGTCTTCCTTTCGTTCGCACTTCACCAGACCACGGAACAGCGTTTGATATTGCGGGTAAGGGAATTGCTGACGCTACGAGTATGAAAGCAGCAATACATTTAGCGGCTGAGTTGGTTAGTGGGACTTAGACAAAAAATACCCAAAAAAGACACAGCGTTATATATAGCGCAATACTGTTAAGTTAAGGCTAAAACTCTTTATCAAAGTCAATTTTTTTAACGAACCGCAGAGGCGCAGAGGAAACAGAGAGAAGAAAAAAATGCTTAACCCAAGCGTATTGATATATAGCGGTTCTCGCTTGAGTAGGTACTGAACCCCACCCCGCTCTTCGAGAGGGGGCTAAGATATACCTTGTGTGATTAGGAAATACTATATCTAATGAGTAGAATAGCGATCGCGCCCCTTTTGTTTGGCATTGTACATTGCTTTGTCGGCTGAAGCGATGAGTGTATCTGGCTTGGTGTCGCAAGTAGGTATGATAGAAGTAATACCCAAACTAACTGTGACGATATCCTTGATATCAGACTTTGCATGAGGAATCGCCTGATCGTGAATTGCTTGTTGAATATTTTGTGCTACTTTGATCGCTCCTACTAAATCAGTATTGGGGAGGAGTACCAAAAATTCTTCTCCTCCGTAACGCGCTACTAGATCAGCAGAACGACGAACTATCTCTTGCACTGTTTGCGCTATCCTAATTAGACAATCATCGCCTCCAAGATGACCATAGTAGTCGTTGTAAGATTTGAATTTATCAACATCAAATAAAATCAGTGACAGGGGTTGTTGTTCTCGTGCAAGGCGTTTCCATTCTGCTTCCAGTCGTCCATTGAAGCAGCGACGGTTAGCCACCTGAGTCAAACCATCTAGATTTACCAGTTGTTCTAGTTTTTGATTTACATCTTGGAGAGCTAGTTCAATTTGTTTACGTTCAGTAATGTCGCGTATGGTAATAGCAAACCCATCACCTTGCTTTACTGCCACAAAGTGATACCAGGAAGAATTGCCTAATGGATAGTAAAAATCCCCTTTTAAAGCTTCCCCCGTTTCGACGATATTAATCAAGTGATTAAAGAGTTCTGGTTCTAGATTAACTAATAATTTTTTGAGTAGTAATTTACCGATCATATCTTTACGGCTACTGCCGAAGGCTCTGGCAATGACAGGGTTGACAACTAAGCAACAGAAATCCTCGATGTCCCCGGTTGCGAGGTTGCGGACAGCTTGCATAGCGGCAATACCATCCAGTGAACTATTCAAAATGCTGGCTAGCATTGCCCTGGACTGATACAGTATCTCTTCTGTTTCCCTGCACTTAATATTTTCTTCTTCTAGAAGCCGTTGCTGGCGTTGAATGGTTAACTGATTTTCTAGACGCGCTACAACTTCTTGCATCTGAAAGGGTTTGGTGATGTAGTCTATTCCCCCTGACTCAAAGGCGGTTACTTTATCGAAAACATCATCTAAAGTACTAATAAAAATAACAGGAATGGTGCGTAAAACTTCATCCGCTTTGAGAGTTCTACAAACTTGATAGCCATCCATTTCTGGCATCTTGATATCTAAAAGGATGATATCTGGCCGCTTTATTTTTACTGTTTTCAGTGCCATCCGCCCACTAGTGACGCCGCGAACTGTGTAGCCAAGTTTGACAAGAGAATCGCTTAATAATTGTAAGTTTTCGGGAATGTCGTCTACTAGGAGAATATTACCTTTATTTTCTTTGCTAGAATCAAGATTCATTGCTTCTCAGGGGTTCGGCTAAATTAACCAATTCCTCAAATTCAAATTTACGAGCAAGTTTTGTTAAAGATTCTACTAGAGAAGTTTCTGTTTTGGGAATATCTCTAATTAATTCCATGACAAGATTAGTATTTGCTTCTAAAGCAGCTTCATAGAATTGACTAATCCATTCTTGAGACATACAAATTAGATGATCAGATGTCAAATAATTTTCTTCTATATATTCCAAATTTGAAGAATTATTTTCAGCAAATATATATTTGACACCTAGATGTTTCGCCAGTGTATCAAAAATCGTATGTTCTGCAAAAGGTTTGCGGAGAAAGTCATCACACCCGGCTGAAAGCACGATCGCTTTCTCTTCTTCTAAAACACTCGCCGTTAAAGCTATCACAGCCGTAGCATTGCCTTTGGTAGTGGACTTGATGTATTTTGTGGCTGCGTAACCGTCCATAATCGGCATTCGCATATCCATCCAAATCAGGTGGGGTTCCCATTCATCCCAAATAGCGATCGCTTCTTTTCCGTTACTGGCTTCTTTTATCTCAAACCCTAATGGTTCTAAAAGTTTAATTAGTAATTGACGATTAATAGATTTGTCATCTACTATTAAAATTTTGTAGGTAGGCTGACCAGGAGCAAGTGCCAACACACGCTGCCGTACTTCTGCACCATTGCTATTTGTTTTTTGACCCAATTTCACCTGAATATTAAATTTAAAATTTGTACCTTTTCCTAATCTGCTTTCTACTGAAATATCACCTCCCATCAGTTGTACAAAATTGCGACTTATTGCTAAACCTAAACCTGTACCTTCCTGCATCTCTTTTCCCGCTTTTGCTTGGGTAAAGGCTTCAAATAATTTTGGCAATTCTGCGGCGGCGATGCCTACACCTGTATCACGAACCATAAAATTAAGAGTAAAAACATCTTCTGTTATTTCATTTTCATTAACTACAGTCAAAGTAATAAATCCATCTTGGGTAAATTTAATCGCATTACTTAATAAGTTAATTAACACTTGATGAAGTTTGACGGCATCGGTGCAGATATGACGCGGGACATTTTCACTTCGTTCAAATATTAATTTTAATCCCGCATTAGTTGCCCTCAAATGAAGCATATCTTCTAAATCATCCAGTAAGCGATACAAATCAAAATCGCTAGGATTCAGAGTGGTTTTACCTGCTTCGACTTTAGACAAATCCAGAACATTATTAATTAGTGTGAGTAAATAATCACCACTACGATAGATGATACCTGCATTTTCATATTGGTCTGCGGAGAGATTGTTAGCGCGTACCATCAATTGAGAAAAGCCAAGAATAGCATTGAGAGGCGATCGCAATTCATGACTCATGTTGGCAATAAATAAACTTTTAGCTTGATTTGCTACTTCGGCTTTTTCTTTAGCAATTACTAACTCTGCTGTTCTCTCCTCTACCCGTTGTTCCAAAGTTTCAAAAGATGTTTGTAACTGAAATGCCATGTTATTAAACGATTTTGCCAGTTGACCTATTTCGTCTTTTGAGCTAATTTTGGCACGGATATCTAAGTTACCTGCGGTAAACTGAGAAACTATATTGGTAAGATAAATTATTGGCTTCGTTAGCAGTTGCCCAATGGCAAAAGCGATGATTGTCACAACTCCAGCGATAAATGCAAATAGAAACATTGCGTCACAAATTTGCTTTTCTACAGGTGCTAGGGCAACAGCAAGGGGCTGTGCGAACAACACAGACCAAGGTTTATATTTTAAGTGAGCGATCGCAATCAGATTAACCTGATTACCTGTTGCTTTCAAAGATGCAATTAAATACAACTGTTTATGATCCAATGCTTGCTGAAGTTTTGACTCATTAGTTGCCAATTCTTTGACAGGAGAATTAGGCAAACGCCCTGACCGTTGCAGTTGAGTTACAATATTGTCAGGCAGAGGCACAATTGATTTAAAAAGCAGTTCTGGTGCAGTGCTATGTGCCAGATAAATATTATTTTCATCTAAAAGAATAGCAAAGGATTTTGCCCCAGCCCGTTCAGTTTGTCGAGTTACTAACTGCTGAACAACAGTAGCATTGTATGAAACACGCAATACACCCAATATATCTCCCTTGGCATTGCGAACCGGACTGCTAAAAAAGAGGGTAACAAGGTCAGGAATTGTCGGCGATCGCTTCATGCTAGAAACAAAGGATAATCCAGTTTGTAGCGGTTTTTTAAAATAATCTTGAACTGATTCATCTTTGCCAATGTTCGCTGTATATGTATCCAAGACATTTTTCCCGTTTAAGTCCAGCAAAGAGTATGAGAGAATATTGAGCATATCTTTGCGACTCAGACGGGTTAATGTTTCTGTGGCCAATTGCATTTCGGGGCTGTCATCTCGCTGTTTTGCAGTTAGGCTGAGGTAGCGTGCCAAACCTGGTAAAATCGCCTCTACGCGCACGGCATTGAGATTTCCATCAATAAAGGCATCTATTCTGTTAGCGGTTTCGTTAGCCGCCGCAGATAGGGCTTGTTTTGCGTTATCCGTTAGTGCTTTTTCAGTTGTCTGTTTGTTGATAAATGCCAATAACAGCAACGGAATCAAAGCAACAATCAGAAACGAGGCGATCAACTTTGTACGGATGCCGCCCAAAAGGGAGTGCTGCATGGCTTTCAACTAGGAGGGAGGGTTCAAGAAGGAAGAATTGAACAAACTTTTTAGCTCAGGAATGCGCGTCACGTTTCCAGAGCGAATAAAGAAGTCTGCATATATCTTGGCAGTTTTGTAGATGGAATGAGGGTTGCTAGATTGAAAGAATTTCTGATTTTCACCTAAATCAGTTAGGTTTACTCCCTCCAGAGAGTTTGCATTGGTAGGAATTTTTAATGCTTTGCTGATGATAGCGTTTCCTTCTTCGACATTGGCTTTCCAGTAGGTTGAGGCTTGCAGCCATCCTCGCACAAATGCACGAATGTCTTCGGGGCGATCGCGGATTGTCTCACTGCGAAAGACAATCATATCTAAAATCAAGCCAGGGGTTTGTTTGCTGCTAAATAGAATATGTCCCCCTAATTTGATAGCTTCAGAGAGATGGGGTTCCCAAGTGTGTCCAGCTTGAATAGTGTTATTTTTTAGGCGTTGAGGAATTTCTGAAGCCTCTAATTTAACCAAGTTCACATCATCGCTGGTTAAGTTGGCTGTTTTCAACATCTCAGTCACGAAAACTTCGCTAAAACCGCCTAGATTTGCACCCAGCTTTTTCCCTTTCAAGTCAGCGACGGTTTTAATTTGTGATTGGGCGACTACTACATCTGCTCCTATTGATTCATCTATAACCACCACGCCTTGTATATCTGGATTTGTGGCACTCAAGATGATAAAACTTCCCAAGGTCAATATTATCCCATCATACTTACCCGCACTGAAATTTGCTATTTCCAATTGGGTGTATCGTTTAGAAATTAGTTCTACATCTACACCTTGAGCTTTGAAGAATCCTTTTTCTTGAGCAATAATGCCTGGATGCTCCCCAACAAAAGATGCAAATTCCACTTTCAAGGGAGGGCGTTTGAATTCGGTCGGTGCCCAAGTATGACAAGCAAATAGCAAACAGGCGGTAATGAGAAAAACACTAAGGTATCTGAGTAGTTTAAACCGTAGCATTGCCTTTGGTAGTGAACTTGATGTATTTTGTCGCTTCCTAACCGTCCATAATAATAGGCAAATCAGGTGGGGTTCTCATTTATCCCAAATAGCGATCGCTTTTTTCCGTTACCCAGGGCGATTTCATTCTAGACAGAAACTGCCCAGAACTGAAGTTCAGAGGCTCATAGCTAAAGTCCGTTAAAACGGACTATAACCTTTTCTTATATCATTTCTTTGTGAGGCTGCGCCAAACCCTTTTAACTTCTTTCTTTCTTTCTTTCTTTCTTTCTTTCTTTGTGTCCTTTGCGTCCTTTGCGGTTTGTTTTTCTTTCTTGTACTTAAATATGGTTTAGCGCATCTTCATACAGAATCAGTTTCAGTCCTTCGACCCTTCTCTACGAGACGCTGCGCGAACGGCGCAGGCTCAGGAACCATCGGGATTTCAGCCCCATCTGAAATGTCTTTAATTTTGAATTTTGAATTTTGAATTTTGAATTGTTATATCGGGAAACTTAGGAATTAGTATTCTCATCGGGCACTTCAAACTTGTAACCATAGCCCCGCACAGTTTTAATAAACTCCGGTATGCTGGTATCGACTTCCATCTTCTTGCGAAGCTGACCAATATGCACATCAACTACCCGGCCATCTCCTACGTAGTCGCAACCCCAGATTTTTTGGATTAGCTGTGGGCGACTCCAAGCCTGATTAGGATGACTTGCCAAAAAATGTAAAATATTAAATTCCAGCGCTGTTAAAGTCAGAGGTTTATCGTTAAGTGTTACCTCCCGACCCTCTGGGTTAATTGCTAGCTGCTTGAAGATGATACGTTGTGATGGGGAGGGGTTGATGTAGCGTATGCGCCTTAAAAGAGCTTCGACTCTAACTTCAACTTCTGCTAGACTAAATGGTTTAGTCATGAAATCATCAGCACCTGCGCTTAAGATTTTAATTTTATCAGCCTCATCAGTTCTACTAGTTAGTATCAGCACTAAAACATTAGTACGACTTTGCATTTCTTGGCAGAGGCTATAACCAGTAACATCCGGTAAATTCCAATCCAGAATCACTAAAGCCGGGTTGAATTGCTCAAACAACGATAAAGCAGTCTTACCATCTGCTGCTGACTCTATTTGATATTTCCGACTTAAAAAACGATTGACGAGATTTCGCACGCCGAAGTCATCATCGACGATCAGAATTTTGGGAGTAGTAGCAGTAACCATAACCATAATGTTGCCTATTGTAGATTGGGCGATTTGCTGTTGCACCAATTTTGCTTTACGTGTTTCTGTTGAAAGTGTATTCACTCGCGTCTGTGCTGAGTGCGATCGCTACTGTAGTACTTGTATACAATTAATTTTCCATGAAGTCTATCAAAACTTCAGCCATCATAATGCTTATAAAATGTATAAGTATTGTATGATTTTTGTATAACTTTGAATTTATATTCTCTGAATTTGAACTTTTATACTTAAGATAAGTGTAATTGAAGAGCATCTTTATAACCGCAAATAGTTCAGAAAAAAAACCAAACATCACGGCAATTGCTACAACTTTGTCAGAGCAACGCCCTCTCTGATTAATTAGGTATCTACAAAGACTCACAAACGAAGTCATAAGCCAATCTAGATTCTAAACTCCTACTTACCCAAATTTACTCGAGCCTACGGGTATATCTTCTTCAGATAGTCTACAAAAATTTACTTAGAGTGTATTTACATATATCTACTCTCTTAAGCATATACTATACTACAAGTTTCAGCCTGAGACTATGATAAGCCAAGGACTGAGAGCATCACCAGAAGGTATAAGGGCAGCAAAAACAGCTTTAACAGACAAAACTTGGAGTCAGCATAAATTAGCAACAGCTTTAGGCATTACACGCCAACCAGTTTCCAAATTTTTTGCAGGTGAGTCGATTTCACGCTCTTGTTTTGTGCAAATTTGCCAACAGCTAGGATTATCTTGGCAAAAGGTTGCTGGCTTACCTGAAGATGTGGCATTTGAGGTAACTACTAAGGCGCAATTCAAAGGTGCTGACCTCGATACATTGGTGCGGGAAGTGCATCAAAAGCGTCAAGATAAAATCCAAGACCAGTGCAACATTCTGCAAATATTGGACATTGCTCACACAGTCCAACTGATGGACATTTACACCAATATTAATGTTTTAGAGGAGATAACCAGCCTGCAATGGCGAGAAATTTCTGACCTGTTGAAAGACTTCAAATCTGAATCTGACTTTAATCAACTTGGAGGATACAAGTGTCAGAGAAGATTACCAGGGTTGGAAGCAGTATTGCGCCACTCAAAACTGATGGTGCTGGGTAAACCAGGGTCAGGTAAAACTACATTTTTACAATATCTAGCGATTGAGTGTAACAAAGGCGAACTTCAAGTAAATCGCATAGTAGCTTTTATTAGGGTGAAAGAATTTGCTGAAGATGCCAAAAGTGACAGCGAATTGAATCTTTTGAACTACATCAGCCAAGAATTTCTTAGTTGCGGTGTTGAACAGGAATCAACTAAAATTCTGCTGGCTGAAGGCAAACTGCTGATTTTGCTAGATGGATTAGATGAAGTCCCAGCAAAAAAGGCAGATGAAGTCACAAGAGAAATTCGGAGATTTACCCAAACTTTTTACAAAAATAAATTTGTTATTAGCTGTCGAATTGCTGCCCAAAAATATAGATTTCAGGGATTTACTGAAGTTGAAGTGGCAGACTTTGACCAAGAGCAAGTTGAAGTTTTTGCCAAAAATTGGTTTGTTGCAGTTGGTCTTAAATCCAGGGAAGATGAAGAAGCCAGAGGAAATTTATTTATTAATCAGTTACATCTCCCAGAAAATCAGCATATCCGAGAATTGGCAATCACTCCATTACTGTTGCATTTGATTTGCTTGGTGTTCCAAGTAAAAGATGAATTTCCTTTAAATCGAGCCAAGTTATATGAGCAAGCACTGAATATTTTGCTGGTAAGATGGGATGAAGTCAGAGGCATTAAACGCGATCGCATTGCTGATAATTTGACTTTAGGAATTAAGAAAAAACTGCTTTTTCAACTTGCAACTATCACTTTTGAGCAAGAATATTACTTTTTTGAACAAGAAAGAATCCTGCAACTTATTGCTGACTCTCTAAAACCATTACAAATAGATAACGAAGCAGTGATGAAAGCAATTGAGGTAGAAAATGGGTTATTGGTGGAAAGGGCACAAGGAATTTACTCTTTTTCTCATCTCACGTTTCAAGAGTATTTCACGGCTCGAAAAATTGTTGAAAGTTACCCAAACTATGCTTTAAACAATCTGGTCAGTCACATAACTGAAAAGCGCTGGTGTCAGGTATTTTTGCTAACTGTTAGTATGTTGCCAAATGCTAATGAAATATTACAGTTAATGAAGCAAAAAATTGATTTGCTAGTGGCTAGTGACGAAAGATTACAATATTTTCTAACCTGGCTGCATCAAAAATCTAGTTCAGTCTCTACCCGCAACAAAGCAGCAGGGGTTCGTGCCTTTTACCTCGTTTGCGTTGAGCGAAGCTGTTGCGATAGGGATAACGCCTTTGTCTATACTTCTGGTTATGACCTTGAGTGCGCTCTTGTTGGTAACATCGCCTTTGACCCTGACCTTGTACTTGATGAGTTTCTATTCAGTACTATTGCCTGCATTAACGAGCTTGACTTTGCCTTTGAGCATGCCCTCAACGATGCCCTTGATAATGTATATGCCCTGCTTATTGCCTTTGATAAAGCTATTGACCTTGTTGTTGATCCTAAATTGAAGCAAGTGCTGCAAAAACTCAAAAAACAACTACCAAAAATAGACAGCAATCCAGAGAAATTTAGGGATTGGTGGCAAGCCAAGGGTAAAGCCTGGGGTGAACAATTAAGAGATATGTTGATTAAGTATCGCAATATTGGTTACAACTGGCAGTTTAACGAACAGCAAAAAGAATTGCTTCAGCAATATTACGATGTCAATAAATTGCTGGTAGATTGCCTTAATAGCGCTGTTTGTGTAACTCCAATAGTGCGGCAAGAGATTGAGGAGACATTATTGTTAGCGATCGCAGATATTGAAAATGTACGCAATTCCTGTATTAATGGCTGAATATTTGGAATTTTTAGATGATCGAAAAAATGTCTTCCCATAGTCTATGTTGGCTGTATTTGCAATGTATTAAATGGTAGAAAATATTTCAATGAGCCACTCTATCTTAGGAGAGAGTTTGAGGATATTCATCCCAGAGAAAGAGCAATTAAATATGCTTAGTCCGTTAAATTACTATTAATATCGTCTCTGATTGAGGAATAAGTTATGACTAACAATTTAGTAGGCGGCATCATTCCCCCACAACCACCAATAGAAGCACAATCTGATGTTCATGTCCTGAAGACTCGTCTAGAATGGGGCGAACCAGCTTTTACAATACTGGATGTGCGCGATCGCCCCACCTTCAACCAAGGTCACATTCTGGGAGCGATACCGACCCCAATAGATGAATTGGTAGAGCGTGCAGTATCTTCTTTGCATAAAAGCCGTGATATTTACGTTTACGGTGCTAATGAAGAAGAAACTGCCCAAGCCGCACAACAACTGCGTTCTAATGGATTTGAGCGTGTCTCTCAACTCAAAGGTGGTCTTGCGGCATGGAAGGCGATCGGTGGTCCAACAGAAGGCATTATTGAATCAAAAACTCCCGCAGGTGCAGATGACTACAATGTTGTAGATCGGCTAAAAAATCACCAAGAAAATCTGCAAAAGGGAGGAAGTAGCGCGACAGAAGCGATTAAAAAGGGAGCTAGTAACCTCAAAGAAAACATTCAAGAGGGAGCCAGTAACCTCAAAGAAAACATTCAAGAGGGAGCTAGTAACCTCAAAGAAAACATTCAAGAGGGAGCCAGTAACCTCAAAGAAAATATTCAAGAGGGAGCCAGTAATGTCAAAGAAGGCATTAGTGAATCTAAAAATCCTAGAGACACTGAATGATTCCAATGTTGGCTCTTAGGCAAAAAATAACTTAGCCAAAATGTAAGAATTCAGCACCCAGGAGTCAGAAGTCAGAATTTAAAATGAATGCAGTATGATTGGTACATTGATGTATCAAAGATTTTTCTGATTCTTTAACTATTCTGACTCCTGAATTCTTAGGCGCATTCCCAGGCGGAGCCTAGGAAGGAGTCACACATGCGTTTGCCCTGCCACCGTAATTGCAATCAAAATAAATTAGAGCTTCACTAGTAGAGGAGAAATGTCGAGTTGTGGAGTATGAAGTACTTTCTGGACTTGCTTCACTTGACCAAATTTTCAAGTAGTAATCCTTGTTATTATCGCTAGACCATAATTCATAACGGTATTGACCTCCTGACCCATTGCTTGTTAAGTAGTCAGCCAGTGCTGCATTTGATGTAGATAGAAAACTAAATACAGTCAAAACAGGAATTACAGCTACTTTTAGTATCTGGATGAATTTCATGAATGCACAAAAAACTTATTTTTGAGATTTTGTTAAACATCTTATTTATAGCAACGGTACTTATATAGAATCATCTGTAATTATACCTGAGTTGGCTGCGTATTTAGCAGTTAGGAGAGGGTAAGTAGGGCGTGTTTTTAAACTTGTTATATCCTGAAAAACTTGTGAACAATTGACTAAAGCAATTTTGGCGTATTGCTAGCCGACATGAAAAACTTGCCATAAATTATACAGCTATGCTAGCGATCGCCAAATAAATTATCCAATCTTGTGGGGTGGGCATCTTGCCCGCCTTGGACTACGGGCTCTCGTGTCGCCCACCCCACAAGAAGTAGTTGAGTATTTTTTTATTTGTTAGTCCCTTAAGCCAAAAGTGATTTAAAATCTCGTTTCCAGCTTCTTGCTGGAAATGTAGCTCCTGGTGGCTCTGCCGCAAGTTACGGAGGCAGAGCCTCAATGAGGGGCATTCCCAGTCGGAGACTCTTAACGAGATAACGAGATAATCTGCTAAATGCTGGTTCTAGGCTGGCTTTCACGTTAAGTTGAGACCAATGAGCATTGCTGTGCCCCTGCGTGGTCTATTTAGCTGAAAAAAGCTATAGCTATTTTCAATTGAGTGTAATACCCAAATACTCAGATGAAATTCCCGACTTTTTTTAAGAAGTCGGGAATCTTTTTGTTCACGAGATGTAGCTAAATAACCCAACAATTGCTAAACAAGGTGGGCTATTTACCCACCGGATAATTGGGAGTTTTCCAGAATCTACCAAAAATCTCTTTGCTTCAAATCAATCTATGAAATTAAGAGTGACTTTCTAGCGGATTAGCAATATATTTGAATGTTGGCTCAGAATTCCAAGGGCCACGCTCATCTTTACCATCACCGTTTGTAGATAGGTTGTAGTAGAGAGCAACAGTTTCATCTGGCTTAATATTACCAAAGAATGGATCTGTCAACTTACCCAGTGAATCTAGAGCTTTCATAAACATCTGAGTATGAGAAATTTCTCGTGTTAACAGATGGACTAAAGTCTCTTCGGTTCCTTTGTCAGTTGCCAATTTGATCAATGCTTCGTAAGTCTGACGAGCGCCAGCTTCAGCTGCAATATTAGCTCTTAAATCACGCACTACATCTCCACCTTCATTTAAGTAACTTGCAGTCCAAGCACTACCCTGGCTATCTAGAAAATGAGGACCAGCCCCTCTAACTGCAAAGAGAGTACTCTTATAAGCCTCTGTTTGATCCACATTTTTGGTATGAGCTTCAATGAGTTTACCAACCATTTCTAAATGGCCGAATTCCTCGATCGCAATATCTTGGAGCATATCTTTAATTCCAGCATTTTCCACATGGAATGATTGAACCCAATATTGCAAAGCTGCACTAAGCTCTCCAGTAGCTCCGCCAAACTGCTCTAGAAGTAACTGAGCAAAACGAGGATTTGCTTCACTAACGTTAACTGCGTGAATAGGGTCTTTCTTGTGAAAAAACATAGATTTACACTTCCAAAAATTTGATGTTTGTTACAGAAGGGATCGACTTGTCTCCTAGTATTTTCCAGATAGAGCTAATTTGATGTTTGATAGCTTCTCAACCTGGTAAACTAGAAGACCAATAGAATACAGCAATCAGCGATTAGATGTTGCTGTTTCTTCTGATTAATCCCCATAGATAAATAGCAACAATTGCACCAAGCACAGCCACTAAAATACCAGGAAGAGTTAAACCAGCGCCAGCCGCAGTAATTTGCAGAGTTCCAGTTCGTAGTAGGGTAAACAGACTTCCACCGACGAAAGCACCAATGATACCTAAAATCATTGTGGAGAGAATTCCACCACCTTGATAGCCAGGATAAATAGCTTTAGCGATCGCACCTGCCAAAAGTCCTAAAACTATCCAAGCAATAATACTCATAACTGCCTCAACAATCTCACTTGTATCTAAGTTATCAACTCTGATTCAAAATTCTTTCTACCACATGGGATAAATGCTAAATCCAAAAGTTAGACAAAAGAGTTTATATCAAGATAGATTTGGAGGAACATTGGCATTTCTAGCATAAAAATGCTAAACGAAAGTTTTGCCAGATAAATCACAATACGGTTCGGTTAGTGACATTTTGCCCAGGAAGATCCCCCCAACCCCCCTTAAAAAGGCTTGCTCATAACCCTCTTTTACTCACTTTTTAAGGGGGTCGCCGCAGGCGGGGGGATCTTAACCGAACCGTATTGAGATAAATCAGGAGTTATTGAATATATGTTTTTTATATCTATCTGAAGATGGAAAAGTATTATCTAACTTTTTGGAGATGCGTCAAAATAATTTGTAATTATTTAAATCCCCTCAACCGTTATTTTCAAGGTAGATTGAGGGGATAACATCTAGCCAACATTTGCAGAAGTGGTATCAAATCGCGCGGGAGAATTTTGTCTCTCGCGTTCTTGTATGAGTATCAAATATAACGGCAATATTTCTGACTAGTAATCTACCGATGTCTGTAATCTGGATCTGATTTTTTGATAAACTAACCAAACCATCGGCTTCTAGTGGTTTTAACGCCTCTAGCTCCTCAGAGAAATATTCATCAAAACTGATATGATATTTGTTTTCAATGTCTTGCTTATACAACTGAAAATGAGACATAATGCCCATGATCACATCCCGTCTAATGATGTCATTCTGAGTAAGCTTGATACCTTTACTAACAGATAAAGCACCGACTGCAACTGTCTGATAATAATCCTTTAATTCCTTGTGGTTTTGAGCATAAGCATCTTCTAGCATACTGATGGATGTAGCGCCAAAACCAAAGAGTTCTGTTTCAGCGTGGGTAGTATAGCCCTGGAAATTGCGTTTGAGAGTGCCATTACGTTGAGCGATCGCTAGTTCGTCATTAGTTTTAGCAAAATGATCCATCCCAATAAATAGATATTGGTTATTTGTCAATTCTTCAATGGTCATTTTCAGAATCTCTAACTTTTCTTCTGCTGGGGGTAGCGCCTCTTGAAGAATATTTTTTTGCGTCGGTTTAAGCCACGGTACATAGGCAAAGTTAAAGACAACAATTCGGTCAGGATCTAATTCAATAGTCTTTTTCAGCGTCTCTTTAAATGTCTCGCGGGTTTGATAAGGTAAACCATAAATTAGGTCTACATTCACACTTTCAAACTTAGCTTCTTTGATCCAACTCATGACATCAAATAGCATTTCTTCTGGCTGGACACGATTGACAGCAACTTGAACTTGGGGATTAAAATCCTGAATGCCAAAACTAATGCGGTTAAACCCAATTTGTCTCAGAAAGAAAATGTAGTTTTTATCGATATAGCGGGGATTAATTTCAATTGAGATTTCTGCTTCTGGAGCGATGTTGAAATAGTGATTGATGTTTTTCCATAAAAATTCTACTTGGTCAACTTCCAAGTAATTAGGAGTACCACCTCCCCAGTGAATTTGCAGCACTTTTCTATCTGGATCGATTAAAGCTGCGGTGTTTTTGATATCTTGAACCAAAGACTCAAGGTAAGGTTTAGCAATATTCTTATTGTTAGAAATTACCGTGTTACAGCCGCAGAAGTAGCAAGCACTTTGGCAAAAAGGGATGTGGAAATATAAACTCATAGGAGTTTTGCGTTGATTCGATGCTGCGATCGCGGCCTTAAAATCAGTTTGGGTGAATGTTTCGCTTAACTCTGTAGCTGGCGGGTAACTGGTATATCTAGGTGCGCGAGTGTCGTACTTTTGGATCAGATCCAGATCAAACTTGACACCAGGTAATAGAAAAACCATTGAGTTGCTTTCCAATGAATGTATGGGGGAGTGGGGAGTGGGGAATGGGGAGTGAGGGGGATGAGGGGGATGAGGGAGATGAGGGAGATGAGGGAGCAAATGACAAATGACTAATGACCAATGACAAATGACAAATGACAAATGACAAATGACTAAGCTACTTCAGTGGTACCTGAATTCTGAGAACGAGTTAGGCTATTAAACAGGACTTGACCGAGTGCTTTAATTAAACTTCCCTCTAATTCTTGAGCCATCTGTAAATTGAACCCAAAGGCGTTATTAGCTTCGGCAATAATCCGTTCTGCTGTTGCATCATCGATGGGTAATGCATTTAATGCCTGACGATACTTATCCTTAAATGCCTTTTTATCAGGAATTTGCTCAAAATTGTAAAAGGACGTTCCTTCATAGCCAGAAAGCTTCAGGGCTGACTGAGCAACTTTTTGTAGCATTTGACCCCCAGAAAGATCGCCCATGTAGCGAGTGTAGGCATGACCTAGCAATAAGGCTGGTTCACGAACAGAGATTTCCCGAATGCGGTCAATGTAGGTCTTTGCAGCAGGTGAAGGGGTAACTTGCTCTCTCCAATTATCCCCATAATAGAACACCATGTCTTTTTCCAGCGAGGATTGGCGATTAAGTTGCAGAAAGTAAACTGCACTAATCACAGGATGCTCGACATGGCTTTCTAATGCCGCTTCTAGTTCGCTGTAGACGCAATACAAGTTGCTTAAGAACTTGGCGAAGCAGTCTTTATCCACAACTCCTTGCAGAAAACATTTCATAAATCCCACATTTTCCGCCGATGTGTGGGCTTGTTGAGTTCCAGAGCGCAGTTTGATGGCTAGATTGCTACTCATTGTTGCTTCCTTCATGTTCAAACGCAAGGTTTCTGGGCAGTCACCGACTCAGGATGCCTGCCAGGGCCAGCTAAAAAATTGTTATTCTAGGTTTAGAGAGGATCTGCATCACTATATCCAGCAAGTAGCACTGCCGATGTAAATCCCAGCTATTTTTATTTCTCCTAAGATTATTTAACTATTAATATTTGCATAACGATTAAGTTATTAATATTTATTTATTGTTTGGCGAGCCAGGAGTCTGAATACACAATTTCTATTTCTAACCAGTACCAAGGTTTAAATTTGTAACTTTTCCTGCATCGTTAATCAATGTAACTGAGCCAGGAATTAAAGATTGCAGTAAGCCGTTAATGTGAATAATTAATGGTAGTAGGTAATCTGGGCTGCTTTTGCAATCACTTCCAAAACTAGCAATGCCTGAGTCTGCAAATGTGGGAAATCTTCTAAGAATTCGGCTAAACCTGCTTCACCTTCGAGATAGTCGAAAAATGTTTGTAACGGAACTCTCGTTCCAACAAAGACTAGAGTTCCGCTCATGATCTCTGGATCAGAGTGAATAATTCGTCGGTCACTTAAAATCTTTTGAATATTCATCGTTAAGGTATTTGCATCTAGCAAAAGTAATTATGTGTGTTTAATTATGTACAACTTATGCATAAAGTCTAGCTTAGGCGATACAGCTTATTTCTCACAATTTACTTTCAATAATTTAACTGATGTCCTCAAGTACCTATTTATGGTTATATAAATTTTGAGGCATAAAAAGATAAAAGGATTCTTATGGTTAAGTCTCTGGAAACCTCCAAGTCTGAGTCGCTGAAGTCAGGTGTAAAAGCACCTGTTCAGGAAACATTATTAACACCCCGGTTTTACACCACTGACTTTGAAGCTGCGGCACAGTTGGATATTTCGGCGCAGGAAGCGGAGTTACTGGCAATTGTAGAGGAGTTACGAGCAGACTATAACCGCGATCACTTTGTACGTGATGAAGAATTTAAACAGTGTTGGGATCACATTGACGGAGAAACACGCGTCGCTTTTATTGACTTTTTGGAACGTTCTTGCACTTCAGAGTTTTCGGGATTTCTGCTGTTCAAAGAATTATCGCGTCGTCTGAAAAACCGCAATCCCATTCTGGCAGAAGCCTTTAATTTTATGGCACGGGATGAAGCACGTCATGCGGGATTTTTGAATAAGTCAATGGCAGATTTTAATCTTTCTCTTGACTTAAGTTATTTAACTAAAAATCGCACTTATACCTTCTTTCCGCCAGAGTGGATTATTTACACAGTCTACCTATCGGAGAAAATTGGCTACTGGCGTTACATTTTGGTGTATCGCCACATGGAAAAACATCCAGAACACCAAATTTATCCGCTATTTCGGAAGTTTGAGAGTTGGTGTCAGGATGAAAATCGACATGGGGATTTCTTTAAAGCGCTGCTGCGATCGCAACCTCAATTATGGAACAATTGGAGAGCTAGATTGTGGGTGCGTTTCTTCTTGCTGAGTGTTTTTGCTACTCACACCTTGACAGTATTTGAACGCGCAACGTTTTATCAATCCATTGGGATAGACCCGCGCGAATATAATACTAGAGTCATTGAAGAGACGAATAACACCGCCGCCCGCGCATTTCCGTTGATTTTGAATACAAATCACCCAGAGTTTTTCCGACGGTTAGAGCAGTGTTCTGACCTTAATCTGAAAATAGCAGAGATTAATCAGAGCAATCGTTCACCAATTGTCAAATTCTGCCAAAAATTACCCTTGATAGCCTCCATTCTTGGGCATCTATTGCAGACTTACCTAATCAAACCCGTTGATGCTGAATCATTGAGAGGGACAGTTCATTAACTGGTAACTGCGTACATTAGCTGAATCTACAAGTATCCTTTGGGAATCTCTTCACTCAAATTCTATAACCAATTGCATGGTTTACACAGCCGCAAATTTATCGCTATAGCTATTTTTACCACCTCAGATGGTGAGCGATCGCTAGCAAATACTTCCGTATTTTAGAGAAACTATTAACTTAATCTTATCCTTTTCTTGGTTTTTTCTTAGTTGTACCAAGACTTTTGATGCAATATATTTTACTTAATCAGTAAAAAACTTCTATAAAAATCCAATTTTATAAGAAGAATTCAGAACTCAGGAGCGGAGCCGGAGACGCTCCGCCGAGGCGTCAGAATTCAGAATTGAATTCTGTACGACTGGGTAATGAATATTGGTTTAAAACCAAGCCGAATTGCGATGCCCGTAGCTCTGTCGAAGGGTGGGCGAAAAAAATTAAAATATTCTCGCCTTAAAACTCTATTCCTTTATGGGTAGAGTATTCTGAATTCTGAATTCTGAATTCTGACTCCTGTTTTATTATTTTTTGAAAAGCTTGACCGTTAATAGCTTTGGATGATGTAACTTAGACCTTAAGTATATCTACTAAGATTGATCGCCGATTCTTAGTAGATGTGATATTGTCAAAGTAAGTTTAAGGATTCAGCCTGAGTGTTTGGTATCGTACTCACTAAATCAGGATAAACTCTATGTATCGATTTCAGATCAATGCATACACGCAAAGGGGCGAATCCATCGGTCTGGTCGGTTCTACTCCAGAGTTGGGACTCTGGAACATTAAAAAATGTATCCACCTACGTACAAGTGGCGATCGCTATCCTTTATGGTGGACAGATATAGAAATTGACATTCAGCCATCTTTGGAGTCAGGCGATGGCCAAAGAATTGAGTATAAGTACGTGCGTTTAGATGCAAACGGCAACGCGCAATGGGAGAGCTTACTAGATACAAATCGCTGGATTCCCATCGACCCTAACGATCATGCCAGCACAATTATTGTGGATGATGGCGCATTCGGTTATTTACAACCTTACCCCTTTGGATACATTGAGGAGCCGGCTGTCAGAATACCCCTACATGAAGAGTATCAAGGGTTAAAAATCGTAGTCATTGGCAGTTCCGTCGCATTAGGTCATAAAGCCTGGTTTTTGAGAGGTTGGGTCTGGTTGTTGGCACAGGCTTTACAGCAAAAATACGGGCATAAACTCGTGAATGTGTCGGAAGTGGGGGCGAATGTCAGCAGAACGATCGCTCGATTTCCCTGGGTTGTCACTCCAGAACACCCGGATGTTGTAATCATTGCCCTGTCTCTGGGCAACGAAGGGTTAGCTTACTGTCCCCCTCACCAACGGCGGGTAGTACAGAGGCGGTTTGAAAGTGGCTTGCAGCAGCTGGTGAAAATGACGCGGGACATCGGAGCAATTCCGATGCTGGGCGGAGTCTATCCCAATGGCGACTATTCCCTAGAACATTACTGGCTGATCCGAAACACACACAACCGGATGCTAACTTGGGGCGTAACCGTACTGGATTGGTTGGCAGCCGTCGATGATGGGCAAGGACGATGGAAAGCGGGGACATTTTTCGATCCGGCTCACCCGAACACCCTCGGTCACAGCCTGATGTATCAGCAGATCGACCAGCATCTTTTCGACATTCACAAAGACGAATTGGCAAAAGAAAAACAACGCTTCCAGCAACCGAATGAATTTTCCATCTACTTTGACAATGTGGGCTTTCATGTCTCAGTATGTATCGAAGAGAAGCGTTTACGGATCATTAATTCATCACAATATAGTTACACGATCGCTCCCTATTGGCAGAAACTACAAACTGCACTGCAAAGTCAGGCAGGATTGATACCCGGTATCTACATTGCCAAGGGTACCCAGCCAGGGACGCTCCCCTTCTTTGCCGTCCAAGAGGATGGCGCGATCGCAACCAGATTAAACATCCCCCCTAATACTGATCTAGAATATAGCGCCGCCTTCAATCTCTTTTCGCCGAGCAACTCACAAGTTTTGTTCTATGACGGGCATCTGGGGATTTTGCAAGCGGACGATCGCCACCTCTGGGTGATCAACGAATCAGACAACGAGTACAATATCCAACCGATGTGGCAGGAGGTTTGCAGCGCACTTAAAGCCATGCCGTCCGGTGTCTATGAAGATCCGCTTCATCCCGATGCCCCCTTTGGCACCATGATGATTAGCAACGATGGACTAGAAAGCCGGGTGAAAGCACCACCGAAGTCAGCAGTGTTTTTCCAATACAAATGCAAATTATCGGATATCAGCCGTGTGGCCATTCTTGCCCTTGGCGATCGCTGTGCCGTCCGCATGATGCTGTATAAGATGGAGTACGATGGTCCGGCCTTTCCATTTGATCTAACGCGTGCGACTAATATTGCAGATGTTGCCGATGCGATCGAAAACGGTTTTGATGATATGTGGAACCCTGCCTTCCTGCACTACAGTCCCGATGCAGGCAGAATTTACCACAGTAAGTGGTCGGGTTTATCTTTTGCCCATGAAGTCGAGGAGACAGACGACCCGATGGGCGATATGTCTCCCGTCCATGAACGGATGCGCGTTCGATACACAGCCCGCTCCCAAAGGTTTTGGTACGCACTGCGGCACTGCGATAAAGTGCTTTTCGTCCGCACAGGAATTAGCGATCGCGGTGGTGTGATAGATTTGGTCAACAAGCTGCAAAAACAATGCCAGGGGAAGCCATTTCATCTTTTGCTTCTTTCTCCCCAAAGCGATGATCAGTTTTTAGACCTTCCCAATGTGCTGCATTACAATGTCGAGTTTAATCCCGATCGTATGTATGAAGATTTGGGACACTGGATGTACTGCACAGAGATGATGCGAGGAATTTTAGAATCCCTTGGGGTATCTAGCAAAAACCTTTTCTGGTGTCCATCCAAACCTCCGAAGGATGTGGCAAAAGGGTAAGAAAAAAAGGTCGTAGGAGCAATCAGTCTTTGATTGCTCAATCCCTCGGATTTACTGTGGGTTGTCAGTCTAACGGCGAGGCTAACCGAACGCAGACAACCTTTGCAACCCAACAGATAACTTATGCTTTGTTCCGGTTCAGCGCAGTGTTATGCAGCAGGTGCTAATAGACGTATGGAAATAAGCGCTTGGTTTGCTGACAATACGATTGATATTCCTCGCCGAACCGCTCTTCTAACATCTGCTCTTCAATTGCAATCCGATTACCAAACCAAACCACACAGACCGTTAACAACAGACTTAAACCCCATAAACTCTGCAACATGACGCAAAATCCAAGAAATAGAAGAATGTAACTCGTATAGATAGGGTGTCTAATTAAACTGTAGATACCGTCAGTAACTAACTGATGATCTGATTTAATTATAAGACGGTCAAAGAATTTGCCTAAGGTTTTAATCGCAACCTGACTAACAAAAATTGCAGCACAAACTAAGGCAATGGCAATTACAGTTAAGCATTGATTAACGCTTGTATTCAATGCCTGGTCTTGAAGTGAAAAGGTGTATAGCGTTAGCCAGTGTACGCCCAGTAACCCAACAACTATAATCAGCGAGGCTACGCGCCCAGAAGTGGCTTGAACTTGGCGGTCTTCTTGACGACTCCCTAGCTGACCATACCGAATAACTCGCCAAATTGTTCCCAGGAAGAAAATGAAATAGCTGATTGATAAAAAGACTACTCTCCAGTCTCCTACGACTCCAAACTGTGCGGCTGGAATGACAATCAACACAGCGATAACAGTCAGCAAGGCAAAAATCAATCCCACAGGTTTCAGGAACGCCGCCATGAATATAAGCTCCTTAGCATTGAACTATGTAGATTTACACTGGACGCGGAACATCGATAAACAGGCTCAGACAATTGTCACACAAACAAATTGAAGCTGTATAACCTTCCCAATCACCCCAGATAGACCGCAACGCCCAACAGATAACTTTTAGCTAGTTATCTCGTTCCCAGTCTCCGACTGGGAATGCCCCTCATTGAGGCTCCGCCTCCGTAACTTGCGGCAGAGCCACCAGGAGTTGCATTTCCAGCAAGAGGCTGGAAACGAGGTTTTAAAAGGGTTTTGGCTTAAGTTGACACCAATGAGCGCAACCCAACTGATTATCAGGATGTTGGGTTACGCAAAGCCTCCAACGCCACTTGCTACAACGCGGGAAACCCGCGCAACGCAGTGGCTCCCCAACCGACAATTTTTTTGCAACATTTTAGCTTAGACAGTCCACTACAAGACTACGGAAAGACTACCGAGATTTTTGAAAAAACTCCGTACAACTCGAAAGGGCTGATTCCCCATTCCCTACTCCCTACTCCCTACTCCCCATTCCCTACTCCCTACTCCCTACTCCCTACCTACGCAAATAAGTTCAATAATCAAAGCGGATTACTATATATCTGATGATAGTAGTAACTATGTCCTGGGTACACTAAACCATAGAAAGAAAATTATGAGAACCAGATGCAATGTTAGTAGTATCAGATACAGTATTTCCTATACTTGGCTATAGCATTACTAAGCAATTATACGCAGGGAAGAAAACGTTAGTTTATCGAGCTATCAGAGAAAAAGATCAGCAATCATTTATTTTAAAATTGATGCGTAATGAAGATCCTAACTTCGCTGAAATTAATCAGTTTTGCAATCAATACACCATTACCCAAAATCTGGAAATTCCGGGCATAGTCAAACCAATAAGCCTAGAAAAACACCACAATAAATATATTCTAGTAATGGAAGACTTTGGTGGTATTGCCCTTAATCTCTGGCAGCAAGAAGAGCAGAAAAAAGGAAAAAATTCTGTTTCATTGAGTGAGTTTTTCGATATTGCCATTGAAATTAGTGCAACTTTGGAAGGGCTACATCGCCATCGCATCATTCACAAAGATATCAAACCTGCCAACATTTTGATTCATCCGATAACAGGTAAGACCAGAATCATCGATTTTAGTCTTGCTACTTTATTACCAAAAGAAATTCAATCTCTCACAAATCCCAACGTCCTAGAAGGTACTCTAGCTTATATTTCCCCTGAACAAACAGGACGCATGAATCGGGGTATAGACTACCGTACCGACTTTTATTCCTTGGGTATCACCTTCTTTGAACTTCTGACTGGCCAGTTACCCTTTAGTACCACTGAACCGATGGAATTAATCTATTCTCACATTGCCAAAGAACCGCCAAAAGCCAGCCAGATTAACTCCAATATTCCCACAATCTTATCTGATATTATCAGCAAGCTGATGGCAAAAAATGCCGAAGACCGATATCAGAGCGCTCATGGACTCAAGTATGACTTGGAGAGATGTCAAAACCAATGGCAAGAGAAAGGAAATATTACAGTCTTTGAATTAGGCATTCGGGATATCTCAAACCATTTTGCCATTCCTGAAAAACTTTATGGTCGTCAAAGAGAGATTGAAATTCTACTCACTACTTTTGACCGGGTGACAAGCGGAAGCACGGAAATGATCTTAGTCTCTGGTTACTCAGGGGTTGGTAAAACTGCTGTAATCAACGAAGTCCACAAACCCATTGCAAGACAGCGTAGTTACTTCATCAAAGGGAAATTTGACCAATTCCAACGTGACATCCCGTTGTCAGGATTGGTGCAAGCTTTGCGGGATTTAATTGGGCAAATACTCTCCGAAACAGATACCCAAATTCAACAGTGGAAAACCAAAATTTTATCGGCATTGAGTACGCAATCTCAGGTAATCATTAATGTAATTCCTGAACTTGAAATAATTATTGGCAAACAACCACCATCTGCTGAACTTGCTGGTAGTGCTGCTCAAAATCGCTTCAATTTATTGTTCCAGAGATTTATCCAGGTTTTCACTACTAAAGAGCATCCTTTGGTAATATTTCTGGATGATTTGCAATGGGCAGATACGGCTTCCTTGAAGTTTATTCAATTATTAATGGATGGAACTTCTTCTCGCCGGACTAAGGCTAAAGAGAATATATCTGAGAGTAAAGGTAGTTTGCTACTAATTAGTGCGTATAGGGATAATGAAGTGTCAAATCTACATCCGCTATATTTGACACTACAAGAAATGGCCGAAACCGGAGCAGTAATTAAGACAATTAAACTCTCACCTTTAAGTCAGATTGACTTAAACCATCTGATTGCTGATACGCTGCGTTGTGGAGAGGCCATTGCTGTGCCTCTGACTCAAATGGTATTTGTCAAAACTAAAGGGAACCCCTTCTTTGCATCTCAATTTCTCAAGTTATTGTATGACGACGGACTAATTGAATTAAATTTTGATGCTGGTCATTGGCAGTATGACCTTACCAAAATTAAAACCTTATCTCTTACAGATGATGTCGTAGAATTTATGGGCATCCAAATAGAAAAATTGCCCATAAATGTACAAAATGTATTAAAAATATCTGCTTGTATTGGTAATGAGTTTGACTTAAAAACATTGTCAATTGTTAATGAAAAGTCTGTAATAGATACTGCATCAGATTTATGGCAAGCATTACTTGAAGGGCTGATTGTACCTCAGAAAGATGGTTATAATCTGGCAGCAGAAAATGATAGACAACTATTAAACTTTTCAACTAGAGACTCGGAAAATCTATCAATTACTAATTCCCAATTACCCAAATATAAATTCGTACATGACAGAGTTCAGCAAGCAGCTTATTCTCTAATTCCCCAAGACCAAATCAAGCAAATACACTTAAAAATTGGGCTGCTTCTCTTGAAAAATACCCCAGTCGCTGAACGGGAAGAAAATATTTTTGAGCTTGTCAATCATTTCAATATTGCAGTTGAATTCATCACCGATCAAACTAAACGTAATGAGCTAGCTGAAATGAGTCTGATTGCTGGACGTAAAGCTTTGGTATCAACAGCTTATTCATCGGCACTTAAGTATTTAACTACTGGAATTGAGCTACTAGCAGATGATAGCTGGGATAGTAAATACGATATCACCTTAGCTTTATATAATACGGCCGCAGAAGCGGCATATCTCAGTGGTGACTTTGAATATACAGAAAAATTTGTCCAGGTTGTGTTGGTAAAAGCGAAAACTCCACTGGATAAAGTTAAAGCTTATGAAGTCAAAATACAGTCTTATGGTGCACAAGGAAAAGAACTGGAAGCTGTCAATATTGCAAAAACCTTTTTGAAAACTTTGGGAGTAGAGTTTCCGACAAATCCCAGCCAATTAGATATTCAGCTAGAAATAGAGACAACATCTGCAAAATTGGCTAGTAGACCCATTCAAGACTTAATTGAACTGCCGGAAATTACAGAAACCCAACCACTGATAATCATGCGTATTCTATCTAGTGGAATTGCTCTTGCTTATACAGTTGCGCCGGAATTATTAGTGTTGATTATTCTGAAACAGATCAATTTATCTATCAAATTTGGTAATTCTCCTTTGTCTGCTTTTGCATATGTGATGTATGGAGTAATGTTGTGTGGGGTAATAGGAGACATTGATTCTGGATATAAATTCGGGAAACTGGCTGAGAGTTTGTTGCCTAATTTCCAAACAAGAGAAGTAACTGGCAAGGTTATGGAAGCATTTAATCATCTTATCAGACATTGGAAAGAGCATCTAAAGCAAACATTGAAACCTTTACTTGAGGCTTATACTACTAATCTCGAAGCAGGAGATATGGAATTTGCAGCTTATGCTCTTTATGGTTACTCCCAACATGCATATTTTATAGGACAAGAACTAGGAAAACTTGAACAAGATATAGAAACATATAGCCATACTATTAGGCAAATAAAGCAAGAAAGAGTATTTTATTGGAATGAAATATTTCGGCAGACAATCTTGAATCTTCTAGGAAATGTTAAAAATCCGCAGAGTTTAATCGGTGAAGTCTATAATGAGGATAAAATGCTACCACTTCATCTTAAAGCTAAAGATGGAGTAGCACTTTTTTTCCTATACTTCTGCAAACTTCACCTATCTTATCTGCTGGCTGATTACTCTCAAGCTCTTAAAAATACAGTAATGGCAGAAAAGTACTTATATGCTGGTGTAGGCATGTTTGTTACTGCTCAATTCTATTTCTACGATTCATTGACGCATCTAGCAGTATATTGTGATTTAGAGGAATTTGAACAAAAACAAATCCTCGATAGAGTGACAGCAAATCAGAAAAAAATGCAAAATTGGGCAGTTCACGCTCCGATGAATCACTTGCATAAATTTTATTTAGTAGAGGCAGAACGGCATCAAGTTCTTGGTCAATATCTTGAAGCGATAGATAATTACGAGTACGCTATTTCCCTTAGCAAAGAAAATGAGTATATTAACGAAGAAGCTCTTGCTTACGAATTAGCGGCTAAATTTTATCTCAAATGGGGTAAACAAAGAATCGCCCAACTCTACCTCACTGATGCCTATTATTGCTATGTTCGCTGGGGAGCATTAGCCAAAGTTGATGACTTGCAAAAACGCTATCCTCAATTACTTCTCCCCATGATTCAGCAAGAAAAACTTAGCCATTCTTACAATGAAAAAAACCTACCTGAACTGAGCATACACCTATCTACACTTAGCACTAAATCTACTTTGGTTACGAATGAAAGTTTCATTGGTTCCAACACTAGTATTTCAGATATGTTAGATTTGGCAACTGTCATTAAAGCTTCTCAAGCAGTGTCTGGAGAGATTGAACTGGAGGCACTACTTTCTACTTTAATGGAAGTTGTAATGGAGAATGCAGGAGCTTCTAAATGTGTGCTGATATTGAGTGAAGCTGATAACTTAGACTTAACTGTTACCGCAGTTAGTTCTGGTTCCAGTTTTGGAGCTACTCACACCGAGTTTTTATCTATTCCTTTAGAGTTCAGCGATCATGTTCCGATTTCTTTGATTAATTATGTCAAACGAACCCAAGAAATATTAGTAATTGATGACATCAAAACTCAAGCTAATTTTGCGGTAGATAACTATCTTAACCGTGAGGAACCCAAGAGCATATTGTGTATTCCGATGCTTAATCAAGGCAAATTCCTGGGGCTTATCTATCTAGAAAATAATTTAGCTACAGGAGTATTTACACGCGATCGTCTAGAAGTTATAAAACTCTTAACTACCCAAGCCGCAATCTCTTTAGAAAATGCCATTCTCTACAAAAATTTGGCTGAAGCTAATGAGCACTTGGAGGAATACAGTCATATACTAGAGGAAAAGGTGGTAGTAAGAACAGCAGAAATTAACGAAAAAAATCTACATCTGCAAGAAGCACTAGAAGAATTACAAAGTACCCAAAGTCAATTAATTCAAAGTGAAAAAATGTCTTCGTTAGGGCAAATGGTAGCGGGAATTGCCCATGAAATTAATAACCCCATCAATTTTATTCATGGTAATATTACTCACGCAAGTGACTATGTTAAAGAATTGCTAGATTTGATTAATATTTATCAACAAGAATATCCCCATCCCTCAGCAATAATGGAGCAAAAAATTCAGGAAATGGATGTAGAATTCCTGACAGAAGACCTACCAAGGGTTATCGATTCTATGAAGGTGGGAAGTTCTCGTATCCGAAATATTATTCTGAGCTTACGTAACTTCTCTCGTCTAGATGAATCGGAAATGAAGCCTGTAAATATTCATGAAGGCATCGACAGTACCCTAATGATTTTGCAGCATCGACTCAAGGAAAAGAGCGTAGACGCAAAGCGGCTTGTCGATAGACATCGCCCGGAAATTGAAGTCTTTAAAGAATACGCACAACTGCCGGATGTTATTTGCTATGCTGGTCAACTCAACCAAGTATTTATGAATATTTTAACTAATGCGATCGATACTTTAGATGAGTACAAGAATGAAGGAGATTCTCCAAGCAAAAATCCTCAGATTCATATTCGTACTGAACTAGGAGAATTAAACACGCTGAAGATTAGGATTGCTGATAACGGTCACGGCATGACTGCACAGGTGCAGGAGAAAATATTTAATCCTTTTTTTACCACTAAACCAATAGGAAGTGGTACGGGTTTAGGGTTGTCAATTAGTTATCAAGTAGTGGAGAAACACAAGGGTAAGTTAAGCTGTGATTCCACTCCTGGAAAGGGGACTGAGTTTGTGATTGAGATTCCAATGAAACAGTGACACAAGCTGCCGATACTGGAAAATTTACAATCCGGTTCGGTGAGAACTTCACCGAACCGGATTATACCATTTTAGATTTTAGATTTTAGATTTTGGATTGTGGAAGAGTCTCTGGTAATCGCTTTTCGGTCACAAGTCATTTATTCTTTTTCCGACAAGACGCTTGAAGAAGAATTTAGAATCCAGGAATCAGGATGAAGATGCTTTCTACAAGACGCTATTGCTAGCAAGATCCCCACAGGAGTACGTTGCTTCGGTCAAGAGTCCAGAGTTTTTTGATCTTTGACTCTTGACCTTGGACAACCTTTACGAAAAATCAAATGCGTTATGATTTACGCCCAGCAGCTTCTTCCATTTTCTGGCGAAGACTAAGTGGTCTCATATCAGTCCAAACTTCTTTGATGTAATCTAGACATTCTTGTTTCAAACCACTTTTGCCAGCATCCTTCCAACCGAGTGCGTTTTCTCGGTCAGCAGGCCAAATGGAATACTGTTCTTCATGATTGACTACAACTTTGTAAATTGTTGTGTCTTCTTTGTCGTCTTGGTACATAATTTGCGTCCTTGCTATTTAATGGCCTATGCTTTCTAAGATTTGATAATCCAGTACACTACAATCAGCTAGTAGTCGGTGGCTCTAGCCGTGATTTAAGCAATAAAGTGCTTACTATTAACTCGTTTAACCTGTCATAATCACACTTGGTAGACTACTAGTACTAACTGCCTGTAATTCCTAATACTCGCCTTCATGCGAGAAGGAAACTACGTAATTAAGTTTGGGAAAGGGTTTCAGCCATTAAAAATGGGTGGCTTATTTACCGCGATGTCTACTAGTCCATAAACCTTGATAATTTGCACGGGGAAATCTCACGATTCTATTGGTTCAAGGTGTCCCTTACCTTCTAAAGTTACCAGTTCAATATCTGCAATACATCGAACTTTCACGTAATTCAGTGTCAAGTTCCCAACCAGATGAACCCTCCCTGTTTGATGCTCAAAGTCAGCTTCTTGCAAATTAGATGCTTCTGGGTCGAGTCTGACACCTAAATCAGTACCTCCGCTAGTATTTATGAATTTGATATGTATGTACCCTCGGTCAATACTTTCTTTCAGTGCTGTAGCTGTTTTTTCGGGTCGTAAGCTTGCTTCAACAGAATGTTCGCCTTCTGACAAACGTTGCACTAATTCATTCATACAGATGTCTCTCTCTTAAGAATCACTTTTGTTTTGATTTGTTGATGCTTGTACAAGTACAGGTTCGTAGACTGGAATCTCAAATGCTAAGGTCTTGTGACAAAACTCCTTCCATTCGGGTGTTATATTGTCAAAAATGATATTCTCATCCTTGAAAATCCCATCAGTCACTACGTAATTTTCCTGTAGGTAAAGAAAGTCATCATCAGTTAACTCTCTATTACTTTCGACTTCCTTACCCTCAACTGATTTGTTTTCTCTCCTTGTATTTTCGGCACACTCAGTCCACTGACTGAACTCACGTAATTTTTTCAAAGAGTAAGCTTTGCAATACTTTCCCATTGTTGCCATAGTAATACCTCAGTTCACATTCTTTTCGCTAGTGATGTTATCAGGCTATGTTTTAATATTTCAACGAAATTGGCAGAATTGGTCGTGCATCGAGATTTTTTTCTCTGATACCCTCGTCAAAGGTCAACTCTAGTAGTGGAGATTCCCCTCGTTCAATAGCGACAGCACTATGTGTACTAAGCAGAGACATAGCATCAGTCAAATGTTTGTCACTATTGATTGTGATTTTTACGCTCGTTAGTTTTTTTACACCCAAGGGATGAGAAATTAACTTCTGATGCGCTGTTAATGATGGATCAAGCCAAGCTGTCAGAGCAATACTGTCAGGAATCATAAAGCAAAAAGGTTCTTCCTGATTCACAAGATTTTCTGCTGCAAAACTAATAGACGTCTGCGTAGGCGTAGCCCGCCGTAGGCATCGCATCCACTCCTCAGACAAGTATAAAGGTGAATGGGATACCAAATTACCATGATTAAACTTTCTACGTAGACCGACACCAAATGGTGATGCTCTTGTATGCTGCCCATGAACACGAGTTAGCGTATGAACGCCTGTATGTACAGATTGCTGTTCCACTAAATGTTTATCTTCTATCCAAATTAACTCAAGATAGGTATTCTCAAAAAAAATTATTTTTGAGGCTGTTCCTTGTTTGAAATGTTGCACCGCCTGATTAGAGCAGTGAAGACCAAGTTCTTGAAGAACTGAGATGCTTTCAGCGTCTTTGGTCGTACAGACAAAAATGTGGTCTACTTCTAGAAAAAAATCATCCACGCTTACTTGGGGTGATGTTGTTTGCATAGCAACTAATTCTCAGCTTTGATTTTTCTTGCTGGACTCTAAGTTAAGATACAGCCCTTGCCCTGACTGGTTAAGAGCCTAGAGGCTGGGAACCCATTCTGGGAGGGCTGCCGCCTCCAGTGGCTTGACCAGAGGCAGAGCCTCTCAGAATACATTCCCAGTCTTAAGACTGGGAACGAGGCGACACAAGCCTTTGGGCTTTTCTTAGTGCCATTCAGTTCAGAGCCAATACATTTATGTATGGGGTTCTCCCCCAGCAAAGCGCCCCCTGCCCCTTTTCCTCTTGGTGACATCTATCAAAAGTCATAGAATATTTTAGTAATAGTCTAAAACGACACATATTTCGATTATTGATAATTATTCGCTATTAATCACAGGATTGCCAAATACCACAATCCCTAGTAATGTAATAATGTCTAAATGAAAATTACTAGCAATATAGAAGCTTGCATGGCTGACTTACTAATTTCGCCCTGTCTTACTTAAAGCAACATTCAGGTCTATTTAAGAATTTTCCCAATTGAATTAAATAATTCTGTAAAAGCAGCACTTTAAGCGACAAAGAGTTGTGACTGTTCGATGTTTGCTGTATTTAAGTAGATTTTTAAACTAAGATACCCACAAAATGTGACTCAAACTCTTGTTCAGTCAGGAGTGAGTGTGAGATTAATTTTACCACTATTGTTTGCGTGCATCTGATTACCTGAGGCATAATAATGACTAAGATTTTCAATAAAGTTCAAGAAATTCTCCTTCAGTATGCCACTATCGTTGATATTCTGGGCGATCGCAGTTTCAAGATGCCGCACACACAAGCATTCACTTTCCTTGAAGATGGAGAGACTCAGGAATTAACGCTGAATTACCATGAATTGGATCGGCGCAGTCGCGCTGTAGCAGCTCAACTCCAAGCTCTTGGTTTAAGTGGGAAACGTGCCATATTACTGTATCCTCCAGGATTGGATTACCTAACAGCATTTTTTGGTTGTCTATATGCTGGAGTAGTGGCAGTTCCAGCTTATCCGCCTCGCAATCAACGTAAAACGCCCAGAATACAAGCTATTAGCATAGATGCACAGGCAAGTATTGCTCTCACCACAACAGCAATGCTCCCCACATTACAATCAATACTCACACTCCTAACAAAACAGGGAAATTTTCACTGGCTGACAACTGACAACATAGCACAGGGTCTAGAAGATTCTTGGCAACAACCTGTAATTAATTCGGATACTCTAGCTTTTCTACAATACACATCAGGTTCTACAGGCACACCAAAAGGAGTGATGCTCAGTCATGGCAACCTGCTGCACAATGCCGCAGTAACTTACCAAATGATGGAACATTCGCCTAGCAGTAAGTTTGTATCCTGGCTACCTGCTTACCATGATATGGGGTTGATTGGTGGGATTTTGCAACCTTTATATGGTGGTTTTCCTTGTATCTTAATGTCGCCAGCATCTTTTCTACAACGACCTTATCGCTGGTTGCAAGCAATTTCCCGCTACAAAGGCACAACGAGTGGTGGCCCCAACTTTGCCTATGAACTATGTGTTCAAAGGATTACTCAAGAACAAAAAGAAACTCTCGACTTAAGTAGTTGGAGTGTCGCGTTTAATGGTGCTGAACCAGTCCGGCGAGATACTCTTGAGCTATTTGCAACCACTTTTGCAGAATGTGGCTTTCGTCCAGAAGCATTCTACCCCTGTTACGGCATGGCGGAAGCAACTTTGATAGTTTCTGGCGGGGTCAAAACAGCCTTAGCCCAAGTAAGAACTGTAGAGAAATCTGCACTTTCACACAACCAGATAGTTGAAGCAACCACCCAGAGTCAAGATATCCAAAGCTTTGTCAGTTGTGGTCAAACTATTCCTCAACAACAGATTGTCATTGTTAATTCTGAAACATTAACTCGCTGTTCATCAGATGAAGTTGGGGAAATCTGGGTATCTGGACTGAGTGTAGGTCAGGGTTACTGGAATCGAACAGAAGAAACAGAGGAAACATTCCACGCTGATCTCAAAGACACAAAAGAGGGGCCGTTTTTACGGACTGGTGACTTAGGCTTTTTGGACAATGGTGAGCTTTTCATTACAGGTAGAGCAAAAGATTTAATTATTATTCGCGGTCGCAATCTTTACCCGCAAGATCTAGAATTAACCGCAGAACGTAGCCATTCATCTTTACGTACTGGTGGTAATGCAGCATTTACAGTAAAGGTTAACAACGAAGAAAGGCTTGTAGTTGTACAAGAATTAGAGTTTCGCGCCAAGCCAAATTTAGCAGAAGTAACTAGTGCAATTCGGCAAGCGATCGCTGAAGAATATGAAGTACAAGTTTATGCTGTGGTTTTAATTAAACCAGGTAGTATACCCAAAACTTCTAGCGGTAAGATTCAACGCCGTGCAACTCGCATTCAGTTTGAGAATGGTGAACTGAATATAGTTGTCAGTGACATTCTCAAGATTAGTGATATTGCCAGAAAGGAAACTCAATTACAGCGTTCTGAACTTTTGACGCTTTCCCCAAGAGAGTGTCAACCGATTCTAGAATCATATCTGATTGAACTTTTGGCGGCAGTACTTTCAATTGCAACAGATGATATCAATCCACAAGAACCATTAAGCACACTCGGACTTGATTCCTTAAAAGTATTTGAGTTGAAAAACCGGATTGAGGTTGATTTAGAGGTAGAAGTATCCGTAGCAGACTTTTTTGAAGGAATGAGTACGCGATCGCTAGCTACAAAGATCCTCGCTCAACTGACAACAAACGCAATACCCTCAATATCCCTTACTCAACAAGAGAAAAACACATCTATTTATCCTCTATCCTTTGCCCAGCAGGGATTATGGTTTATCAATCAGCTAATTCCCGATAGTCCTACATATAACATTCCTATAGTTATTAACTTAAAAGGTTGCATTAATAAAACCAGCTTACAAGATAGTCTTAACGAAATTATTAGACGACACGAAGTATTACGGACGAGCTTTAGAGTGGTTGATGGACAACCTGTCCAAGTTATAAATCAAGCGCCACCTTTAACTTTGGCGGTTGAAGATTTGCGTTCACTATCAGAAAGCGAGAGTCCTTTGGACACGCTACGCGATCGCACTCAAGAAGCACAACGTTTGGCTACGGAATTTGCACAGCAGCCATTTGATTTATCTGCTCAATCGCTTTTGCGTGCTAAAATTTTAAAATTAAATGATAAAAGTTATCAATTGTTGGTCACTCTGCATCATATAATTGCAGATGGTTGGTCTATCGGTATTCTGATCAAAGAAATAGCTGCACTATATGAAGCTTTCTCCACGGCTAAACTCTCTCTGCAAGATGCTACGCGTAGCTTGCTTCCCCAAAGGGGTACACCACTTCCTGAATTACCCATTCAGTATAGAGATTTTGTCAATTGGCAACGACAATGGCTTGATTGCAATCGCATTCAACCAAAACTTACCTATTGGAAACAAAAGTTAAGCGGTGAGCTTCCTGTATTAAATTTACCAACTGACAGGCCGCGATCGCCAGTTCAAACCTTCAAAGGCGCTCAAGCGAAATTAGTTCTTTCTCAAACTCTGACAAAAGAGCTAAAGAATTTGAGCCGTCATTCGGGAGTAACTCTGTTTATGACCTTGCTTACAGCCTTCAAAACCTTACTGTATCGCTACACAGGTCAGACTGATATTTTAGTCGGTTCGCCAATCGCCAATCGTAACAGAGCAGAACTTGAATCATTAATCGGATTTTTTGTCAATGTTTTGGTATTGCGTACAGACCTTTCTGGCGACTTGAGTTTTCAGGAGTTACTAGCGCGGGTGAAGTCAACAGCTTTAGAGGCTTATGTTCATCAAGACTTACTTTTTGAGAAGTTAGTAGAAGAACTACAGCCTAATAGAGACTTGAGTTACAATCCACTATTTCAGGTGATGTTTGTTCTCCAGAATATTCCAAAACCCAATCTAAACCTGTCAGATGTAGCAATTACTTATGAGGAGGGTTATAACGGGACATCTAAGTTTGATTTGACATTATTTATGGAGGATTCCGAGCAAGGATTGATTGCAACTTGCGAGTACAACACGGATTTATTCAATGCAGATACTATTAGCCGGATGCTTGGGTACTTCCAGACTTTGCTAGAAAGCATAGTTAGCGATCCCCAACAACGAATTTCAGACTTGCAATTACTGACACCATCTGAAATACAGCAATTATTAGTTGAGTGGAATGATACCAAGACAGACTATCCTCAAGACAAGTGCATTCATCAATTGTTTGAGGCACAGGTAGAGAAAACACTATCTGATATTGCTGTTATTTTTGAAAACCAAGAATTAACCTACCAGGAGTTAAACGACCAAGCGAATCAACTAGCACACTACTTACAAGAACTAGGGGTGAAGCCAGAAGTAATTGTAGGTGTATGCATGAAGCGCAGCCCAGAAATGCTGATTGCATTGTTGGCTATTTTAAAAGCTGGCGGGGCTTACGTACCACTAGATCCAGCCTATCCCCAGGAACGCTTAACTTTCATGGTAGAAGACAGTCAGACTAAGGTGCTGTTGACTCAAAGCCATCTAGTTGAATTATTTGCTAAATCGAATGTGCATGTTGTCTGTATCGATAGAGATTCACAATTACTTAGCCAACAGAGTAGAGAAAATCTGTTGAGTGAAGTAAAATCCAATAACCTAGCTTATGTTATCTATACTTCTGGTTCTACTGGTGTACCAAAAGGTGTTGCTATAGAACATCAAAGTTGTGTTGCTTTATTAACATGGTCAAGAGAGGTTTTTACAGATGATGACCTTGCTGGAGTTTTAGCATCAACCTCTATTTGCTTTGATTTGTCAATATTTGAACTGTTTGTTCCCCTCAGTTGGGGTGGTAAAGTGATTCTCGTAGAGAATGCTTTGCACTTACCCTCGTTTGCTACTGAGGTAAGCTTGGTTAATACAGTACCAAGCATCATTGCAGAATTACTGCAAGTAGATGGTTTACCTCCTTCAGTCAGGACGGTTAATCTTGCTGGTGAACCACTGCAAAATCAACTTGTGCAGCAGATTTATCAAAACGATCGTATTCAGAAGGTTTTGAATCTTTACGGACCCTCTGAAGATACAACCTATTCCACATTTACTCAAGTAAATAAAGGAGATAACAAGGTAACTATCGGCCGTCCGCTCGCCAATACACAAATTTATCTGCTTGATACTAATTTGCAACCTGTACCAATTGGTGTCCCAGGAGAAATTTATATTGGTGGTGCTGGTTTAGCTAGAGGCTATTTAAACCGACTAGAGTTAACAAAGGAACGGTTTATATCTAACCCGCTCAATAATAAAATTGAATCACGACTATATAAAACTGGAGATTTAGCTCGTTATTTACCAAATGGAAATTTAGAGTACTTGGGGCGAATTGATCATCAGGTTAAGATTAGAGGATTTCGGATTGAGTTAGGTGAAATTGAGAATGCATTGCTCAAACATCCAGCAGTGCGGGAAATTGTAGTGTTGGCGCGAGAAGATAAACCAGGTGTTCAACAATTGGTGGCTTATATTGTTCTTTTACCAAACCAAACACCCACAATTAATGAACTGCGAACCTATCTGAAACAACTGTTACCTGAATATATGGTTCCTGGTGTTTTTATCTTCCTAGACACCTTACCACTTTTGCCTAACGGAAAAGTAGACCGTCGTGCTTTACCTGTACCTGAAGGCTTGCGTCCAACATTGACGACTACTTATGAAGTACCCCAGTCGAAAATGGAACAGCAGATTGCAAAGTTTTGGCAAGAAGTGCTACATCTAGATAAAGTGGGTATTCATGATAATTTCTTTGACCTTGGTGGACATTCACTACTGATGATTCAGGTTAATCATAAACTGCGGGCAATTTTGCAGCGAGATATATCAGTTGTCACCATGTTTCAGAATCCAACTATTTACTCACTGGCGCAATATCTAAGTCAACAGCGGCAGCTTTCTTTTGCAGGAACACGCGATCGCGCGAATAAGCAAGTTGACGCTATCAACCGCCAAAAGCAGTTATTGAGCAAACAAGGTAAAAATAATTATGAATAAGACTACAAATAATTATCTCCTAGAAGGTATTGCTGTTATTGGGATGGCTGGGCGTTTTCCTGGTGCAAAGAATATTTCCAGTTTTTGGCAGAATTTATGTGATGGAATTGAGTCAACTTCTGCGTTTACAAATGAAGAATTAATTGCCTTTGGAGTTTCACCAGAACTGCTCAGTGATCCTAATTATTTAAAAATTGGAGCAATATTAGAAAATATCGATTTATTTGATGCCTCATTCTTTGGCTTTAATCCTAAAGAAGCGGAAATTACAGATCCGCAGCATCGTTTATTTTTAGAATGTGCATGGGAAGCACTAGAAAATGCTGGTTATGCTTCCCAAAGCTGTGAAAGTAGAATTGCTGTTTATGCTGGTGCTAGTTTAAATAATTATCAATCATTTAATTTAAACCACGACAAAATTGGGTCGGGGAATACTTTCCAGAAAATGATCGGTAATGATAAAGATTTCCTTGCTACTCGCGTTTCCTATAAATTAAATCTCACTGGTCCAAGTCTAACGGTACAAACAGCTTGTTCTACTTCCTTGGTTGCAACTTCTTTAGCTTGTCAAAGCTTATTGAATTATCAATGTGATATGGCTTTGGCTGGTGGAGTATCTGTTCGCATTCCCCAAAAAACTGGGTATTTGTATCAACAAGGAGGAATTTTATCACCTGACGGTCACTGTCGCGCCTTTGATGCCAAAGCAAAAGGAACGATTATTGGTAATGGTGCCGGAGTCGTGATTTTAAAGCGGTTAGCTGACGCGATCGCTGATGGTGACAATATCTATGCTGTCATTAAAAGTAGCGCCATCAATAATGATGGTTCTGGTAAAGTTGGTTATACAGCCCCAAGCGTTAACGGACAAGCAAATGTAGTAGCGGAAGCACTGGCTTTGGCTGGGGTGGAACCTGAAACCATTAGCTATATAGAAACTCACGGTTCGGGAACTGTCTTAGGCGATCCAATTGAAATTTCTGCTTTAACCAACGTTTTTCGTGAAAGTACCGATAAAAAAAGATTTTGTGCAATTGGTTCAGTCAAAACGAATATTGGTCATTTAGATGCAGCAGCAGGGGTTACAAGTTTAATCAAAACTGTTTTGGCTCTCAAACAAAAACAAATACCCCCCAGCTTAAATTTTGAAGAACCCAATCCTGAGATTGATTTTGCCAATAGTCCTTTTTACGTCAATACCAAGCTGACGGAATGGAAAACTACTCATACTCCTCGCCGTGCAGGTGTGAGTTCTTTGGGTATAGGTGGGACTAATGTTCACGTCATTCTAGAAGAAGCCCCAACCATTCCAGAGTCTAGCCCTTCTCGTACTTGGCAGTTATTAGTACTTTCAGCCAAAACAGACTCAGCATTAAAAAGCGCTACTGTCAATCTGGTAGATTTCCTCAAACAGCATCCTGATTTAAACCTCGCAGATGTTGCTTATACCTTGCAGTGTGGACGACAAGCTTTTGAACATCGGCAGACAGTTGTTTGTCAAGATATTGCAGATGCGATCGCTGCACTTGAAGATCCAAAGCGCTTAGTTACCAGTATTCAAGAAACTAAAGAACCTCCTCTAGCCTTTATGTTTCCAGGGCTTGGTACTCAATATGTCAACATGGCTCTTGAACTTTACCAAGTTGAACCGACATTTCAAAAACAAATTGACTACTGTTGTGAATTTCTCAAACCGCTTTTAGATCAAGATTTGCGAGATGTCCTATATCCCAATAGAAACAGTGAAAATGACACTCAGCAAAAACAAAACGCTCTTGCTGCTGGGCTAGATTTGCGAAAAATGTTAGGTCGTGGGGCAGAACAAGCAGATATATGCACTCAAAAACTCAATCAAACTTATCTCACTCAGCCAACTATTTTTGTCATTGAGTACGCCTTAGCCCAGTTGTGGATGTCATGGGGAATTCATCCGACGGCAATGATTGGCTACAGCATCGGTGAATATGTCGCGGCTACACTAGCAGGGGTGTTGTCTATTGAAGACGCTCTGACTCTTGTCGCTAAAAGAGCGCAAATGATTCAGGAATTACCAAGTGGCGCGATGTTGGCTGTCCCCCTTTCGGAAGAACAGGTGCATCCTCTGTTGAATAAGAATCTTTCTTTGTCAGCAATCAACGGTTCGCAACAGTGCGTGATTGCTGGAGTCATAGACGCTGTGGATGAATTAGAAAGTAAGTTGACTCAAAAGGGATTAGCCTGTCGGCGTTTGCAAACCTCCCATGCCTTTCATTCAAAAATGATGGATGCGATCGCACAACCATTCACGGACTTGGTAAAAACTGTCAGCCTCCAGCCACCCAAAATTCCCTATTTATCTAATGTCACGGGAACTTGGATTACAGCAGCCGAAGCTACAGATCCCGCATACTGGGCAAGGCATCTATGCGAAACCGTGCGTTTTGCAGATGGAGTTCAACAATTGTGGAAAAAACAAAATCCGATTCTGTTGGAGGTGGGATCGGGACAGACGTTGAGCAGTTTAGCTTTACAGTGTTTGGATAACGGCTCCTCTACAGATAAAATTGTACTGCCCTCCCTCCGGCATTCCTACGAGCGACAGCCAGATTTGGCTTTCTTGCTGAAGACATTAGGTCAGTTGTGGCTCTCAGGAGTCCAGATTGATTGGTCGGGCTTTTATGCTGCGGAGCGCCGTCATCGCCTTCCCTTACCGACTTATCCCTTTGAGCGCCAACGTTACTGGATTGAACCACAACAACCATCACCTTCACCCAGACAGTTCCACCCAAGACCAACAGCATTAGAGCTTTGGAAATCTCTGGTAGAAGTTGCTCAGATGCAAGCGATTCAAGGGAGCTTGGAATTTGACGACCAAACTTATCGAGCAAACGAACAATGGTTAGATCGTTTATGTACTGCTTACATGAGCCTTGCCCTGAAGCGTTTAGGTGCATTTAGCGATCTAGCCAAAAAGTATTCTATTGAGGAATTATTTGAGCAATGTTCTATTATTCCTAAATATCGGGAATTGTTGTGTAGGTGGCTCGAAGTACTGGTAAAGGAAGGTCAGTTACAGCACGAAGAGGGACTATTTGAAAACTTTTTACCATCATCCACAGAGGATATCAATACTCTTCTAGAAGAAGTCAGAGTCAGATGGGCAGATACACCTCAAAATATAAATCTGATCCAGCTATTTGGTGAAAATCTGGTAGCTGTGCTTACCGGTCAAAAAGAACCATTGGAGTTGCATGTTGCTACATTAGTCAAGCAAGGAGAAATTTCTCGAGAAAACTTGCCCTCTGAGGTTTACTTCAGAGGCATTATGCGGGCAATGGTGGAAAAGCTGGCAATGACTTTACCACCAGACGTGAACCTCAGAATTTTAGAAATCGGCGGTGGAACTGGGATCGCCACGGTGGAATTACTACCTGTGTTAGCATCCCAGCAAACAAACTATACTTTTACCGATGTGGGCGGTTTTTTTGTCAAAGAAGCCAAAAACAAGTTTAGTGCCTATCCTTTTGTCCAATATGGCTTACTAGACATCGAGCGATCGCCACAAGAGCAGGGGTACAATAGCCACAGTTTTGACGTAGTGGTAGCTGTCAATGTATTGCACACAATCCGCAACATCAAAGAAACCCTTCAGTATGTTTACTCTTTATTAGCTCCTGGAGGCTTCTTACTACTCTGGGAAATCACTCAACCTAAACGAGAGTTTGACATGATTGACGGTCTGCTGATGAATCCCATAGAGGATGAAGAAGGTAGCCGCAACATGGGTAATCCATTTTTATCAAAGGAGGAGTGGCAGGAAGCACTAAACTCCTGTGGTTTTGTTGAAGTGGCGGCTTTCTCTGAATCTGAAGTTTTTGGGGAACACGTCTTTGTTGCTCAGGCTGCTTCGTCAACAGCGCTATCGGCACCAGCAGCATTTACCGCATTGGTTGATCAAAAAGATGCTGATCAGACGGATAAAATCCCATCACACAAAAAGCCCGATATTGCCGACTGGTTCTACATTCCATCGTGGAAACGCTCAATACTGCCGCAGCCTTTTAAATCAAGAGTTCAGGTAAGTCAGCCGGGGTACTGGTTAGTATTTGTTGATGAGTGCGGCTTAGGTACTCAACTCGTGAAGCGACTTGAACTAGAAGGTCAAAATGTGATTACTGTAAAAGTTGGGGAGCAATTTGGTAGTGAGAGTGAATCTCCTACAGAGGGACTTTCTCAACACATATACACAATTAACCCTCGACAACAGGATGACTACAACGCCCTGCTCAAAGAGCTTCGCGCCCAAGAGTTGATACCAGAGACGATTGTTCATTTATGGGGTATTACACCTTTCGCTGACAAAGAATCAAGACTTGAAAGATTTGACGAAACCCAAAATTTGGGATTGTATAGTTTGCTGTTCATAGCTCAAGCACTTGGAAAACAGGATTTGACTAATGAGTTTCAAATCACAGTCGTTTCCAACAGTATGCAGTCAGTGACGGGAGAAGAAATTCTCTGCCCGGAAAAGGCGACTGTGCTTGGACCTGTTAAAGTCATTCCCCAAGAATACCCAAACATTCGCTGTCGTAGCATTGATGTTATTATTCCTTCGGAGGGAAGTGGGCAACAGGAAAAACTCACAGATCAACTGCTAACAGAACTCACTACTCCTACTTCTGACGTGATTATTACCTACCGTGGTCTTCACCGTTGGGTGCAAAGCTTTGAGCCAGCTAGATTAGAGGAAGCAAAAGAAGGGAAATCACGCTTAAAGGAAGGAGGAGTCTATCTGATTACAGGTGGACTCGGAGGGATTGGTCTTGTATTGGCAGAACATTTGGCGAAAACTGTACGAGCCAAACTACTCCTAACAAGACGTTCAGCTTTTCCTGCTAGAGATAGCTGGGAAAAATGGCTAACCACTCACGATGAGACTGATAGCGTCAGCCGCCAGATTAGGAAAGTGCAAGAACTTGAAGAACTCGGTGCCGAAGTTTTAGTAGCCAATGCTGACGTGGCTAATCAGCAACAAATGCAAGAAGCGATCGCTCAAACAGAAGAGAAATTTGGACAACTCAATGGCGTGATCCATGCTGCCACTATCTCTTCAGGAGGTTCATCTCTTATTCTTGAAGATATATGTAAAACTACGTGCGAACAGTACTTTCAGCCAAAAGTACATGGACTCTTAGTATTGGAAAATGTTTTACAGGATAGAGAGCTTGATTTCTGTTTATTGATGTCTTCCTTATCGTCAGTTATTGGAGGAATAGGAACTGTTGCCTACTCAGCAGCAAATTTCTTCGTTGATGCTTTTGTTCATCAGCATAATCAGACAAATCTTATCCCTTGGGTTAGTGCAAACTGGGGTTTCTGGAAAGTTAAAGAAGAAGAGCAATCTCGACGATTTTTAGAGGAAAATTGGGGTGAATTAGGTCTCACACCGCAAGAAGGTATCAATGCCTTTGAACGAATTTTATTCTGGGATAAATTTAATCAGATATTCGTTTCCCCTGGTTCTTTACAAGATACCATTGAAAAATGGGGTAAGCCTAAATCTTTACAAGAAAAAGCAGATTTCCAAAAATTTAATGTATCTTCTCGTCACTCGAGACCAAATTTAAAGAATGCCTATGTTGCTCCTAGTAATGATGTAGAGCGCAAGCTGTCCGATATTTTTCAAGAGTTACTGGGTATCGATCAGGTAGGTATTCATGATAACTACTTTGCTTTAGGGGGAGACTCCCTAACAGGAACTGTACTGATTTCTCAGCTTCGGAAAGATTTTCAAATAGAACTATCTGTTCGTTCCCTCTTTGAGGCACCCTCTGTATCTGAATTGGCTCTGTTTATTGAAGAAACCATCATAGAGGAGTTAGAAAAGTTATCTGAAGTTTAAGCTAATTTTAATTTTGAAAAGCTTAACTAAAAATCAGGAAAAATATTCACTTCCAGGGTTAATTATGAACATAAAAACAGTCGGTGTTGTTGGTGCAGGAGTGATGGGAGTAGGGGTTGCACAAAACCTCGCTCAAACAGGTCATCAAGTTATTCTTGTAGATGTTTCTGAAAATATCCTGGATAAAGCTAAACACGAAATCAGAAATAATATCCGTTTTCAGGGTTTTTTCAAAAAAAGTGATACCACAGAAACTCCAGATAGTATCCTTGGAAAAATAGAGTTTTCGACAAACTATAAAATTTTAGATAATGCAGATTTTATCGTAGAAAATGTCACCGAAAAATGGGATATTAAAAGAGAGATATATCCACTGCTAGATTCTATTTGTCCAGCAGATTGCGTATTTGCCGCTAACACATCAGCTATTCCCATCACCCGCATTGGTTCAGTCACTAAACGTGCCGATAAAGTTGTTGGTATCCACTTTATGAATCCTGTACCCATGAAGCCGATGGTGGAGATGATTCGTGGGTATCATACCTCTGAAACAACAATTGAGACAGCAAAGCAAATGCTGGCTCAGATGGGTAAAGAATGCATAATTGTTAATGATTCACCAGGTTTTGTTTCCAACCGTGTGTTGATGTTAACTATTAACGAAGCTGTTTTTCTGTTGCAAGAGCAAGTTGCTACAGCAGAAGATGTAGACAAAATCTTTAAAAGCTGTTTCGGTCACAAAATGGGACCTTTAGAAACAGCAGATTTGATTGGTCTAGACACAATTTTATTTTCTATAGAAGTCTTGTACGAAAACTTTAACGATAGCAAATACAGACCATGCCCTTTATTAAAAAAAATGGTGGATGCAGGGTTGCATGGTAAAAAAAGTGGCAAAGGTTTTTACGTATATCAATAAAAATGAACAAAATTCAAGCTAAAATCAAAAATTTTCTTTCCAAATTTTTCGGTAATCATGATTTGCAACCAGATGAAGACATTTTTGCTCTAGGTTTTGTCAATTCTATGTTTGCCATGCAACTTGTTTTGTTTGTAGAGCAAGAGTTTGAGATTGCCATTGAAAATGAGGATTTAGAATTTGAAAATTTCCGTACAATCAACTCTATTGCTAATTTAGTTGAACGTAAAACTGCTATTCTCGTGCAGTAAAAAAATATAAATTGCCATTTGATGTGGCAGAAATGGTATTATGAAACTGGAACTGTCTGTTCAACAAAAAAACGCCAAAGCTGAATTTAGAGCTTTTGTTAATCAGGAAATATGCCCTGATGCTGGCGAATGGGATAGAAAAGAATTTACCCCGCCAGAGCTAATTAATAAAATAGCTCAACGTGGTTTTCTCGGTGCCATATTACCCCAAGAATATGGCGGACAAGGAATGGACATGATTACCTATGGCATTCTCAACGAGGAAATTGGACGGGGATGTTCTTCTGTGCGTAGTTTGCTGACAGTTCACAATATGGTTGCTCATGCTTTGTGTAAATGGGGAAATAAATCTCAAAAACAGTATTGGCTTCCCAAATTCGCATCTGCTGAAACTATTGCTGCTTTTGCATTAAGCGAACCGAATGTAGGTAGCGATGCTAAAAGTGTAGAAACAACAGCAACACTTGCTGGTGATGTTTATGTCCTAGATGGGCAAAAGAAATGGATTACCTATGGACAAATAGCAGATGTATTTTTGGTCTTTGCTAAATGTGAGGGAAAACCCACTGCTTTTTTAGTTGAAAAGAATAGCCCAGGACTCTTGATAAAACCCATTTCTGGAATGTTGGGTGTTCGGGCTTCTATGTTAGCAGAATTATACTTTCATGATTGTCGGATTCCACAGGATAATTTAGTAGGTAGGTTGGGTTTTGGTTTTTCCTACGTGGCTTCTTCTGCACTAGATTATGGAAGATACAGTGTTGCATGGGGTTCTGTGGGTATTGCTCAAGCCTGCCTAGAAGCCTGTATTGAGTACACGAGTCAACGAAAGCAGTTCGGTGTTTATTTGAAAGAACACCAATTAATTCGGCAAATGATGACTGAGATGATCGCCAATGTGAAAGCAGCAAGATTATTATGCTATCAAGCTGGCTATCTCAAAGAAATTGGAGATCCAAGTTCGATTATAGAGACTTCAATTGCTAAATATTTGGCATCTACAACAGCAACGAAAGTAGTAAATGATGCTGTACAAATTCACGGTGCCAACGGTTGTACGAGTGAGTATTCTGTTGCTAGGTATTTGCGAGATGCCAAAATCATGGAAATTATTGAAGGAAGCACACAAATACAACAGATAACCATTGCCGATTACGGTTATCAGGAATATATGTCACAACCGACTCCCGCAGTAATTACTCAAAACATACTGGCAAGGATGTGAGAACATGATTGGCACAAAAACTGAACTTTCAAATAATAAACAAGCCGACAAAAAAGCTATTAAATGCGTAGTTTGGGATCTAGATAACACACTTTGGGAAGGTATCTTATTAGAAGATGACCGTGTTTATTTGCGAAATCAGGTAGTTGAGATTATCAAAACCTTGGACAGTCGAGGCATTTTGCAATCTATTGCCAGTAAAAATGATGACGCCAGGGCGATGGCGCAAATCCAAGAGTTTGGTTTGCATGAATATTTTCTGTATCCTCAAATCAATTGGAATTCTAAATCTAGTTCGATTCACGAAATTGCTAAATCGCTCAACCTCGGTATCGATACTTTTGCTTTTATAGACGACCAGTTATTTGAACTAGAAGAAGTCAGTTTTTCACTTCCGGAAGTACTCTGTATTAATACCACTGAACTCGCATATATAGCAGATATGCCAGAAATGAATCCTCGTTTTCTTACAGAGGATTCAAAATTGAGAAGATTAATGTATATTAGTGATTTAGAACGAAACAATTACGAAAAAGAATTTGTTGGCACTCAAGAAGAATTTTTAGCCACACTCAATATGTTTTTTACTATCTCTTATGCCCAAGAAGATGATTTACAGAGAGCCGAAGAACTAACAGTAAGAACCAATCAATTAAATACAACTGGTTATACATACTCATATGATGAACTGAATCATTTTCGACAATCAGATAAGCATAAACTGCTAATCACAAGTTTGGATGATAAGTATGGCAGTTACGGCAAAATTGGGTTAGTTCTTGTGGAATGCCAAGAATTTGTGTGGACTCTAAAACTAATGTTGATGTCTTGTCGCGTTATGTCCAGAGGTGTCGGTACAATTTTGTTAAATTATATTATGACATTGGCTAAAAACAATAATGTGCCTTTGCGTGCTGAGTTTGTTTCAAACAATCGCAATCGAATGATGTATGTATCTTATAAATTTGCTGGTTTTCAGGAAACTGAGAAGATAGGAGACTTACTGATTTTAGAAAATGATTTAATGCGAATACAGCCCTTTCCTAAGTACGTGAATGTCAAAATCATAGATTAGCAAGCACTCCTAATTTTCATAGTTGGATAGGGAGCATAATGGATAACAAAAAAGATGAAATTTTAAAACGACGGTTGAGGCTTTCACCTACTCAACGAGAACTTCTCGAAAAGTGGCTTCAGGGTCAAGTTGACTGTCGCTCTCGATTAGAGGTTATTCCCAAACGTTCCCAAACAAGTCCTGTTCCCCTATCCTTTGCCCAACAACGGTTGTGGTTTATCCATCAAATTGATCCTGGCAACCTTTTTTATAATGAACTAGGAATTATACAGCTGATAGGTGCGCTTGATGTGGTAGCTCTGGAGCAGAGTTTCAACCAGATTGTGCAACGGCATGAAGCTTTACGTACTACTTTTGAAATGGTGGAGGATGAACCAGTTCAAGTCATTCATCCTATTCCTACTGCGAATGTCACAATCACACTAGAGAATGTGTGTAAGTTGCCAGAAGGACAACGGAATACTGAGGTACAACGACTAATTATAGAAGAATCTCAACGCACCTTTGACCTGATCCGAGGTCCCTTACTCAGATGTACCCTATTGCGCGTCGGTGAGCAAGAGCATATATTATTGTTTACAATCCACCATATTGTCTCAGATGGTTGGTCAATTGGTTTGTTGGTTCGGGAGTTGGCAGCATTGTACGAAGCCTTCTCCACTGGAAAACCCTCCCCACTTCCTGAACTGCCAATTCAGTATGCAGACTTTGCAGTTTGGCAGCGTCAGTGGATGCAAGGTGAGGTCCTGCACGCCCAACTTGCATACTGGAAGAAACAACTAGGGAACAACCTCCCTGTACTGCAATTACCTACAACTCGTCCAAGAGCAGAAGTTAAAACCAATCGGGGTGCTACTTCATTTTTCGTAATTTCCCCAAATCTATCAAAAGCACTGCAAGCACTTTCACGTGAAGAGGGTGTCACTTTGTTTATGACCCTGCTGGCAGGTTTTCAAGTATTGCTACAACGTTACACAAATCAGGATGACATCGTTGTGGGTACTGATATCGCCAACCGTAACCGGGCTGAAATAGAAGCATTAATCGGTTTTTTTGTTAATTTGCTTGTCCTACGCACTGACCTGAGTGGGAATCCCACTTTCCGGGAATTGCTTAAACGAGTACGCCAAGTAGCATTGGGAGCTTATGCTCATCAGGATTTACCCTTCGCTCAATTAGTGAAGGCTTTGCAACCTGAGCGGAATTTGAGCAATAGTTCGCCACTATTTCAGGTATTGTTTGTCCTTCAGAATACACCCTTACCAACTTTAGAATTGCCCGGACTGACATTAAGCTTTTTAGAAGCTGAAAACAAAATAGCAAGGTTTGATTTAGCACTATTTCTCACCGAAACAGAGCAGGGAATTTTGGGCAGGTGGCAGTACAATGCAGATATTTTCGATGCGACGACCATCACTAGCCTAACAGATCATTTTCAGAAGCTACTTAACAGTATTATATCCCAACCTGATACGCGGATTGGCAATTTAGAAATGCTCACGGAAGCTGAAAGAAAACAACAAGCTATGCAAAAACAAGAGCGCAAAGCGTTTAATCGGAAAAAATTTATCAGTGTTGCTTCAAAGCCTGTTATCCTATCACAAGAAAGATTAATCAAAACCGATTATCTCCAAGCAGGGCAAACATTTCCTCTAGTCATCCAGCCTGCTGAAGAGATTGATTTAGAGTTTTGGGCCAAAGCTAACCGAGAATTTCTAGAAATAAAATTATTAAAACATGGAGCCATTCTGTTACGAGGTTTCAATGTAAATTCAGCCTCCGAATTTGAAAGCGTAGCCCAGGCAATTTGTCCAAACTTATTTGGTGATTATGGTGACTTGCCTCGTGCTGGAGAAGGCGGTAAAGTTTATGGTTCTACCCCTTACCCAGCAGATACAGCTATCCTCTTCCATAATGAAAGTTCTCACTTGGATCGGTTTCCTCTAAAAATTTGGTTTTTCTGCATACAACCAGCCCAGCAAGGTGGAGAAACACCAATTGTAGACTGTCGGAAAGCTTATAAAATCATCAATCCTAAGTTGCGAGAAAGACTAGCTGAAAAACAATTAATGTATGTTCGCAATTACACTGATGCTTTAGATGTCAGTTGGCAAGACTTCTTTCAGAGCAATGATAAATTGGTCGTAGAAAATTACTGTAAACAAGCAAAAATTGATTTTGAATGGTATGATAATAAAAACTTAGTAACCCGCCAAGTTCGTCCAGCGATCGCAGTCCATCCTCAAACTGGTGATAAAGTACTTTTCAATCAAATACAGTTACACCACATAGCATATTTAGATACAGAAGTTCAAGAATCTTTGTTGTCTTTATTTGGAGAGCAAAAGTTACCACGTAATGTGTATTACGGTGATGGAACTCCTATAGAAGACTCAGTTATTGCAGAAATTAATCAAGCTTATCAGCAGTCGAAGATTAGCTTTCCTTGGCATCAAGGAGACATTCTGATGCTAGATAATATGCTGGCTGCACATGGACGTTATCCCTATATTGGGCAACGCAAAATTTTGGTAGCAATGGGAGAAATGGCTCAAAGCAAAGATATCGCACACTAAACGTGGAAGGAAGTAGCAAATGCTGCATGAGACTCAAACTATTAACGGCTTTCGGCTTTCTGCTCATCAGAAACGCCTTTGGTTATTACAGCAAGATAGTTCTGCTTATCTGACTCAATGCTCCATTCTTATAGAAGGTAATCTCCAAGTAGAAATCTTAAGAGCGGGCATAGATAAAATCGTAAATAGACACGAAATTCTTCGGACAAGTTTTAGTCGCTTGCCTGGTGTAAAAACTCCCATTATGATTGTTTTGGATAGCAATTCACCTTCATGGCAAGATATTGATTTAAGTGTTTTTCCGGCTCTGGAACAGTCGGCAAAAATTGAGGATATCTTCCAGAAGATGAGGCACCAAAATATTGACTTAGAGCATGATTCAATATTGCAAGTTTCTTTATTAAAACTATCTATAAATAACTATATTCTAGTTGTTTGTTTGCCTGCGATTTGTGCAGATACCTGGGCAATAAAAAATCTGGTTAAGGAAATCAGTAATTCATATTTTAATTTTCCCCCAGATGAAGAGTTGGATAATAAAGTTACACAATTTCTGCAATTCTCCGAATGGCAAAATCAACTAATTGCAGATGAAGATGCAGAGGCTGCTAACGAATATTGGCACAAGCAAAAACTATCTAGACTAGCTGATTTAAAGTTGCCTTTTGAGAAGAAACCCGTAAAACAATCAAGATTTGAGATAAACAGTTTCCAGTTGGCGATCGCTCCCGAATTAACAGCGAAGATTGAAACTTTAGCTCACAAGTATGAAACATCTGCTAATGTCGTATTATTAGCCTGTTGGCAAACGCTGATTTGGCGACTCACAGGACAGCCAGAAATAATCATTGGCGTGGGGTGCGATCGCAGGGAATATGAAGAACTCCATGACATACTGGGACTACTTGCCACCTGGATACCGATTAAAAGTCATTTGCTCCCAGACTTGAGCTTCCGAGAAGTCTTGGAACTAGCGGAAAAAACTTTAAATGAAGCTGTAGAGTGGCAAGATTATTTCGTTCCTGAACCCGCAGAAAATGACAATCATCTAGCTTTTCCAATTGGTTTTGAATTTGAAAAATTATCTGAAAAATGTCTGAGTGCTGGTGTATCATTTACACTTGATAAATATTATAGTTGTATTGAGCCGTTCAAAGTTAAACTTACCTGTACTCAGTACAATAATACTTTGAATGCAGAATTCTACTACGACGTCAATTATTTTTCATTAGATACAATTCAAAGATTATCTACACAGTTTCAAATTTTATTAACTAGTTCAACGGCAAATCCAGATGAGAAAATTAGTAAATTAGAAATACTCAGCTACAGCGATCGCCAAAAATTACTGGTTGAGTTTAACAAAACTCAGGTTGATTACCCGCAAGATAAATGCATTCACGAGCTATTTGAAGCGCAGGTAAAAAAAACACCTAACAACATTGCCGTTGTATTTGAAGACCAGCAACTAACCTATGCAGAACTAAACTGCAAAGCTAATCAACTAGGGCATTACTTGCAGCAGCAAGGAGTCAAGCCAGAAATTATCGTTGGTCTGTGTGTAGAGCGATCGCTCGAAATGATAATTGGTTTACTAGGCATTCTAAAAGCAGGTGGAGCCTATTTACCGCTAGACCCAACATTACCACAAGAGGCACTAGCATTACGGTTACAGGATGCCCAAGTATCATTGGTTATTAGTCATACTCCACAGCAAGTCCCTAGTGCGTCTACGTCATTGGTGAATAGCTTGAGACAGATAACTAATGACAAAGGACAAATGAAAGTCATCTGCTTGAGTGAAGACTGGGATACCATTGCTCAGTATGAGGATGGGACTCCCACCACTGAGACAACTCCTGAGAATCTTGTCTATGTGTTGTATACTTCAGGCTCTACAGGCAAACCCAAGGGAGTTACTATTGAGCATCGGCAACTCATCAATTATATCTACGCAATTTTAGATAAACTCGACTTGCAAACTGGTGCCAATTTTGCAACAGTTTCCTCCTTTGCAGCCGACTTGGGTAACACAGCAATCTTTCCATCTCTGTGTAATGGGGGATGCCTTCATCTGGTATCTCAAGAACGTGTTTCTGACCCAGCAGCCTTAGCAGCTTACTTTGACCTTCATCCAATTGATTGTCTCAAGATTGTGCCCTCCCACTTAGCAGCTTTTCTGGCATCTACTTACTCAGAAAAAATTTTGCCCCATCAGTGTCTGATTCTTGGTGGCGAGACGTTTAGTTGGCATCTGCTAGCGCAGATTCAACAATACTCACCTACCTGCCGGATTTTCAATCATTACGGTCCAACAGAATCCACTGTTGGTGTGCTGTCTTATCTAGTAGAAAGAGGACAAGCTAATCATGATTCTGAAACTGTCCCTCTAGGTCGTCCCTTAAGTAATACGCAAGTCTATGTGCTTGATCAGCAGATGGAGCCAGTTTCTATTGGTATGCCAGGTGAATTATACATTGGTGGCGCAGGTCTAGCGCGAGGATATTTAAATAGTTCTGAACTAACCACTACAAAATTCATCCCAAACCCTTTCAATAACGCACCGAAGGAAAAACTTTACAAAACGGGAGATCGGGTTCGTTACTTACCAGATGGGAATTTGGAGTTTCTGGGAAGGGTTGACAGCCAAGTGAAGATTCGAGGCTTTCGCATTGAGTTAGGAGAAATAGAGTCGGCACTCAAACAACATCCAAAGACACGGGAAGGTGTGGTCTTAGTTCGGGAAGATGAACCTGGTAATCAGCGCTTGGTCGCCTATGTTGTTATGAGTCAGGGTCAAGCATCCAATCCTAGCGAGTTGCGTCTTTTTTTGCGGAATAAGCTACCCGAGTATATGGTGCCGTCTGCCTTTGTAGTATTAAAGAAATTGCCCCTGAACCCCAACGGGAAAGTAGATCGTCTTGCACTACCTTCACCGGATACAGCTAGACCCGATCTAGAAGATACTTTTGTAGCACCTCGAACGCCTGTTGAAGAATTACTGGCACAAATCTGGTCTGAAGTATTGCGGCTTGAACGGGTTGGTGTTCGTGATAATTTCTTTGATTTAGGTGGGCACTCTTTGCTAGCCACTCAAGTTGTGTCTCGTTTGCGTGATGCCTTCGAGGTAGACTTAGCCGTGCGTGACCTTTTTGAGACACCTACTATAGCTGATTTAGCTGTGATTATTGCACAAAGGCTAGCTCAAGCAACAGATAGTGAACTACTGGCTCAGGCGTTTGCAGAAATAGAGCAACTTTCGCAAGAGGAAGTTCAAGCAATACTTGGCGAACAACAGTTAATGAATTGGGAAGAGAGCAGAAAATGAGCGACTTAATTAAAGATATTGCTAATCTTTCTGTGGAGAAACGTCAGCTTCTTCTGCAACGACTCAGCCAGAAAAAAGAGAATACCTCTCGAACAAAAATCACCTCTCAAAGTCGAGATTCTAACATTTTCCCTCTGTCTTTCGCCCAACAACGACTATGGTTCCTTGAACAGTTAAAGCCAGGGAACTCCTTTTACAATCAACCCGGCGTCGTGCGTCTGATAGGAGCGCTCAATGTAGCCGTACTGGAGCAAAGTTTTAATGAAATTATACGTCGCCACGAAGCCCTACGCACTACTTTTACTGTTGTCGAGCGGCAACCAGTCCAAGTCATCGCTTCGACTCTAGTATTAAAGCTGCCAGTAGTTGACCTACAAAAACTTCCTTACGCAGATCGTGAAAAAGAGGTTATGCGCCTCGCCACTAAGGAAGCTCAAGTGCCGTTCAACCTAGTAGAGGGTCCGCTACTGCGATGTACTCTCCTACAATTGGACGAGGCAGAATACGTCTTGCTGTTTACAATGCATCACATTATCTCTGATGGCTGGTCAAAAGGGATACTCATTCGTGAAATGGCAGCGCTTTATGAAGCCTTTTCTATTGGACAACTTTCACCGTTAGCTGAACTGCCAATCCAATATGCAGACTTCGCAGCTTGGCAGCGACAATGGTTGCAAGCGGAGATACTACAATCCCAGATATCTTACTGGAAAAAGCAGTTAGAGGGGGCATCGGCAACACTAGAGTTACCAACTGACTACCCACGGCCTGCTATTCAAACCTTCCGGGGTACTACTTATTCATTCGAGCTATCTGTCGAGCTATCACAAGCCCTGAAGAAATTGAGCCAGCAGCAAGGAACTACCTTGTTTATGACTCTGCTGGCAGCTTTTCAGACTTTGTTATGGCGATACACAGGGCAAGAAGATATTGTGGTCGGTTCACCCATCGCCAACCGCAATCGTGCGGACATAGAAGGGTTAATTGGATTTTTTGTCAATACCCTGGTACTGCGAACCAATTTGGCAGGTAATCCCACTTTTAAAGAGCTACTCACTCGTGTGCGGGAAATGGCATTGGGAGTTTATGCTCACCAAGATTTGCCTTTTGAGCAGTTGGTAGAAGAACTGCAACCACAGCGTTCTTTGAGTCACACGCCACTGTTCCAGGTGATGTTTGCGCTTCAAAATGCACCGATATTGGCATTAGAGTTGCCTCATTTGGCTTTAAGTCTCCTAGAAAGCGACAGTGGCAGTGCAAAGTTTGATTTGACCCTGGATATGACAGAAACAGCACAAGGACTAGTTGGCATTCTGGAGTACAATACTGACTTATTCAAGGCAGGCACTATCCGGCAAATGGCAGGGCATTTGCAAACGTTGCTCTCTGGGATTGTTGCTAATCCACAGCAGCGACTCTCAGAGTTACCGTTGTTAACTGAAGCCGAGAAAGGGCTGTTAGTGAAGTGGAATGATACTCAGGCTGAGTATCCTAAAGACCAGTGCATCCATCAGTTGTTTGAAGCTCAGGTGGAACAGACACCCGATGCAGTGGCTGTGGTGTTTGAAGACCAACAGTTGACCTACAAGGAACTCAACGAACGCGCAAACCAACTGGCGCACTACCTGCGCTTCTTGGGAGTCGGAGCAGAGGTATTGGTGGGAATTTGCACAGAGCGATCGCTCTCTATGATCATCGGTTTGCTAGGCATCCTGAAAGCAGGTGGTGCTTATGTACCGCTAGATCCAGCATACCCACAAGAACGTTTAGCTTTCATGTTGTCGGATTCTCAAGTGCCAGTACTGCTAACTCAGCAGCGGCTGATGGAAACTTTGCCGAAACATCAGACTAGGGTTGTTTGCCTAGACACCGACTGGGAAGTCATTGCCCGTGAAAGCCAGGAAAACCATGTTAATAATGTCACTGCTGAAAATCTGGCTTATGTCATCTACACCTCTGGTTCTATCGGTATTCCTAAGGGTGTGATGATTCCACATGGTGCTTTGACGAACTATACCCAAGCAGCAGGGGATGAATATAGGTTGGACATAGGCGATCGGGTATTGCAATTTGCCTCCATTAGTTTCGATGCAGCTGCAGAAGAGATATTTCCCTGTTTGATGCGGGGTGGAACCTTGGTGCTGCGTACTGATGCCATGTTGAGTTCAGTACCCGCGTTCCTACAAAAATGTTCTGAACTTGAGCTAACAATATTAGACCTGCCCACAGCATTCTGGCATCAAGTGACTCTTGCCTTAGCTACGGAGAGTTGCATACTACCAAAGCAACTACGTTTAATGTTAATTGGCGGAGAAAGAGCGCTTAAGGTGCAACTTGCAACCTGGCACAAATATGCACCCAAGAGCGTGCGACTGGTAAATACTTACGGTCCTACAGAAACTACGATAGTTACAACCAAGTGCGACTTATCAGAGCCATCCTGGCAAGAGATACCGATTGGTTCTGCAATTCCTAACGTCCAAACTTACGTTTTGGATAACTATCTCCAACCGATTCCTATTGGCGTAGTAGGCGAATTATACATTGGTGGTGTCGGTGTGTCAAGGGGCTATCTCAACCGTCCCGGTCTGACCGCCGATAAATTTATTCCCAATCCCTACAGCCAGGAATCAGCAGCACGGCTATACAAGACTGGGGACTTGGTTCGCTACTTGAGCGATGGAAACCTTGAGTTCATCGGGCGGATTGACCACCAAGTCAAAGTCCGTGGTTTCCGCATCGAACTTGGAGAAATTGAAGCACAGATTGGGCAACACCTAGCAGTACGAGAAACTGTAGTCGTAGTTCGCTCAGAGGACGGAGATTCTCAACGTTTGGTCGCCTATGTTGTCCCGCACACCGAGCAAACACTGACAATTACTGAACTGCGGGGCTTCCTACAGTCAAAGCTGCCAAACTACATGGTGCCAGCAGCTTTTGTCATGGTGGAGGCACTACCACTCACACCTAATGGTAAAGTAGATCGCAAAGCGCTGCCTGCACCTGATACAGCACGCCCCGAATTGGAAGCGGTTTATCAGCCACCCCAAACCGAGGTAGAACAAACAATTGCCAAGATTTGGCAAGAAGTACTTCATGTCGAAGATGTAGGAATCCATGATAATTTCTTTGAACTTGGTGGCCATTCATTACTCTTGCTTCAAACTCATAACAAGTTGCATAAAATATTTGAGGGCGATTTATCAGTACTCGATCTGTTTAGATATCCGACCATAAGCTCTTTAGCAAATTACTTAAATACAGTCAAAAACAATAAACCTTCTTTTCGTACAACTAATATTGATACTAAAAAGATTGAAGCTGGCAAAGCTCACCAAAGAAAACGTCAGCAAAAGATTCAAAAAATTGGAAATATTTAATCAAAGGTCGAATAATGAACTCTCCAATTGTATCTACTTTTAAAAATGGTTCAGAAATAGCTATTATAGGCTTGACAGGACGTTTTCCTGGGGCTAAAAATATTGATGAATTTTGGAATAATCTTCAGAATGGAATAGAATCAGTCTCTTTTTTTACTGATGAAGAACTGTTGTTATCAGGAGTAAGTTCATCTGTACTCAGTGACTCTAACTATGTAAAGGCAGGATCTACATTAGAAGATGTAGAATTTTTTGACGCTTCATTCTTTGGCTTTAATCCTAGAGAAGCAGAAATTACCGATCCACAACACCGACTTTTCTTGGAGTGTGCTTGGGAAGCCCTTGAAAGTGCTGGATACGACTCAGAAACATACAAAGGTACTGTTGGTGTATATGCTGGCTCTAGCTTGAGCAGTTACTTACTCAGTGTTTATCTCAATCAAAATATCATAGAATCTCTCGACCCTCACCAACTTGTGATTGCAGGTGACAAAGATTACTTAACCACACGCGTTTCTTACAAACTCAACCTAGAGGGACCTAGTTATACCGTTCAAACAGCCTGCTCAACTTCATTGGTTGCTATCCACTTGGCTTGCCAAAGCTTGCTAAATGTTGAATGTGATATCGCTTTGGCTGGTGGGGCTTCTATCAGATTGGCAAGAAAAGCCGGATATTTTTACACAGAAGGAGGGATACAATCTCCTGATGGACACTGCCGCGCCTTTGATGCTAAAGCACAGGGAACTGTTAGCGGTGACGGTGTAGGCATTGTGGTATTAAAGCGATTAGAGGAGGCTGTTGCTGATGGCGATCGCATTCATGCTGTAATCAAAGGTTCAGCCATCAATAATGATGGATCATTCAAGGTTAGCTACACATCCCCCCGTATAGAGACCCAAGCAAAGGTCATTAGAACGGCTCAAATCATAGCGGAAGTAGAACCTGAGACAATTACTTATATTGAGGCTCACGGTACAGGAACACCACTAGGAGATCCCATTGAAGTTGCAGCGCTGACACAAGCTTTTCGCTCCAGTACTCAGAAGAAGGGATTCTGTGCAATTGGTTCAGTCAAAACCAATATCGGACATTTGGACGCTGCTGCTGGTGTGACTGGATTGATCAAAACCACGCTAGCACTTAAGCACAAACAGATACCACCCAGCTTGCATTTTCAAGAACCATCACCTCAGATTGATTTTGTTAATAGTCCTTTTTACGTTAATAACTCTCTTTCTGATTGGAAGGCAAACATAAACGGTATTCCGCGTCGGGCTGGAGTTAGTTCCTTTGGGATAGGAGGAACAAATGCCCATGTGATTCTTGAGGAAGCCCCAGTTGTCGAGCCATCAGGTTCTTCGCGCCCCTGGCAGTTATTGCTGTTCTCGGCTAAGACTAGTACAGCCATAGAAACTATGACAACTAATATAGCTGCTCACCTTCAGCAGCATACTTCTTTAAACTTGGCTGATGTCGCTTACACTCTACAGGTAGGTCGCCGAGCTTTTAACCATCGCCGTATGGTAGTGTGTCAATATCTCGATGATGCTGTGAAGGTACTGAGCAGTCAAGATCCACAACGAGTATTTACCCACTATCAGAAACCATGTAATCGCCCTGTAGTGTTTATGTTTTCTGGACAAGGGGCGCAATACGTAAATATGGGCAGGGAACTTTACCAAAGTGAACCCATCTTCAGAGAGCAAGTTGACGAGTGTTGTCAACTACTAAAACCTCATATTGGGCGGGATTTGCGTGCTGTGCTGTATCCAGGTGAGCAACAGGCTCAAGAAGCAACACAGCAGTTACTACAAACCGCTATTACTCAACCAGCACTATTTGTGATTGAGTATGCCCTAGCTCAGTTATGGATGGCATGGGGCGTGCAACCTGAGGTAATGATTGGTCACAGTATTGGGGAATATGTAGCTGCTTGTGTGGCTGGTGTGTTTTCCCTAGAAGATGCATTGGCATTGGTAGCTACTCGTGGGCGACTAATGCAACAACTTCCCACTGGTGCTATGCTGGCAGTACCGCTCATGGAGGAAGAGATCGAACACCTGTTAAACGATGAACTTTCTCTAGCGGGAAGTAATGCACCATCCCTAAATGTCGTTGCTGGTTCTATCAAGGCGATTGATGATTTGCAAAATCGTCTAACTGACCAAGGTGTGGACTGCCGTCGTCTGCATACTTCTCATGCCTTTCATTCATGGATGATGGAGCCAATTATCGAGCCGTTCAGAGCACAAGTCGAAAAAATCAATCTGAAGGCTCCTCAAATTCCCTTTGTGTCTAATGTCACAGGCACTTTGATAACTCAACAGGAAGCAACTAATCCAAGCTATTGGGCACAACATCTACGGCAAAAGGTACGCTTTAGAGAAGGCATTTCCAAGCTGCTGCAACCAAAGCAAATTCTACTAGAAGTCGGTCCTGGGAGAACGTTAAGTACCTTCGCCAGACAGCATATCGAGCCGGACACTCAACAAGTTGTGCTTTCTTCGTTACGCCATCCGAAAGATCAACAATCAGACGTAGCTTTCTTACTAAACACACTAGGACAACTTTGGCTCATTGGTTTGCAAGTTAATTGGTCTGGATTTTATGCTCATGAGCGACGTCATCGTCTTTCCTTGCCAACTTATCCCTTTGAGCGGCAAAGATACTGGATTGATACTGTTCCCACTAGGGAACATCAACTCTCGTTGAACAACAAAACTTCTAACATACTAATTGATCAACAAGATAAAGATTATTCAAATATTGGGAAAATAGACTTAAATACGTCTTCAGTAGTTAAATCGTTAGATAATATTAGTGATAACAAAGTGTACGGTGAAGAGCCAAATATATCGGAAGCTGAAATTGAACAAATAATCAATCAGCAGATTGAGATTATGTCTCAACAGTTAGATTTGTTGCTAAATGAATAATTAAAAAAGTATTTCTATCGGTAAAGAAAAAGTAATCAGAGACATAAGTTGCTATCTAATTAATAAATGCATTATGACTGAAATAGAAACTAAGACTACAAAAAACCCTTCAACAGCAAATTCACAATTTAAGAAAGTTGTGTTGATTCTCAAGAAAATTTTCAAAAGCTTGGGCTTCAGCTTATCTGAATCTGAAATAGATATTCATACCAATTTTATAGAACTAGGTCTTGAATCTCTTGCACTGATTCAACTTAGCCGTGTTATTCAAGAAGAACTTGGTGTGAAAGTTAATTTTCGCCTATTGCTAGAAGAGTTTTCAACCATTGAGGCATTAGGTATCCATATAGCTAGCCAACTGCCACCAGAAGAGACAACGTTAGCAGATTCTTTTGAAGACGATAAATCTATACTTGCTGAGTTAATAGCAAGTGAATTAAATACAAACAATAACACCCAATTAAATTCTGGTTCAACAGCTGCTCAGGATAGAGTATTATTGACGGAAAATATTTCCGAACCAACTGCTAATACTGCCATTCAAAAGCTGATCACACAGCAGTTGCAGGTTATGTCTAAACAGCTAGACTTGCTGCACAAAAGCTCTTCGGCAAAGAAGAAAATGTTGACTCCATCCCAGATGGAACAATCTGCACCATTGCCTCAAACTAAACAAATTACGGAGGCATCTACTGAAGCGTCTCAGTATCAGGAGAATCAGGTGGAGTTTGCTCAACAGCAGCTAAACCTGAAAATTGAGAAGAAAGCAGTTGTTGAGTCTCAAAGAATCGAGAAAGGAGAAAGTAAAGGCTTAAATCCTCACCAGCAAAAACACATAGATGCACTGATCGAACGAGTGGTCAAACGTACCCAAGAATCCAAAAGACTCACGCAAGCAGCGCGCCCTTTCTTGGCTAATCCTAGGACAATAACAGGGTTTCGCCTTTCCATTAAGGAGATGTTGTATCCAATTCATATCCAACGAGGAGCTGATGCCAGAATTTGGGATGTTGATGGCAATGAATACATCGATATATCAATGGGATTTGGTCCACTTCTGTTTGGTCACTCGCCTTCTTTTGTGATAGAGGCTATTCATCAGCATATTCAGCAGGGAATGCAGAATGGTCCGCAATCACATCTGACAGCTAAAGTTGCTGAGTTATTTTGTGAAGTAACAGGTCAAGAAAGGGTAGCCTTTTGTAATGATGGTACAGAAGCGGTAATGGGAGCAATCCGCATAGCGCGCGCCAGTACGAAACGCTCTAAAATCGCTATTTTTGCTGGGTCATATCACGGAAACTTGGATGAGGTTTTAGTTGCAGGAGTACCTTTCGGAGACTCCAAAGACGAGACGCTGCGTTCTTTGCCAAGCGCTCCAGGAATTCCAGAGCACATGGCTGAACAAGTAATAGTACTTAATTACGGAAGTCCGAAATCTCTTGAAATTCTGAAAGCTAAAGCCCATGAATTAGCTGCTGTTTTAGTAGAACCGGTGCAGAGCCAGCGCCCAGATTTTCAGCCTCAAGAATTTTTACGTGAACTTAGGAAATTAACCCAGCAAACAGGAATTGTATTAATCTTTGATGAAGTCATTACTGGCTTTCGGATGCATCCTGGGGGCATCCAGGCTTTGTGGGATATTCAAGCAGATATTACAACATACGGTAAAGCGATTGGTTCTGGTCTCCCGATGGGGGTAATAGCTGGCAAAGCTGCCTTCATGGATGTATTAGACGGAGGTTTTTGGAATTATGGAGATGCGTCTTATCCTCAGGTAGAAACGACTAGGTTTGCAGGTACTTATTTCAAAAATCCTCTCGGGCTTACTGTTGTCTACGCTATACTCAACCATCTTAAAAATAGTGGGACAAAACTTCAGGAAGAATTAGCTCGAAAAACCCAAAAATTAGCAGATACTCTAAATCTTTACTTTGAGCAGAATCAGTTACCGATTCAAGTCACTTATTTTGGTTCTCTGTTTCGTTTTGATTACCCACCCAATATCAAATGGATTAATTTGCTGTTCTATCACTTGCTAGAAAAGGGAATTTATATCTGGGAAGCCCGCACATGTTTTCTCTCTACATCTCATACTAACAAAGATATTGAGCAGGTGATAAGAGCGGTTAAAGAAAGCATAGTGGAAATGCAGCAAGGAGGGTTTTTAGCAACTAATCCCGTCTTAACTAACGACGACAGGTCGAGCAACCATCAAGTTAGTGAGTCATCAAATAGACAGACAGACTTATTCTCAAACTTAGGTAATGAACCGTCTCCTACTACTTCCATCGAGGGCAGCAATAAAGAAACACCAAATGTACGTAATTTTCCTCTGATAGAAGCACAAAAGCAACTTTGGTTTTTGGCTCAGATGGGAGACGAAGTATCTCGTGCTTATAATCAATCAACTACTATCCATCTGCGTGGCTCCTTCAATTTGGAGGCAGCCCGTAAGGCTATTCAAGAAGTTGTCAATCGTCACGAAGCACTGAGAACATCTTTTAGCCCGCAGGGAGATTATCAGCAAATACATTCAACTTTAACAATAGACATACCTTTTATAGATTTCTCGACTTTAGATAATAGTAGGCGTGAAGTATATTTATCGGAGTTTTTAGCACGAGAGGCCCAACAAACTTTTGATCTTGAAAAAGGTCCATTACTCCGTACACAAATCGTCAAGCTGAGAGAACAACATCACCTTCTGGTTCTCACTATTCATCACATTATTAATGATGGTTGGTCGTTTAATGTTTTACAACAAGAGCTAGCTGCAATTTATACAGCAGAGTGCCAAGGTATCAGCTACCAACTCCCACAGCCTATGCAACTAAGTGAATATATTCAGTGGGAGGCACGTCAGCAGGAGAGTCCAGAAATGGCAAAGGCTGAAGCTTATTGGTTGGAGCAATTTGCCAATTCAACCCCAATATTGGAGTTGCCGACTGATCGTCCTCGACCATCAGTCAATACATACAACGGTACTCAACATAGCATCACGCTTAGTACATCCTTGTATAGTTCTTTAAAAAAACTGAGTGGCAAACTTAAAAGTACCCTGTTTACAACTCTTTTGGCTAGTTTTATGGTGTTGCTACACCGATTAACGGATCAGGACGATATCGTTGTTGGTATCCCTTCAGCAGGACAACTATCTGTAGAGGGAGAATACCTTATTGGTCACTATGTCAATCTATTACCAATACGCAGTCAAATTGTTATAAATGAGACATTTGCAAACTATCTAAGTTCATTAAGGCAGGTATTTTCAGATGCTTACGATCATCAAATTTATCCTTTTACCAAGTTGGTCAAGAATTTGAATCTACCACGAGATCCTAGTCGGACACCCCTAGTGACGACAATGTTTAATATAGACAGGTCTCCTTCTAAGTCAGAGTCATTAGGTGAAGAAGTTGACTTTGTAAGAAACTCCACAAGTACTGCTATCTCCGATATGTTCTTGGATATTCATCAGGTAGATAATGAACTTTTAGTGGATTGTAAATACAACACCGATCTATTCGACTCCCAAACAATTCAGCGCTGGATGGGATATTGGCAGGTCTTGCTCTCTGGCATTGTTACTAATCCAGAACAACGTCTGTCGGAATTACCACTGTTAACAGAACTTGAGCAGCACACTCTGCTGGTAGATTGGAATGATACCTCTATTAAGTATCCTCAAGACCAGTGCATCTATCAGTTGTTTGAGGCTCAAGTAGAACGCACACCGGACGCTGTAGCAGTGGTGTTTGAAGACCAACAGTTGACCTACAAGGAACTCAACCAACGAGCGAATCAACTGGCGCACTATTTACAAAAGCTGGGCGTAGGTGCAGAGGTACTGGTAGGAATTTGCACAGAGCGATCGCTCGATATGATAGTTGGATTATTGGGCATTCTCAAAGCAGGTGGTGCCTATGTACCCCTCGACCCCAATTATCCCCAAGAGCGGTTAAGCTTTATACTAAAAGACGCCCAAGTGGCAGTGCTGCTAACTCAAGCGCGGCTAGTGGAAGCCATGCCCCAACACCAAGCCAAAGTCGTTTGTTTAGATACTGATTGGCTGCTTATTGCTCAAGAAAACAAGGAAAATTCCGTAACTGAGGTAATTAGTAGCAACCTAGCCTATGTCATCTACACCTCTGGCTCGACTGGACAACCCAAGGGTGTGCAAATTCCCCACAGCGCTTTGAGCAACTTCTTGCAGGCTATGCGGCAAGCACCAGAGCTAACCGAGCAAGATACTTTGCTAGCTGTCACCACCATATCCTTTGATATTGCCGCTTTGGAACTTTTTCTTCCAATCACAGTCGGCGCTCGCTTGGAAGTTCTCAGCCGGGAAGTTGCCTCGAACGGAATGCAGTTGTCAGCAAAACTAACTCATTCAAATGCTACAGTCATGCAAGCTACACCAGCTACGTGGCAGCTACTTCTGGCAGCAGGCTGGGAAGGCAACCATCAATTGAAAATCATTTGTGGCGGAGAAGCCTTACCTGGACATCTAGCGAATCAGTTACTCAATCGGTGTGACTGTTTATGGAATATGTATGGTCCTACGGAAACTACCATCTGGTCAGCAGCCTGCTTGGTAGAAACTGTCAGCAGTCTTGTACCAATTAGTCGCCCGATTGCTAACACTCAGTTCTATATTCTAGATCAACAGGGTCAGCTAGTTCCTGTTGGTGTAGCTGGAGAATTGCACATAGGTGGGGATGGACTAGCACGCGGTTACTTAAACCGTCCCGAATTAACTGCTGAAAAATTCATCCCTAACCCCTTTGGCAATAAATTAGCAACACGCCTTTACAAAACAGGAGATTTAGCCCGCTATTTACCAAATGGAGAAATAGAGTACATTGGTCGCATTGACCACCAAATAAAAGTCCGTGGTTTCCGCATTGAACTGGGAGAAATTGAAACACGACTCACTCAACATCCCAGTGTTGGAGAAGCAGTAGTTGTGGTCAGAGAGGATGTACCTGGAGACAAATGGCTAGTGGCTTATGTGGTGTCTGAACAGGAGTTAACTCCTACACTCAGTGAATTACGCAGCTTCTTAAAAGAAAATCTGCCTGATTATATGATGCCTACTGCCTTTGTGCCAATGAAAACTTTGCCATTGACACCCAATGGTAAAGTTGATCGCAAAGCATTGCCAGCACCTGATAGTCTTCGCTTACAGTTGGAAACAACTTACATCAAACCACAAACTGATTTGGAAAAATCCATCGCTACTGTTTGGCAGAAGGCACTCAGAATAGAAAAAGTAGGTATTCACGATAACTTCTTTGACCTGGGTGGACATTCATTACTGATAGTTCAGGTTCATAACCAGTTGCGTCAAATATTCCCAGCAAATTTTTCAATGCTTGAACTGTTCAGATATCCGACCATAAGCTCCTTAGCAGAGTTTTTCAATCAAACCAACAAAAATGAAACATCATCTGATCAAATGGATGCTAGAAAAGAACAGTTAAAAGATGGTAAATCTCGGATAAAACAATTTTTGAAAATTAGTAAGAAAGTTAAATAAATATATCATTTTATAAAGCGTATGCTAGAAAATAACAGTTAAAAGATGGTAAATCTCGGATAAAACAATTTTTGAAAATTAGTAAAAAAGTTAAATAAATATGAGTACTTCCGCAGAATTCAGTCGAAATGGTTTAGAAGTCGCCATCATTGGCATGGCTGGTCGTTTTCCTGGTGCCAAAAATATTGAGGAATTTTGGCAAAATCTGCAAAATGGGGTGGAGTCAATAGCTTCTTTCACGGATGAAGAACTAATATCTTCAGGAATAGACTCCGCTATGCTGAATGACCCTCAGTATGTAAAATCTAGTGCTGTATTAGAAGATGTTGAATTATTTGATGCTTCATTCTTTGGCTTCAATCCAAGAGAAGCCGAAATCATCGATCCCCAACAACGTCTTTTCTTAGAGTGCGCTTGGGAGGCTCTTGAAAGCGCTGGCTACGATTCTAAAAATTATCAAGGTTTAGTTGGGGTTTATGCTGGCGCAGGCAGTAACAGTTATGTGTTCAATCTGTATTCAAATGAAAATATTAGAAATTCCATTGATGATTTTCAACTTTTCCTGGCAAGTGATAAAGATTTCCTAACCACACGGGTCTCTTACAAATTAGACCTTGAGGGTCCTTCTATTGACATTCAAACGGCCTGCTCAACTTCATTAGTTGCTGTGCATTTAGCTTGTCGGAGTTTGCTGAGTGGTGAATGTGATATTGCCTTGGCTGGTGGCGTTGCCCTGGGTTCATCACGAAAAGCAGGATACTTGTATAAAGAAGGAGGAATTTCATCTCCCGATGGACACTGCCGCGCCTTCGATGCAGAAGCTAGGGGAACTGTTGGCGGTGAGGGTGTGGGCATTGTGGTGTTGAAGCGATTAGAAGATGCCCTTGCTGATGGCGATCGCATTCATGCTGTCATTAAAGGTTCAGCTATCAACAACGATGGCGCTCTCAAAGTTAGTTATACAGCACCCCGTATAGATACCCAAGCAAAGGTGATTAAAGCGGCTCAAACGATTGCTGAGGTTGACGCACAGACAATAACTTATATTGAGGCACACGGAACAGCAACATCGTTGGGAGATCCTATTGAAATCGCAGCATTGACACAAGCGTTTCATGCCGATACCCAGAAGACAAGTTTCTGTGCGATCGGTTCACTCAAGACGAATATTGGACACCTAGATACTGCGGCTGGTGTTGCAGGATTAATCAAAACTGTCCTAGCCCTTAAGCACAAACAAATACCTCCTAGCCTGCACTTTAAACAGCCCAATCCTCAGATTGATTTCGAGAATAGTCCCTTTTACGTTAACACCACACTTTCAGAATGGAAGGCAAACGGCACTCCTCGTCGCGCTGGAGTCAGTTCCTTTGGTATTGGTGGAACCAATGCCCATGTAATACTCGAAGAAGCTCCATCTGTTGAACCCTCAAGTCCTTCTCGCCCTTGGCAGTTATTGCTGCTTTCTGCAAAAACCGACTCGGCATTAGAAACTGCGACGGCAAATCTAGTTACCCACCTCAAGCAGCATCCTGACTTGAACTTGGCTGATGTAGCTTATACTCTTGAAGTCGGTCGTCGAGCATTTGACCATCGTCTAATGGTAGTATGCCAGAGCTTTGACGATGCAGTTACAATCTTAGATACAAAAGATCCACAAAGAATTTTCACCCACTTCCAAGAACCGTGTAACCAACAGGTTGTATTTATGTTTCCTGGTCAAGGTTCACAGTATGTGAATATGGGTCGAGAATTATACGAAACTGAATCCGTATTTCGGAAATATATTGATAAGTGCTGTGAAATACTAAAATCTCATTTAGGTATTAATTTATGCACTATTTTATACCCAATTGAAGAACATTCACAAGCAGCAGAGCAACTGCAACAAACTCATATTACTCAGCCAGCGTTATTTGTCATTGAGTATGCCCTAGCTCAACTGTGGATGGCATGGGGCATATCTCCTACAGCAATGATTGGTCACAGTATAGGAGAGTATGTGGCTGCTTGTTTGGCAGGTGTATTCTCTCTAGAAGATGCTTTAGCACTTGTTGCTGCCCGTGGAAGGCTCATGCAACAACTCCCAACGGGTGCTATGCTTTCCGTTCCACTTTCTGAGGAGGAGATAGAACCTTGGCTGAATGAGGAACTAACTCTTGCTGGAATTAACGCACCATCGCTGTGTGTTATGTCAGGTTCTGAGGAAGCGATCGCGAATTTACAAAGTCGTTTAACCCAGCAAGGTGTAGAGTGTCGTCGATTGTATACTTCTCACGCTTTTCATTCCCAAATGATGGATTCCATCCTGGAACCATTTACCAAACAAGTTGAAAAAGTTCATTTAAATCCTCCTCAAATTCCTTTTATTTCTAACCTAACAGGAACCTGGATTACAGCAGAACAAGCAATCAATCCCAGTTACTGGGCAAAACATTTACGGCAAACAGTGCACTTTGCAGCAGGTATTGCTGAGTTGATCGAAGAATCAGAGCAAATACTACTGGAAGTTGGCCCAGGGCGAACATTAAGTACTTTTGCCAAACAACAAACTAACGAGTCAACAGTGTTAACTTCCATGCGCCATCCCCAGGATGCACAATCAGATGTAGCATTTTTACTGAACACAATAGGGCGACTGTGGCTAGCAGGGGTACAGATAGATTGGAATGGCTATTATGCAACTGAGCAAAGGCACAGAATTCCATTGCCAACATATCCATTTGAAAGACAAAGATATTGGATTGAAGCACAACCAGAAGCTTTCTCAGTCAAGACACCTGAAAAATTGTTACATAGAAAGCCAAACATTGCTGATTGGTTCTACATTCCTTCTTGGGAACGAGATATACCAGCTGAGAATGTTGACAATCAAAGACAAACAGTACAAAAATCCTGCTGGATAATTTTCACTGACACTTGTGGACTAGGTTCTCAAATTACCAAACAACTAGAACACGAAGGTCAAGATTTCATCACCGTAAACGTAGGCGAACAGTTCACCAAAGTCAACTCTCACACATATGTTATTAATCCTCGAAAACGAGATGATTATGATGCTTTGCTCCAAGAACTTCGCTTACAAGATTTGACTCCACAAACTATTACTCATTTATGGGGGATAACATCAAATACTCAACTACACAAAGACACACTAAACGAACATACGCAATCAGCAATTTTAAATTTTGAAACCTCTCAAATTTTGGGCTTCTATAGTTTGCTATTCTTAGCACAGGCATTCTCGAAACAGAACATTACAACTCCTATCCAAATCACCGTCGTCACTAATAATATGCAAGAGGTGGTTGGTGACGAGAAGATATATCCAGAGAAAGCGACTGTATTAGGATCGTGTATGGTGATTCCACAGGAGTATCCAAATATCACCTGCCAGAGCATTGATATTCTGATTCCAGAATTGGGAACATGGCAAGCAGATAAGTTGGCAACCCAGCTAATAGCAGAAGTCAAAACATTGCCAAGTCACCTGATGATTGCTTATCGTGGCGGTCATCGATGGGTTCAAACTTTTAAAGCCATTCACCTAGATGAAACCATAAAAGAAAAAACTCGATTAAGACAAGAGGGTGTATACTTAATTGCAGGTGACTTAATAGAAGGTCTGGGTCTAAATCTTGCCGAGTATTTAGCTCAGACACTACAAGCCAAGCTGATTTTAATTGGCACTTTAAATCTCCCTGAAAAAAATGAGTGGTCACAATGGTTAGCAACTCATGATGATCGGGATAACATCAGCCGTGAGATTAACAAATTACAAGCTTTAGAAGCATCTGGTTTAGAGTGTTTGATGATTAAGGCTGATGTTACAGATGAAGACCAAATGCAGGCGGCAATAAATCAAGCGTATGACCGCTTTGGTGTGATAGATGGGGTATTTTATGTACCAGAAATTGATGCTTCTCAGTCAGCTTTTTCAGTTCAAGAAATAAGTCAAGATGACTGCGATCGGCAGTTTGAATCAAAAGTGTATAGACTATTTGTATTAGACAAAGTTTTGCGGGGAAGAGACATTGATTTTTGTCTAGTGCAATCTTCACTTTCAACAATTTTAGGAGGATTAGGGTTAGTTGCCTATTCAGCAAGTTACCAATTCATCGATGCCTTTGTTCATCAAAAAAACCAGACTGACTCTGTTCCTTGGTTTAGTATTAACCGACAAGCTCTTCACTCTGATTCAGAAAGAGAGCAAACAACACCATCGGAAGTAGCTTCAGCAGAATTGGCAATGATTCCAAAAGAAGTTTGGAAATCTTTTGAATTAGTTTTGTCTATGAGTTCAGGGGGTCAGATTGTTGTTTCAACAGGTGACTTAAAGATTAGGCTTAACCAAGCAATTAAACTCAAACCCCTAACACAGTCAAGCGATTCCAAACAATTACAGCAAGAAAATTCTTTTAGCACTCACTTAAGACCAAGTCTACAAACTGTCTATGTAGCTCCCAGTAATGAGATTGAAAGAACTATTGCAAATATCTGGCAAGAGCTTCTTGGTGTTGAACAAATTGGAATTCACGATAACTTTTTTGAGTTGGGAGGACACTCCTTACTAGCTGTTCAGGTGACTTCCCGCCTAAGAGAGATTTTTCAAGCGGAAGTGCCCTTACAGAGCATACTTTTTGATGCTCCTACTGTGGCTGGACTTGCTGCTGTTATTACTGAAATACAGCCCAAACAAGATGAACTTCAACAAATGGCAGCTTTATTACAACAGGTTAGAAATCTCTCACCGGAAGAAATTCAACAAGAACTAGTGAAAGAATCATAGTACACATTAGCAATACTAAGAGTGGTTTGAAAGTTGTCGAGATTTTAACTTCAAAACTTCATTAACGACGAACTGTTTAATGTCGCTAACAAGATAATCAAAAATTGGATAGTTTTTTTAGATAATTTGAGGAATTAAGATATGGAATTTAGCCTATTTTATTTTTCAGGTGACGGTTCTAAAACTCAAGCAAACAAGTATAATCTATTAATAGAAAGTGCAAAATTCGCAGACAAAAATGGTTTTTCCGCAGTCTGGACTCCGGAACGGCATTTTCACTCATTTGGAGGACTTTACCCCAACCCATCGTTGATAAGTGTAGGACTAGCGATGGTAACTGAGCGAGTTCAATTACGTGCAGGTAGTGTTGTCATGCCACTTCATAATCCAGCGCGAGTTGCTGAAGAATGGTCTGTGGTTGATAATCTTTCAAACGGTAGAGTTGCTCTTGCTTTTGCCTCTGGTTGGACGGTAGACGACTTTGTCCTTTCTACTGAAAGTCATGCCAATCGCAGGGAAACCATGTGGCGTGGAATTCAGACAGTTCAGAAGCTTTGGGAAGGTGAACAAGTTGAACTCAAAGATGCAACTGGAAAAGCCTTCAAGGTCAAGACATTTCCACGACCAATACAGTGTAAGCTATCGACTTGGATTGTGTGTCAATCAAACACAACATTTATTGAAGCTGGTAAAATGGGTGCTAACATACTCACTTCCTTGTTGGGAGGAACCTTAGAAGAAGTCGCTCCACAAATATCGCTGTATCGTGAATCTTTAGCAAAACATGGTTACAATCCTAAAGCAGGAAAAGTAGCAATGATGATACATACCTTTGTAGGAGAAGACTTTAATACTGTAAAAGAACAAGGGAGAGAACCTTTTTGTAATTATCTGAAGACTCATGTAGAGCTACTTGACACTTTAGCAAAGAATTCTGGTATCAATGTAAGTTTAGATAAATTCACAGAAGCAGATATAAATAGTCTCTTACGGTTTGCCTATGAAGGGTGGATCAAAGGAAGAACTTTGATTGGCTCAAAAACAACTTGTATGCAAATGATTGAGCGTCTGAAACAGGCTGATGTTGATGAAGTTGCTTGTCTTATCGACTTCAACCCAAATTTTGATGCTGTCATGGCAAGTTTATCTTATCTTAAAGATTTAAAAGATATGTGTAATACCAATAAAGAAAAAATGGTATTACTCAGTTAATAAGTTAGTTGCTTTGAGATAGTCATTTTTTTGAGTATTATTTTTTGTAGGTAAAAGCTAATGAGTGATTTTTATCAACAAATTGCAGATCTTTCTCCAAAGCAACGGATGCTATTTGAGAAACGACTCAAGCAGAAAGGTTTGAGTAATCTAAAAACTTTAGAAACATCTCAAATAGAAATATCTAAAAGGAAAGGCCATAAAGAGTTACCTTTGTCTTTTGCTCAGCATCGGCTATGGTTTTTCCAGCAATTAAACCCTGACAACAGTGCTTACAATGGTTTTAGCGCCTTACGTCTTGAAGGTCAGCTGAACGTGGGACTGTTAAAAAAAGTATTTACAGAGATTGTCAGGCGTCATGAAAGCTTGCGGACAACTTTTATTACCAATTCAGAGGGACAGCCAATTCAGGTAATTGGTTCAGCCCAATCCATAACATTACCAATTATTGATCTTAAGGAAGCACCTAACAAAGAGCAGGAGGCTCAAAGACTTGCTCTTGCAGAAGCTCAGCGACCTTTTGACCTCACCAAACCATTACTGCGGATAGCTCTTTTACAGTTGCAAAAGACAGAGTATGTGCTATTGCTAACAATACATCACATCATCTCTGATCGCTGGTCTGTGGGTGTATTTGTTCGGGAAATGACAGTCCTTTACAAAGCTTTTTCTAGTGAGCAACCTTCTCCATTACCTGAACTGCCAATCCAGTATGCAGATTGGGCAATTTGGCAGCAACAATATCTGCAAGGAGAGGTTTTAGAAGCCCAGATGTCTTACTGGAAGCAGCAACTGTCTAACGTTCCTATTCTATATCTGCCTACTGACAGACCTAGAAGCGCTGTTGCAACTTATAAAGGTGCAAAACAGTCTTTGGAGTTATCTAAAACCCTATCCAATGCACTCAAAGCTTTGAGTGTTCAGGAAGGGGTAACATTATTTACATTATTATTAGCAGCATTTAAAGTTTTACTGCATAAATATACTAACCAAAATGACATTGTTGTTGGAACTGATATCGCTAACCGTAATCGGGTCGAGACTGAGGGATTAATTGGCTTTTTGATCAACACTTTAGTGTTGCGTACTAACTTGTCTGGAAATCTTATTTTTCGAGAGTTACTGCGTCGGATACGTGAGGTCACGCTGGGGGCTTATGACCACCAAGACCTCCCGTTTGATAAACTAGTGGATGTTTTGAATCCAGAGCGAAATCTGAACCAAATGGTACCTCTGTTTCAGGTCAAATTTGATCTGCAACTAGCAAAAGTCGAACAATTAGAGCTTTCTGATCTAAGTGTGAGTCCCTTGATCTTTGATAATGGGACAGCAAAGTTTGAGCTACGTTTCAATTTATCGGAAACAGAGCAAGGAATAAAAGGGCTGGTTGAATATAGTACTGATCTGTTTGATACCACTACCATAACTCGGATGGTAGAACATTTTCAGACCTTACTAGAGAGTATTGTTACTAATCCGGAATATAGCCTTTCACAGTTGCCGCTTTTAACGGAAACTGAGCTACACAAATTACTCGTGGAGTGGAATGATACCTCTGTTGAGTATCCCCAACACCAGTGCATCCATCAATTGTTTGAGGCTCAAGTAGAACGCACGCCCGATGCTGTAGCAGTAGCGTTTGAATCGGAGCAACTAACCTACTGTGAACTAAACGCAAGAGCCAATCAATTGGCGCACTACTTGCAAAAGCTAGGAGTAGGACCAGAGGTATTGGTGGGAATTTGCACAGAGCGATCGCTCTGTACGATCATCGGTCTGCTAGGCATCCTGAAAGCAGGTGGTGCTTATGTACCGCTAGATCCAGCATACCCACAAGAACGTTTAGCTTTCATGTTGTCGGATTCTCAAGTACCACTACTGCTAACTCAGCAGCAGTTGGGAGAGAAACTTCCTGAACATCAAGCACAGGTAGTTTGCCTGGACACTGATTGGAATATCATTACCCAACAAAGTCAAGACAACCCTGTCAGTATTTCAAAAGCCGACAACCTGGCTTACGTCATCTACACCTCTGGCTCAACAGGTCAACCCAAAGGAATACTCGGTCTGCATCGCGGCGCAGTCAATCGCTTTCACTGGATGTGGCAGAGCTATCCTTTTATGCAAGCAGAAATTTGTTGCCAAAAGACATCCTTAAACTTTGTGGATTCAGTATGGGAAATTTTTGGACCTTTACTGCAAGGTGTGCCCACAGTGATTGTGCCCGACAATATCCTCAAAGACCCACAACAGTTGGTGAAAACACTTGCGTCTAACAATGTGACACGGCTAGTACTTGTTCCCTCACTATTGAGTGTGCTATTAGACACATATACTAACCTCCAGTTGCGGCTACCTTTATTGAACCTATGGATTAGCAGTGGCGAAGTACTTTCGATCAATATACTACAGCAATTTCGAGAGATTTTGCCGCAAAGCACTCTATTAAACCTTTATGGCTCCTCGGAAGTATCTGCGGATGTTACCCATCACAGGATTAGCCCACAAGCGTCAATGCCAGAACATGTTAGCATTGGTCGTCCAATTGCCAATACGCAAATCTATATCTTAGATGCAACAGGACAGCCGGCTCCTATAGGCATACCTGGGGAACTGCACATAGGTGGGGATGGACTAGCACGTGGCTACTTAAACCGCTTGGAACTGACAGCAGAAAAATTTATCCCCAACCCGTTTGAAAACTCAAAAGTTAGTCGTCTGTACAAAACAGGAGACTTAGCCCGCTATTTACCCAATGGAGAGATAGAGTACATTGGACGTATCGACCACCAGATTAAAGTCCGTGGTTTCCGCATTGAACTTGGAGAAATTGAAGCACTTCTATGCCAACACCCAGCAGTCCGAGAAACTGTAGTTATCATTCGCTCAGATTCAGCTGATTCTCAACGAATAGTTGCCTATGTAGTCCCTCAAACAGAGCAAACACTAACAATTACTGAACTGCGAGACTTCCTAGAGTCAAAGCTGCCAAACTACATGGTGCCGGCAGCTTTTGTCATCCTAGAAGCACTACCACTCACACCCAATGGTAAGGTGGATCGTAAAGTACTGCCAGTGCCTGATGCAACACAGCTAGTATCCGATTTTACTCCTCCTTCCACACCAATAGAGCAAATGCTAGGAGGAATCTGGGCAGAGGTGCTTGGTCTTGAAAAAGTAGGCATTCATCATAACTTTTTCGAGTTGGGAGGACACTCCCTGCTAGCGACTCGCGTTATTTCCCAGGTGCGGCAAGTTTTTCAGCAAGAACTTCCTTTACGTCGCTTATTTGAACAACCAACAATAGCTGGGCTAGCCAAAGAAATAGAAAAAGCCACCAAGGTAGGTTTGGGACTCGAAACGGCAAACATTGAGCGAATTTCCCGCTCGCAAAAGTTACCCCTATCTTTTGCCCAACAGCGGCTATGGTTCCTTGCCCAATTAGAACAAAACAGCCCCTTCTACAACATCCGTGCTGCTGTTCGCCTACAGGGACAATTGAACCAAGAAGCACTACAACAAAGTTTTAACGAAATTCTACGCCGCCACGAAACGTTGCGAACAAATTTTCAGACAACACAAGGAGAACCTGTAGCAATTATCTCATCAGTCACACCGCTACTGTTGTCCGTAGTAGATATTAGTGAGTTATCTTCAAATCAACAACAAGCTCAAGTCAGACACCTGGCAGACTTTGAAGCACAACAACCATTTGACCTCAAAAGTGACCTAATGCTGCGAGTGAAACTACTGTGCCTTGGAGAACAAGAGCACATAGTACTACTGACGCTGCACCACATTGCTTCTGACGGTTGGTCAATCGGCGTACTAGTGCGTGAATTAGCAACACTTTATCAAGCCTTCTGTACTGAGCAACCTAGCCTGCGGCACGCTACGCTAACACAGTTAGCTGAACTGCCAATCCAATATGCAGACTTCGCTGCTTGGCAGCGGCAATGGCTACAAGCAGAGGTACTACAATCCCAGATATCCTACTGGAAAAAGCAGTTAGAAGGTGCACCATCAGTACTAGAGTTACCCACTGACCACGCACGTCCTACCGTTCAGACATTTCGGGGCGCCAGTTATTCATTTGAGCTATCTCAAGAACTATCACAAGCCTTGAATAAATTGAGCCAGCAGCAAGGATGTACTTTATTTATGACGCTGCTAGCAGCTTTCCAGACTCTACTATGGCGATACACAGGGCAAGAAGATATTGTGGTGGGTTCGCCGATCGCTAACCGCAACCGGGCCGAGATAGAAGGGTTGATTGGATTTTTTGTCAATACCCTGGTATTAAGAACGAACTTGGCAGGTCATCTCACGTTTAAGCAGCTACTGACTCGCGTGCGGGAAATGGCACTAGGAGCCTATGCTCACCAGGATTTGCCCTTTGAAAAACTAGTTGAGGAACTGCAACCACAGCGTTCTTTGAGTCACACGCCACTGTTTCAAGTGATGTTTGTGCTTCAAAATGCACCGATGTCCGCGTTAGAATTGCCAGGTTTAACTTTAAGTTCTCTGGAAAGTGAGAGTGGTAATGCTAAATTTGATTTAACTCTGTCGATCAGGGAAACAGCACAGAGATTAGTTGGCAGCTTAGAGTACAATACTGATTTATTCAAGAAAAGTACCATCAGCCGGATGGCAGAGCATTTGCAAACCTTACTCTCTGGGATTGTTGCTAATCCACAGCAGCGACTTTCAGAGTTACCGTTGTTAACTGAAGCCGAGAAAGCGCTGTTAGTGAAGTGGAATGATACTCAGGCTGAGTATCCTAAAGACCAGTGCATCCATCAGTTGTTTGAAGCCCAAGTGGAACGGACACCCGATGCAGTAGCTATGGTGTTTGAAGACCAACAGTTAACCTACAAGGAACTCAACGAACGTGCAAACCAACTAGCGCACTACCTGCGCTCCTTGGGAGTCGGAGCAGAGGTACTGGTGGGAATTTGTGTGGAGCGATCGCTCGATATGATAGTGGGATTATTGGGCATCCTCAAAGCCGGTGGTGCTTATGTACCACTAGACCCCACTTATCCTCAAGAACGGTTAAGCTTTATACTAAAAGACGCCCAAGTGGCAGTGCTGCTAACTCAAGCGCGGCTAGTGGAAGCCATGCCCCAACACCAAGCCAGAGTCGTTTGTTTAGATACTGATTGGCTCCTTATTGCTCAAGAAAACAAGGAAAATTCCCTAACTGAGGTAACTACTAGCAACAACGCCTATGTCATCTATACCTCCGGGTCTACTGGTCAGCCTAAGGGGACACTCATCATCCACCAAGGACTCGTCAATTATCTTAGCTGGTGTACAAAAGCGTATGCAGTAGCAGATGGGTCTGGCGCTCCCGTCCACTCTTCGATTGGTTTTGATGCGACTATTACCAGCTTATTCTCTCCCTTATTAGTAGGAAAAAAAGTAGTACTTCTTGCACAAAAGCAAGAAATAGAAGCCCTGGCTGCCATCTTATGTTCTCAAAGTCAGTTCAGTCTTGTCAAAATTACCCCAGCTCATTTAGATTTACTCAGCTTCTTAATACCTAATTGGTCAGCCAACAATCAAACAAGGGCATTTATTATTGGTGGGGAAGCCTTATCAGGAAAGAGCGTTTCATTTTGGCGAGAAGCAGCACCTTCAACCAAACTAATAAACGAGTACGGACCAACTGAGACTGTTGTTGGATGCTGTGTTTATGAGGTTGACGCTCAAACTCAGCTATCTGATGGGATTCCAATTGGTCGTGCGATCGCAAATACCCAGCTTTATATCCTAGATCGATATCTCCAACCCGTCCCTATTGGCGTGTTGGGTGAACTGTACATCGGCGGTGCTGGCGTCGCTCGAGGCTACTTAAACCGTCCCGAACTAACTGCTGAAAAATTTATCCCTAACCCCTTTAGCAATAAATTAGCAACACGTCTTTACAAAACTGGAGACTTAGCCCGCTATTTACCCAATGGAGAGATAAAGTACATTGGGCGTATCGACGACCAGGTTAAAGTCCGTGGTTTCCGCATTGAACTTGCAGAAATTGAGGCACACCTGAGTCAATACCCAGCAGTACAAGAAACTATAGTTGTCGTTCGCTCAGATTCAGCTGATTCTCAACGAATAGTTGCCTATGTCGTCCCTCAAACACAGCAAAGACTAACAATTACTGAACTACGAAACTTCCTAGAGTCAAAGCTGCCAAACTACATGGTGCCAGCAGCTTTTGTCATGCTAGAAGCACTACCACTCACACCTAACGGTAAAGTAGACCGCAAAGCGCTGCCTGCACCTGATACAGCACGTCCTGAATTAGAAGCGGTTTATCAACCACCCCAAACCGAGATCGAAAAAGTTATTGCTAATATCTGGGAAGAAGTACTTCATGTCGAGGACGTAGGAATTTATGATAATTTCTTTGAACTCGGCGGTCATTCATTACTCTTGGTTCAGGTTCATAGCAAGTTACAAAAAAAATTTCAGCGAGATTTTCCACTAGTTGAAATGTTTCAATATCCAACGATAAACCGTCTAGCTATATATCTTGGTCAGGAATCAAGCGAACAACAGTCTTTTACACAACATTCTCATCGCTCTGAAACCATAACCGCTTCGGTACAGCGCCGAAAACAAGCAAGAATTGAACATCGAGCAGCACAAAAAGGTGTTTCATTTCAATAAGACGAATAAACTGTAAGAATTAAACGAGCATTGGCAATAGAGCAAAAACCAAATTATTACAACAATATAAAATGACATTAAGCAAACAAGAAATGCCAAACCAAAGTTATCTTTTTGAGACTGAGCAAGCCTTGAATTGTGAGATTGAAGAACAAGTGATGCAACTTTTTGCTTCATCTAGTCAAGCAAGCTCTATTGAAGAAGAAATAGATGAAATAACTAACAATTTTTCCCAGAGTTTTTTAAGCAAAAGTGATCCCAACACTGATATTAAATTAGACTCTTTAGTAAGCAATTTCTCTCAAAGTCAAATACCTATTCAACCCGCTAATTTTGAAAGCTATCTCAAATACTTAGGCAACAATGTTGTAGCTCATTCAATACATACATCCTCGCCACAATTTATCGGTCACATGACCTCGGCGCTTCCCTGTTTTGTGCGCCCTGTTGCCAAACTGATGACGGCAATGAACCAAAACGCCGTCAAAATAGAAACAGCTAAAGCCCTAAGCTTCTGTGAACGTGAAGCTTTGGCGATGTTGCATCGACTAATTTACAACTTTTCTGATAGTTTCTACGCTCAACATATTCAAAATAACCTAAGTACACTGGGAATCTTGGTTTCCGGCGGAACAGTAGCGAATATCACGGCACTCTGGTGCGCCCGAAATGCTGCTTTGGGAGCAAAAGATGAGTTTGGTGGCGTAGAAAAAGAAGGTTTAGCTGCGGCCCTAGATTTCTACGGCTACAAAGGAGCAGTAATTATTGGCTCTGAGTTGATGCATTTCTCTTTTGATAAAGCTGCGGATTTGATGGGTATTGGTACACATCGTTTGATTAAAATTCCCACTGACAGTAACAATCGAGTTGATATACAAGCACTACGCCAAGCCGTTGTGGAGTCTCGTGCCCAAAACCTGCTTATTATTAGTGTTGTAGGCGTTGCTGGCACCACAGACTCAGGTGGAGTGGATTCGCTTTTCGAGATTGCAGAGATTGCACAAGAAGCGAATGTTCATTTTCACGTAGATGCTGCTTGGGGTGGACCACTGATTTTTTCCCAACAACATCGCCACAAGCTTGCTGGTATCGAACAGGCTGATTCAGTGACCATTGACGGACATAAACAATTATATCTGCCAATGGGCATTGGTATGGTCTTTTTCCGCGATCCACATAAGGCGGGAGCAATTGAAAAGCAAGCAAGCTACACCATACGTAAGGGGTCATTTGATTTAGGCAAACGTGCTTTAGAAGGTTCTCGACCAGGGATGGCTTTATTTTTACATGCTGGGCTAAATCTGATTGGACTTAAAGGATATGAATTTTTAATTGATGAAGGAATTCGGAAAACTCAATATATGGCAGATCGAATCTGTACTAAGCCGGAGTTTGAGTTATTAGAAGAACCTGATACAAACCTGCTGCTCTATCGCTATATTCCAGAGCCATTGAGAGAGCTTGTGGACAAAAAACAGTTGACTGAAACCGAGAATAAGCTTATCGATGAATTTAATGAACGCTTACAAAAAACCCAGCGCCAAATAGGTCGTACTTTTATCTCGCGAACTACAAAAACAACTACCAGATTTGGCAAAGAAATTCCGATCATTGCTTTGCGTGCAGTACTTGCAAACCCGCTAACTACTGAAGAAGATATCGATGCGGTTTTAAATGACCAGATTCAGATTGCTTCAGAGATTGCATGGCATTTTGATTGTTAGTTTAGCATCACAAGTACTGAGGAACCAAATATTTTTTAGTTTATGAATGTAATCAATAACTTCAATAACTTAAATGAGAAAGACGAAATAGCTATCATCGGTATGGCTGGTCGTTTTCCTGATTCTCAAAACGTTGAGAGTTTTTGGCAAAACATCCGAGATGGTGTAGAGTCTATTTCTTTTTTCACGGATGAAGAACTAGTATCTGCTGGGATAAATCCAACATTGCTGAATGATCCTTTGTACGTAAAAGCAGGTGCTGGACTAGAAAATATAGAGTTATTTGACGCTTCATTTTTTAATTTTTCTCCTAGAGAAGCCGAAATTACAGACCCACAACACCGTCTTTTTATAGAATGTGTTTGGTCAGCGTTAGAAAATGCTGGCTACGACTCCCAAACCTATAGTGGTCAAATTGGTCTTTTCGCTGGTGTAGCTGTAAGTAACTATCTACTTTCAAACTTATATCATAACCGGGATTTGATGCAATCAGTAGACAGCTTCCAAATTTTAATTGGAAACGACAAAGATTTTCTGCCCACACAAATTTCTTACAAGTTAAACCTCAGAGGACCGAGCATCAATGTTCAGACTGCTTGCTCCACATCATTGGTTGCTGTCCATTTAGCTTGCCAAAGTTTGCTCAATGGTGAAAGTGATATTGCTTTAGCTGGTGGTGTTTCCATAAGAGTGCCACAAAAAACTGGTTATCGCTATCAAGAAGGAGGGATTAAATCTCCTGACGGACACTGCCGAGCTTTTGATGCAAAAGCTAGAGGAACTACTGTTGGCAGTGGTTTAGGTGTGGTAGTATTAAAAAGATTAGAGGATGCGATCGCCGATGGTGACTGTATTCATGCGGTAATCAAAGGCTCATCTGTCAATAACGATGGCTCTTTAAAGGTTGGTTACACAGCCCCCAGTGTTGATGGTCAAAGGGAGGTCATTTTAGAGGCGCTTGCCTTAGCTGGAGTCGAACCTGAGACTATCACATATGTGGAAGCACATGGTACTGGAACTCCGTTAGGAGACCCCATTGAAATCAAGGCTCTCACACAAGCTTTTCGTGCCAGCACGAACAAAAAAGGCTTTTGTGCCATTGGTTCGGTAAAAACCAATGTCGGACATCTGGATACAGCAGCTGGTGTGACTGGCTTAATCAAAACGGTCATGGCACTGAAAAATAAACAGATACCGCCCAGTTTGCATTTTGAACAACCCAACCCTGAGATAGATTTTGCCAATAGTCCTTTCTACGTCAATACCAGATTATCACAATGGAAAAGCAACGACACTCCTCGCCGAGCAGGAGTAAGTTCTTTTGGTATTGGAGGAACTAACGCTCATCTCATCTTGGAAGAAGCCCCAGTTGTTGAACCCTCAAGTAGTTCCCGCCCTTGGCAATTGTTGCTGCTTTGTGCCAAAAGCAGTACAGCCCTGGAAACTACCACAGCCAACTTAGCGACTTACCTCCAGCAACATCCTGAGATTAACCTGCCGGATATGGCTCACACCTTGCAAGTGGGTCGTCGAGCATTTGACTACCGCCGCATACTAGTTTGTCATAATCAAGATGATGCAGTCGAAGTGCTGACATCCCAAGACGCACAACGTGTTTTTACTTCCCATCACAAGCCCAGTCACCGTCCAGTCATCTTCATCTTTTCTGGACAAGGAGGACAATATGTGAATATGGCGCGGGAACTGTACGAAATTGAACCCACTTTCAAAAAATATGTTGATACTTGCGCCCAAATTCTTCAACTCCATCTGAATCTTGACATCCGTCATATACTCTTTCCAGAGGAACAACTCCTTGAAGCAGCTACTGAAAAATTACAACAAACAGCAATCACCCAAAGCGCACTGTTTGTGATTGAGTATGCCTTAGCACAGTTGTGGATGGAATGGGGAGTGCGTCCAGAGGCGATGATTGGTCACAGCATCGGGGAATATATCGCCGCAACAATTGCAGGTGTATTCTCTCTAGAAGATGCTTTAGGGATTGTGGCAAAAAGAGGACAATTGATGCAACAATTGCCCAGAGGGAGTATGCTTGCTATTCCACTTGCAGCAAAAGATGTCCAATCTCTTTTGGATGTACACAGGGGAGATGGCGCATCTGTAGAAATAGCAGCTATCAACAGTCCATCCTCATGCGTAGTTTCTGGTTCAATTGATGCTATAGACAGATTCCAAAAGCAATTATCTTTACAAGAAACAGAATGTCGGCTGTTGCATACATCTCATGGGTTTCATTCTGTGATGATGGAACCAATCTTGGCAGCATTCGTGCAAGCCGTGAACAAGGTGAAGCTAAACCCACCACGTATTCGCTTCATTTCCAATGTGACTGGTACGTGGATTACAGATGATCAAGCAACAAATCCCACTTACTGGGGTCAACATCTGCGACAAACTGTCAGATTTTCAGATGGAATATCTCAATTGTTACAACAGTTTGAAGGTATTTTCTTAGAAGTAGGTCCGGGGCGAACATTAAGCACATTAACAAGGCAACATCTATTGCCAGAAGCAAAACAAATTGTGCTAACTTCTTTAGCTCATGCTAAAGAAAAACAATCAGATGTTAGCTTTTTGTTACAGACATTAGGTCGGCTATGGTTATTTGGTGTAGAAATAGATTGGTCAGGATTTTATACTCACGAGCAGCGTCATCGTCTGCCTTTGCCTACTTATCCCTTTGAGCGACAAAGATACTGGATTGAACCTAAAAAACAAGGAATTGATCAGCCGACTACTCCAGTGTCACTCGGTAAAAAACCTGACATTGCTGACTGGTTCTATATTCCTTTTTGGAAACCATCTTTACTGCCAGCACGGCTCGATCACAAGGAACTAGCAGATGAATTATCTTGTACTTTAGTGTTTATTGATGAGTGTGATTTAGGTAATAAACTGGTTCAACACTTAAAACAACAAAACCAGGATGTCATTACTGTAAAAGTCGGAGGTGAGTTCACCAAACTCAACAAGTGCCAGTATACCCTTAATCCTCAAAACAATTATGATTACGATGCCTTAATCAAAGAACTTCTCACACAACAGAAGTTGCCAAAAACAATTGTTCATTTGTGGAGTGTCACACCTGTTGATAAGAAAGAATTAGAACTTGAAGAAGTTGACAAAGCTCAAGAAAGAGGATTTTATAGTTTGCTATTTCTTACTCAAGCTTTGGGAAGACAGAAAACTACAGATGATTTTCAAATTATAGTTATTTCTAACAGCCTACAGTCAGTCACAGAAACTGAGGTGCTTTGTCCAGAAAAAGCAACTTTACTTGGAGCAGTTAATGTTATATCTCAAGAATACTCGAATATCAGTTGTCGGAGTATTGATGTTATCCTTCCTGTTAGTGAAAGTTGGCAAGAAGAAAAACTCACAGAAAGATTAGTAGCAGAATTGACAGTTCCGACCTCTGACAAAGTGATTGCTTACCGAGGTACTAATCGCTGGGTACAAACTTTTGAGCCAGTGCGCTTTGATGAAGCGAAAATTGTCAAGACACGATTAAGGGAACAGGGAGTCTATCTAATGACAGGTGGACTCGGAGGTATCGGACTTGTGATAGCAGAATACTTGGCTAAAACTGTACAAGCAAAACTGCTGTTGATCGGACGTTCTGCTTTCCCCAATCGAGATGAGTGGGAACAATGGTTGCTTACTCATGATGAAACTGATAGCACGAGCCGCAAGATTCAAAAAGTGCAACAACTCGAACAACTGGGTGCAGAAGTTTTGGTGGTAAGCGCTGATGTCAGCAATACAGAACAAATGCAAAAGGCGATCGCCCTGGCTCAACAGCAGTTTGGTCAACTTAACGGTGTCATCCACGCTGCTGGAATTCTTAGAGGCAAGTCTTTTGCAGTTATTGAAAAGATCAGCAAAACTGATTGTGAGCAGCAGTTTAAACCAAAAGTAGATGGACTCTTAGTATTAGAAAAAGTTTTGCAAGACAGAGAGCTTGATTTTTGTTTATTGCTGTCTTCTGTGTCATCTATTTTAGGAGGATTAGGATTTGTTGCCTACTCAGCAGCCAATCTCTTCATGGATGCTTTCGTACACCAACATAATCAGAATCATCCTATCTCGTGGATCAGTGTCAGTTGGGATGGCTGGCAACTTGAAAAAGAAAATAAACAAAGTACATCTGTGGGCACAAGTGTGGCGGAATTAGCTATTAAGCCAGAAGAAGGTGTCAAAGCTTTTCAAAAGATTTTGAACTGGTGTGAATTTAATCATGTTGTTATCTCGACTGGAGAACTTCAAGCTAGGATTGCTCAATGGATTAAGCTGGAGAAAGTAGTTAGGCAAGAAGCAAATTCATTATCACTCCATCCCAGACCTGATTTAGAAAATATCTACATAGCTCCCATAAATGAAATTGAGCAAAAGATTGCTAATATCTGGCAAGAAGTTCTGGGGATTAAAGAGGTTGGCAGGAATGATAATTTCTTTGAATTAGGAGGAGATTCACTACTGATAATTCAGGTTCGCAGTCAACTTGTAAAAACCTTAAACAAAAATTTATCGATCGCTGACCTTTTTGAGTATTCAACTATAGGTGCTTTGGTGGAAAATCTCAGCGGAAAACAGATTGAAGAACCAACATTTCAGGAAGCTGATGAACGCGCCAGCAAAAAAGAAGCGGCTATGCAAGAAAAAAGACAATTAATGAAACAAAGGAGGAAGGCAGATGGATAATCAACAAATCCACGATTCCATCAAAGGCATAGCCGTAATCGGTATGGTCGGTCGTTTTCCTAAAGCCAAAGGTGTTGATGAATTTTGGGAGAATTTGTGCAATGGACAGGAGTCCATTTCTTTCTTCAGTGATGAAGAATTAGAAGATTCAGGCATAGACCGAGCATGGCTGCGTGACCCTCAGTACGTAAAAGCTGGTGCTCGTCTTTTTGATATTGAAATGTTTGACGCTACCTTCTTCGATATCTCGCCAAGGGAAGCCGAAATCATGGACCCGCAACACCGTATTCTCCTTGAGTGTGCCTGGGAAGCGCTGGAAAATGCTGGTTATGACCCCGAAGCAGGCAAAGGATTGACTGGTGTTTATGTGGGAACCAACCTGAGTAGCTATTTTCTCAGGAATTTGAATTCCCACCCTGACCTCATCAAATCAATGGGTCTTTCAACTGTACTAAGCAATAGTCAGGATTATGCAGCTACACGCGTTTCATATAAATTGAACTTGAAAGGCCCAAGCATCAACATTGGTACGGCTTGCTCCACCTCATTGGTAGCTGTTCACTCGGCCTGCCAAGGATTGCTAAACTATGAGTGTGATCTGGCTTTGGCAGGTGGTATTTCAATACAATCTCTGGAAAAACAAGGTTATTTCTATGAACAAGGCGGTATCAATTCTCCCGATGGTCACTGTCGCGCCTTTGATGCTAAAGCACAGGGAACTATTTTCGGTGACGGGGTGGGCATTGTGGTGCTTAAGAGATTAGAGGATGCCTTAGCAGACGGTGACTTTATTCACGCAGCAATCAAAGGTTCAGCCATCAATAACGATGGTGCAATGAAAGTGGGTTATACAGCTCCTAGTGTAGTTGGTCAAGCTCAAGTTATTGCCGAGGCTGTTGCGATCGCCGGGTTTAATCCAGAGACAATTACCCACATCGAAACTCACGGAACTGGTACAGCCCTGGGAGATCCTATTGAAATTAGTGCCCTTAAGAGAGTGTTTGAAGCTGGTACTAAAAAAAGGGGCTTTTGTGCCATTACTTCAGTAAAGACCAATGTTGGACATCTCAATAGTGCTGCTGGTGTGACTGGCTTAATCAAAACGGTCATGGCACTGAAAAATAAACAGATACCGCCCAGTTTGCATTTTGAACAACCCAACCCTGAGATAGATTTTGCCAATAGTCCTTTCTACGTCAATACCAGATTATCACAATGGAAAAGCAACGACACTCCTCGCCGAGCAGGAGTAAGTTCTTTTGGTATTGGAGGAACTAACGCTCATCTCATCTTGGAAGAAGCCCCAGTTGTTGAACCCTCAAGTAGTTCCCGCCCTTGGCAATTGTTGCTGCTTTGTGCCAAAAGCAGTACAGCCCTGGAAACTACCACAGCCAACTTAGCGACTTACCTCCAGCAACATCCTGAGATTAACCTGCCGGATATGGCTCACACCTTGCAAGTGGGTCGTCGAGCATTTGACTACCGCCGCATACTAGTTTGTCATAATCAAGATGATGCAGTCGAAGTGCTGACATCCCAAGACGCACAACGTGTTTTTACTTCCCATCACAAGCCCAGTCACCGTCCAGTCATCTTCATCTTTTCTGGACAAGGAGGACAATATGTGAATATGGCGCGGGAACTGTACGAAATTGAACCCACTTTCAAAAAATATGTTGATACTTGCGCCCAAATTCTTCAACTCCATCTGAATCTTGACATCCGTCATATACTCTTTCCAGAGGAACAACTCCTTGAAGCAGCTACTGAAAAATTACAACAAACAGCAATCACCCAAAGCGCACTGTTTGTGATTGAGTATGCCTTAGCACAGTTGTGGATGGAATGGGGAGTGCGTCCAGAGGCGATGATTGGTCACAGCATCGGGGAATATATCGCCGCAACAATTGCAGGTGTATTCTCTCTAGAAGATGCTTTAGGGATTGTGGCAAAAAGAGGACAATTGATGCAACAATTGCCCAGAGGGAGTATGCTTGCTATTCCACTTGCAGCAAAAGATGTCCAATCTCTTTTGGATGTACACAGGGGAGATGGCGCATCTGTAGAAATAGCAGCTATCAACAGTCCATCCTCATGCGTAGTTTCTGGTTCAATTGATGCTATAGACAGATTCCAAAAGCAATTATCTTTACAAGAAACAGAATGTCGGCTGTTGCATACATCTCATGGGTTTCATTCTGTGATGATGGAACCAATCTTGGCAGCATTCGTGCAAGCCGTGAACAAGGTGAAGCTAAACCCACCACGTATTCGCTTCATTTCCAATGTGACTGGTACGTGGATTACAGATGATCAAGCAACAAATCCCACTTACTGGGGTCAACATCTGCGACAAACTGTCAGATTTTCAGATGGAATATCTCAATTGTTACAACAGTTTGAAGGTATTTTCTTAGAAGTAGGTCCGGGGCGAACATTAAGCACATTAACAAGGCAACATCTATTGCCAGAAGCAAAACAAATTGTGCTAACTTCTTTAGCTCATGCTAAAGAAAAACAATCAGATGTTAGCTTTTTGTTACAGACATTAGGTCGGCTATGGTTATTTGGTGTAGAAATAGATTGGTCAGGATTTTATACTCACGAGCAGCGTCATCGTCTGCCTTTGCCTACTTATCCCTTTGAGCGACAAAGATACTGGATTGAACCTAAAAAACAAGGAATTGATCAGCCGACTACTCCAGTGTCACTCGGTAAAAAACCCGACATTGCTGACTGGTTCTATATTCCTTCATGGAAACGTTCCTTACTACCTCATTCAACCTCTGCATCTGGCGAAGAAATAGGGAATGAAGGATGGTTGTTGTTTATTGATGAGTCTGGGGTTGGTTCTCAGTTAGTTAATAGACTTCAACAGAGTGGTAAAAATGTCATTGCGGTGAAGGTGGGAGAGCAGTTTACCAAATTGAGTGAAGGAGTTTATGCTATTGATCCGCAAAACCACAATGACTATGATGCATTGTTCAAAGAACTGTTGAGATTAGGTAAAATTCCTCAAAATATTGCTCATTTATGGAGTCTGAGTACTTTTGAGACTCGGCAATTAGGTGAATATTTTGAATTAAACAGTTTGTTGTTTTTAGCCCAGACTCTTAGTAGTCTCAAAATTAGCGATCGCTTGCAAATCTGGGTTATATCGAGTGAGATTCAGGAGGTTAATGGTAATGAGATTATCGACCCAGAGAAAGCAACGGTGTTAGGTTTATGTAAAGTTATTCCTCAGGAATATTCCAATATCACTTGTCGGAGTATTGATGTTGTTTTAACGAACCGCCAAGACGAGTTCCGCCCTGACCGCAAAGTATCCATCGCCAAGGATGCAGAGAGAGGAGGAAATTGTGAAAGTCATATTATTGACCATTTATTCAGTGAATTTACGGATTTTTCGCCTGATTTAGTTGTTGCATATCGCGATCGCTACCGTTGGGTGCAAACATTTGAGCCAGTACGTTTAGAGTCAGCAGTTGAAGAAAAAATACCACTTTTGAAACAAGGTGTTTATCTATTTCCTGGGGGGCTGGAAAGTCTTGGAGTTGTCTTAGCCCAATATTTGGCAAAAACTCTACAAGCAAAACTCATATTTATCGAGACTTCCACTTTCCCAGAAAAGGAGGAATACTTGCAATGGCTTGAAACTCACAATACTGAAGATGAGGTGAGTCATAAAATCCAAACACTGCAAGAATTAGGGGATTTGGATGTAGAAGTTTTGGTAGTGCGTGCAGATACAACTAACTATGAACAAATGCACCAGAGTCTAGCACCTGAGAAAATTGGTCAAATTCATGGAGTTATCTATTCAACTGGAAGAACACGCGAAAATATATTTGGCTCGATACCAGAAATTGGTCTGACAGAGTTAGGACAACTGCTTGATTCTCAACGTCAGAAGATGACTGTATTAGAAGAAGTCTTAGAGAATAGAAAGTTAGATTTTTGTATCATTCTTTCTTCCTTATCTTCCATTTTGGGAGGATTTGGGTTAGCTTTATACTCAGGAGTTAACCAGTTAACAGATACTTTTAGTCAGAGACATAATCAAACTAACTCTTTGCCTTGGAAAGTCATAAATTGGGATAAGTTACAACTCAATGCAATCCCAGAACAAAAAACACTTGGACAAGCATCTGGGATGGAATTAGCTATCACCGAGACAGAAAGTGTAGAAGTATTTAAACGGATACTTTCTTTAGCAGAGGGAACTCAGGTTGTTGTTTCCACAGTAGATTTTCAAGCTAGGTGCGAGCGTACATTTCATCTCAACTCTCTACCAGATTCAAAATCTTCCAGTCAAGTAGACTCATCCTCAAGCTATTCTAGACCTAACCTTGGTAATTCTTATGTTGCTCCGACTAACGAATTAGAAAAACAAATTACCGAAATCTGGCAAGAAGTTCTAGGAATTGCACAAGTCGGTATTTATGACAACTTCTATGAATTGGGAGGAGATTCCTTGATTGCAACTCAACTTGTTTCTCGATTGCGAGCAAACTTTCCAGTGGAATTACCACTGCGTGACCTTCTACTCCAAGCAATGATACCAGCTAAACAGGCAGAAATGATGGAACAACTTTTGTTAGAGAAAATTGAAGAATTATCTGACGAAGAAGTAGAACTTCTTTTGGTTAGTAAGTCGTAGTGTGGCCGTTCCTCCTACTATAATTCTTATCCACTTATCGCAATCCTAAATAAGAATGTGAAATTCTTTATGAAAAGAAGTGAGGTTTAAAACCTTGCCCGCAAGTGGCGCGAAAGAATCATTGTTTCCCAAGGGAGGTAGAAACCCCACCGCGAAGTGTCTGTCTGTCTTTAATTTTGAATTTTGAATTTTGAATTGATTCATTCTCTCTGTGTCATCTGCGGTAGCCGCTACACATCTACAAAAAATTTACTTTACTACAGACAAGATGCCTAAAAGACAAATCATGACTTAATAATTACAAAAAACTATTAACAATGGATAAAAAATACTCTAACTTATCACCCGCCAAAAAAGCCCTTCTAGAGAAATGGAAGGGAGGTAATTTTCAAGCTGATACGATTCCCAAGCGACAAAGCTCGAACAATATTCCCTTGTCTTTCTCCCAACAAAGGCTATGGTTTATTGACCAACTTTATCACGGGAGTTCCTTCTATAATATTCCAAGCGCCTTTCATTTAGAAGGGTCACTTAATATTACGGCACTCCAGCAAAGTCTTAATGAAATTATCAAGCGGCATGAGGTTTGGCGCACGACTTTTGTACTCATAAATGGAGAGCCAGTGCAGGAGATTGCACCGGAATTAATTTGGGAACTACCTATTATCAAGCTGGAACATTTATCTGGCAAAAATTGGGAAGGAGAGGTTAAACAATTTGCAGCCGAGGAAGCCAAAAAACCCTTCAATTTAGCGACTGGACTTCTCGTCAGAGCAACTTTACTGCGCTTGGGTGAAGAAGAACACATTTTCCTTTTGACTATGCACCATATTATTACGGATGGATGGTCTATTGGTGTGTTCTTGGGGGAGTTGGCAAAGCTGTATGCAGCTTTATCTACAAATCAGCCTTCTCCTTTACCTGAACTCCCTATTCAGTATGCAGATTTTGCAATTTGGCAACGCGATCGCTTACAAGGTGAACTACTCAAAACCCAACTCAATTACTGGAAACAACAACTCAGTGGTGAATTACCTGTCCTACAGTTACCAACAGACCGTTCCCGACCAAATGTTACCACTTTTACTGGAGCTAAACAATATTTTACCTTCTCCAAAACCCTGACAAATGCACTAAGTCAATTCAGCCAGCGAGAAGATGCCACTTTATTCATGACTCTGCTAGCAGCATTTAATATATTGCTATACCACTACACAGAGCAAGAAGATATCCTCATTGGTTCTCCAATTGCAAACCGGAACCGAGCCGAACTAGAAGGAATGCTGGGTTTGTTTGTGAATACTTTGGTGTTGCGTAATAACCTCACTGGCGATCCCAGCTTTGGCGAACTTCTACATCGAGTACGTGAGGTAACTCTGGATGCTTATGCACATCAAGATTTACCTTTCGAGATGCTTGTAGAAGAATTGCAACCTGAGCGAGACTTGAGCCGGAATCCACTTTATGAAGTGATGTTTGTCCTGCAAAATAGCCCAATGTCGGTGCAAGAAGTTTCTGGTTTAACCTTGCGTACTTTGCAGTTTGATAGCGGTACAGCACAGTTGGATATTTTCTTATCAATGTCTGAATCTCAACAGGGATTAACAGGGTTTTTGGAATACAATACAGACATTTTTGAGGATGCAACAATTACCCGATTTATTAGTCATTTCCAAACTTTATTGGAACGGATTGTTACAAATAAAGAGCAACATATTTCAGAATTATCACTACTGAATGTTAAAGAGCGATCGCAACTATTATTCGAGTGGAATCATACTTATGCAGATTATCCTCAAGATATCTCTCTTCATCAACTATTTGAGCAGCAATTAGAGCGTTCGCCTGATGCATTAGCCTTAATTAGCCAAACAGAACAACTAACTTATCGCCAACTCAATCAGAGGGTTAATCAGCTAGCTCATTATCTACAAAGACAGGGTGTCACAAAAGAAACTCTTGTCGCCATTTGTCTGGAACGTTCACCAGAAATGGTCGTGGGGATTTTAGCTGTTCTCAAAGCTGGCGGTGCATATATTCCCCTCGATCCAAGTTATCCGATAGAGCGCCTTGGCTTCATGCTCTCTGATTCTCAAGCATCGGTGTTAATCACTCGACAAGAGATATTAGAAACACTCCCAGCTTCTTCAGCTAAAACTGTTTGCTTGGACATCCACAAAAACGAAATTGCTGAAGAAAGTGAGGAAAATCTTATCAGTCCGTCAAAAGCTGATAATCTCGCCTATATTATCTACACTTCTGGCTCAACTGGAACTCCTAAAGGTGTTCTCGGAACTCATCGCGGTACAGTCAATGGCTTACACTGGTTGTGGAAAACCTATCCTTTCAGATCAGGGGAAGTTTGTTGTCAGAAAACAGCCATTAGTTTTGTAGACTCAGTATGGGAAATTTTTGCTCCCTTACTTCAGGGTATACCCACTGTTATTATTCCAGATGCAGTTGTACTAGACCCACAATTGTTCATAGAAACCTTAATACATCACAAAGTTACGCGGATTGTACTTGTCCCCTCACTACTGCGTTTACTCTTAGATAATTATAGTCATCTAACTAAGAATTTATCGCATTTAAAACTCTGGATAACGAGTGGAGAGGCGCTGTCTGTTAACTTAGTCCAAACTTTCTTCCAATTGATGCCATTTGCAAAGTTGATAAACCTCTACGGCTCATCGGAAGTTTCTGCTAATGTTACTTACTATGACACGAGTTTATTACCAAAACAAGCAACTAGTATTCCTATAGGTCGTCCTATTGATAATACTCAGGTTTATGTATTGAACAGCCATTTGCAACTAACACCTGTGGGAGTTGTTGGTGAACTATATATTGGTGGTGATGGACTAGCAAATGGATATTTGCATCGGACTGAATTAACTCAAGAACGGTTTATTAATAATCCTTTTGTCCCAGGAAGCAAACTTTATAAAACTGGTGACTTGGTGCGCTATCTTAACGATGGAAATCTTGAGTATTTTGGTCGCCGTGATGACCAAGTAAAAATCAGAGGTTTCCGCGTGGAATTAGGAGAAATTGCAGATGCGATCGCACAACATAAAGATGTGCGAGAATCTGTTGTCACTGTCCAAGATGATCCTCAAAGCTCAAAGCGTCTGATTGCATATGTCGTCACTGATAGGGAAGACATCATATCACAATTGTTGCACGACTTGCAACGGAAACTGCCGAATTACATGATACCATCTGCTTTCGTGGTATTGGATGCTCTGCCGCTCACACCCAATGGTAAAATTGACAAGCGATCGCTTCCCATTGACAATAGTATCCAACCAAACACTACGAAATCCTTCGTTGCTCCCCGAAATTTTACAGAATTAAGTTTGGTGAAAACTTGGGAAAATCTCCTGAATATTAATTCGATTGGGGTAACAGATAACTTCTTTGACTTGGGTGGTCACTCGTTTTTAGCTGTACGCTTAATGGCTCAAATTCACGACCGATTTGGGCACAATCTTTCCCTGTCTACTCTTTTTGAAAACCCGACAATTGAAAAACTAGCGACTATTGTCAGTCAGCCATTCCGTGAGAGTTCCAATTCTCATCTGGTCACAATTCAGTCAAATGGTAACAAGATTCCTTTCTTCTGTATGCATGGCGCTGGTGGAGGTGTTAATGCTTACTTTAAATTGTCCAGAAAACTTGGTGAGGACTATCCATTTTATGCATTACAAGATCCTTCCTCTGAAGAGGAACCAGAAATTATTTCCGTAGAGAAGACAGCATCTCGCTATCTGCAAAAAATTCGTCAGGTACAACCGAATGGTCCTTATCTTTTAGGGGGTCATTGTTACGGTGGTGTCCTTGCTTTTGAAATAGCGCAACAATTGCAAAGGCAGGGTCAAACGGTAGGCTTGTTAGTTGTCATTGACGCTATATTACCAGAAACTGTTATTAAACCAGCAGAAGATGATGATGCAAAATTCTTACTCCGCATGGCTGAATCCATCAAAACTAACAATAATATAGACTTTTCTCTTCCTTTTGAGGAACTGAGAGATTTACCAGTGGATGAGCAATTTCATTTGGTGAATAAAAAAGCTAATTTCATCTTTAGCGATACAGAGATGAAGAATTTTCTCCGCCATTACAAACTTTTCAAAGCTCATGTCCAAGCCATGCGAGATTATGTTCCGCACGTTTATCCTCACTCCATGACTCTATTGAGAGCAAAAAAAGACATTATTCATGACTTTGAAAATCCAGAATTTCATACAGATGACCCCTTGCTAGGTTGGGGTAAATGTTTCAGCCAACCGATTGAGGTGGTTGAAGTTCCAGGGGATCATTTCTCGATATTCATCGAACCGAATATTCAAGAATTAGCCAAACAGTTGAGAATTTCTATTGATAATGCTCTCTATAATGTAGTATAAAGGACGGGAGTAGAAAAAAAACAATGAAACTACCCGCAGGACCGAAAACCCCTAGTTGGCTGTTGAATCAGCAATTCCAGGCTGACCCCTTTGGCTATATGGATGCTGTTTACAAACGCTATGGCGACATCGTAACCATCATGTCTGGTTCTACACCTACAGTGCATATTAGCAATCCTTCAGGGATTAAACAGGTTTTCACCAATACTAAAGAAATTACAGCTAGGGGTACATTAAACCAAAGTTTCGCCTTAATGACAGGGAACCAAGGAGTTCTTCAACTGGATGGCTTCCGCCACAAACACCGTCGCAAGCTCTTAATGCAGGCTTTTCACGGTGAGCGGATGCAAGCCTGTGGGCAACGGATGTGCGAACTCACAGAAAAAATTATCAGTCAACAGGCGATTGCAAAACCTTTCATTGCCTACCCGACCATCGAAGATATCGCCCTCCGGGTGGGTATAGAGGTTGTGATGGGATTGCGTGAAGGAGAGCGCTATGACAAAATCAAGCATCTATTTGCTTCTATAATCAAATATTCGCAATCTTCTCTATATCAGATCCTCACAAAACTTCCCTTTGGACAACGGAATTTAGGTCGATGGAGTCCACAGGGATATCGGCTTCATCTGCGGCGAGAACTTTTCGATTTGCTGTACGCTGAAGTCCAAGAACGACGCGAGCAAGGTGATTCCTCACGCACTGACATCCTATCTGAGCTAATATTTGCTCGTGATGAAACAGGTGAACCATTAAGCGATGAAGAGGTGCGCGACCTCCTATTATCACCCATATTCGCCGCTCAAGATGCTTCAGGAACTGCTCTAGCCTGGTCTTTGTACTGGATTCACCGTTTGCCAAAAGTTCGCAAACGACTGCTTGAGGAACTCGATAGTCTTGGTGAAAACCCAGATCCCATGAGTATTGTTGCTTCACCGTACCTCAATGCTATTTGTCAAGAAGTTTTGCGAATTTACCCGACTCAGTTATTTACATTTCCGAGGTTGGTAGAGTCCCCAGTTGAGGTGATGGGCTATGAGTTGAGTCCAGGAACAGTACTCATTGGTAATATTTATTTGACGCATCAGCGTGAAGATTTATACCCAGATCCGAAACAATTTAAGCCAGAACGTTTTCTGGAAAAGCAATTTTCAAATTACGAATTTCTTCCTTTTGGCGGCGGCGCTCGTAGTTGTATTGGTGGGGCTTTTGCTTTATTTGAAATGAAGCTTGTATTGGCAACGATTCTTTCACGCTATCAATTAGCGCTGGTTGATCAGCGACCAGAGAAACCCAAGTTTGGAGGTTTGATTTGTTACCCAAAAAGTGGCGTGAAGATGGTTATGCTTGGTCGGCGTCAGTATCAAGGACAGTCGCAGCCATTGGTTATCGGTTCAATTTAATAGCTATCAATAAATAACGCAATTACTGAATATAAAAATACTAATGAAACTACCTGATGGACCAAAAACTTCTCCCCGATCGCTGAGTCATCACTTTAAGACCGATCCTCTTGGCTTCATGGATGCTATGAATGAAAGCTATGGTGACATTTTCACCATTATGGCTGGTTCTACACCTTTAGTGATAGTTAGTAACCCACAGGGGATGAAGCAGATTTTCACAAGTGCCAAAGAGATTACGGCTTCTGGGAAGCTGAACCAAGGTGGCGCTTTATTAGTCGGAAGCAACGGATTACTCATGCTTGATGGCTTACGCCACAAACATCGACGTCAGTTATTGATGCCTCCCCTGCACGGAAATCGGGTAAAAGCATACGGACAGCGTATCTGTCAAGTAACAGAGAAAGTCATGAATGATCTGGGGAGCGGCAAATCTTTTTATGCTTACCCGACTGTGCAAAAAATTACCCTAGAGGTCATTTTACAAGCTTTGTTTGGTTTGCATTCAGGAGAGCGTTACGAACAATTTCGGCGATTGTTTTCTAATTTATTAAGTTTTGCCCGGTCTCGTTGGTTGAGTTTATCTCTGTCCTATCCTTTTCTCCGACAGGATTTAGGTCGGTGGAGTCCGTGGGGATACTGGCAGAGCCTCCAACGACAATTTAACAAACTACTCCAGTCCGAAATTGAAGAGCGTCGATCACAAGCAGATCGCGATCGCACAGATGTCCTTTCTGAACTCGTGTTCGCCTGCGATGAAACGGGTCAACCAATGACCTATGAGGATCTGCGGGATTTGTTTCCTTCTTTGCTATTGGGTGGTCAGGATGCATCAGCTACTGCCATAACTTGGTCATTGTACTGGATTCACCGTTTGAAAGATGTTCGCGAACGATTGCTAGAAGAACTCGATACCCTCGGTGAATCCCCAGATCCGATGAGCATTGTTGCACTACCCTACCTTAGTGCTGTTTGTAATGAAGTCCTGCGAATTTACCCGACTCAGGTTGTTACATTTCCACGACTCGTAGAATCACCAATTGAGGTGATGGGCTACGAGTTGAGTCCAGGTACAGTGATCAGAGGCTCTATTTATCTAACACATCAACGTGAAGACTTATACCCAGAGCCGAAGGAATTCAAGCCAGAGCGCTTTCTGGAGCGACAATACTCTCCCTATGAATTTCTACCATTTGGCGGTGGTGCTCGTCGCTGTCCGGGCGAGGCATTAGCGCTTTTTGAAATGAAGATAGTTTTAGCAACGATTCTCTCACGCTATCAACTAGCATTAGCGGATGAAAAAAAAGTGGAAAAACCCAAGGCTATAGGTGTTAACTATCCCCCTGCTAGTGGCTTAAAAATGGTAATACTTGGTGAACGTCCACGCCAAGAGCGATCGCACCAACTTATCGTTAGTTCAGCTAATCCATAAATATGCAAACTCAACAAATCGATCAACTTGCCCTGACAGATTGTCGTTTTTGCTCGTTGGTTTCTAAAGGAAACAGAGAAGATCCAATTGGCACAGCAGGTACTTACGACCATTGGCTGATCATGGAACTTCCACAACCTTGGCCGCAAAATCTCTTTGAGGAACATCCAACAATCAAGCCATTGATAGGTTTGTTCCAAAAGTTAATTGTCAAGCATGGGGTCAAGTTCAAACCAATGTTAATTGCTCCTGATCGCGAGTACTCTCACCCTGGCTTTACTCGCGTGCTGTACTACTATCGTCCTGCCAAAATGTTTTCTCAGTTTGAGAAGCATGAGTTTGTTGTTCCAGAAGTGGAAGTCACTGCTTTGCTAACGGCAATACTCAAGCAGTTAATACAACAACCCAACGATTTATCAAAGTTTCAGCAGTATCGGCAACAAACCAGTCATATCCGCGAACTTATGGTTTGCACCCATGCTCAAGTTGACCTTGCTTGTGGTAAATTTGGAACTCCTCTATATCGTCGGTTACGCAAGGAATATGCGCCTGCTTCCAATGGGAAATTAAGAGTGTGGCAAACAACTCACTTTGGCGGTCATCAGTTTGCTCCCACCTTAGTTGATTTACCTCAAGGATGCTTGTGGGGACATTTAGAACCAGAAGTACTGGATTTACTGGTAAACAGAAATGGTTCAGTCTCTGGTTTGCGTCAATTCTATCGAGGATGGGCAGGTTTAACCAAGTTTGAGCAATTTGTTGAGCGCGAAATTTGGATGCAGTTGGGTTGGACTTGGCTTGATTATTTGAAATCTAGTCAAGTACTGGCAAAAGAACTCAATGAAGAGGATCATATCCATGAAGAGGCTGATGTTGATGAAGAGGCTGATGTTGATGAAGATCATCCTGTCTATTGGGCTGAGGTGCGTATTGATTTCGCTGCGATCGATGGGAGTGCATCAGGTGCTTATGAAGCCAGAGTTGAAGTTTGTGGTGAGGTTATAAGTGCATTCAACTCAGCAAAACAGATGGAGTTAGAAGCGGTGAAGCAGTATTTTGTTAGCCGTTTGGTCAAGGTTGATTAAACAGGAACAAGGCGAAAACTTTAAAATGACTTCACAAAAACAATCTCAACTGACAAATCAGATCCTGCATGGCAATCTCGTTCAACTGATGTTTAAGTTAACAGCTCCTAGTATTGCAGGAAGTCTTGTACTAGGTTTGACTCCTTTTATTGATGCTTTATTTGCAGGGCAATTCCTTGGTAAAACTGCTATCGGTGGTATAACTCTTGCTTTACCATTCATTTCTCTCATGGGTGGTTTGACTGACTTAATTGGGATAGGTTCTGCTTCTCTTCTCAGTCGAGCTATTGGTTCTGGAGATATCAAAACTCAGTCCAAAATATTTGGTAACTTAGTGGTCATGAGTGTTGTTATCTCCTTTATTCTCACAATTATTGGCTATAGTTTTGCTGAAGAATTCATTGTATTTATGGGAGGTCGTGGTGAAGTTGCCTTTGCTGGAGCACAATTTCTTAAGACTTATGTGCTTGGTTCGGTGTTTTTTGTCTTAGGGATTGCTTGTAACGATCTCATCAAATCAGAAGGTAAACTCCGAATATCTATGATATTTACTATTATATTTTTCAGCACTAATCTAATTTTCAATACTGTGTTTGTTAGTGTCTTTCACTGGGGAATTATGGGATTAGCCCTTGCTACAGTTATTGCAAAAGCTGCTTACTGTACTGGATTATTACTTTATTATTTTTCGGGTAAAAGCTTGATAAAAGTTGATTATAAAAAAATAATTGTAGCAATAGATTTACTGCCTGAAATTTTATCAGTAGGAAGTTCAAATTTAATTATGCCAGCGATAGCCTTCATTCAAAGTTTTGTCGTTTTTCAACTAATCTCTCGTCATGGAACACAGAACGATATAGCTTTCTTCGGAGCAACAGTAACATTGAATTCATTGGCATATATCCCCTTAGGTGGATTTTTGCAATCCTTCCAACCTGTGATTGGCATAAATTATGGAGCAAAAAATTATGATAGAATCAAAAAAGCTTATTTAATTTTTGTCATTTGTGCAACTGTTTTATTAACATTTTTTTGGGTATGTATACAATTAGAACCAGAAAAATTTTTAGGCTTAATATTACCAGATATTGCTTTTAATACAAATGATTTAATAAACTTTCATCTTCTTAGTTTATTAATACCAATTATGGGCTTTGTTCCTTTTAGCGCCGTTTTATTTCAATCTATAGGTCAGGGGAAAATTGTTTCAATAATAGTTTTACTAAAAGGTTTATTTATCTATATACCAATTGTTTTTTTGTTAGGACAACAGATGGGAATAAGGGGTATATATTTCGGAATAATAACGACGGATTTATTAGTCCTATTAATAGCATTAATATTAACCTTTAGAAAATTTCAGTATTTCAAAAAAATACTAGTAAATTCTTCTTATTAAATAATCTATCTGTAAGAATATTTTATAATATTCTTGTTGAATTTCTCAATTGTAGATAGTCCATACATCAATCATGAGGGTGAAAAAATGGTTCAAAGCCAAAAAGGTGCTGTTCTGATTACAGGAACTTCAACAGGTGTTGGTCAAGCAGCAGCACTTTTACTTGACAAAAAAGGATATCGTGTTTTTGCTACTGTGCGTAGACAAAAAGATGCTGAATCACTCAAGCAAGAAGCATCAGAGAATTTAACACCAATTTTGATGGATATTACAAAAGGAGAAGAAATTAAATTTGCCGCAGAGATTGTCTCGAAAGCTGTCGGTGATGAAGGACTGATTGGATTGGTGAATAATGCGGGTCTGTTACTCGATGGACCAGTGGAGTATCTTGCTATTGACGACCTGAAATGGCAATTTGAAGTCAATGTTTTCGGACAAATCGCAGTTACACAGGCATTTTTACCATTCATCCGAAAAGCCAAGGGTCGAATAATAAACATTGGTTCAACAGGCGGCCAAATTTCCGTACCATTTATCTCTGCTTTGTGTGCTTCTAAATTCGCATTGGAGGCATTTACAGATGCCTTGAGAATGGAATTAGATCCTTGGGGCATTGAAGTCATTTTGGTTGAACCAGGCTCAATTGCTTCAGCAGCACCGGATAAAGTGGAAGAAAGCTTGCGGAAAAATTTTGCCAATATGTCACCTGAAGCTAAAGGTATGTATGGTGATGCCTACAAATTTTTTGTCGAGGGTTTGATTAGATCAAATCGCACAGGAATGCCGCCTGAACAGGTTGCAGGTGCAATTCTGGAGGCTCTGGAAGCTAGTAAACCCAAAACGCGTTATTTCTTGTCTAAGTACCAGACTTCTTTAATGCTTAATTTGATAAGTAAAAAGTTACTGCCAGATCGGAGTTTTGATGCAAAGATTTTAAAAAGATGGAAGTTAAAAAATCACAGTTGAAGCTACTGCCTTGGATTATATGCAGATAAATACTGGAAGCTAAGGTAAATTGGCTCTCGAATGCTTTCAAAATCCCAATACTCTAGGAATTTAGTGAAAAATTATGGTTTTATCAGACCCTAAATCTAAGACGATTCAGTTACCATTCAACACGTTTCATTGGGTACACGCCTATTGGATTTCACGGTGTATCTATGTTGTTGCAAAACTTGGCATTGCTGATTTGCTCAAAGATGGTTCCCAGGACTGCGATGCTTTAGCTGCTGCAACAAATACTCACAGCGATTCTCTTTATCGAGTGTTACGAGCTCTGGCTAGCATGGGAATTTTTGCTGAGACACAACCTCGATACTTTGAATTAAACCCACTATCAGATTGTTTGCAAAGCAACGTTCCTGGCTCGTTACGAAATCTGGCAATCATGCGGGGCGAGGAGCATTACTATAAAGCCTGGGAAAATTTGATGTACACTGTGCAAACAGGGAAATGTGCCATTGAGCATTTGTATGGCATGGATTTGTTTCAGTATTTTGAGCAAAATTCTGTCGCCAGAAAATTGTTTCATCCTGTTGACTCTTTGCCAAAAACTAGCTCTTCCTCAAAAGAGATACAGTACCCATCATTCTTGGAGCCTTACGATTTTTCGTCAATTAGCAAGTTGGTTGATATTGGTGGTGGCAGAGGTTGGTATCTTGCTGCTATCCTCGAAGCTAACCCGAATATAACAGGGGTGTTGTTTGAGCTTCCAAAAGTAATTGATGAGGCCAAGAATTCACCAGAAATAGCATCTGTTTCTGATCGCTGTCAACTCATAGAGGGTAACTTTTTTGAGGCTATCCCGGAAGGTGGAGACGCTTATTTACTCAAGGAAATTGTTCATAACTGGGATGATGAACGTGCGATCGCCATTCTTAAACGCTGTCATCAAGCTATGAAAGAACAAGGACGATTGATAGTAATAGAACCCGTAATATCTACTGAAAAAGAGTTTTCTATGAACGATTTTCTGACCAGGTTTTCAGATGTCCATTTGATGGTGGTATGCTCTGGTGGACGCGAGCGTACTGAAACCGAGTTCCGAGACTTGTTTACATCTGCTGGGTTCAAACTCACCAAAGTTATCCCAACAAATTCGGAATTCTTCACTATCTTTGAGGGAGTTAAAACGTAACTTTTCACTCTCCCCCTGTCTAACCCGCATTTCTCACAAGTCCTGCGATGGCTACGCCCGCCGAGATATCGCATTCACCATAATCTTTACCCAGACTATGTTTCGGACTTTTTTGATCGGTAAGAGTTTTGATCAAGTGTGAAACGCCTAAATCTAGGTTTTATAAGGTTTTGAGAAATCTGGTGAGAAATCCGGGCTAACAGAGTTAAGAAATAGCAGGAATGTGTGGGAGTAAGATACCCTTGCGAGCCTGGGCAGTAACTTGAGCAATCTAACTCCAACGTTCATTAGACGTCAGTTCATAAAAGTTAGGAAGATATAACTATGACTCATGCTGAAATGATTTCTAATAAATCCAAACAACAATTTGAATTTATCAATTTCCAAAATAGCAGAATTTTTGATTTTTCGGTATTGCTAATATGCTGCTTAAGTTTTGGATTTAGTTGGATTGAATCAATGCTTAATCAGGATAGCTTTCATACGTTGATGTATGCAGAAGCACTCGATATAAAAAGAGGCTTAATTCCTTATAAAGAAACATTCATTTATTATGGAATTATGACAAGCTTGATTCATACTCTTTCTTTAAGTTTATTTGGAGAAAGGTTGATGTCTGTATTTATAGCTACTGGTATATTTTATTCATTCAGTCTTTTTTTATCATATAAAATATTTTTAAAATTCCTGCCTAAATATGCAGCGTTTTTTTCTACTTTTTTAATCTTTCTTTTACATCCATATATAACATTTGCCTGGTCAAATTATTATGCATATACATTTTTATCATTATCTATTTTAATATTTTTTAGTAAAAAAAGTAAGATCAATCTGTTTTTATCTGGATTCTTCCTAGGATTATCTTTCTTATGTAGATACACATCAATCCAAGTTATATTACCTCCTTTTTTATTATTCTTTACTCATCAAATTATTTTTAAAATAAATACTGAAAAAACGACTCTATCAAGAATTTTATTTTTTAGTTTGGGTTTTATATTTCCGATATTATTATTTTTATTATTCTTATTCTCTAACAGTACTCTGGATGACTTTTGGATTCAAAATAAAATCATGCTTGAAGACGGGGAATATGGAGTTACGATTTCAAATTTTGTACCAAAACTACTAATATCGATTATTACATTTGGAGAAAAGACACGTGACTCAAGAATAATTTTCTTTACAATTATCTTTTTTTGGAATCTTGCAGCACTATTTTATTTCTTGCGTAAATTATTTTTGAAGAAGAATGTAACTCAAGATGAAACTCTTGTAATGTCATGTTCTATAGTTACTCTTTTTGGATACTTAAATGCACTTCATGTATATGATTTGTTTAGATTAATCAATGGTTCATCACTTGGCATAGGAGTTATTATTTATACCATTCTTCAAATATCTCAACGGTTTGGTCACAAGATTAAAGTAATTATACTTTTACCATTAATTTCTCTTTGTTTTATTTGGGCAAATAGTCTTATTTTCTCACCCTCAGCAACAAGTTCTGTTTATTTCCCCTGGAAATTAGATATTTTGATGGGTAAAGGAGTTAGTCCGACAGAAATTAGTATTTTTAGAGGAAAGATTTTGAGTCCAAAATACTATGAATTCTACAGTGAAGTTTTTCAAATACTATCAAAATTTGACCATTCATCTTATTATATAGTTAACTATACGGCGGATTGTATTCCTATGGTAATTAATGATTTACCAAAAGTTCAAATATCATCATATGATATGTCCTCATTAATCGAACAGGCATATCCTGAAGAAGCTAAAAAAATTCAGCAAATAATTAATGCAAAAAAGGCAGTCATACTTTCATGGAAAGATATTCACATCCCTGGGTACAAAGTTGTTTTTAGTCGGTCTTACCTTTCTGCTGAAGCGGCATGGGTGACTAATTCGTCTAAGAAGCTATATATTAGTGTTCCAGAAGAGGCTGAAATATAATTTATCTGTAGCCTCATCAGTCAAAGATGTAGATAATTCAGCATGCGATCGCTTTGACCCTGAGAAAATAAATTAAAATCTTCCTTTTATTACTATCGGCAGAATAAAAGTAGGGATGAACAGTCAACCTTATATATCCACGGTAATGTCAATCTTATTGAATGAAACCTATGCATTTTTTCTCAAAAAGATTTATAAGATTTTTGATAGTAGGGGGAATCAATACACTTTTCGGCTACTCAATATTTAGTCTGTTAATTATACTAAATTTTCGCTATGAGATTGCAGCTTTAATATCAACTATATGTGGAGTATTGTTTAACTTTAAAACTACGGGAGTCATCGTTTTCAAAAACAAAAATAACACTCTAATTTTTAAATTCATAGGAGTTTATACTATTATCTACTTACTGCAAGTATTTTTATTAAAACAATTATTAGCTTACAAAATTAATCTTTTTATAGCAGAAGCTTTAATTTTACTTCCTCTCGCCTTAGTTTCATATATATTAAATAAAATATTTGTTTTTCCTAAATTTAAACCAAGAAAAATGTAAGTTATCAATATAATATCTGCAAAAATTAAAAATTACGGAGGACTTAACATTGGCTTATATTTCTGTTGTCATACCTGTCTATAAAGCTGAAGATTCTTTACATGAGCTTTATCAAAGGTTAAAAGCGTCTCTTGAAATAATTTCTGAAGACTTTGAGATAATTTTAGTTGAGGATTGTGGAGGCGATCGCTCCTGGGAAATCATAGTAGAATTAGCTAAAGAAGATCCGCGAATTAAAGGGATTCAATTTAGTCGCAACTTTGGTGAGCAATATGGTATTACAGCTGGCTTAGATCACTGTAATGCAGAGTGGGTTGTAATTATGGACTGTGACTTGCAGGATCGTCCTGAAGAGATTCCTCGTTTATACGCTAAAGCACAAGAAGGCTATGATATAGTATTGGCTAGGAGAGGTAAGCGAAAAGACCCTATTTTGAAGCGCCTTACTTCCTCGCTATTTTATAAAGTTTTCAACTATCTAGCAGATATTAATTACGATGGACAAGTTAACAACTTTCGTATTGTTTCTAGGAAAGTTGTAGACAGTTTTCGTGTCTTGCGTGAACAATTAAGATTTTTTAGTCTTTTGGTAGAGTGGATTGGTTTTCCCACTGCTAGTATTGACGTTCAACATGGTAGTCGTTTCGCCGGAAAAAGTACATACACCTTTAATAAATTGTGGAAACTGGGAAGCGAAACTTTAGTTGCTTATTCTGATAAACCTCTGCGATTATCAATCAAGCTGGGTTTCTTAATATCTTTCCTAGCTTTTCTATATGGCATTTATACTTTTATTGATGTCTTACTTTACGGAACAACCGTTACAGGTTGGACTAGCCTGATCGTTTCTTTGTATTTTCTGTGCGGAATTATTATTGCTTTTCTCGGAATCATTGGTCTTTATTTGGGTAAAACTTTTGATGAGACAAAAAGAAGACCACTATATATCATTAGACAATATTCGGATAGTAAGGACAGCAATGCATCAAGGTTATATTTAAGTAACCGTTCAGGGAGGTAACAAGACAATGAAAGTTACAGGCGATTTGAAAGAAAATCAGACTAACATTCAGCAATATCGATTGATTGATTTGCCGAAAATTACTGATCCTCGTGGCAATTTGACTTTTATTGAAGCGAATAGACATATTCCTTTTGAGATAAAAAGAGTTTTTTATCTTTATGATGTGCCTATTGGTGAAGAAAGAGCCGGACATGCTCATCGAGAGTTACAGCAATTTTTAGTGGCAATATCAGGTAGCTTCGATGTAAAAATCAATGACGGTTATCAAGAGAAAAAATATCACATGAATTGCTCACACTCTGGTCTTTATTTCGGCTCGATGATCTGGTGCAAAATTGAGAATTTGTCGCCGGGAGCTGTTTGTATGGTTTTGGCATCAGATTTCTATGATGAATCTGATTATTACCGCAACTACAAAGATTTTATTAAAGCTATAAAAGACAGATCATGAAAATATCGTTTCTTGATTTAAAGGCATCTTGTTTAGAAATAAGAGAAGAATTAGATGAAGCCTATAGAAAATTTCTAGAGTCCGGCTGGTACGTTCTTGGGCAAGAGTTAGAAGCTTTTGAAGCAGAATTCGCCTCTTATTGTAATGTCCAGCACTGTATTGGTGTTGGAAACGGTTTGGATGCACTACATCTCATATTAAGAGCAATGAATATTGGCTTAGGTGATGAAGTAATTGTTCCAGCCAACACTTATATTGCGACTTGGCTAGCAATTTCTCATGCAGGAGCTACACCAGTTCCTGTAGAACCTAATGAAAAAACTTACAATATTGAACCAAAGAATATTGAAGTAGCAATTACTTCTAAAACAAAAGCAATCCTAGCAGTTCATCTTTACGGTCAACCTGCTGATATGGATTCGATTAACGAGATTGCTGCACGATATGAACTTAAGGTAATTGAAGATGCTGCACAAGCTCATGGCGCACGTTATAAAGGCAGAAGAGTTGGTAGTTTAGGAGATGCAGCGGGCTTTAGTTTTTATCCAACTAAGAATCTAGGAGCATTAGGAGATGGTGGAGCAGTAACAACAAATGATGGTGAACTAGCAGATAAAATTAACCTGCTCCGAAACTATGGCTCTCGTGTTAAATATTTGAATGAAATTCAAGGTTTTAACAGCAGGCTTGATGAATTACAAGCTGCCTTTTTAAGAGTGAAGTTAGCAAAACTGGATAAGTGGAATGCTCATCGGGATCAATTAGCAAAGTATTACATAGACAAACTGACTGGCATTACAGAATTAACGGTTCCTTTTGTACCTACTTGGGCAGAGCCAGTGTGGCACTTGTTTGTAGTACGCCATCCCAAGCGGGAGATTCTCAAGGAGCATTTAAAAATATGCGGAATTGATTCACTGATTCACTATCCTATTCCTCCTCATTTATCAGATGCTTACACAGAAAATCAATGGGGAATAGGTAGTTTTACGATAACAGAAAAGATATCTAAAGAGGTACTAAGTTTACCAATTAGTCCTCATATAACGCACAAAACGATTAATCATGTTGCAGAGGTTTTACAAGTGCATACCAAAACTGGATGAAACAGAACTATGAGAAGCGGTGATTTTTAGTCTATGAGGATTGTAAAATGAAGGGCATCATTTTAGCTGGTGGCTCTGGTACACGTCTTTATCCTTTAACTTATGTTGTCAGTAAACAACTAATGTGTGTTTACGACAAACCAATGATTTACTATCCTTTGTCGGTATTAATGTTGGCTGGAATTCGAGAGATTTTGATTATTTCTAGCCCTACAGATTTGCTTCTTTTTCAGCAACTTCTCAAGGATGGTAGTCAATGGGGTCTCAAGTTTAATTATGTTGAACAACCTAAACCAGAAGGTTTAGCTCAAGCTTTTATACTGGGCAAAGATTTTATTGACAACAAACCAGTATGCTTGATTTTGGGAGACAACATCTTTTATGGAGACGGTTTAACTGAAATACTTACTCGCGCTGCCACTCTGTGTCAAGGAGGGTTAGTGTTTGGTTATAAGGTAAAAGAACCTCAAAACTACGGCGTGATTGAATTCGATGCCTACGGACAAGCAATTAGTATAGAGGAAAAACCAATAATTCCTAAATCGAAATATGTTATACCTGGGATCTACTTTTATGATTCCCAAGTTACCAAGATTGCTGCTAGTCTCAAGCCTTCGCCTCGAAATGAGTTAGAAATTAGTGATTTGAATTTAGTTTACCTTCGTCGATGTCAACTGCAAGTAGAAATATTAGGTCGAGGATATGCTTGGTTAGACACTGGTACACACGAATCGTTGCATCAGGCGGCCAACTTTATCCAGATATTAGAACAACGACAGGGATTCAAAATAGCTTGTGTTGAAGAGATTGCATATCGCAAAGGATATATTGACTCAGATCAGGTTCGTAACATAGCTGAATCTATGGCTAAAAGTAGCTATGGTCATTACTTGATGGAAATTTTAGATGATGAGACTGACTCTCATCTAAGAAAACAGAGTATAAAACAAGAGCAATTGGTGTTCTAGAGCAAGAATTTTCTAAGGCCAAAAGCATAAGTTTCTGAAAGTTAAACAGACGGAAATTTCCGATGTGCTGATTATTAAACCACTTTTTTGTATAGGAAGCATTGTCAATCTCCGGCCAATATCAGGTTCGACCCAAAAAGTGTGGTCAGCAGGGGCTTCCCTCTGAGGGTACTGTGCTACCCAATCCAAATGGTAAAATACCGCGCGATCGCGCCAAGTCAATGTTTGATGGCTAAAAAAGTCCTTTCGGGATCGTGAAGTCTTTTGTGACTAGACTTAATTGCCAACTTTTCTCTATACTTAACTTGATTCAAATTAAAAAGATTTGCAATAGTGATGCGGCATTTAGCTCCCCGACTTCTACAAGAAGTCGGGGAGCTGGGCAAGGTCAATAAGCAAAGTTTTGTGAAATGGTGTGTAGGGAGTTGTTATGAAGTGTTGGCATTTGTTTGGTAGTGTTCATCTCTGGCTAGCAATATGTTTATGGGGATGCAGCAGTGCTTTTGCGATTGAGCCGACAGGAGCACAAAATCAGGACAATTTAGCGACAAATCTGGCTCAAAAGATAACTCAGAAAAGCGATCGCCTTTTTTCCGGGGTGAATCAGAATCAAGATATGCTTGACAAAGCGGCATCGGGGGAGCAAACTTTTGGCAAGATTCGACAAGTGAGCGAGATAGAAGTTCCTCTCACCAGCGCTCAACAGCTAGTGCAGTCGCCAGCACCAAACAATCCCCCTGCTTCTGTCCCGAAACAGCAGGGTGAAATTGTTCAGGTTACGGGAGTCAAAGCTAATCCCACGAATAAAGGTGTGGAGATTATTTTACAGACTTCCATTGGTCAACAGTTGCAACTGCTAAACCGCAGTACTGGCAATAACTTTATCACTGATATTCCCAATGCTCAACTGCGCCTACGATCGGGCGAGGCATTCAGATTTCGCTCGGATAAGCCAATTACAGGTGTTACTGAAATAACAGTCACGAACTTTGATGCCAATACAATCCGGGTGAGTGTGATAGGTGAGACAGGAGTACCACAGGTGGAATTATTTGACAGTCCAGACGAGGGTCTAATCTTCTCTGTTGCAAGTACTGCACCATCAGCGCAACAGGCGCAACCTCAAACACAACAACCCCAAACACAGCCGCCGCAAAACCAGACACAGCCAACTAAACCATCAGCTAGTGGTGATGAACCAATTGAGTTGGTGGTGACAGGTGAGCAAGATGGGTATCGCGCAACAGATGGCTCAACTGCTACTAAAACTGATACGCCTTTGCGTGACATTCCCCAGTCGATTCAAGTAGTGCCCCGGCAAGTGCTGGAAGATCAGCAGGTGAGGAACCTGGCTGAAGCCCTCAGAAATGTGCCCGGTGTAGCCCAAGGAGCTAATTCTTCAACCCGTGGAAATTTTGATATACCTCTGATCCGAGGCTTTGGTGCTGGTAGTGATATCCAGAGAAACGGGTTGAGAGACTCTACGTATGTATATCAAAGTGATACGGCTGATATCGAACGGATTGAAGTACTCAAAGGTCCAGCTTCTGTTCTCTACGGTCAGGGTTCGTTGGGAGGAGTGATTAACTATGTCACCAAACAACCCCTGAGTGAACCATACTACGCGGCGGAAGTCTCTGCTGGCAGCTTCAATTTCTATCGCGGTGCCATAGACCTGACAGGTCCCCTCAATCCTAGCAAGACGGTGTTGTATCGGCTCAACCTTGCGGCTCAGACGACAGAAAGTTTTCTTGACTTTTATGATGAACAGAAATACTTTCTAGCTCCAGTGCTGTCCTGGCAAATCAGCGATCGCACCAAAATTACTTTTTCTGGCGAATATGAGGTTCGACCCAAACAGTTTGGTCAGCCAGGGCTTCCTGCTGAGGGGACTGTCCTACCCAATCCGAATGGTCAAATCCCCCGCGATCGCAACGTATCGGAGCCGTATAGTACAGCCGATACAAGTGTCCTTCGCGTTGGCTACGATCTCGAACATCGCTTTAGTGATAACTGGCAGCTACGTAGCGCTTTTGGATTTGCATCGGCTCAACGGTACAAAGTTTGGGTCGGTGGCGACACCTTAGAGTCCGATGAGCGTACTCTAACTAGATACTTCGAGAGTGGTGTTAATGACGATAGAGTCTATAATCTTGACACTTATGTGGTGGGTAAGTTTGCCACCGGCAGCATTGGGCATCAATTGGTTGCAGGTTTTAATCTCACCAGAATAAACAGTACTACCATCAATAATGACCGCCAAATTGCTCCCCTTGACCTGTTCAACCCGGTGTACGGTAGTCAGCCTTTCGGTGATGTTGAGGTTGATCGGAATTTCAACTCCTCAGATACACTGGGTATTTATGTTCAAGATCAGGTGACACTGGCTGATAATCTGAAACTGCTATTGGGTTTGCGGTTTGATACCCTCAACCAAAGCTCAGGGGATGATGATCAGGGTATCAAAACGGAACAAACGCAATCTAGTGATGCATTTAGTCCCCGTGTTGGTCTTGTCTATCAACCTCTACCGCCGATTTCGTTGTATGCCAGCTACAGTCGTTCCTTTACCCCAAACAGTGGAACCGCCTATGATGGCAGTCTATTTGACCCACAGTACGGCACTTCCTATGAAGTTGGCATCAAAGGAGATATCAACAATAGAATTTCTGCGACCCTTGCCTACTACGACCTGACACTCTCCAATGTTTTGACGGATGATCCAAATCACATAGGCTATTCCATCCAAACCGGAGAGCAGCACAGCAAAGGGGTTGAACTCAGCCTTGGGGGTGAAATTTTACCAGGATGGAATGTGATTGCGGGCTACGCTTACACGGATGCAGAAGTTACCAAAGACACTGATCCTAGTCAGGTAGGTAAGGTGCCGAATAATGTTCCCAAACATAGCTTCAACATCTGGACAAGCTACGAAATTCAATCAGGTAGTCTGAAGGGATTTGGCGTTGGTGGAGGATTGTTTTTTGTCGGTGATAGACAAGGAGATCTAGCGAATACCTTTGAATTGCCGAGTTATGTCCGCACCGATGCTGCCATCTTCTATAAACGAGACAGATTCCGGGCAGCGATTAATTTCAAGAATTTGTTTAACGTTGACTATTTTGATTCTGCCAATGGCGGGTTGAATGTTTATTATGGCGATCCATTCGCCGTGCAGGGCACGATTTCGTGGCAGTTTTAGGGAAAATAAGGGAGTAGGGGAGTTAAGACGCTTTGGGCAATTCCATTGGTTTAACCCCAGTTTTAGCTCTTTAAGCACAAGGAAAAATTGATAAAACAGGAGTCAGAATTCAGAATTCACCAATTGTGAATACTCTACCCATAAAGGGATAGAGTTTTGAGGCGAGAATATTTTAATTTTTTTCGCCCACCCAACTCTTGGAGACGCACTCGCGTTCGACAAAGCTCAGGGCATCGCAATTCGGCTTGGTTTTAAACCAATATTTATTACCCAGTCGGACTCCAATTCAATTCTGAATTCTGACCGGAGGCGGAGCGTCTCCGGCTCCGGTCAGAATTCAGAATTCTTCTTATAAAAGAACTTTGGGAGACTCTACCATGAACCGCAAAACTCTGCGTAATCTTGCATTCATCCTCCACCGCTATATCGGCTTAGTTGTGGGAGTCCTGTTAATCATCGCCGGCTTAACAGGTAGCTTGTTAGTATTTTCTCCTGAAATCGATGAGTTTCTGCTCAAGAGTGAAATTGGGCAGGTCATCCCCTCTGGACAACGAGTTTCCATTGAGTCAGTACTAGATACTGTTAAGGCAGCATACAGCAAAGTGCCAAAACTCAAAGTTCAAACCATCTACACACCAAAAAAACCAGATGCTCCTTATCAACTTAACCTCGAACCCCCAGAAGGCGAAACCACAGAAGTCTATGTCAATCCCTACACTGGTGCAATTATGGCCAGCCTGGAGGGCGATCGCACATTCACGACATTCACCCTTGAACTACATGAACAACTGCTCGCTGGCGAAACTGGAACCCAAATAATGGGGGTAGCCGCACTATTACTCTTTATCCTCAGCATAACAGGTATCATCCTTTGGCCTGGTTGGAGAAGACTCATTTCTGGCTTTAAAGTCAAATGGAAAAATGCACATCCTAAACGAGTCAACTTTGACATCCATAAAGTTGTAGGGATTATTGCCGCTGTGTTTTTGGCACTAACAGGTTTTACTGGATTCTATTTAAATTTCAGAGGCTTCGTTACACCGATTATTTATGCGATTACTTTCACTCATAATTCACCTGACCCGGTTTCCCAACCCATTGCTGGCTCAACGGCGTTAAGCCTAACACAATTGCTGCAAAAAGCAGATGCCGCCCTACCAAACACCGTTACCACTGCTGTTTATTTACCTCAAACCCCGGAAGCAGCTATCTATATACGTAAGAAATATTCTCATGAAGAGGCAATCTTAGGTCGTTCAGGTGTGTACCTAGACCAATACACAGGTAAGACTATTCAGATCAAAGATGCACTCAAGAAATCTCTGGGCGACAAAGTTTTAGACTCATTTATACTATTACATTTTGGTACTTTTGGCGGCTTACCAACACGTATACTCTACGTCTTCGTGGGACTTGCACCACTAATTCTGCTCGTTACTGGTTTTGTGATGTGGTGGTATCGTTATCGGGCAAAAACTGTAGTTAGCCACACAATAGAAATATCACAGTCCGGTCGCAATTAACTGTTAAGCTCATCCCAACTGGAGTTAGTTCCCGGTACGAAACTCCAAACCTTTACGGCGATTGATATACATCAAATATAAGCGCACTCACCCAAAACTTGAGTAGGGTTTTCATAGTACTTTTGAACTAAAAATACCCCAGGGCACTCAAGGATGCGATGGCGTAGCCCTAGCAGGCATCGCACCCTTGAGTGCGTTGTAAGCGATAACCTCCTGTGGTCTGGAGGCGATCGCTTGGGTCTGTCCAGTTGAGCAAATCAATATCTAGCAAGCTTTTTGCTTTTTTCTAACCGTCGAACTCACGTTAAGAAGATATCAACGATCGCTTCTCACCCTACACTTACCGCGATCGCCGAATCATTGAGAGATGGATGTTGTTTTACCTGTAATTCTTGGCCCAGATGCTTGTAGGCAGATGGATCTATTGGCATCAGAAACTCCCCAAGCAAGTTCCCAGATTGACGCCGGGTTCTCAGACCCATATCCCGAAGCAACTCATCAATGTAATGGAATGTAAAAGGAGTTATACATGCTCCACTAACGAAAGCATACGGCCTATCTTTCTTCCTCCATTCCAACTCTACCGTTACATCCTCTAGCATCTGTTGCGGGGATGGTAAAGGTATACTTCCTTTGACATACTCTGATAACCACCTAGCACCAATTTCTGCTGATAACTGGGCACAGAAAGTATAGTTATAACCAACAAAACCCATCTGTGGAACATGAGGGTGAATTAGATGGCGGTAAAGATGGATAGTGCCTTGCTGATCAAATACGTGCCTGCGGTACTTCTCTTCTAAAAAGGGGATATCCTGAAGAAATCCTGTGCCAAAGATCACAATATCTGCCTGTACTTGCTCACCGTTATCCAATTCTACGCCACTAGCAAAAAACTTGTTGATCTTTGTCTTAACAGCACGAATTTTGCCTGCGCGTACATGCTCAAAAAAGCCTTTAGGCACCAAGCCGATACTACAACCGATCAATTTGTTCATCGGTTGTTTGGGCACCATCCCACAAGCATCAAGCGGAAACTGTAAGCGTAGGATAGTCTCATTTAGCCGCCAGAATGCCCACACCAATGGCTTCCCAAAACTATGCAGCCACTTTTCCCATCCTTGAAGTTTATGATAGGGCATCCAAGTTTCTGCAAACCGAGTCAGGAAAACATACTTGATGTTTAACAGACCGAGAAAGAAGTTGGGAACTTTCCACAGCGCTTGACGGAACACAAGGGTACATTCCTTGGCCTTGGTAGCTGCGAGATTTGCAAGATCGGTGGCTGACTTACCAAAACCGACAACAACCACTCGCTTACCCTCAATTACAGAGCTGTCATTAAAGTTGTTAGTATGTATTACCTGACCTCCGGCGGCAATGAACTCTTCCATTCCCGGCAAGTTCGGAATGTAGGGAATATCATAGGTGCCATTGCACACAATCACAAAGTCGAACTCGTAATTTTGTTTTTTGATCTCCTTACCATCTTCTTGAAAGCTAACACTAACCATCCATCCATCAATATTTCCTGATTTGCGCTCTAGTTTAGTTACTTTCGCACCGAACTGAATTTTTTCTGCTACACCAAAGTGTTGGGCATAGGATTCAAGGTAAGCACATATTTGCTCTGCTGAAGGCCATTCTGGATAAGAGGCTGGCATTGGATAGTCTGAGAAAGCATAAGTGTCTCTGGGATTTTGGATCGATAGTCCTGGGTAAGTCCTCGACCCTTCCCACACACCACCAAGTCCCTGCCGTTTCTCGAACAATGTAACTTCGTAACCTTCCTCAATAAATGTCTTTGCTGAGACTAATCCGCTGACTCCAGCTCCAATCACGCATACTTGTTTGACTGTCATCTTGGGTTCTCCTAAATTATGAAATTGGTGCAAGAATCTGCTGTGGGCGATCGCTAACCACGCTCAGATACTCCGACTGTTCTTGTGACTTAATTACATGAGTTAAGTATTCATACTGTGACGGCAAGGTTGAAGTTAGGTAATTGGCTCTTTCCTTAATTTCCCTAAATGCAGCCTGGGCATTGTGATTTCCGATATGCTCTAAAATGGGAAGACTGCTTTCAGGCATATAGTTTAGCCCCATCAACATTACCGAATAAGAGTAAGACTCGAAGCCGTGGTATTTCGGGTTGATACTCTTATTGCTTGGCAGTCTATTTTTCCATAATCTTAATTTTTCCTGTAGTTCTTCTGAGACTTTGATATTGTTCTTAGTTGCTTTCCAGAACTCTGTGTCGGTGCGATCGCTAGCATAGTAATGAAGTGTCAAAAATTCTCGCACACCATCTATGCAGTTAGCGATAACTTTGTTATAGCTGTGAATTAGCTCTTCATTGAAAGATTTGCTGGGAAAGTGGCTAACTAACTCTTCAATTCCATGTTGAATAAAGAAGATGCCAGTAGATTCTAGTGGTTCCACAAATCCACTGGAAAGACCAATTGCTACACAGTTTTTCACCCATGAGTTTCTGTTACGTCCAATCCGCATCTTGATATGAGATGCCTTACGATTATCAGCAACGGCTCCCAAATGCTGGCGAAATTCCTGTTCTGCTTCCTCTGGAGAAATGAATGCGCCAGAATAAACATACCCTGTACCATTTCTGCCATACAAAGGTATATTCCAGACCCAACCAGACGAAAGCGCAGTTGCTGTGGTGTAAGGGTTGATGCCATCTTTTTTGAGATCAGTTGGTATCTGCATTGCGATCGCGTGATCGCACAACAACGACTCTGAATAAGAAATGAATGGCTCACCAAGCGCTTTGTTGATTAAAAGACCACTGAAACCAGTACAGTCAATGAAAAGGTCGCCACTGAGAATGCCATGCTCATTGGTTGTGAGGCTATCTATGCTCCCATCCTCAGTTAACTTGATATCCACTACATCATCAACAATTTGCTTCACTCCCCTTTCCATTGCATAATCTTTCATGAATTTTGCGAGTAGATTCGCGTCAAAATGATAGGCATAGGGGTACTGAATCTTTAAATTATCCAGGATGTTTTTCTTGACAAGATGCTCCTGAGAAAATTCATTTTGAACTTTGTTATCAAAGACTTTACCATCAAAATATTTAGGAGAACTTTGATGGTCACACAGCCAGGGAATTAGAAAGCAGGCATAATCAAATGCTTCTTGATCTTTCTTCATTTTCAGCCACCATTCAGAGAGATCAAAGCCGTCAATCACCTCATATCTCTGGAAAGGATGGTAGAAGTTTTGCCCCTTCGCATTCCAGTTGACAAACTTAATTGCCATCTTATATGTGGCATTACACTTTGGCATCCATTCATATTCTTGAAGTCCAAGAAAATCAAAGAATACTTTGATGGTACTAAAAGTTGCTTCTCCAACTCCAACTTTTGTGATGTTAGATGATTCCACCAGAGTAATATGAATATTTCTATCTAGTGCTTTACTCAAATAAGCTGCCGTCATCCAACCTGCTGAACCACCACCAACAATTACAACATTTTGTATATGCTGTGACATATCTAAAGTTCCTCTTTAAGTCTCAAATTAAGTATGGAAGTCAATCAACGAAACAGAATTCAGGAGTCAGGAGTCAGAATTCAGTTGGGTATTCTCACCGAAAAAGTGGATGAATAACCGGCGTTTTTGCACCCCCACAAAACAAGAAAATTTGGTGGTCTTCAATTCATTTGGGGATTCAGACCCCAAATGAATTGATTCTGATTCCTGAATTCAGAATAGCTGAATTCTTCTTCAAGCAGCTTTCAATTCTTGCTCGATTTTATGGGTTTCAGCATATACCAAAAGGTCATTTGTAAATTGCGTGAAAGCTGTAAATAAGTTCTCAACCAATTCAAAAGCTTCTTGTCGAGTTACTTCTGATAGTTGAATATGTTGGACAATTTCTTCTATTCCAGATCCACCTGTCAGATGACCAGTTTCAACATCCAGATGAAAATCGGCAAAATATCGACATGGTTTTTGGGTAATTGCTTTAATTTCTTTGCCAATCTCTGCTGCCGTTGAAAACATTATGTTACCCGTCGCTTCGGTAACTTCAATAACTATAATTTTCTGAATAGGAGTAGCTTGTGAACTATATCGATAGAGTTGATAGTTTAACCAGCGAGCATTCTTAGTTTCTTCACTCCAAAGAAATTTTAATGAATCACTAAATCTCAATGATTTGTCAAGTTCCAGGTTTTTCAAATCTTCCAAAAACCACAGCCAATGATGGTCATCTTCATAAGTATGCTTGTTAATTAGTATCTGAATTGGATCGCTAGTTGGTTCTACTCGCAAAAAATACTTATTCAGCTCTCCAAAATTCATAATAAAATGAGCCGCACATGGTGCCCAAGCTAACCTTTGTCTGGGATTTATAGTTTTGTTTTGCATAAAATTAAACAAGGGAAGTTGAGCATATTCTTGTTTTTTTTCTTGAATCAACGCTAGTACTTTTTGCATGTTTATTGCACTCAATTTCAATATTTAATATTAGAGCGAAAGGAACTTTCCCACTTTGTTGCAGGGATATCAAAGTATTGAAAGCTCAGATTCAATTACCAACTAGCAACCAACTGATTCGGATCAGGGAAGATAAGAGGGGCGAGGGTAATTGTATTGATAGTGATTAGCTCAAAACTCACTACCTAAGTAGCAAACAACGTCTAATTTATTACATTATATTGAGGATAATGCTAGATTGTAACCAGCTAATCTACTGTTATTTTTTTACTGCAACTATGAGATTTCTATGTAATTTTTGTAGGCAAAATTTAGGTTTTTTGTTATTTACTCATATATACAAGCATTTCATCTGTCTTTATACTGAGAAACATAATTATACAAAATGTAATAAACGTAACTAATAAATTACAGGCAGGTGATTACTACTTACTGAGGAAACGTCAATTATGTAACTTTGATTTGACGTTTATTAATGGCACAACGCGATGGGCAAACTAGATGCTGCTGGAAAAGTGCGATCGCCACCATCAAAGAAATCGGCAAGTTTGATCTAGCCCAGAGCTGCACGGCCAGATTTCTGGCATTATGAAAAACCAGATTGATTGGATACTTTAGAAGTTTATTTTGCTATTGCGTGACAAAGTGGACTATCTCACAGACCGCTACAGTGAACGTAAGGAAAAAGCTGCCAAAGAGACAACAATCAGCGCAGAAGAATTTTGCGGAGCCGGAGACGCTCCACCTGTGGTCAATTAATTTGACCAAGGGATTTTTTTTGTTTGACCTTTAAGACGGGCTTAAACCCGATTCCCAAGCCTCGTAAATTGTCATTCGCGTAGCGTGTCCTTTAGGACAAAGTATTGCTTTACAAGCGTTGTAGTAGGCTCAAACCGTGGGTATCAGTACCACAAGTATTGAAAAGAAAGTATTCATTAGCCAACTTTTGCACTTGTTCTGATTCCACTATGCTGGGTTTCCAAGGGTTAGGGTTATTGTAGGCGTAGAAAGTTTCCACGCCATCGATACCCTTTTGGGACGCAGCTGGAATTAAGTCGAAATGCGATCGCTTGTAACGAGCTGGATGAGCCAAAATTGCCAATCCCCCAGCTTCATGAATAGCGGCAATCACGTTACTTGCCTGATATTCTTGCCCTGTAGTCGCCCTTCTTTGCAGATAGGGTTTTATACTAGGGTGTTCTGTTTCAAAAGCGTAAGCCAAAATGTGAACTTCTATATCCAAAAGGTTGGCATTGATTTCCACGCCACTCCACAGCTGAGGAGTGATTGCACCAGGATTACTCCACTTCCAGTCTTCTAACCAAGCAAGTGCAGCTTGATAGCCGATAATACCATGATGATCGGTGATGGCTAACCCTTTGAGTCCAATAGCGATCGCCTGCTCCATCAATCCACTCGGCTGCAATCTCCCATCCGAGTAAACAGTGTGCATATGAAAGTTGAATAACCTTGGACAACTATGTGCATCAATGTTATGAAATACTTGCTTCAAAAGTTCTGCTGAAGCAGTAGTCCGGGCAAAATTTACAACCATAACCCCCTCGGAACAAAAATGTATATTCTTAACACACTAAAACGCTACATCTACAGATAATAAACACCCAACAATAAAAATTAGTGTTGGCTGCTACTTTCTCAGCTTTGTCAGCAAATTTTTCAATATGTTAAGACTACGTTAGCAAATCTTAATCTAAGTGGTCATGGGTATTTTGGACTACTTTATTTTTAAGTAGTAATAAATATTGCATCTAAAATTTCATAAATCCACTTGTAGCATCTGTGTTAAATTACTTAAATACTAAAGGCTTGGTAGAGTAATTATCTCTAATAAGCCGGAAATGCAACTCGATCTTGTGTGTAAAAAATATTATTTATCTCAATAATTTCACTAGTTTTAAGCTGTTGCGTATTTAATTTGTATATTGGACGCGCTCATGTTGCCCGCACTACAATATTTTTGGGTTTTCGTGTTATACAATTTAGCTGCACATCAACTTATCTAACCGGTAATAACTTGTGCGTAGGCGTAGTCCGCCGCAGGCATCGCAAAATTCAGAAAATCCTGTGAGTCTATAAAACAGGAGTCAGAATACAGAATTCACCAATTGTGAATACTCTACCCATAAAGGAATAGAGTTTTAAGGCGAGAATATTTTAATTTTTTTCGCCCACCCAACTCTTGGAGACGCACTCGCGTTCGACAAAGCTCAGGGCATCGCAATTCGGCTTGGTTTTAAACCAATATTCATTACCCAGTCGGACTCCAATTCAATTCTGAATTCTGACGCCAAGCCGAGGAGCGTCTCCGGCTCCGCTCCTGAGTTCTGAATTCTTCTTATAAATAGCTCCCAGAAAACTGGCGATGTCTACGAGGGGCTATGCCTACGCTTGCGGCTGATTATACCCCTCGCGCAATCCCAAAAGAATCTCCCTTCAAGGTGATTCCAAGGGGTTTTACCACCACCTCGCGGCTAAGGGACGCTTCAACCCTTCCGGCAATCACGGCCGTTAGCTGATGTTCTCTTGCCAGCAGAACGATCCTCTCTGCATCCTGCTCCGACTCTGTATAGAATGCAAATCCGGCACCGTAATTGAACACGGAAAGCATCGTCGTTGCCCCGCCCTCAAGATGACCTTCGACAAACGTAAATATTTCCGGCACTAGGAGCATCGTTTCGATGACATACCGGAGCGGCTTCACCGACCGCATCAGCTTTTGCCATCCATGACCAGTGATATTTTCCATCGCGGTGGGACGAATTCCCTCACCAAGCACGGCCTGTACAAGCGGCGTGTAGAGATACGATGCGGCATTCATCGCTTCCCAGAACTCCTGCCCACTCGGAAGTTTTGTTCTGTAGCCTTCAGGGAGCGACTCGGCAAGTTTTCGCAGTGGGGTAAAGCCGTTTTCGTGGGGACCCGAACTCTCAACGAGAACAATGGTATTTCCGGCATCCAGACGCGAGCTATCAATAGGAGCGACACCAACCGGCATAACCCCAAAAACCGAGCCGGCGATGTCGAGCCGGCCTGGAATCATTTTAGTTTTTAATTGAGGAGTTTCCCCTGAGAGATAGACACACCCGACTCGTTTGCACCCTTCAACTACTCCATCCAGAAACCCATCAAGGAAAGCGGGGGTAAAGATTGTTTCAGGAGTACTCGACGGCAAATAAAGACCCATAAGTATAGTCTGCATCCCAGAAGTTGCCGCGTCGTTTGTAAGGCACGAGATAATCTTGATACCGATGTTCCACCAGAATCGTCGAAGCTCCTCTTCACAGAGGTCGTCAGGCCGGGTATCGTCTGCGGTGCCCAATCCTTCGGGTACAAGTGTCATAGAAAGTTCTCTAGCCCCCGCCTCTAGAAACGGAGCGAGGTTGAAGCTGAAAGCGTTAGCGCTTGCTCCCAGACCCGACGCAGGCACGATGCCATAAGCGCTTGCAAAGCCAAGTGTGCGTTTTGCGGCATCGATGAAGCGTCGTTTTGCGGCATCGAGAGTATCGTAATCGACTTGATCGAGAGCTTGAGGCATCAGGTTGCGTTTTAAGTTAAAAGTTAAAAGTTAGGAGTTTGGAGTTTGGAAAACTCATAACTACTCACTTTAACAAAGTTTAGGGGTTTAAGTCCCCTGCATCAATTGCCAAAACTTACTTGCGACTTGCGACTTGCGACTTGCGACTTGTTTTAAAATACCTCATCTTCAATACCACGCCACCATTCCCCCAAATTCATCAAGTCTTGGTAAATATCTTCTAATTCTTTGGTATAGACATCGTTTGTAAGAGTGGCTCGACGTTCTTGCAATTTTTTGAGGCGCAGTTGTACCAATAGCCAAGGTTTAGTGATGCTATTCGTTGCTTCGATGTATTGCGCTAGTTCTTTACTACTGTGCGATCGCTCATTTTTTGACATTGGCTCGAATTTAATAAAATCTATATTTGATAAGGGTTTCAACTTTCCTAGACAATTTTACATCTCCCTTTGTATTTGGAATTCATAGTTCAGATGAACTATTAAGTGGCTATGGCTACGCTATTCTAGGAAAGCCTGAAACACCAATCCTATCGTCAGTAAGAAAGAAACCTCTAAAAAAATATTATCAGATAAATTGGTCGAGGCTAACCGCTTTACAGTTTGGTAATCGCCATTTGCAAAGGCAGATAAAGTAGACGTAGGTTGGGTTGCGCTCCGCTCCACCCAACTGATTAAGCTGATATGCAGCTAAATTGTATAGTACGAAAACGTAAAATTATTGTAGTGCGGGCATCTTGCCCGCATTGCATATACAAATTAAATACGCAACTGATTATCAGGATGTTGGGTTACGCAAAGCCTCCACCCAACCTACAATTTTTTGCAACATTTTAGCCAAGAGGGTCGCTACAAATATTCTTAACCGAACCGTAACCGTATTGCCTCATTTCCCTCATCTTCTCAACAGCCAACTAAAAACAGCCACGATATTAGTTCGTGACTGCTAACAAAATTGGTCTGGTCAAGTGAACTACCCCGCCGTAAGACAGACGGGGCTTCCCAATTCATCAGGAATAGCCTCCAGAACTGCGTAGTTCTATTGGTCTTACATTCCCTCCAAGGGCAGGAGTCCTGGTTCCCAAGACCCAAATTTTTTTCTTGCAACATATACCTAAAAGCTAATGGTTTTCGCTTATGGCATTGATGGTCAAGACATTAAGTATCATACCAGAAAATTCTGGGGATTCCTCATCCATCCAGAATTTGTTTTTACCAAGTAAAAACAAATTCTGGATGCAATCCTTATCCCCCGCTCACAATCCCCACCTTATGAGTACATTGAAGGTGGGGACTTCCGCGACACGTTAACTGATTGTTTTTAGTTTATATATCTGGCACAAGCCACGTAGACGCAAAGCAGCTTGTCAAAAGGCATCGCAGCCAGTTCAAAACTGGTAATTGACTAAGCTTTAGCCAAGTTTTCAGCAACAAAGTCCCAGTTCACCAAATTTTCTAGGAAATTCTTGATGAACGCTGGACGGGCATTTCTGTAGTCAATGTAGTAGGCGTGTTCCCAAACATCCAAAGTTAAGAGTGCCTTCTGGCCATGAGCTAGAGGGTTCTCTGCATTTGGTGTCTTAATCACCTTCAGCGTACCACCATCATCAATCAACCAAGACCATCCGCTCCCGAATTGAGTTGTGGCGGCGTTAGAGAACTCTTCCTTGAATTTATCGAAGCTACCAAAATCTTTATCAATCTTGGCTGCGACTTCATCAGTGGGTGTGCCGCCACCTGCGGGTTTCAAGGAATTCCAAAAGAAGGTGTGGTTCCAAACTTGAGCAGCGTTGTTAAATATCACCACTTTCGAGGAGTCTTTGAAGGAAATTTTGATCACCTCTTCCAGAGACTTATCCGCAAGTTCAGTATCTTTAGTGAGTTCGTTCAGTTTGTCTACATAAGCTTTGTGATGCTTGCCATAGTGATACTCGAAAGTCTCAGCTTTCATACCATATTGCTCTAAAGCATCCTTCTCAAAGGGTAGTGGTTCTTGTACAAATGCCATTGTGTGTAATCCTCTCTTTATCGGTTTTCAGTCTTAAACTATTGCAGAAGCTTAGGAAATTAACAGCTTTTGTTTCTGGCAGTTTTATGCCTTTAATGATGAAACATGAAACTTAACATCGTCATTCTACTACTAAAGTGAAGATCAAGTGAAGAGGGAAATAAAGTACTTAAATGATAAGTCAAATCGCTATGAATTAATGAATATGAATAAAAATGGCTAATATTTCACCGCCAGAGACGGATAATTACAGCAGAATTCAGAATTCAGGAGTCAGAATTCAGAAGTAAAACAGCTTTTACATCAGGGTTTGAGACTTTGGTTGTGTACCTTACCAACTTGAAATGGGCTGTAATTAGCATTAAGGAATTAAAGCTTTCATACTTCTACCTTTAGTAGGATTAATTGCGATATGAAAAATCACTCGAAAGCAAGATGATTTAATACTTAAATAATCTAATATTTTTAGTACAAGGCTTGATTTTAAATAAAGATAGCCAATAGTAAAATTATCAGACAGAATTCAGGAGTCAGAATTCAGAATTCAGAATTGAATTCTGTGTGGCTGGCAGATGAATAAACGGGTTTAAAACCCCCACTAAATCGGAGATTTAGAGGTCTTGATTCTGGCTCCTGAATTCTGACCCTTCTCTACGAGAGGCTACGCCAACGGCCACGCTCAGGGCATCGCTTCTGAATTCTTCTTCAAATGCAGTTTTGAGGATGGTAAGTGAATAATCACTCACCCACCACCCTTTGAAACTAAAAAACTAACAGTAAATAGTGGTGATTACCACTGAGATAAACGCTGCTGGTAATAGTTAACGATTTGTGCCGTGACTTCAGACACGTCTAAACCATCGGTTTGAACTTCGATCGCATCTGCTGCTTTTTGTAAAGGCGAAACTTTGCGTGTACTATCTTTCCAGTCACGTTCGGCAATGTCCCGTTCTAGCTGCTCTAAACTCACTTCGGGTTGACCTTGTTTGTTAAAGTCTTGCTGGCGACGACGGGCGCGTTCACTTACAGAAGCGGTTAAGAAGATTTTCACTTCGGCATCGGGGAATACATGAGTACCGATATCGCGGCCTTCAGCGACTAAACCACCTCTTTTACCCCAGTTTTGCTGTTGTTTAACCAGTGCTTGACGTACAGCACTTTGTGCCGCGATCGCCGATACAAGAGAAGTTACCTCAATGGTGCGAATTACCTGGGTAATATCAGTACCGTTAATCCAAACCCGCAGGCTCGATTGTAAATCGGGGTTAGGAGTAAGTTCAATTTTACACTGGTTAGTTAATTCGGCGATCGCACACTCATCATCAATAGCAATCCCCTTTTGTAGTACTAGCCAAGTGACAGCACGGTACATCGCTCCTGTATCTAAATACACTAAACCCAGGCTTGCTGCCACTTGACGCGCCACTGTAGATTTACCAGCACCGGCTGGGCCATCAATGGCGATAATGGGTTGGCGATCGCGCAATATGGTATTGTCAATCAAACGTGTAGCACCAACACGAGCTGCGATCGCCAACATTCCTTCCTCCTCAACTTTTTGTAAAGACATCAACGTAGTCGGTTCAACCAATTCAATATATTCCACTAAAACCGTGCTGACCATTGCCACTTCTTGCTGTACCACTGCTATCAACTTGCTGCTATTGCGATCGCCAGCCCGAAACGCAGCTTCAGCCCGTCGCAAGCCGCGATATAATACCACTGCTTGCTCTTTTGCCGTTGCAGTCAAATATTGATTACGAGAACTGAAGGCAAGACCCGAAGCTTCCCGCACTGTTGGACAGGCAACAATTTCTACTGGCAAATTTAAGTCAGCTACTAAGCGTTTAATAATTGCCAGTTGCTGACCATCCTTTTGACCAAAGTACGCACGGTCAGGCTGTACCAAGTTGAAAAGTTTGGTCACAATCGTAGCGACACCCTGAAAGTGACCTAGCCGAGAACGACCACACAAACCTGTTATCATAGCAGATGGTGGGATAACTTGTGTAACCCTTGATTCTTCTATACTTTTCTGGGGAACTGCCATTTCTTCAGGAGTCGGTGCAAAAATGGCATCTACCCCAGCTTGTTCGCAAAATAGTTGGTCTTGCTCTAAAGTGCGGGGGTAGCGTTGATAATCTTCATTGGGAGCAAATTGCAGGGGATTGACGAAAATACTCACAATCACCGTAGAATTTTCTTGCCGCGCCCGTTGAATTAAGCTTAAATGACCTTGATGCAAATTTCCCATCGTTGGCACCAGACCGACTGCCGTCTGATACCATCCAGTCATCTCATCTAGTCTCAGATCCTCACTAACTGCAATCAGCTTGTTTTCTGAGCAGCGTTTAGTTAAATAGCAGCGTAAAGCTGCGACTGTTGTCAGCAGGCGCACAAAAATACCCCTAGTTCTTATCTATCCCTCCCCCGTTAGTGTATATCTGAAATACAAGGAAGAGATGATTCAGCTAGGGGAATTGTTATGGGGAGTGGGGAGTGGGGAGTGGGGAGTGGGGATGAGGGGGATGAGGGGGATGAGGGAGATAGATAACTCCTAACTCCTAACTCCTAACTCCTAACTCCTAACTTTCCACTCCCTACTCCCTACTCCCTACTCCCTACTCCCTACTCCCTAATAACTACTTTAAGACCTCAATATGCACTGGTGCCACGCCACTGCCCATCATTCCCAAAATCCGAGCCGCGCCAGCAGATAGGTCTATGACTCGACCCCGAACGTATGGACCCCGGTCATTAATCCGCACCACTACAGAACGACCATTGCGGGTGTTGGTTACACGAACTTGTGTACCAAAGGGTAAGCTACGATGGGCGGCAGTCATGCCTTCTGGATTGAACCTCTGACCGCTAGCAGTACTATTACTAGAACCATCATACCCGTAATAGGAAGCTATGCCTCCGAAAGAGATTCGCACTCCGCCGATGGAAACCTGTTGTGGCAATTTGGGTATTGATACTGGTAAATTTGGTAAATTCGCAATTTCTTTTAAGGGAGATGCATTGCCTAGTAGTCTTCGCAGACGATTGGTTGCTTGCAATGCATCTTGCGCTAGATTGTTGGTGGTACCTGCTAATCGCGTACCTTCATTGATTTCGACCAATTCTTCGCCATTAATTTTGATTATATAGCGATCGCCATTTTGCTGGAGGGGGGCGCTTTTGTTTTGCGCTTGATTGGCAGTAGATTTTTCCCCTGCTTTCCAACTTACGGTAATCTTAGTTGCATCGACATTTTCCCGATTCAACTGGTTGATCTTAGCTGCTATGACACTAGCTATCTGAACTGGGTCATTGTCAACAGAGCTAATCTGGTTACTCACATCTGTTACGTTCCCAGTACTCACTGCCTTTAGTGAATTGCTAGCAATAAGGGCATACGATTGTATGCCCCCAGAATTTCCAATTGTACCAACTTTTTTAGTTTCAGGACTCGCATTTGATACGGAACTCAAAAAGGTGAGAACAGGAATATTTTTGATAAAAAGGGTTGCTGCCTTACGTCCTCCGATGTTGTGAGAATGAATTTCTGTAATCACAGCATCCAAGATTTGTTTCCCTGCTGTTGATTGATACTCTCCCACCTTCACTACATCAGGGGCAGGTGATTTTTGGGAAGCTAGCGGATTTCCCTTGGTCGTTTGAGTGCAACCGACTGTGGGTATTCCCAAAACAGTCATAAACAGGGCAACAATAGTCCACAAATGTCTTTGATTCATGCGTTCGTTTTTAAAGCGACTGTAGAACTTTAGTTTTATGATTCGTGGGATTTCTGACTTTGTGAAAGTGATTTCCCTTCTGAAAAACTCGAACTCGTTCCGCTTTCACTTTTGTTATTTATAACTGCAACAGACTAACATGAACCTTTTGGCTTGGGGATCAGGGTTTTAGCGTAATTTTAGGACACCTCCTGAAATTCTAATTCCAATTTTAAGGGCGAAACCTTTCCCAAATGCGGACTTTGGCTATGTAACGCTTTTTTCGGCAAGTCAAAAATTTCTTAAAAAAACTTTACGCTGATTGCACACCAAAGTGACGATACCCCATTGACATCAGTTCTAAAGGCTCGCAACTACCCGTGTATTCTATATAACATCTATTTTGGTATTTCCTCTAAAGACATAATATAACTTTAATTAAATATCATCGGCATAAATACTTAAAATCCCTTATTTAATGAAATATTTTGATTTAACTATGAATAAGTCGTCATCGGAGTTACATCTGAGATAATTATCCAAATTAGTTTCAGCGTAATATTTTTTTCCAAGTTTTTTCTACTTAGATTAATCATGACTTTTATTCTCCATAACTAGACTGAAACTAGTGATGAATGTAACTTGCCATAGCAGTATTACTGAGTATAAAAAAAGAAGAATACTCAACTTCATATTTTTTGTAATTAATAATGAAAAAATTAGGAAATCTTCGCGATCGCTTGGAGATAAAAGTTTAAATGTATCAAAAAATACTGTAAAAAATTTTGACTCTAAGTAATTGCTCAAGGATGATTTTTTAAAACAAGCTGTCTTTTCAAAAATCTTTGCAACTGTAGGGATGTAAAGATGTAGATTCCTACTATAGGACTAGTATTTGATTTTTGAAATGCACGTAGTGGACTATCTAGGCTAAAATAGTGCATTAGACGTAGACGTAGGTTGGGTGGAGCGGAGCGCAACCCAACTGATTATCAGGATGTTGGGTTACGCAAAGCCTCCACCCAACAAAGCAATTTTTTTTGCTGTAGGGATGTAAAGATGTAGATTCCTACTATATATAGTAGGAATTTTGGGAAATGCGATCAGCCTGATGACAAACCAAGCAAATCAAGCAGATTTAGAAATAAATCCATCGCCATTAAAGGCTTTTCTTAACGAATTGCATTCGCAGTACAAGTCAGTGCAGGAGGGTGCAGTAGCGAAATACATTCCCGAACTGGCAAAGGTAAACCCGGACTTGTTCAGCATTTGTATTGTGACAGTAGATGGTCAGGTTTACAAAGTTGGGGACTGGGAGCAACTCTTTACCATTCAGTCAATTTCCAAGGTGTTTGCTTATGGACTTGCCTTAGAAGATCATGGGCTGGATTACGTTTTAACTAGAGTTGGCGTGGAACCGACGGGGGACGCATTCAACGCGATTATTTTGGATGAGCAATCGAAGCGACCTTATAACCCAATGGTAAATGCTGGTGCGATCGCTACCACCAGTTTAATTAAAGGTTCCGGGCCAACTGAACGCCTCAACCGAATGCTGGATATGTTCCAGCGATATATTGGCCGCGACGTGTTCGTTGACATTTCCGTTTTTACCTCAGAACGGAGTACAGGGCATCGCAACCGCGCAATGGCGCATCTGATGCTTAACTTTGGCATGATTGACCGGAATATTGAAGAGTCGCTGGATCTTTATTTTCAGCAGTGTGCTGTGATGGTGAATTGTCAAGATTTAGCAGTGATGGCGGCTACTCTTGCTAACAGAGGTATTAACCCGATTAACAAAGAACGGGCGGTGGATAAGCGTTACATCAAAGATATTCTGAGTGTGATGTATACCTGCGGGATGTACAACTTTGCAGGTGAGTGGGCTTATAAAATTGGGATTCCGGCCAAAAGCGGGATTTGTGGTGGGATTATTGCCGTTGTACCCAATAAGATGGGCATTGGAGTTTTTTCGCCGCTTCTGGATGTGCGTGGTAACAGTGTGCGGGGAGTGAAGGTGTGTGAAGAACTTTCCCAACGGTTAGGTTTACATCTATTTGATTGTTCAGGTTAAGAGTGAATTGGGCATTGGGCATTGGGCATTGGGCATTGGAAAACTCTTCCCCAGTCCCCAGTCCGCAATCCCCAATTTAGCGATCGCCAAATTTTAAATTATCCCTTTTCGCGTGTCCGTCCAACCGTATGCAACCTCAACCAGCTGCACTGTGCCAATTTCTATTTGCTTTTGGTACACCTGCTGACCACCAAGGCTTTGATAGAAATGGACTGCGGGGTTATCAGCCAAAACCCACACTAACATTGAACTAATATCTGATTGAAGCAGCCTTGTTGCTACGCTGGAAACTAGGCGATGTCCTAAACCTTGGTGCTGGTACTTCTCCAGAATATAGATAGCATACAACTCACCTTCATAAAGGCGATCGCTTGTCCGTTCTTGACCTCCATTGGCAAAACCAACTATTTGCCCAATTTCATCCTCAGCAACATAGGTGAAATTATCCTGAGCTATATTGCTCAAAATTTTTACCCATTTTGTCTCTCGTTCTTTATAGGATAAATCTGCCAGAAACTTTGCTGGCATTAAGTTGCTGTAGGTTGTCCGCCAAGCGTCTATATGCACTTTGGCGATCGCCGGTGCATCGGCTAAGTTTGCTTCTCGGATCACCATAATATCTCTTGGCAAGAGTTCGATATATAGCAATCCTAAATCATTCGTGAAAAGTTAGATCCCCGACTTCTTTGAGAAGTCGGGGATCTGGACACCGATAATTTTCATAAATCAGATAGGATTGCTATAGCTTTCTAGCTAGTTTACAACTCTTCTGCTTGGGGAAGCGGGAAGATTTCACCAGCTAAGTAAGCCTCAAAGTGCTTTTGGAAGTATAACCAGGAAGTCATATCTTCCCCATCTATCAATGCTTTTGGGGCTTGTTTATATAAAGGAATACGGTTATTAATTTCGTCTTGCAGCAGTGGAGGCAGTTCTGTTAAACCATTGATTTTGCTACCAACAGCACTGTAGATCAGTTGACCGGGGCGATCGCCCATTTTCATCCAGGGAAGCCATTGACCAATTCTATCCCAACTCAGTTTGAGTTCAGAAACTGATTTAAGTGCTGGGTTGAATAAATCTGCGGTTGGCACTGTTAATTTAAACAATTCGGCTGCCTGATAAATTGGATTTGGGCTATATTCGGCAAATTTGCGATCGTCTGCTAAGGGATTGGGGTAATAGGGAAATATATCAAAAACGAAGGTTGTGCTGTCACCATCTACTTGTGCGGGGAAATTTCCCTCAAACGTTCCTTGCACAGGATTATTGGCAACGTGAATCACCGGAACTGTCTCGCCTGTCCAAGGATTCTCCCATTTGGACAAAACCTCATCTGTTTTTGGGTTGAGATAGTAAGTCAGTTCCCTAGAAGTAAAATCCCAGCTACCTTCTGCTGTGGGAATACATCGGCTAACGCTCAATCCCAGCATCTTAAATAGGAGTTGTTTTTTCTCACCGGGGATAAAAGCGTAAATTTTACCTTTCCAAATCAGGAAAGTCGATTCGTTAGGGTCGAGGGAAGAACGAGTTTTAATCCAGTGTTGGGCTTCAAGTTCTTGGATTTGGGCAACCATCTAAAACATCCTTTGTATTTGAAAGGGAGTGGGGAGTGGGGAGTGGGGAGTTAGGAGTTTTTTATCCGGTTATCTAAAAGTCCTTAAAACCTCACCCTGTCCTAATACGGTTCGGATAAGACTTGATCCCCCCAACCCCCCTTAAAAAGGGGGGCTATAAATAACTCTATTTCCCCCTTTTTAAGGGGGACTAAGGGGGATCTTTAAGAACTATGCACCTTAACCGAACCGTATTGCACCCTGTCCTAACTTTAATCCCTCTCCTTAGTAAGGAGAGGGACAGGTTTTGGATAGCAAAACCAGGGTGAGGTTTTCTTGGGCTATTCGATCAACCATAATTAAACTGGTTCAGAAAGTTTCTCATCCAGACGGCGAAACAAAAACACCCAAAGTGGCAAGGAACTGTTAATCGCAATTAGTCGCACTAAATGACCAGTTGTAACAATTTCAACGTTATGATTCAATACCAGGGAAACCAGGATCATTTCTGCTGATCCTCCTGGTGCTGTAACTAACAGACAAGTTAACCAGTCCCAAGAGGTTAATTGCATCGCAAGTATAGCAGCGATCGCACCGGCTATGAGAGTCATCGCCACAGACATCAAGGCATAGCCGACAGTTCGCCGATTAAAGTTGGGTTTGTCTCCCCAATATTCACCAATAGTAATTCCCAGGAGCATTTGACCCAATAAATTAATTAAAGGCGGCGGACTAAAACTAATATCACCCATAAAAGGCAGCCAATGTAGCAAAGGATTAAACCCGATACCAATCAACAATGCACCAAAGAAATCGCCAGCAGGAATGTTGAATAATATCGCTGGATAAACTACTAATGCAGTGATTAGCAATACTAACAAGAGTAATCCTAGTTGAGATGGATCGAGATTTAGCCAAGCACTTTTGACGGGAAGTGTTTGTGAATTCCAGTAATTACCAGCTGATGTCCTAGCGATGAGGGGAATTAGAAAAACTACTGAGGTGACGCGAATTGCTTGAACTAAAGCAACCAAACTCACATTTTTATTGTAATCGGCGGCGATCGCTGCCATAATTCCTACACCGCCGGGAACTGTAGCCAGCATTGCTGTCATTAGGTTAGTTTTGCTGACGCGGGAGTAAATATAACCAATACAACTACCACACAGCAGCATAAACAAAGTCAGAAAAATAAATATCGGAATACCAGAAGCAACACTAGCTACATTAGCGTTGGCATTGGAAGCACCGACAGTTAAGCCCACAAGTGCCATTCCTACTTTTCTAGCAGTGCGGTTGGGTTTAGGGGAATATTCATAGAAAAGCCGACACCCTTGAAGAACTATTATACCAGCAGCAATCCCCCCAAATATCCAGGCAATCCCGCCGACATGGAACTTTGCGAGGAGTAAACCTAAAGGCAAAGCCAGAAGCACTTCCAAGAGAAGGACAATTAGTTGTTTTCCAAATAGCTGTTCTTTGGTAACAACAGGATTTTCATTAGTGTGTTCTTCCAGGTTGGGAGCAACACTTACACTTTGATTCATCGATACAAGCTTTTTTATTAATTTAACGTGTCGCGGAAGTCTCCACCTTCAATGTACTCATAAGGTGGGGATAGGGAGCTCTTGATAAGGATTGCATCTGATATTGATTTTTTGCTCTTCAAAAACAAATATCAGATGTATGACGAATCCCCAGAATTTTCTGATAGAATTATTTGGTCTTGACCCTCCGGGTTCAAAATCGCTCTACTTGGGGAGACCCCAAGACCGCGTTTTTCACCATCAATGCCATAAGCGAAAACCATTAGCTTTCAGGTATATGTTGCAAGAGAAAGATTTGGGTCTTGGGAACCAGGACTCCTGACAAGAGGAGGGAATGTCAGACTTTCTAGTACTATGGAGTTCTAGAAGCTATTCCCGATGAATTGGGAGAGCTACGTCCGTCTTACGGCGGAGTAGTTCACCTTATGTACTCAAACTAATGCGATCGCACAAAATAACTAAGTCTAAATTTACCGCGTGTTGTATTTAAATAAAAATGCCTATAGAGAGAGGATAGGGGCACAATAATCACTGCGCCCCGACAAATAATTTGTATTCCTTTCTATGATTGGGCCGTTTAACAGAGTATGTTCAGTTTAATTCCCCTGCCTAAGAATGGCAGCACCTTTTGCGTCGGGGTCTGTCTTGAGAAATCGCTCCACTTGGGGCAAAGCCCAAGACCGCGTTTCTCGCTAAATCCCCGTCACAAAACTTACTTGCGACTTGCGACTTCCGACTTGCGACTTATTTTAATCTTCGTCAAGGGCTGGGAAAGCTTCCTCAAGCTGCCACAACCGATCTTTATTTTCAACAAACCAAATACGAGTTTCTGGAGTTAATTTACTCCAAATGTCTTCAACAGGGATATGAGGAGAAGCATATTGGTACTGCTGACCAAGTGATTTGAGATTATCCGCCACATCATGGGGAATTCCAAATTGTTCCCAGTCAACTGTGATACTTCTTCCCGAAACTCCGGCTGTGGGGTCAAAAACCAATTGTGCTGATCTGACTAAATCAGCAAAGTGTTTCGGTTTGAGTTTGGTGATCTCCTGAATTTGGAGTGATTCGTTATGCTCTTGAGACATGATCGCCGCAGTGGTAAGGATTAGTGATGTATTGAACTTACTGCCAAAGATTTTTATCCCAATATTTTTTAGTTTAGCGCAGAGCCGCTAACTTGATCGTGACTAAATTTTAACAAAGTTTAGGGGTTTAATTCTCCCCTCTTGACAGCCAGCAAGTTTTATGGCGGGGTCTGTCTTGCAAAGTTCTCCTCTACAGCGCTTCTCTGCGAGACGCTTTGCGCTAGGCGAAGCTATGCCGAAGGCTTTACGCGCATCCTGCGGCGGGGAAACCCCAAGACCGCAATGCAGCGCTAAATCCCCACAGCATTACAAAGAAAGGCAGAAGGCAGAGGGCAGAGGGCAGAAGGAAAGAAGTATTAATAAAAACTTTAGTTGTGGGTTTAAAGCCCACTAGTATAAAAAGATTTGTGTCGAGATGCGTAGCACGAGACACAAGGTGTCCTTATTTCAATCCCACGTTTTTAAACGTGGGTTCCCTTCTGCCTTCAGCAAGAACTGCCTTCTGCCTTTTGAATTAATTACGAATTACGAATTACGAATTACGAATTATTTAGTGACGAGTGTAGGAACGCACAAAGTGAGTTTTGAGTGTCTGAGCGATCGCGGACATTATAACTGCTACTATAGAAACCGATATTGCTGCTATTTTGATTCTAGAATCATCTGCAAGTATTGCTACAAAAGCTAGAGCGATCGCTACCCCTATACAACTTTGTTTGACCGTATTTGTAACTTGATAAGCTCGATTGCAAGAACCACAAAGAAGTGTATGTTGCGAGAATCGGTCTAACGTGATCAACTTTTGAGTAAACTCGCTACTACCGACATTTTTTGAGGTAGAATAACCTTGATAAAACGGCAAAGATGATCCAAATTTATCTAGCCACTTGCGATACTCAACCACCAAAGTATCAGATGTTTTGAGCGGTAAATACACTTCTTTGAGATTTTGTCCCAAACGTTCAATTTGTGCCTTTTGTTCAACGACTAATTGCAAATCACCTTCCAAGATTTTGTTTCGGATCAAGATGTGATCTAACCAGCGAGGCATCAGCTTGATTTTTTGAGGAAAAAAGTTACTATAATTTCTGAGTAGAATCCGACATCTATCCTTACCTAGTGGAATTGAATACAAGGCTGTACCCCCAAACCTACCTTGCTGTTCATTACCAAATCTTTTGTAGAGAATCAAATTAGGAGCAATGAAATCTAATGAAATCCAAGGCAGATTGGGTGTGCGTGTTCCTCGCCACCTTCCTTTAATTCCCTGAATGTTGCTGTCAATGACTTCTATTTCTAGCGCTTGGGCATCTTTTCGACTTCCCAAGAGGCCATCATGGCTGATGAAAACGTGAGCTGGGTCAATAACGTTTTCAATAAAATAGCTTTGGTCGTAAGGTAGGTCACGTACATAATCTAAGCTGAAGCATTCCGGCTTTTCCCAATCTGGTAGAGATGGAATTAGCTCATCAATAGCTGTTTCGGCTTCCCCTGCCCACATCCAAATAATACCTTGAAGTTCCAAGACTTTAAAGGATGACACGCAAGCATTTACCGGAATTTTGGCATCGGTTGGTAACTGAGGAATATGCAGACATTGACCATTATCGCCAAACTGCCAACCGTGGTATAAGCACTCTATTTTACCGTCAATAATTTGTCCATCAGAAAGTCTAGCTGCACGGTGAGGACAACGATCTGTTAAACAGATAAACTGTCCATTTTGGTTTTTGAACAAAACCAAGGGTTCATCGTACAAGGAAAAGCTATAAGGGCGGTTAGCTGGCAAGTCTTCCACGAAGGCGACGGGATACCAGCATTGTCTCCAGTTAAATTCTTGCTTCTGGTCAAGTGTCTCAAAGGTAGAAGTTGGTGTTGTCGCCTGTAGTATCTTTGTTTCTAATGACATAGTTTTCTCCAGGTTTCTATGATTTTATATCTTTGGATTAGAAAATGCTTAGTCCCAGAGATATAAGACTCACTCAGAAATAGTTTTCACTCTAAATATAGAAGCTATCGTTACTAAACTTGCGATTTTCCCCTAAACGCACAATTTTTCCCTTAAAATCACGATTTTTTCGTTAAAGTCGTGATTTTTTTCTTAAAATCGTGATTAGGAGTCACTGAGAAGCCCACACTCACTCTTCGGAGTGTGGGTATGTCACAAGTCCCGAATGCGATCGCTGACAAAAAGAAAAGGTAAGATATACATCTATGTGGTAGCGGTTAGACTAAATTCGATCTGGGGCGTTCAAAGTAATCAGAAGCATCCAAAATGGCAAAGAATAATCAGACTGTTCTGGCACTAACCTTATTAATCACAGCAAGTCTTATAGGTATATTTGCTGTTTTAAGCTGGATTGGATATTCCTTAACGCGGTCTAAGTCTGAGATAAAAAGCCCAGGAAGCACTGATTTAGTTAACACAACTACTAAGCCTAGCTCATTAAAGCAAGTAGAAATTACCACAGCCCGCAATGTCGATTACAGCCAGTTGCAGAAATATTTGCAAAGTAAAGATTGGCAAGAGGCTAACCGAGAAACTTACCTGAGAATGCTAGATGTTGCAGGGACTAAGGCACAAGCCGAGGGTGCTATTTCCAAAGACGAAATGAATGCACTTTCGTGTGTTGATTTAAAAACCATTGACAGGCTTTGGAGTACAGCCAGTGATGGTAAGTTGGGCTTTAGCGCTCAAGAAAAGATTTTGAGGGAACAGAAAAACGACTATCGCAAGATGTATGACGCGGTTGGATGGCAAACCTTAACAGGTGAGTGGCTGATTCAGTGGAACTATAATCAGCAAACTAAAAGATATGAGTATAAACCCGGCAAGGAACCAAACTTTAAAACCTTCCCTCCAGGACATCTGCCAACTGTGGAAAGAGGATATAATTTTGGTGTTTCTCTTGATGGGGCACTCACAAGATGCGGTATTTAAGTTAGCATAACTTGAAGCGTTTCTTGCCAATCTAACTGCAATTGTAAGTGAGCATTGCCGCTATTAATGGCAATTTCTACCCAGCCGTGACTGCCAACTAAAGCGATCGCCTCTCCAACTTCAACATCACTATAAGTTTCACAGCCTGGTATACTCAAAAGTGCGGCTTGCACATACCAAGTTTTGCCTTGGACATAACTCCCTGGAATGTTGCTCACTAAGTTACCAAAGTGATCAATATATTGAATGCAACCTACTACACCAGTGCTTGTCTGTTTGCACTCGCCGACATCTAGTTTTACCAAACTTGCTGGATCTATTTCTTGTCCTAGCTGTTTGAGAAGAACACCACTAGCAAGACTAGCTCCCACTGGTGCAAAGATATCCCTACCGTGAAAAGTTTTGCTTGGTTGAGGAGTTCGCCAATAATTAAGATTTGTGAGTTCGACGGCTGCGATCGCTGGACTTTGACTGAGTACGCCACTGAATATACCATTATCTGGGCCTACCAGAAACCCTTGAGCAAATTCTACTGCGATCGCACGTCGCTTGCTTCCCACACCCGGATCTACTATTGCCAGATGCACTGTCCCAACTGGAAAATAGGGATAAGCATTCATCAGACAAAACCTAGCTGCGGCAATATCTTGCGGCGGAATTTGGTGTGTTAAGTCTACCACCGTCAGTCTAGGGTTAATTTGGGCTATGACTCCCTTCATTATGCCGACATAGGGGTTGCGATCGCTAAAATCGCTCAGTAAAGTCACGAGTGGTTGTTGATTTATCTGATTCTTGTACATAATTCTTAATCAAATTAATTACATAAAAAAATACTTTTCTGTAACAACAGCTACAAAATATATGTTATGTTATGAATACAAGACATAAAGTAAGTGAAAAATTAAAAAGGTAATCACTATGAGTCAAAATAGACTACAAAGTGTGAGCAAAGGACAAGAAACTCACAGAGCGAATATTCAAAAAAGCCTAGAGCATCGCTTGGAAGTAGCCAGAGCAAAGGGCGACGAACAACTGATTCGTCAACTAGAAGCTGAGATGAGGTATTCCAGCTAAATCAAGTTTTCAATGTTCATAGTTTTGTTGTGTAACCCGCTACGGCGGGTTTTTTATTTTTAGGGGGTTTCCTCACACTTCCGGCTCAATACCAATGCTCGTAACTGTGCTGCCAAGCGTTCAGCCCGTTCCAGGGCAGTTTCTTTGGCTTCTCGCTCTTGTTCGGCTCGTAAGCGTTCTTGTTCGGCTCGTAAACGCTCTTGTTCGGCTCGTGAGCGTTCTTGTTCAGCTCGTAAGCATTCTTGTTCGGCTCGTAAGCGTTCTTGTTCAGCTCGTAAGCATTCTTGTTCGGCTCGTAAACGTTCTTGTTCGGCTCGTTCTGCACCAGTAGGAATCATATTCCCTGTGGCGTCACACCACCTCAGCCAAACATCCCGCTTACCTTCATACGCGCCTTCCCACAAACATAAACCTAGCTCAACTTCAGTTAGCCATTGCTCACTCATGGGTATGTATTGCCGCCCTTGCAACTCATACATCTGTAGAACTTCACCACCAAGTTGCCGAGTTGGGTCAAAGATAATGTAGTACATTACCCGCATCCTGGCATACTCTAAGATTTTCCGTCCTGTTTCATTGCCTTCTCGATTTGAAACAATTTCAATCACCACCTCTGGCGGTTTACCAAAGTCCCAGAAAAAATAAGAACGATGCCGTTTTTCCCACCAGTTTTCAGCTACTTGTACATCCAGGCTCAAGAATACATCAGGCACAATCGGCAGTTGCTTGCTACTGGGAAACAACCCCACATTGGCGGCCACGAGAAACCCTTGGGCATTACTTGCCCCGTTCCAAGAACTGTAAAGGGTTTCTGTCAGTAATCTTTGTTGTTTTTCTGATGGTAGATTATCCAAGGGTTCATCGTCCTCTGTCACCAGAAGACTAACATCTGGTAACTCCATACAGATTAGGAAGAGGATCGTTTTGGCGTGAATATCGGCTCAATCCCCATAAGAAACCCCCTCTGCTTTCGTCATAGTAAAGTGATTACAAGCCAGAGAGGGTTCATTTTTTATCGAACAGAATTCAGGAGTCAGGAGTCAGAATTCAGAATGAATTCTGACCGAAAAAGCGGATGAATAACCGGGTTTAAGACCCCCACCAAATCTATGATTTGGTGGTGCAACAATTCAGTGGCGGGTCCCAATCCCCGACTGATTGATTCTGAATTCTGGATTCTGAATTCTGAATTCTTCTTCAATCTTGTATAGGCAGATTTTAAGGATAATGCTGGCAAAAAACCAGTTTCCCTGATTTAAAACTTGCAAAAACCTATGTTGTGTTTATCGAAACAGAATTCAGGAGTCAGTCGTCAGAATTCAGAATGAATTTTGACCAAAAAAGCGCATGAATGGACTCTTTTTAAACCCCCACCAAATCGTAGATTTGGTGGTAACAGAGCAGCCCCGAAGTGTGGTCAACTTTCGTAGTGGCGGGTCCCAATCCCCGACTGATTGATTCTGATTCCTGAATTCTGACTTCTGAATTCTTCTTCAATTTAACCTGCCTACTCAGTTTGGCCTATTTCCAATCGGGAATCACGGCACCTTCTCCTTCTCCACCAATACCGATTCCAGTGTTAAATATTTTTGCATCAGTCAGATTGAGATCATTCATTGATGCTTGATACACATTAGAATCGTGAATCGTAGCGCCAGTAAAATTTACGCCGTTGAGATTGGCTTGCTTTAAATTCACATTGGTTACATAAGCGGATGTTAAGTTAGCACCTGCCAAGTTTGCACCAGTTAAGTCAGCACCTTCGAGGTTAGCCCCTACAAGGTTGGCTCCTTGGAGCTTCGAGCCTCTCAAATCAGCACCAATTAAATGAGCGCCACTGAGGTTAGCTCCCGCTAAATTACACTGGATACATTCCCCAGTTGAAAGCAGCTTTTGTAAGTCCTGTGGATTCCCAGCTCTAACCGAGCTAGTGAACAATAGGGGAGTTGCTAAGGCCATGGCCGCTAATAGCTGGAGTTTCATAATTTTCCCCCTTAATAATCAAGTTGCGTCCGTTCTGTCCCTCACAACTCTATTATCTCACTAAACTTCGTGAGGTCAATCTATCTATGTCCTCAGAAGTTGGTTATGATCTGAAACAGCGATGATAGCGAGGAATAAAATGCTATTTATGCTCTTTTTGTCCGATTTTTAGTTAATAAACCTTAAAAAACGGCCAGTGTTAAATCACTGTTAAATCTTTTTAAAAGTTTGCACTACTCGCCATAAACGGGCTATTTTGATAAGTATTTATACTTTATCCAAATAGAATTCAGTTGGGTATTCTGTTTAGATAGGACTTACGCAAAACTACACGCTGTAGGGGCAATTCATGAATTGCCCTTAAGAGGCTAATAATAATAGGACTTACGCATAAGAGATCCCCCAACCCCCTTAAAAAGGGGGCTTTTTAGATCCCCCCCAATTTATCGGGGGGTTAGGGGGGAGTGCGCTTCGCGCACGCTACGCGAACGAAGTTTCAGGTTTTGAGTGCGTAAGTCCTAAATAAAATTGCGTTAAGTCACGGACACCTAAAAAAATTTTGGATGTTACTCATGCTCAGACGCAAAAGTCGCCGTAAAATATCCTTGGTAGCTATGCTTGTGCTTGTTATATGCTTTACTCTGGTAAGTGTGCGTTCACTTGGGCAAACAATTATGACATCAGCACCCCAACTACTCACCGACCCATTTTTGCAACTGCCAACTGAAACCTCAGTGCGAGTAGTTTGGTTTACTGAGTTTGCTGGTGTTAATCACACAGTAACCTACGGAGAAAATCTCAAACACACTGCTAAGGCAAATACTACCAAACTCAGTCGCACGCGTGAAGACCAAGAGTCAAAAGTTGCAAACCAAACCAAAGACGGCCAAGTTTATCAAAAACCCGTCCAGCGTGATATTTGGCGACATGAAACTGAGGTGACTGGATTAACTCCTGGTTTGCGGGTAAACTATCTTGTCACGAGTGTGCGAGAAGACGACGAGAGTGTTAGCAGTGATGTTTTTAGCCTCGCAGCTACTCCAAAACCGGATACACCATTAAAAATTCTGCTGACCTCTGACCATCAATTAAAGCCGATGACATCGGCAAATCTGCAAAAGGTGGTAGAAACCGTTGGACGAGTTGATGGGGTGTGGTTTGCTGGTGATTTGGTCAATGTTAGCGATCGCGCCTCAGAATGGTTTGATGATCATAGTGGTGGGGCGTTGTTTCCCGGTTTACAAGGTCGTGCCAAATACGAAATGACGCACGACGGTGTTAAGACAACCTACACTGGTGGACAAATAATTCAACACGCACCCATGTTTACTTGCATTGGCAATCATGAAGTGATGGGGCGCTTTGCTAGGACGGGAAGTTTAAATGGTGAATTTGATGATACAATTCCCCGTGTCGTTGCTCAAAAAATCTACCAAGACAAATCTTTAATAGATAATTCTTTTAATACTAATACCTACGAAGAGATTTTCTCTTTACCAAAAAGTAAAGAGGGTGGAAAAAGGTATTATGCAGTTACTTTTGGTGATGTGCGTTTGGTGGTACTGTACGCTACGAATATGTGGCGCACTCCCAACTTAGATGGAAAGCGTAAGGGTAGATATCGAGAAGCAGAAAATGATTTAAATAACCCTGAAAATTGGGGTTATGGACAGTTGATTTATGAGCCAATTGCTAAAGGCAGCAAGCAGTACAATTGGCTAGAGGCAGAACTGAACAGCCCTGAGTTTAAACAAGCAAAATACAAAGTTGTGATGTTTCATCATCCGGCTCATACTCTGGGTGATAATATAGTTCCTGCTTATACAGAACCAGTACAGATAATTGAACGGGATAACAGCAATATCAAAGCAGTGCGTTACGAGTACCCCAAAGACGCAGATTATATTATCCGCGATGTTGTCCCAATACTTGAAGCAGCTAATGTGCAATTGGTATTCTATGGACATTCCCATTTGTGGAACCGTTTTGTTAGTTCCAGTGGAATGCACTTTCTGGAAACATCTAATGTGGGCAATACTTACGGTGCTGCTTGGGGTGACAGAAAGCGAGAAGTGCCAATTGGATATCAAGAGGATTATGTTAAGGTTGGTGATCCCAATGGTTTAGAACCGATAGTGCCAACAATTTCTCCTTTGCTGGGTGAAGATGGCAAGCCAATGCCTTATATTACGAGTAATGATATTACGGTTTTCAGTATCTTTGATACGGGGACAGGTACGATAAGTAGTTATCGCTTTGATACCCGCAAGCCTGATTCGGAAGTATTGAAGTTTGATGAATTTAAGTTGAATCTTCAAAGTAATGCGATCGCTGGTCAACATGAGGGATAAATTTTTGATATCCAAAGAAGACTACATAGTTAACTCTCTAGCTCATCATTATCAATAATGAGGTTGTAGCTATTTAGGACTTACGCAAAATATCTCTGAAACTCTGATTTCCAGCGTTCGCGCAGCGTCTCCCCTTGGGAGAAGTTCAGATCGGCGTCAGCCGCGACTCCGACTTCTCTCCGTGTACTCTGCGCCTCTGCGGTTCGTTATTCCCTAACTCATGTGTAAGTCCTATATTTATAAAATTGCATCATCGGCAGATTCACCATTTCTGTAACCAGAATCAAGTAAGGAACAGTGTCAGTGTCCTATCTGTCCTATCCTGGAGATGGGTAAATAGTGTTGTGGGTGATAGTGTGTTTTTCAGCATTGTGATACCGACTTATAATCGCCAAGCAATTTTAGAAAAGTGCCTCCGCGCCTTGGAGATGCAGGAGTTAAGTCAGCCAAGTTCGATTACTAATTACGAGGTTGTTTTGGTGGATGATGGTTCAACCGATCGCACATTGGATTGGTTGACAGAACACAAAGAGGAGTTTCCCCATGTACGCTGGTTTCAACAAGACCATGCAGGACCTGCTGCGGCTCGAAATTTGGGGGTAGAAAAGGCGCTGGGAGATACAATTATCTTTATTGATAGCGATTTAGTGGTGCTAGAAAATTTCTTGCAAGCTCATGCGGATGCACTAATGCAGGGGAAAGAAAAATTGAGGAGCGATCGCCTTTTCACTTACGGAGCAGTTATTAATACTTGCAATTTCGACAACCCAACGGCTGAACCCTACAAAGTAACAGATTTTTCAGCAGCTTTTTTTGCTACCGGAAATGTCGCAATTCCCAAACATTGGCTAGAGAAAGCGGGACTTTTTGACACCAGTTTCCAACTCTATGGCTGGGAAGATTTAGAATTAGGTGTGAGGCTAAAAAAACTAGGTTTGACACTAATTAAATGTCCAGAAGCGGTAGGATATCACTGGCATCCACCATTTAAATTAGAGCAAATTCCCCGATTAATTGACCAAGAGATTCAACGCGGACGTATGGGAGTTTTGTTTTATCAAAAGCATCCCACATGGGAAGTGCGAATGATGATTCAAATGACTTGGCTGCATCGCTTACTTTGGGGAATTCTTTCGCTCAATGGTGGGCTAAATGAACGAACAATGGCTCCATTTTTGCAATGGCTAATTAATTTAGGTAAACCGCAATTAGCTTTAGAAATCGCCCGAATTTTCCTCAACTGGTACAACGTGAAAGGTGTCTATGAAGCCTATGCTCAAATGCAGCAAGTATTGTGATTTAAACACCTTTGGGAAGTATCACCGTGTAATCAACTGTGTAAAGATGCAGGATGTCGGGTAATGGGGGTTAAACGACATTCAAGGGAAAGCGGCTAATTTAGAGCAATAAGTCATGGTTTATGGGAAGTGTATAGATGAGGATAACTGCTAAAGATTTGTTGCAACGATATGCTGCTGGGGAAATAAATTTTGGAAAAATTAATTTGGTAGCTTTCTTTGTCAGACCACCTTGGTTGATGTGGGAGTTTAGTTATGGAAAAAATAACGGCTGAAATGTTCTTTAAGCGGTACGAGAATGGGTGCAGAGATTTTCAAAGTATCATCTTGGAGTATGCTGACTTGAGCATGGCTGATTTTCAGAGAATTAACCTGCAAGGCTCCCAGTTAAGCTATGTTAACCTGAGTAGAATTAATTTGCGGGATAGTACTTTGACCGCTCAATTCAGCTTCTGTAATTTCAGGGATTCTAAAATCGAATCTTGTTACTTGGAAAGTGCCAGGTTTAGCGATTGTGATTTTAGAGGGGCTAGTGTAACCAAAGTTAATTTGACTTATACCAGTTTTATTCGAGTCAACCTTCAAGGAGCGAGGCTTGAGGGTTTTGGAGAAGAATTCCCCTTGTTCTTCAATGTTGTTCGAGAAGACGGGGAATTTATTCCTGGTTACACCTATGAACCCTAATTATCACTTCCCAAACCGCGACCGAGCAATAGAGATGCACAGCACTGGTTCTCATAACTCTTGCTCTGGCTCGTTTGCAGCGACTACAGTAAGAACCTCCAGGGGACTTCCAAGGAATAAATTACTTTTAAAAGCTAGGAATGCATAGTCAGTTTCTCTCTTAAACTAACTCAAATATGTTATGTCAAAATTGCCCCACCCATCAATCGCTCGTACCGATACTTCAACTCTTCTTTCATCAAATACCAGCGCTCTAAAGTGGCATCCATCTCTATAATTTTCTCGGCTGCTTGCCGCGCTAAAAGTAAAACTTCCTCATCCTCAACCAAACTCGCCAAGGTAAAATCTGGCACTCCAGATTGACGAGTTCCCAAAACTTGCCCTGGCCCACGAAAACGCATATCCATCTCGGAGATGAAAAAACCATCCTGAGATTGTTCCAACACCTTCAGCCGTTGTTGAGCATCAGGACTTCTGGAACTGCTCATCAACAGACAGTAAGACTGAGCCACGCCCCGACCAACACGCCCCCGCAGTTGGTGCAGTTGCGATAAACCAAATCGCTCAGCATTTTCAATGAGCATTACTGTAGCATTAGGTACGTCTACACCAACTTCAATAACGGTAGTAGAAACCAAAATTTGCGTTTGGTTATCACGGAATTTGGTAATCGCCTCATCCTTCTCGGCTGAACTCATGCGACCGTGTAGCAGCCCCACTTGAAAGTCGGGAAAAACGCTTTCTTGTAGCTTTTGATGCTCGTCCACAGCCGATCGCAGATCCAGTTTTTCTGATTCTTCTACCAACGGCAAAACCACATAAACTTGTCTACTTTGGGCAATTTCTCGGCGGATCAGGTCGTAAGCATGGTTGCGTTGCTGACCCGATAGCACTGTTGTCTGAATCTTTTGCCGTCCTGGTGGTAACTCATCTATTTGGCTGACATCCAAATCCCCGTGTATGGTCAGTGCCAACGTTCGGGGAATCGGGGTAGCTGTCATAGTTAACACATGGGGTTGCTCACCTTTTTGCTGCAAACGCGCCCGTTGCTCTACACCAAAGCGATGCTGCTCATCTATCACCACTAACCCTAGTTGCTGAAAGTTTACGGGGTCTTGAATCAAGGCATGAGTTCCCACTAACAGAGGTAATTCACCAGTTGCTAACTGAGAATGTATTTGTCTTCGTTTAGCAGTTTTGGTGGAACCTGTCAGTAATTCCACTGGTAAATGCAAGAGGTTAAACCAACTAACTAATTTGCGATAATGTTGTTCTGCCAAAACTTCTGTGGGAGCCATCAGCGCCGCTTGGTAGCCAGATTGAATTGCTGCGAGGATAGCTAACACGGCGACAACTGTTTTACCGGAACCGACATCACCTTGCACCAAACGATTCATTGGTACAGGTTTTTGTAAATCGTTGAGAATGTCATTGAGAACTCGTTGCTGTGCGCCAGTGAGTTGAAAAGGCAGTATTTCGTGAAATTTCTCTACAAGTTGACCGCGTGGCACAAGAATGGCGCTGGTTTGAATTGCCCTTGCTTGCTGCTGACGTTGCAATAACCCAAGTTGCAGGTAGAAAAATTCATCAAAGACTAGGCGACGACGGGCAACTTGCAGAGCGGCGCTATCACTGGGAAAATGGATGTTAGCGATCGCATCTTTCAATTCCATCAAACCATACTTCTCTCGCAAACCACTTGGCAAGGGGTCTTTCATCTGAGCCGCAGCAGGCAAAGCCACAATTACCGCCTGTCGCACCGTATTCGCCACCACACCCTCAGTCAGTCCATAAATTGGCACCACCCGCCCAATATTCAGCGACTCAATCGAATCTCCTGGATTTGCCAAAACCTCTAGTTCGGGATTATCCAGTGTCAAGCCGTATTTACTTTCTTTCACCAACCCACACGCCGCCAGAATACTACCTACTGGATAACGGCGTTTTAAACTTTCTTGCCAAGCGCGACTGCTAAAGCGCGTACCTGCGTAAAAACGACCAATTTTGATTTGACCACTGTTATCTTTTACAATCAATTCTAAAATTGATAATTTCTGATTTTTGGGACTAGTAAAGCAGTTGCAACGCTTCACTGTAGCGACTATTGTCACTGTCTCACCCGCCTGTAACTCGCGGATATTTACCTGACGTGCATAATCAATGTGGTCACGGGGATAGTAGAAAAGCAAGTCGCGGACGGTGTGTAAACTAAGCCGTGCCAAATTATCAGCTTTTTTAAAGCCTATTTCTGGTAAATCACTGAGTTTTTGATCAATTTTCGGGGCAAGCCTCCGACTCACCTCAGAGATGATTTTGGATTTTGGATTTTGGATTTTGGATTGATAAATTCTCTCTTGCTCCTCTGCTGCCCTGCTCTCCTGCTCCCCCTGCTCATCTTGCTGTAGTTGTGAGAGATACCTACGAGTCTCTGCTACTAAGTGTTGTCTTTGTTCCAGTGCTAGATGTGGATAACTAGCAAATTGCACCGCTAGTCCTTGCCAACGGCGGCGTTCAGTTTGGGGTAAGCCTGTTGGGAATTTACCCAAAGTTAGGCTCAGAAATTCACTGAAGCGGTACTCTCTGCCCACCAAGTCTGTAAAGCCACGTTCGGCTTCTATTGCCAAGGCTTTGTGCAATCGTATCCAGTCTGGTTTTTCATTAGTCATTGGTCAGTAAGGTTAGGAGTGAAGAGTTAGGAGTGAGGAGTTAGGAGTGAGGAGTTAGGAATTAGGAATAAATTACTCATAACTCATAACTCATAACTCATAACTTTATTCAAACCAACTAGCACGCCATGCAGCTTCAGCTTCAGCGATCGCTCTTTCACGATGTTTCTTTTGATACTCTCGTCCTAGCTTGTTTAGCTGAAGTAAAATACTGCGGATTTGTCTGCGCTCAGACGAGAGTGTTACATCAGCAAATTCAATTTCCCCTAGCCGCAGGTTAATAGCCATAATTTGCGTCAGTCCAGAATCTTCTGACTGCTGCTCATTTTCAATTTCAATTACTAAGTTTAATAAGTTGGGTGGTCCTGGCATTACCTCGCCAGATGCTTCGGATGCAGCCGCAGCCGCAGCTGCTAAAATCGGTTCTGGCAATTTTTTGGGCAATATTCCAGCTTTCTGTAATAAAAGATTAGCATCATGCGAAAGTTTTTTCAGTATCTCTTGCGTGACCTCTTCTAAGTTCTGTTGCCATTTTGCCAGTTCTATAGGATTAGAAGTGTCGGCGATAATAGGCTCAGAAGTAGATGTGTCCAAAATCACAGGAGTTACTCCCTCATCCCCCTCATCCCCCTCATCCCCCTCATCCCCCCCTATTCCCTCACTTTTAATATAAGTGAGCAACTCCTCAGATGCCAATTGGCCCAACTTGCGGATTGCTTGTTGCAATTGTTGGCGCTGATTCAATGATAAATGTAGGAAGTTTTCGGGATACCCTTGTGTACAAAGGTGGTAACTCGCCAAAATCAACTGTTTTCGTACAGCTAGCCCCAAGGTGTTTAGATAACTAGCATAAGCCGTTTGTAGTTCTACTGCGATCGCCCGAATCGCTTCTTTGAGTGCTGCAATATCCCGTTCAATTCGCTCGATTGCTCTTGCCATATCTTTTCGTTCTTGCCCATGTGAACTGCTATATAAAACCTAGACAAAGCTAGACTTTATTTCTTATTTCAAGGGGAGCATGGGAGCGGTTATCCCTCAATAAGCTTTCAAGGTTTAGCCAACCTTGATAAATTAATTGAAGCGTTTAGATCCCGATCCATCACAAAATTACAACTTTGACAGTTGTAAACCCTTTCTTTTAGTGGCATATCCTGGACATGACCACAATTAAAACAAGTTTTAGACGAAGGATAAAAACGATCAGCAATTATTATTTCACAACCAAACTTTTTAGCTTTATATTCTAGTTGTCTTCTAAATTCACCAAAACCACAATCTGTTATTACTTGAGCTAACTTATGGTTTTTAACCATATTACTTACTGCAAGGTCTTCAATAACTACTTTTGCGTGGTTTTTGCAAAGATAAGTAGTTATTTTATGAAGAGTATCTTTTCTAAGGTTAGCTACTCTAGCATGATGTTTTGCTAGTCTTAGTTTGGTTTTGTGTTTGTTGTTAGACCCGTTAACTTTTATTGAAAACTTTCTGGATAATCTTCTAAGTTTTTCAATGTTTGCTTTATAGTGTTTAGGGTTAGGGAAAACTACACCCGTAGATAAAGTAGCTAGTTCTTTAACACCTAAATCAACACCTACAACTTCATGAGGTTTAACGGTTAGCTCATGTTCTTGTTCATAAGCAAAGGCTATAAACCAACTGTTAGCTGTTCTAGAAATAGTGATTGATTTACAAGAGGTGTGTGGCAAACCTTCATAAGTTTTAACCCAACCAATAGTAGGTAATTTGATAGATTTCCCACCAACAGGAATAGGTTTACCGCTATTATCTACAGTAAAACTATCATGTTTACCTTTCTTTTTGAAGTTTGGGTATTTACCAAGACCTCTAAAAAAGCGAGAAAAGGCATCTCCTAAGTTATCAAAAGCATATTGAGTAATCTTTTGGCAAATACCTTTTTCTTTTATCCAAGTTAATTCCGGTTTTACATAATTATTGAAAAACTTCTTAAGGATATATTTGTCAGGCTTTAATCCATCGTTATAAAACTCTTGCCAAATAGCTAAACCCCAATTATAGGTAAACCTTGCTATACCAGCGTGTTTACTCATAATTATTTGTTGGTTTTTAGTTAGTTTTAACTTTGTTTTGATGGATAAAAGCATTATTTCGACTTCAACACTGCATTTCTTCCAAGTCTTTGTCTGTCAGTTCTTGTACATTCGTGAGAGGTTAAGACGAAATCATTTTTGTCAATTAGTAACTCTGCGGAAAATTTGCTAAAAAAGTGAGTATTAAATAAAGCTTTCTACTGAATTTGGATGCAAGAACGAATGATCCTTTTAAATATGACGCGATCGCTAGCCCAAAAATTCTGTTGATTAGCCCCATTTTCCCCAAAATTTTAAGTACTATTGCTTATTGACAAAAGCTCTATAATCTTAACCTCTCACCGATGGTTCTTGTACGGGTTATAAAACACCTACAGGTTTGTCTATAAGTTTGCAGGATTGTCTATTTAATTGTCAACTAGTCCCTTTCTCTTACATAGTACAAATGTACGAATTTATTTTAGTATAACTTTCCAGAGGATTTTATATTTTAAATTAAATGCGATATTTCGCGTCTTTAGTAATAAAATACAGGTCAGGCTATTTGCTTGACCTGTTTGGTAAAGAGTCATTAGTCGTTAGTCCTTTGTCCTTGGTAAAGACTAATGACAAATGACAAATGACCAATGACTAAATATTACTTACTGCCCATTTGTGCAGCGACTTCATCAGCAAAGCTAATTTCTTGCTTTTCAATGCCTTCGCCCAGTACATAGCGGACAAAGCGACTAATTTGAATGTCTTCGCCTAATTGCGCCTTCACTTGCTTCACCAAGTCTTCCACAGAAATACTTTGATCGCGAATGTAAGGCTGATCGAGCAAAGCCAATTCTTTCAAGCGTTTTTCAATTCGTCCCTGAACAATCTTTTCTTTGATGTTATCTGGCTTGTTCGCCAAATCATCCTTGCCCATTTCAATGTCTTTTTCCTTTTGGGCAATTTCGCTAGGGATTTGGTCTACACTAACATACTCGACGTTTGGGCAAGCTGCAACTTGCATTGCAGTGTTCCGTGCCAAGCTTTGGAACTCTTGATTAGCAGCCGCCCCCTCAGTTTGGGAACCCAGTTCTACCAATACACCAACTCGACCGCCAGTGTGAATGTAGCTGTCTACTATACCTTGTGTGCCCTCTGTTATTGCAAAATTGACAAAGCGACGCACTTGGATATTTTCACCAAGGGTGGCAATGGTTTGCTTGATGAATTCTTCTACAGTTACACTTTCATGATCAACATAGGGTTGAGCCAACAAAGACTCAACACTATCAGCTGTCGCTGCTTGCTTTGCTAGGTTCTTAACTAAGGCTTTAAAAGCCTCGTTACGAGCAACAAAGTCGGTTTGGCAGTTGACTTCTATGAGTACACCCACCCGACCAGCAGGCTGAATGTAGGTGTCCACTAAACCTTCTGCCGCAATGCGATCGCTTTTTTTCCCCGCCGTAGAGATGCCCTTTTTCCGTAGCCAGTCTACGGCTTCTTCTATGTTGCCGTCAGTCTCTTTCAGAGCATTTTTGCAGTCCATCATGCCCGCACCAGTTTTTTGGCGTAGCTCTTGGACGAGTTTTGCAGATATTTCCGCCATGTTGCCTCAATTCCTAACTTGACCTCGAGTTGTAATCGCTCACCGAATTTTAGATTTTAAATTTTGGAAAATGGAATTGAAGATTCAAAATTAAAAAAGTCTGAGAGCAAGCGAATTTAAACGCGAGAATAAATCTCAAATCCCAAATTACTTGACTTGCCCCTGACTTAATTGCTCTTTTCAATCTAAAATCTAAAATCTGTCTTGAAAAGTTTGCTCAACGGGGGGAACCCCCGCACGCAACTTTTCGCAAAATCCAAAATCCAAAATTGCCTCACGGGTGTTGAGTATTTCTATCTTACTCAGGGCTGGGGGAGAAAAAATAATGAAGTTATGTTATGAGGTATGAGTTTTTTCGCCTCTACCTTAGCCTACGAGTTGCCGCAGGTTAGGGCGGATTGCTGCTTATTCTGCAAACAACCGCCCTCCCTCGGACATTTGCTTCACCCCTGCTTTACTTATTCCTCAACTTCCTCGTCGGGAATTACGGCGTCAGTATATTCGCTTTCTTCGTAGTCTTCGTCATACTCACCGCCTTCGTAATCTTCGTCATACTCTTCAGCATCCAGCTGACCGTGACGACCTTCGTAAATGGCATCCGCCAATTTTCCGACTATCAGCTTAATTGACCTGATAGCATCGTCGTTTGCTGGGATGGGGATATCTACTACATCTGGGTCACAGTTTGTATCCAGCATAGACACAATCGGAATATTCAGCTTTTGGCATTCTTGAACTGCGTTATATTCCCGGCGTTGGTCTACAATTACCACGATATCGGGGACTTTCCGCATTGTCTTAATGCCGCCCAAGTATTTCTGAAGCTTCGTCATTTCCCGACGCAGCATTGAGGCTTCTTTCTTCGGTAATAAATCTAGTGCGCCAGTTTCCTCACGGCGTTCTAAATCTTTCAGACGATCTACCCGTGTTTTGATGGTTGCCCAGTTGGTCAACATTCCGCCCAACCAGCGTTGGTTAATGTAGTGGGAACCGCAACGGGTGGCTTCTTGGGCAATAATTCCAGCTGCTTGCCGCTTGGTGCCGACGAAAAGAAATTTCTTCCCTTGTTCTGCATGCGATCGCATATAGTTGTAGGCATTATCCATCAACTGGGCAGTTTGCACCAAGTCGATAATATGCACACCATTGCGGGAAGTGTAAATGTAAGGAGACATTTTTGGGTTCCAACGCCGGGTCTGATGCCCAAAGTGAACCCCTGACTCCATCATTTGAGCCAATGAAACGACTGGCATATATTTTTTAACTCCGATTCGGGTTAAACCTCCATCCAAGTGCATTTCCCAACTGGGAAACACCCGAATTCTTAGATGTGCGAGATTAGTTAACCATACTAGGTTAACACATTCGGAAGAGTTGTTGTTGGCTGACCGAGTGAGGGCGATAAAATAGCGCTGCCCAATTGTTGAGTGGGCAGCGCTATGCTTTTATTAAATGCCATCAACAGCGATCGCCACGCTCATTTATAGTAAAAAATACTCAGTATAAAAAGCTTTCCCCTTTACCCCTTTTTTTCATACCTAGTGTTATAAATATTCAACAAATTAATGCTCAAAAATGGTAAAATATGTCTAAATATCCAATAGCCATAGACCATTAACTAAGGGGTGAAAAGCCAGCCACTACAAGCTTCCTTGCTTTAGGCATAAGGAGTCAAGCATAGGTACAAGAGCAAGCAATATTAGTTGATGTGAGGTAATTAACAATGGATAAATGTTGAATAAAACGTAGTCCCAGCGGCTTTTAGCTTAGGGATAGAGGGTATTGCAGTTTACCCATTCCGGGTAACACCGGGAAAAGTGGCTTAAGGATATTTGTCCATAAAGTTATTAACTGTTACTGAATATTATCGGGGTCTACATTGAGCGATCGCAATCTTGCCTTTAACTGTTCTATCTGCAATTCTGCCTGTTCAGCTCGTTGGCGTTCCTGTTCAGCTCGTTGGTGTTCCTGTTCAGCTCGTTGGCGTTCCTGTTCTACCAGTTCTTCTGCCTGCTGTCTTGCTAAAACTTCCTGCCCTAAAGCCTCTGCCAGTTCATTGGGGATAAGTAATTTTTCCCCCGTATCCTCTCGATAAAACCCAATTAGCCTTCCCTCAACTACCAAACGCAGTTGTAACGGTTCACTACGTCCATCTTGTATAGGTTCGTAGATTTCTCCCCGCAGGCGATAGCCACGTAACCGTTGTTGCACCCACTCGCCTTTAGGGTCAAATAGCCAATATTCCTTGACACCTAGCTGCTCATAGAGGGTCTTTTTGAAGATTTCGTCTTGTCCCTTAGTCCCAAAGGATGTCATTTCAAAAATAACTGTGGGTACTTGACCCTCTTCCCAGATTTTATAGTTGTCCCGACCGCCGGGTGCAACATCAAAAATCACCATCACATCTGGGGCTACCCGCAACTTGGGAAAGCCTTGTGCATAGTAAAGAAATTGATTTCCCAATACTGTTGCCTGACGATTTGCCACATACTGTTTCAGGACTTCCAAGGTAGTTAGCAAGGCATAAAGGTGATCGTAGGTTTCTGCCACTGGTTGACCATCAGCACTGGGGTAGAAAATTTCTGATTCGACACTAACAGGTAAAGTAGCCGTCATGGTTGTAAAATCAGTGCTACGAGATTATTGTAGAACAACTGTACCTCTCCCTAACTTGAAATGTGCAAGCTTTTTAAAATATAACTGGATAACTCACAAAATCCTTCCCCTTCGGCAGCAGTGGTAATATAAGCGGGCTGATATTTCAACTGATTCATATATTCCAGCACATTTACCACGCCTACAGAAATAGGAAAATAACGCCGATCAAATAAACTTTCATCATTGGGGCTATCGCCAACAGTGACAATTTGTTCTGGTGAATACTGGGGCAAATATTCGCGCAATACCTGCAACAATCCCACAGCTTTATCTTGCCCTTGAGGTTTAATGTGACACTGGACGTTGCTATAGGTAAATCCCCAGCCCATTTGTTGACAGAGATTGTCTAGGGTTTGTAGTTCGTCTTCCCGCAAACCAGCTACATCAAAAGTCCAGTCGGTGATGCGAAAACGATTATCAGCAGATTCTTGGATTTGGGGAAATTTAGTTTGTAAATTCTCAAAAGTCGTAGCCAAGTGCTGACGATGTTGAGCTAAATCGGGAATGGGTGTTAAGACTACTGGTTTCTGGTTCCCAGGTGGAAAGTACAAACCGCCATTTTCTGCTGTAGCACCGGCCACTGGCATAATCGCACTCAATCCACTCACCCACCCAGCAGAACGTCCTGTGACAATCAGCACCTTAATGTCAGCTGCCGCTAAATCCTCTAAAGCTTGCAGCACTGCGGGAGTAAATTTTCCTCGTGTAGTTAGGGTGCCATCCATATCTGTGGCTATCAGACGGATATTGCTCAGGCTGGTAGATGAAATCTCAGACAGGGCAGGAAAGCTCTGGTGTCTGGACATAGGCGGTTTTTAAAAGACTGTAAATAAAGAATATTAATCATACAGCAAGATGGCCTTGAAGATTTGGGCATCCTAAACATCAGGAGTCAAGTTTTTCAGTTTTCCAACCATGCCCACTTCGATCTTTCTTGCCCTACCCTCCGGGACAAAGACTAAAAAGCCATCCCAGGAAGTGCCAGCGAGTAATCCTCAAATAGTACCACTATTGGTAGTAAGCTCTGGAGGACTGGCTTTAGCTGTGATTGCTTTGATTGTGTATAGTAAGCTCCAGATGAATAAGCTGGAGAAAAAACTTAAGTTTGAACAATTCCGTGCGCGAGAATTAGAGAAAAAATTTAAGCTGGCGCTGGAAACAATTCGCAAAATGGAAACTAATCCCGATTTGGTCAACTCACGGGACTTTAACCTAGATTATCTGCGAATGCGGATGGCAGAGGAGGTGTTTCATTTTGCAATCCTTAATCAAGTGAAGATTCAGATCAAAGATAAAATTACTCAAGCCCTGCGCCCAAATCAAGCCCAACAAGGATCAGTCGGAATTGCTAATAGCGCTGGACGGCAAGTAGATGAAATTTTTGATGTGGAGTATGAGACTGGTAGTGCCGGGAACTCTGCCAAGCGAGTGCTGTTTCGCATTCAAGTCCGGTTAACGAAGTTACCGACACAAGCAACTTCTGCGACTATTAGTCAAATTATTGACTGTATAGAAACTTACCTAAGCCCGGTAGAAAACGAAGATAGTTGGCAACCAATAATTCAAGGTCGGATTGCTACCATGCATTGGGATCAAAAGGCTAAACCTACGCCTCTACTGGTGCTAGAGCAATCGAATGAAGGGGTGAATGTGACTTTTCGTACTAGTCGCCAACCAAATACCCCACCTCCGCCAAAGCCAACTGGAATGAAAAAATCAGGCTCGACTAGATAATACAGCAGAATTCAGGAGTCAGAATTCAGAATTCAGAAGTCATTAGTCATTTGTCATTTGTCAAGAGTAAATAGACTATGTTTATTTGTGTCACAGCTTAGTTATAAGTTGTGATTTCTCACTTGGGAATCATGACTGAATCGCTGTATTTGGGGAATTACGGGTTAAAAGACCATCTTCCATTTCTACGATGCGATCGGCTATGTCTAAAATGCGGTTGTCGTGTGTCACTAATAAGATAGTAGTTCCCTGATTTTTGGCTAGACTCTGCATTATTTCCACAACATCGCGTCCTGATTGTTTGTCTAATGCTGCTGTTGGTTCGTCTGCTAGCACCAGTGGGGGACGATTCACTAGGGCGCGAGCGATCGCAATTCTTTGTTTTTGTCCACCAGAAAGATTGTCTGGGTAGTAATCTACTCGTTCTTCTAGACCAACTGACCCCAGCATGGCTTTTGATTTAGCCACTGCTTCTGTTTGAGAAATATTATTATTCAATTCTACCGCCATTTGCACATTTTGCTTCGCTGTCAAGAACCCTAGCAAATTGTGAGCTTGAAAAATATAACCAATGTTGCGTCGCATCTGGACTAGTTTGCTTTGACTGACGCCAACGAGTTCTTCACCTAAAAATTTTAAACTTCCTTCTTGTACAGACCGCAAACCACCAATTAAGCTCAGTAATGTTGTTTTACCTGAACCTGATGGCCCGGTCATAATTACAATTTCACCAGGATAAATTTCTAGGTTGATGTCAAATAATATCTGTTTTCTCAGTGCGCCTTTGCCATAGTAGTGATTGAGATTTTTAATGGCAATTACAGGTTCTTTCATCATAATTTTGTTAGTTATATGTTAGTAGTTTCACGCTACGTAGTGCCTGCCAAAAATTAATGTTTCTTAATTGTAAACTCTGGTTATCAACAATATCTTTTAATTAATAGTGAATTAATTAAAAGATATCTGCTGGATCGGCAGAACGTAATTTTCTGACTGCGATCGCACCAGAAATAATACACATCATTATAGTCAGAAATAACACCATTGCCGCACGATCAAAACTCATAAAAACTGGTAAAAGTGTTGCTTTCCTGGCACTATCATACATAAAAAAAGCAAATATAATTCCAGGAAAATAGCCTAAAACTGCTAATAGTAAAGCCTCTTGAAGGATAACTGTCAATAAATAGTTTTGTGTATAGCCTATTGCCTTGAGAGTAGCGTATTCAGCTAAGTGATCTGCAACTTCTGTATAAAGGATTTGATAAACAATCACAGTCCCCACAATGAAACCCATGACAGTCCCTAATGTGAAAATAAACCCAATAGCTGTACTATTTGCCCAATAATTCCGCTCAAAATCAATAAATTCTTGCTTAGTTAAAACATTTACTTCGTTAGGTAAATACTTTCGTAATTCTTGGGCGACAACTTTAGCATCTGCTCCCGGTTTTAATCTAATCAGCCCAATATCAATTAATCCTTGCTGACGATTGGGAAATATCCGCATAAAGTTAATATCACTCGTAATTAAATTCCCATCTGCGCCAAATGATGCACCTAATGTAAATAGTCCCCCTACTTTAATTCGCCGCCTTCGTACTTCTGCTGTTACAATCTTTCCTTGCTCATAATTAGCAGCAATTGGCCCATACTCCACCCTAGAAGAACGGTCAAATAGAACTACATCAGGTAGTTTAAGTTTATCTAAATTCTCTTGAACTCCAGGTAAGTTAACTAGGTTAGTTTCTGGGTTCATTCCAAAGACAAGGATACTACGAGGACGGCCTGTTACAGGATTTTTCCAAATTGTAAAGTCCAAATATATCGGATGTACTGATTGAACTGCGGGTAACTCTAAAGCTTTATATAATCGCCGTTGAGAAAAGCTTCTCATCGCCAGTACAGCGCTAGATTGACTGTTAATTAAAACAATATCGCCTTGCAAGCTGTTATGAAATCGAACGTTACTATAATACAGAGCATCCCGGAAACCGAGTTGCATAAACATTAAAATATCAGCGAAAGCAATTCCTGCTAAAGCGACAGCTAGGCGAGTTTTTTCCCTTGTCAGTTGTAGCCACGACAGAGGTATTTTTTGATTCATTTTTTAGGTATCCAAGCACAGTTAAGATAATTCGTAATTCGTAATTAAGAACATTTACAATCCAAAATAGCAAATCACAAATTTGTAATACTGCTCATCTATAACTGAATTAGTTATTGATATCGACAACAACTTTAGCGTAAGTTAAACCAGAAACTTTCTGGCTATCTGCTGGAGGTAGAGCAATTTTCACTTCTACAACTCTGGCATCTACATCTGCTGCTGGATCTGTATTCAGCACATCTTTTTTACCAATTTTTCTGCCGATTTCAGTGACAGTTCCCTTTAATTCGCCGCTAAATGCTCCATTATCGCTGGTGATAGTAGCATTTTGACCAATACGCACTTTACCAATGCTGTCTTCGGCGACTTCAGCAATCACAAACATTTGGCTGGTTTGGCCAATTTCAGCAATGCCATTTGCACCGATCGCTTCGCCTGATTTGGTGTAAACTTTTAGAATCTCTCCGGCGATTGGTGCTTGAACGTAGCTCAATCTCAGTTCTGCTTCGGCTTTTCTGACATTTGCGATCGCATTACTAACTTGAGCTTGCGCTACTTGCACATCGGTAGGACTAACATCTAAAATTTTGCTCAGTTTGGCCTTTTCTTCATCGATTTGTCTTTGCAAAGTTGCTAAAGTTTTATCGCGGTTAACTTTGGCTTCGATTAGCTGCTGTTGCAAAGTTGCTAAATTTTGGATTTGGTTAGCTCTAGCCTCAGCAAGTTGCTGTCGTAGAGTTGCCAATGTCTGCTTCAGCGTAGCTTGGCTTTCAGCAACCTGCTGATTAGAACTTACTGCACTCAAGCGTCTTCTGTCCCGCTCTTGCTCAGAAATCGCACCTTCTTTGTATAAATAATCATAGCGTCCGGCATCTACTTGGGCATTGCGCTGTTCGGCTTTAATACGTGTCAGCGTTGCTCTCAGAACTTCTTTTTGCCCACTAAGTTCAGCTTCTAGGCGATTCACGGTTGCTTGTTGGACGAGTTTACCACCACTTAACTGGGCTGCAATCCGGGCGATCGTTGCTTGTTGAGCATCCCTTTCCCCAAGTAACTGCGCTTGTAGGCGAGCAATAACTGCTCTTTGGGCTTGAATATCTCTTGGAGATCCGGCTCTGACTTGCGCTAAATTCGCACGGGATTCTTGCACTTTGGCTTTTGCCTCTTCTAGTCCGGCTATTTGGGTATCGCGGTTGTCCAAAATTGCTAGAATTTGACCTTGCTTTACCTGTTCACCTTCTCTCACCAAAAGTTGCTGAATTCGTGACGATGGTGCTAATCCTGATGATGGGGCGGACAATTTAACAACTTCGCCTCGCGGTTCCAAACGCCCCACAGCACTAATGCTATTGGTAGATGGCATTATGGGTACGGATGTAGTTAGTTTCCTCAGCTGTTCGATTTTAGCTGTACCTAGTATCCCAGCCGCGATTACCACTGGCACAGCGACAGCGATACCCCACCAAATCTTCGGTTGTTCATGATTAAGTGGCTGCTCACTTGGCTTTGGCTTTTCAGTCACCCTTGACATAGTATGTTACCCGTTTACCTGAATTGTGCTGATGGAAGTAAAAATAAAAGGGTTTTTAATAATCAACAGCCAGCCGCTTAGGACAAACAACAGTGGTTTAAAGCTGGGTATGGCTTAAAATTCATTGTGTGATGAACGCTCAACACTATGGCTTTGCAAAATGGTGTTTTCTATAGTGTTTCTCATTTGTATGCAATACACTGACCTCTCTCTAAATCTCTCTCCTAAAAGGAGAGAGACTTTGAGGCTTACTCCCCAACGCTAAAACGGTTGGGGCTGTTCTTGTTAGGTCTGTATTGAAACCCAGAAGCGCTATAGTAGCTGGCTATTCAATAACTCTGAGTATTATTGAGACACGAGTGCAATGGAAGTTAGCAGAATTCACAAGCAGTATGAATCTAGATGTAGAGATGCGATATATCACATCTCTACACAAAATCCTAAATTGGTATGATGCGGTACTATACTGCCAATAGGGTTCGGTTAAGGCAAGAGACGCGATAAATCGCCGTCTCTACAACGGACTGATTATTGTAAAGACGGCGATTTATCGCGTCTTTGCGATGTAGGGCGTGTCATCAAAAAACCTTATCCGAACCGTATTGACTTTACTGCTACATTCACTACAGCTATAGTTAGTCACAAAATTGAAAAGAAACATCAAAAATAGACTGTTGCCTTTCCTGGATACAATCTTGCTACAAAAGTGAGTCTTCCTTAAGTCAATCAACAATTAACTAACTAAAAAATATCTGTTGACCCTGAGGGAAGCCGAAGGGTCAACTTGAGCATTTCTAACATTAGAGTTTCCTTAACTTTCTGGTCAATGAGTTAGCTGTCTCTAGTTGCTTACACCTACCAAGACAACAAACCATTTTGTGATATTCGCTTCAAAGACCTGACTATTCTCCCTGCTGCTGTTTTGGGACTCCATTAAACTCTCGTTGAATGAATTCTACATTTATCCGTTATGGGAAAACGTAACAGAGCCTACAGATAGAAAACTGTGAGCCTCACAAACCAAGCAAAGTTAAAAAGGATTTCAAAATTGCGGTTGCTACTTACGGTTGTACCCAAGTCGAGCGATCGCTAACCAGACAACAAAAGCCGCTAACTAGGGAATTGCCGCATGAAGGCGGGATAGCTGCACTAGACTAGAAGTAGGTTGAATTGTCTCGACATTTAACGTGTCGCGTAGAATAAAAATACCGAATCACAATAGAAGTAGTAACAGTCACAGGTGAAGACAAATGAGTCCAGAACAAGAATTATTAGAAAAATGGCGAACGCTTGACAAAGAAAAACAGGAAGAAGTTTTAGATTTTGTAAAATTTATTCATGCAAAAATGGTGAAAACTCAACCTCTAACCCCTGCAAATAAATCTCAATTGGGAAAACGTCTGCGGCAAATACGTGCCGAAATCGTTTCTTCTGGTGAACAAATGTTCACTCAAGATGAACTTGAAAAAGAAATTGCTAATCGTCGCGGTGGGTTACAGGAAACTGATACATGATGATAAGTTTTATTGATTCTGGGGTACTAGTTGCTGCCGCTCGTAGTGTGGGGGAATTATCCGAAAAAGCTCTTTCTATTCTAGAAGACTCGGAACGGGAATTTGCTGACAGCGTGTTTGTTAAGTTGGAAGTAATTCCCAAAGCAATTTCTAATCGACAAACAAAAGAATCTGAATTTTACGAAACATTTTTTAGCAGTATCACTTATTGGGCGAATGATTTAGACAAAATGGCTCTTCAGTACTTACTATGCTAAATTGCTTTGATAAAACCCTAAAACCCTTATATATCAACATAATTAACATTATTTACTAACATTTTAGGGTTTTAGCAATAATTTTGGCTTTTAACCTTATTTTTTAAGCCAAATTTTGATGTTTAACTAATAATTTGGCATAACAGGTACTGAAGAACCGACAAAATTGTTCAAGATGCTTACCAAATTGCTTCTCAGTATGGTTTAGCAGCTATGGACGCGCTTCATGTAGCGGCGGCGTTGTCAGTTGGGGCAGAGGAATTAGTCACAACTGAGAAAAGAACAAAGCCTATGCATCGAGTAACTAGTATTAATGTAGTTTCTATTTTTGATTAAGTTCAAACATAGTTGATTGTCCTCATGACACTGCACAGTATACGGAGGACGGAATGATTATTGTTCGTACTTCTGATTTTCGTGTTGCAGAGTTAGACCTTTCACAAACAAAATTTGTTTCAAAAGAAACTTTTGACAAGAGAGTTAAGCGTTTAAAACCTGTAAAAGGTGACATTTTATATAGTCGGGAGGGTGGTATTTTTGGTATTGCTTGCCCTGTACCTGATGTAGAAATTTGTATGGGTCAGCGAATGATGTTACTACGTGCTGACAAAAATATTTATCTAACAGTGGAGTAGGTGCAACCTTACTCAAACGACGATTGGAAGCCATCAGCAAAATCTTTCAAGTTTGCATAATTGATGCCCCACCCCAGCGATCGCGCTGGTGCATGAATCGAGCGATCGCATTTTTTAGGGGCGATCGCTCAGTTAAGATTTCCTTGTTATATAGTTCCCTGGTAGCTACAGAAATTAACAAAAAGCTGAAGCTTGAGTAGTTTGATATGGTTGGAAGCGATCGCTTGTTTTTTAGCCGATCTCACCAAATCGCGTTGCTGCCGTCCTAGACTTAAGCCTAAAGGCTTTTTGCCGCTTTCATCCCGCACCTTTAGTGAAGTGTTTATCGGGTTTCAGCAGTATTTGTATTCACAGGATATGGCAGCTTAATTTGGCAGATCGAATAGAACTGTGGTCATGTAATTTTCTGCCCAAACTGGGCCAAAGGCTTTTTCTAGTACGCGGCGGGTTTTATCGTTTTGCTGCTGTTTGGTGCAGTAGTTGTGTTGTCCGGCGATATTTTGTGTAACTTGTTCAACTGAAACAGGATGTGAAGCGATCGCTTGGGTACAATGAATGTCTAAAAATTCTCGCACCCGCGCGAGAAATATTGTTTCTTCTTCAGGGGAACTGGGGCGGACAAAGATGCAAAAATCAGAAAAAATATTTCCCCATTCAGGTAATTCACGAGGTTGAGAAAAGTTAAGCACTGTTAGCTGTGTCAGTGCAGAAGTATAAGATTCTGGTAAGGTACGCTCTACGTTAATCGGAGAAAGGTCGGCGATCGCAGCACTAATTTGACCTCTACCCCCAACTAAATCGCAACCAAACATCGGCAGGTTATATTCTGGACGGGGAAACATGACACAGTGCAAAATATCCAGCATATTTCCGATTTTTGCCAGTTCCAAATGCATTTTCCGAAACTGGGGCGTTTGATAGCAGCGATTTTCAATCGTCAGTTTTTCGCCTTCTAGTCTACCTTCCACATACCCCAACTCATCAGGCAAATGGTAGGGTGATAAATCCAGGTGCTGATGCCAAGCTGCCTCAATACAATCGGCTAGCTGACGAATTAGGGGATGTTGTTGCTCACGCAGCGAGGGCATAGAAGTAAATGACATATTCTAGTTGGCAATGCGATCTATTGGCTAGTCTACAACCTGTCGTGCCATACCTGCTCTGGACTGCAATATAAGCAAACACTTTAGGGGATTGGGCATTGGGGATTGGGCATGGGGCATGGGGCATTTACTAATAACTAATGACTAATGACTAATGACTAATAACTAATGACTATTGCCAAAATTCCGTAACATCGTATCCGAATTCTTCTAGCATTTGCCGCAGCAGAGGTAAACTGAGTCCAATTACATTGCTGTGACAGCCTTCGATTTTTTCCACAAATAAACTACCAAAACCTTCAAGGGCAAAGGCACCAGCACACTTGAGGGGTTCACCTGTGGCAACATAGGCTTGAATTGCGCGATCGCTCATTTGAGCAAAGTAAACTCTTGTGACTTGAGACTTGACTAAAGTGCGATTTTGGTCTATATCAATTAAGGCATGACCTGTGTACAAATCGCCAAAGTTACCTTGCATTATCTGCCACCGAGCGATCGCTTCCGAGATGTCTGGTGGTTTACCGTAAATTTCACCATTGATGGACAAAACTGAATCACAACCTATAATCAAAGCCGATTCAAACTGCGGGGCTACAGTTTGTGCCTTGTAGTCGGCAAGAGTTTTGACCAATTCTGCTGGTTCACTTAGTTGAATTTGCGACTCATCAAAGTCACTGGGTTTAACTATTGGTTCAATACCAACAGTTTGCAGCAAGCGGCGACGGGCTGGGGAAGCTGAGGCAAGTACAAAAGGTGGAATTTTCATGAGATTTCTGAAAAACTTGGTAATTACGCATTGGGCAATTCAATTTTAGATTTTGGATTGACGATTTTGGATTAAATTTCAATTCTTTAATCCAAAATCTAAAATCTAAAATTCTCACTCTCCCTCATCTCCCTCATCTCCCTCATCCCCCTCATCTCCCTCACTCCCCACTCCCCAATTAATAAACAGAAAAAGAATTGACAACCTCATCAATCATTCGTTTAACTCTCTGCCAGCGTTTTTCAGGAATTGAGGCGTTGAGGGTAAAAAGTTTACCACGGCTAACAGCGACGCTGGCGATGTTGTGTCGTTGCTGTTGATTGGGGAGTTTAACCTCATACTCTAAAAGGTAGTATATTTTACCGTCTACTTCTCGCTGTGCGGCATTGACTAATTCAGCCGAACGACCAGAGTCAGGAGGCGCCAGAGCTGCTTTTCCTAATTTATATCCTACTTCTGTTGGGGTTCCCAATTCTGATAAAGTTTTGCCTTCTGGAACTGGGCTAATCACAACCGAAACATTTTCCGACACCTCAATCAAATCGTGGAAAACCACATCTGGCCCGTTGGCAACTTTAACTTGCAGCCAGCCGTTAGGATATAAAAACTGATAGCCATCACTACTGTCTACAAAGCTTTTGAGTCCAGCCGCAGCCGCTACACTAGAATTGCTCAGGCTGAAGCTCAACACCAATAGCAAAATTAATACAATTCGTTTCCACATTTCTACAGATTCCTTTGGGCTGGAGATCACACAATGCTTGCATCATTTCTCGTTTTTATTCTCCCACCAAGCGGGACGCTTCGGATGATACAGTTTCGCCTAAATGTACCAGTACTTTCTTTACAGCTTGATAAGTCAGTAACTTTGGACAGTATTGGCTGCCCTCGCAATTTCCTTCAGAGGCAGGACTTACGCAAAAATCGCTAAAAACCTTAATTTATCGTTCGCATAGTGTGCCGGAGGCATACCGCCCTTCGGATGACGCTCGTTCGTGAAACGTCTCCCCTTGGGAGAAGACTCGCTAACGCTGCGCTAACACCAGTCGCCAATAACGCCTTCGCGGAGCGTCTCGAAGAGAAGAATTAGTAGAGTGTGCGTAAGTCCAAGAGGATGTTTGAAAAGTCACACCAGCTTATTAATTAGAAGGTTTAGAAATCATAATTGGGATTGGCCTAGGTAAAATGCTGGTAACATTTTCGTTAGACAATCGCCAAATCTTAATAGTTGTATCTGCACTACCACTAGCGAGCGTTTGACCATCAGCACTGAAGGCTACAGAATAAATTGCTTTTTGATGTCCTTGAAGAGTATGCAGTAACTGTCCAGTCTGGAAATTCCACAACTTAATCGTTTGATCGTAACTACCACTAGCGATCGTTTGACCATCAGCACTGAAGGCTACAGAAGAAACTGCTTGATTATGAGCCGCCAGAGGTATGTTTAATTTACCACTAGTCATCTGCCAAATGATGACTTTGCCATCTTGACAACCACTAACAAGAATCTGCCCATTTGGACTAATAGCCACTGTTCTAACTGCGTCTGAATGCTCGAAAACCCGGAGTATTTTACCAGTTTCTACATCCCATAGCTTCACCGTTTTGTCCCAGCTAGCACTAGCCAAAGTTTTTCCATCCCGACTGAAAGCGATCGCTTTCACATCATCTGAATGTCCAGATAAAGTATGGATTAATTTCCCCGTTTTTAAATTCCACAACTTAATTTTGTTATCCCAACTACCACTTTTTAATATCCAAAAAATAAAAATTCCTCTTAACTACTAATAAATAAGCATGCACCAGAGCTAATAAAAAAGCCAGGACACCTATTTATCGGCGATATTTAAATAATTTAATTATTATTTTTGATTTTTTTCTAACTGGAAATACTACTCTAATAGTACTTGGTAATAAGGTAAAAATGTAAGCAAATAAAGCTAAAAAACCTAGCAGATTAGGAAGCGGAACATTATCTAAATGCAACATAATAATAACTTTTTATCATCAAACTAGCGTGGTCGATATATTCAAAAACAATGGCTGTCGGCGGACTTTTTCTGTAGTAGATAGGGTAGGTTATTTCGTTAACGCACCATCTTGATTTGATCTGCGGCGCTTTAGGCGTTTCACCATAAAAGACTTCCAACAAATAAATTACCTAATCTTAGTGGGGTGGACAACATGAGTGCCCATATACAAGGGGGATCGTGTCGCCACCTCACAAGAAGTAGTTGAGTATTTTTTTGTTTGGAAGTCCCTAACGCATCCTACATACTGGCAGGAAAAAAGTAAGCCAAAAACCATAAAGCAATCCTGGCTCTAGAAACCAGGATTGCTTGGCATTAGACGTAGGAGAAAGACGAGCTATTGGTCAAGTTGAGTGTAGAATTCGCCGCAGAACCCTGTATCAGAGCGATAAGATCATCATTACCGCCAATACTTCCAGTCGAGGAGGACGAATAGACACGTGAATCCGTTGCCCCACCGCTATTGTTCCGGTAGAGACCAATGCCAGTTTGTCCGCCAATAGTGCCAACTTTGACGTTGTTAACAAGTGTGTAATTTGCAGCAGAACCAGTCAGTTGAATTTTGTCACCGAGTTTGAAATCAGTAATCTGGGCATAGTCAGTGTTTCCATAGAAAGAACCATTATTAACCCCGTCATCATAGAAAGTTTGACCTTGTACACCGAGGATAAAAGTGTCGTTCCCAAGTCCGCCTGTGAGGGTGTCGATGGTGCCAACCCCGTTAGAACCATTGCCAGCACCAGTTAAATAGTCGTTACCTGCGCCGCCTGACAGCAAGTTATTAGCAGCATTGCCGACTAGAATATCATTGCCTTGACTGCCTGTAACCTGTTCGATCGCAGTTAACAAAGTAGTACGCGTTGAACTCGTATAGGAAACTGTGCCCGTTGCTAGGTTAACGTTAACGCCGCCAGTATAGGGACTGTAGTCTACGGTGTCAATACCAGCACCTCCATTGATGAACACGGTATCAGAACTGCCAGTAAAGTTATCGTTACCTACGCCGCCTTTGACAATCTGATATTCACCGTCAGTCAACTTGATTTTTTCAATGTTGATTAGGGTATCAGTACCATCATCGCCATTCCAAGTAAGTTGGTCTGTTACCTGCAAATTCCCATTAGCAACCGAGAATTTATAGTCGGTATAGAGTCGGTCGTAGTGAGCTGTATCATACCCATCGCCACCATTGAGGAGGTCATTGCCAGCGCCGCCAGCAAGGTTATCGTTGCCACCACTACCGATGAGGGTATCGTTACCATCGCCACCATACATTAAAGCCCAGTTGGTAGTAGTGAGGTTATCGTTGCCATCAGTGCCTGTAACGACTGAATAGACACCGCCACCACCAAAGTTAATTTGTTCAACGTCAATTAAGGTATCAGTGCCATCACTACGACTCTGATCGCGGATTTGCCACTTACCTTGGTCAGAAAAAGAGACTTTGTAGTTTAGATGGTATCCAGCTTCATATACCGTGTCATAGCCATCACCACCTAATATCCTATTACTACCAGTGCCTGCATCGATATAGTCATTACCAGCGCCAGCAAAGACTTGATCATCGCCATTGCCACCATAGATAACATCATTGCCATCACCGCCGATAATCTGGTCAGCACCGTCATCACCAGAGAGGTAGTCGTTTCCGGTTCCACCATCGATAAAGTCATCGCCGCTACGACCAAAAATAGTGTCGTTACCTGTACCGCCGTAGAGGAACTCGGCGCGATCGCCACCATCAATTATGTCATCACCAGCTTCGCCGTAGGCAGTGTTATCGCCATTACCCGTAAAAATGTAATCGTTGTTGTTGGTTCCCCCAATTACCTCGTCGGAGTTGAACCCCTTTGCCGAACTACCACTGGGAGTACTACCTGAGTCTGGACGTACATCGAGTACATATTGTCGACCATCAAAAGTAACAATTGTGCCATTCTTAGCTGTGCTAACACCCTTAGTACTTTGGACACCAAGTCCTTGCTGCTTCACTGCTGCCAAACCACCATACTTATGTTCGTTTTTCGGATCAGATACAGCAGTTTCACCGAGTTCGATATGATTGTCAACATATTCAAAGACATCGCCTTGGAGGTGACGTGCCCCTGTGGTGCGCTCAATCATATCTTTGAACTGTTCTGATTCAATCTGGGTCAATAGTCCTATGGCCTCTTGAAAGTTTGAGTCGAGGCGGTTGAGGTAGTAGAGGCGATCGCCATCTTGAAGTCGCTCTAACTGATCGGCAAAGATCGTATTGAATGTAGTCCCCAGAACCCCGCCAGATACATGCGTTTCAGCCAAACCGCCGATCCACAGGTCAATCTTGTTGAAGCCTTGGTCGTCCCCGTTGAGGAAATTGGTCGCTTGTACCTTGGTAAAACCTTGAGCAGCAGCAGTACCCTGTAGGATTGTGCCTTTATCCAGCCCCGCGATCGCCTGAGCTTTCGACAAATCACCATCAAAAGAATAGGCGGCAATGAAATCCACCAGGGATTCTGGGTGAATCATGTGGCTACCAAAATCCTTCCAACTGGTGTAGGGATTGAGATCCTCTACTTTCAGAGAGCCATGTAGTTCGGGATAGGATGATGTAGTACTGTAAAGTTGCGAACTAGGAATAATTTGCTTTGTCTGGTGAGCGCTTGACCAAGAAAGTTTAGCGCTGGCATGTCCCGTACTGTCGTAGTACTCTAGTTTAATGTCGTACTTCTGTCCAGCTTCCAGGGAAATGCTGCCAGACTGTTTAGTTGGTAGCTGATCCGTGGAGTTGTCAATTAATAATTGTCCATTCACCCACAGCCGTATACCATCATCAGCATTGGTATAGAAAGTGTAGCTTTCGGTGTACTCGGCTTTGACTTGTCCTGTCCAACGCACAGAGAAAGTATCAGATCCCATACTCGCATCTGGTGAACTCGACCCCCAATTAAAGTTAACAGCAGCATCAGTGCGGGTAAGTCTTAGATTGGTGAAGTCTTTGTTGTCGAAATACTCTGCCTTCAAACCACCAGCAGGCGAGGCTGCTCGTTCAGCCACTAGCGCATCGTGTAGCTGTTTACGGGCATCATTCAGGGTAGTTAATCCTAAGTCACGACCACGAGCAATATTGATCGCAGCTAGATCCAATGCTTGTCCAAGTAAGGTTTGTTGCAATGCAGGGGTAACAAACTCGTCGGTTTCATTCCCCACCTGACGGGCCATACCCAAGGCAACAGATCCAGGCCCAACCTGAGAAAAGGCATTTGGGTTCAAGAATGCTGCTTTGAGGGCAAACTTTTGGACATCGGCAGTTAGGCTGCCATTGGGATCGAGATAGTCGATAGTTTCCCGTAATTGGGAGTGACCAAAACGGAAGGCTGCTTGGGAATAGTCGAGTGTGATGTCAGCGTTGATGTTGGGGTTGTAGGTGCGGAATTTCGGGATATCTGGTGAGACAAATCGGGCATACTCGAAGACGATGTGTTGGTACTCCGTCTGGTTAATGAATCGCGCTGCTTCAAACAACTTATCTTGATTCCAGGAGATGGCACCATTGGTTGTGACGTAATTGCCCTGAGCATCTTCGTAATGACTGTTAACAATGCTTACCCCTGACGATAATTGAGCGCCCATCCGTACATTTACAGCCACCTGCCAGTCATGAGCATAGGTCTTGTTGGAGTCTTGACTCTGCTGCTTCAGGATCGCCGATTCCAAGCTATTAAGTTGAAAGACATGATTCTCATGGAATACATGGTGTAGGGTCGTCAAACCAAAGTTTTCATTGAGTCGCCCGTCACCGGCAACATAGTGATCCCCTACAGACCGTAATAGTAACTCGTTAGCGATCGCCTGATCAGCAGCACTCAGATTCGGTTGGATGGAGAAACTGTTAGGGTTGATGTAGTTCGAGAAGTTGTAAGCTGTGCCATTGACTGTAATCGTCGTTGGTAGCCCTGTTTGATCCAGGGTTGTGCTTAACTCAACTCCCGCCAGGATACCTGTAGTGTCCTTCGTTGTCCCGTTCTGGTAGATATGGGCAGCATCGAAATGCGGGTTCATATCTAGAAGGACGGCCTGATTTGTACTAATGGTCTGAATTCCGGCTTGATTCGGATCAGCATCTAGGACATGACCCTGGTCATCGCGCACCCGGTAGTTCTGAATATCTTCCCATGTCAAGTCATCGCGCCCAGTCGCTAGCAGTTGTACCCGCAGTTCCTTCAGGGTGGGTAGAGTCTCTTTGGTCATTGTAGAGGTGCCGTCCGCCTGAACAAAGTTCCAAGACTGCGCCAGGGTGTTGCCAGTCAGTAAATTTGCACCGGGAATATAGTGCCCCGGATTGTTGGCGTCTTCTACCCACTGACGCAGTAGTTGCGTGATCTGCTGGTCGGAACCGTAGGCTTGTCCTAAGTCAGTGTAGGGAGAGGTGCGATCTAAATAGATGGGATTAACTGGACCGAGTTTATCGTCAGCAGTGCCGTACTTGCCATCAGCCCCCGGATTAATGTCGTCAACAGTGCCGAATTTGCCATCAGCACCAGCACCGAGCGGGTTGGAAACCGTAGCTCGTGAGATCGTCATCGATGTAACACCCTGGGCAGGGTTGTAGAGCGGATCGTTCGGACTCAGGGGGATAACGATCTTGGCACTCTTGCCATCAGCACCGATATTGCCGCCTTTTTCAATGAAATCAAGACCGTGGTCTAAGTACTGGCCAAACAGCACAAACACGCCACTGTAACCCGATTTAGATTGATTACTACTGCGATCGCTCCTTTGGCTGCGAATGAAGGGTAAACTAGTACCGAGAGAATTATCGATATCGGTGGCGATACCGAGGCGATTCAGGGCAGTCTGGGATGAAATCGTTTGAGAAATCATCCGTGGCGTGTAGTCAACCACCGTCTTGAACGGGTTGGCATAGAGCGCCGAACTGTTGGCAATATCGTTGCTGATGGTCAGACCGTTAGCTACAGTCTGGTAAGAATCTTGGAACCCAATTGTACCGGGGCCAAATCTCCCAGGGTTGAAAGCGGGGTTATTGATGTTTTGCCCAAGGTAGTTAGAGTAATTTGCCTTGGTAAGGTTCAGGAAGGGTTCATTAGTCGAACCCCAGGTATATCTACCAGGATTAAGATTGTTGAAAACGCCGCTGATTGTTCGAGTACCCAACGGATCAAGGACACTCCGCACGCGGATGGGGGCATTCACATAGATGGAAGAGTCAAGGGGGTTGAATGTACCCAATAGACCTAGCTCGCGAACAATATTGTTAATATCTACGTATCCGTAGATCGGCTGACCATTTTGGTCGTAACGAATAATTTTGATGTTGGCAGCATTCACCTGCCGACGCAGAAATTTCACATCACTGGGGGCGATAGAAAAAAGAGAACCAAGCTGATTTGGCATATATTAGGTTTATTGAATGTAAATTAAGTGATTGAAGCAGGCAGGAGGCTTAATTGGAGCAAATCAGTTATATAATTCGACCTATTTTGATTTGGAACTACTGTTGCGTAAGCTTCCTACAGATTAGGCAACAGTAAGGGTCTTAAACTCTTGCTAATTTCGGTCGCAGCCGGAAGTAGAGAGCAGTTTTTCTTCTGCCTCCTTGGTTTCTTGATCAAATGAAAAATACCTGTAATTTTTGTTAAAAATTAATTAAATCCCTACAAGGATTCACATCTTTTTTTTACATTGATTTAGGTGAGTTAAACCTATCTTACTGGTATAAATATTTAATTAGTTTAAAGCTTCGATGAATTAATACCTTGCCAAAATAAAATTTAGTGCGGTCAATTTTTTTACCAAAAGATAGAAGGAGTCTAGCCAGTAAATCACCAAAGTCTTTACAATTCCCTTATTCACTCAAAAAGTATTTCTCGACCTATGACGAATCAAGCTCCTATCCCGGTTATTGTCAACGGTGCTGCTGGTAAAATGGGACGTGAGGTGATTAAGGCGGTGGCGCAAGCACCTGACTTAAACCTAGTGGGTGCAATTGACCACAGTCCTGAACATCAAGATAAAGACGCTGGAGAGTTGGCGGGTTTAAGCGAACCCCTGGAAGTGCCAATTACCAATCAATTAGAGCCGATGTTGGGGTATGTGGCTGGCGATAGAAAGTCTCCTCCAGGGGTGATTGTAGACTTTACGCATCCTGATTCAGTTTATGACAATATTCGTAGTGCGATCGCCTATGGTATTCGTCCTGTAGTCGGCACCACTGGGTTAAGTCCAGAACAAATTCAAGACTTGGCAGACTTTGCCGACAAAGCTAGCACTGGTTGTCTAATTATTCCTAACTTCTCCATTGGGATGGTGCTGTTGCAACAAGCCGCAATCATCGCCTCCAAATATTTTGACCATGTGGAAATTATCGAACTCCATCACAACCAAAAAGCTGATGCCCCCAGTGGTACTGCCATTCAAACGGCGCAGTTATTAGGAGAATTGGGTAAAACTTTTAACCCGGCTCTTGTAAAAGAAACGGAGAAATTACCAGGAGCCAGAGGCAGTATAGCAGAGGAAGGGATTAGAATTCATAGCATTCGCTTGCCGGGATTGATTGCCCATCAGGAAGTTATTTTTGGCGCACCGGGACAGATTTATACTTTACGACATGATACCAGCGATCGCGCTTGTTATATGCCAGGAGTGCTATTAGCGATTCGCAAAGTCTTAGCGCTAAAGTCGTTAGTATATGGATTAGAAAAGATACTTTAAACCAATTCTTCAGCATTCATCACTCAGCACTCATGTTAGTACCACTGACTCGCCAGAAATTTGAACAAGTTGTCCCTCTAATTGCCACTGGTTTGCAGTACAAGTACTACTGGGGGAAATTCTCAAATTTTTTGCAACGGCTGTTAATTTCTGTAGTTGCCGTAGTTGCTATTTTGCTTGCGACATTCGTTTTCAAACTTGAGTTTGCTTCAATAGTATTTGTGCTAGGGGTAGTTAGCGCTTTTTTTTGGCTGTGGTATCCAGTGTTTCAAGCAAGTATGCGGAATTTGCAATGCCGCCGTTATAAGTACGGCGGCTTTTTCCGTGGTCGAGTGCTAGATTGGTGGATTACAGACCAGTTGATGGGTAAAACCGAAACAGTCAACAACAAGGGCGAATTGGTGATTATAGAAAACCGAGAAAAACAGATAAATTTAGAGGTTGGTGATGACACAGGATTTAGTATTGAATTTGTAGCACCATTACGTTCTGCTCACAAAGTTATTACTCGCGGCCAAATTGCAGAAATGGTAGTGATGTCAAATCGCGCAGATTTGAGCAGTATTGAAGAATTCAGCGATATATACTTTCCCAATCGTAACCTCTGGGTCAGCGACTATCCTTATCTGCGGCGGGATTTCTTTAACGAAATCGGTCGCCGCTTGCGTGAAGACCAACAACAAAAGTCGCGTCGGCGGCGTCGTACAGTAGAGGATTGAAGAATAAGTGAAGCAGACAGGAGGATGTAATCAGTATGGGCTGGGAGCATCTCAGTGAAAGCAAATACACCAGATGAGAAAAAAGATTCTTGCTCCCTCTCCGAACTCACGGAGAGGGTTGGGGTGAGGTTTTACAAGGCTTTTTAAGAAAGTGAGATGCTCCCGTATGGGCTTCTCTTTCCTACCCTATACTTCCTACCTTCTTGCTAACGAGAACATCCCACTTTGATGAGTTTCCCTTCCAAACGATAAGTCACTGTCCCACAAACAAAACCTGCCGACTTAGACTCTACATAAGTCTGCCTTGGCGGATTTTGTTTATCTAGCCGCGATTTCCAATCTCCAGATATTTTTTCTAGAGTGGGATGCTTACTTAAAAACTCTGAGTCTGCAACAATATCGTGAGGACCCTTAACACTTATCTTAGAACTATTAATGTAGATATTATAATCATAAATAACGTTTTGATTTCTAATGTTAATATTAATATCCTTGCCCGGAAAAGCATAGAGAATATTATTTAAAATTTTGACATCAGATGACGTATGAGCATATATTTGCGCGCCTTTAATTTCTGGACTCTGATTATTTAAAACAGCAGTGTTATTTACAATATCAACATGCTCACTTAAAAATGCATGAATACCTGAACCACCATTATTAAATGTCAGATTGTTTTTAACTAAAGTACCTCCTGTATATGCAGCCAAGTTGGGGTTATGATCATTTCTGGAACTATCGATAATAATGCCATTACCGTCTGTGATCCTTCCCACTGCAATCCAAGGGATGTACATGCGATTGTTGTAGCTCTTGTTGTTAGTTACAAACATCTTGTACCCCCGGTTGTTGTCAGAATTCCAATTGTTCAACATCGAAATACCACTATTACCATAAACTGAGTACCAGGCATTATTGAACACAGTGTTATTATCCACCTTCACATAATCAGCCTCGATTACTGTAATACCTGCTCCTCCACAGTCATGCACTTTGTTGTTCAGAATACGGATGTGATGAACATGACCATTGGTTCGTCCATCAATGCTTATGCAGTTTCCGCTTGTCAGTGGGTTTTGTTTGTTAGTCTTCTGACTCATCGCATAATCAAGGGTTACATTGGCATTGTTCCCAATTACCTCTAGCCCATTTATTTCGATATATGAAGCTCCATTTGCAATCAGGATACCGTGCCATGTATTGTGCTGAATTTTTGGGAAATGCCCAGGATATGCTTTATACCTAATCCATGCTTTGGCAGTTCCAGAACGTTTAATATTTACTACACTCCCAGCTTTGGGTAAATTTGTGTATACTCCGTTCATAATCAATACTGTGTCGCCAGGGTTAGTCATATCTGCCGCCTTTTGAATTGTCCGAAAGGCGGATGAAGAAGAAACTCCACTATTTTTGTCGTTTCCAGCACCACTAACATAGTATGTTTTCGGAGTCCCATTAGTGCTGATTAGCCCGCGGCTGCTAGTGGATACCTGACGGGCGTTTTCAAAATGTACTTTTATCCATTCTCCCCCAGCCAAAAGACTTAATACCACGGGAATTGCCAGATATGCTTTTAAACTGAAACCTTGAATTACCACAAGAAAAGGCTCCTTTCTCGGCACTACTTAACAAAAATATCAGGATATTCAATACTTTTAAATAGTATTTGGCATAAAAGGTACGATCAAGCCGACTTTTCTAACTCCCCCGATTTCCATCTTGTCCATAGGCTTGCCATGCCAAGTCTACCAATCCATCAACGATCGCAGCTGCTACAACTGCATTACCTTTGCGACTGTCAATTATAATGTGAGGCACTAAAGAATCTCGTAAGCGCTCCTTCGCTTCATCAACATTTACAAATCCCACTGGAGTTGCAATTATCAAAGCAGGTCTAATTTCCTCAGCTTCAATTAAATCCACCAGTGCTGTTAGTGCTGTTTGGGCTTGACCCACCACAAAAATGCCCTCTGGATAACGCTTTGCTAAGGTTTCTATTCCCCATGCGGCGCGAGTTTTTTCTTTTTGAGGGCGTGTCAGAGCTTCCATACTGCAATATACCGGATTGGCAAAGGTGTTTTGAATCTCGTAGGCAATACCTACTTGTACCATCGGCACATCTACCACAATCGTAGTACGCGCGGCTAGCGCTGCTGCTCCAGCTTGCAAGGCACGCTCAGAAAAGCGAATCAAAGACTTATACTCAAAGTCAGCCGTGGCGTAGATTACCCGACGGACAATCTCATACTCTGCGGGTGAAAATACATGAGCCTCAATTTCGCTATCAATAATTGCTAAACTTTGAGCATCAGTTACGTGCCATTCCATTTTTGTTGAGCTTTTCAAATATTAGATTTCAGCTTATCAGCTTCAGAGAGTTAGGAGTTAGGAGTTAAGAGTTATAAGTTTTGAATTAACTCATAACTCAGCGAGAAGTTTGAGCGGCCCAAGCCGCAGCTCAAATCTTCGACACTCATAACTCATTACTGGAAGAAGGCCGACTGAAAATAGGAGATAAGTAGGCAACCAAGACGCCGATGAGAAACCCAGAGATATTGCGAACTAGAGGTACCCAGTCGCTTGTACGTGTCACTACTGGGCCAATACCAAAGGCAATAAATAAGATTCCCCACAAAGGTGAGAATATTAAAGCCCATTGCCAAGCGAAAACTTGTCCTTTATCGCGGGGTTGAGCTGCAAACCCACAAATCACCCCACCAATAACTGAGGAAATCAAGGTGAGAATCCATTGCTCTCGTGGCAGTCCGGGGACAACATTGCAACCACCCTTGAGCAAACAGCCTTTAACCGATTCTAAGGCTTGCAGAATGGCTTGGTCTTCGCCTTGTTCGCGGACAAAGAACAAATTACCGAAGCGGGTTTGCAGTTCTATCCAGAACGTCCGGGGTAAAAGTTCATAAACAGCATCGCCGACGCTAAAACTGAGGATGTTACCGCCACGAGAATCAGCAACTAATAGAATGCTTTTGTCATCCAAACCCCAATATTTGATGACTGCCCGACCTGGGGTGCGGTCATACTGAGTCAATACTCGCAGTTTCCAGCCCGTATCGGCTTCAAACTGCTCTAATTCTTTGACAAGCTTTTCTTCTTGCAGCACAGGAAGAGATTTTGCTAAGTCTACAACTGGGGTAAAGGTGTTAGGGAGTAAATCGGGATTGTCATAAGCCAGTGCTGGGGGAGAATGCATCACCCAAATTGACCCAGCCAGGAAAAATACTGCAATAGATAACAGAATTCGTCGCCAAAAACAAGATTGCATGGACGTTTTTATACAAATATCAACGGTAAAAGTAAACAAGTTGTTTTAAAAGAGTACTGGAAAAGTGATAGTTCTTTACACTTGTTTACTTTACTCTAATCTAAGGGATCAAAGCAAAGGGTTTTTGGGGAGTGGGGAGTTGGGAGTTGGGAGTTGGGAGTGGGGAGTGGAGAGTGGAGATTCGGGAATAAAGTCTATTTTGTCAATGAGTTAAAATACTCAAAATATCCTTAATAAAAATGATAATCGTGGCTGGGGAGAGAGGTAGGAGGCGAACGACGCTTACCTCCTATCATTATCGTCAAAGTTTTTAACGTGTCGCGCAAGTCCCCAGCTTCAATGTACTCTAATGGTAGGTATTGTGAGCGGGGGTTGAGGATTGCATCCAGTATTGTTTTTTTGTATCAGCAATAACAAATACGCTTATGTATGACGAAGCGCCAAAATTTTCTGATAGGATAGTTGGGTCTTGACCACCAATGCCGTAAGCGAAAACCAAGCTGTATAGGTAAGTGTCGCAAGAGAAAGATTTGGGTCTTGGGAACCAGGACTCCTGCCCTTGGAGGGAATGTTAGACTTTCTAGTACTACGAAGTACTGGAGGCTGTTCCCGATGAATTGGGAAGCCCCGTCCGTCTTACGGCGGAGTAGTTCACCAACTCAAAATTGACTAAGCCATAGCGGAGTTCCCCATACAATAAAAGGGGAATGATTAGAGGTGAGAGATGACTAACAAAGAATTATTAATCCAAGAAATAGAAACTTTACCGCCGGAGTTGCTAACAGAAGTACTCGGTTTGATACGTTCTATTAAGGTTAACTATACAAAAAAGGAGTTGGAACGAGGTAAGCTTGAACCTATCCCTTTAAGGGATTCTACAGAAACTTCTAGCGATCAAGACCAACTTACATACCGTCCTGCTTCGGGACGCTCCATTCTTCGACACGCTGGTACTTGGGAAGGTGACGACTTTGAAGAATGCCTTCAAGCAGTATATGCTACCCGTGGTCAAGCGAAATTTGATGACGAAAATCTATTTGAATAATGTATTTATTTGATACAAATCATTGTAGTGCCATTATTTTAGGCGAACCAAATGTTATCCGTCACGTGAATGAAGTTGGAGAAAATAACATTGCTACTTGCGTAATTGTGCAGGGTGAACTGACATTCATGATGGAAAAATCCCAACGCAAGGAAAATAATCTGGCTCGCTTGACAGAATTTTTATAAGATATTCGTATCTACCACATAACAGAAGCAACAGCAACAATTTACGGTCAAATTAAAGCAGCTTTATTCAATCAATTTGCACCCAAAGATAAAAATAAGCGGCGAAAAACTAAAATTGGTCAATCTTCCTCATCGAAATTGTTTTCCCAGCTAGCGGCGTCGTTGTAACCGTCATTAACGCGGTATACTTCTGCTTTGATCCGGTGATTTTCTTGCCTCAGCACTTCTCGTTCTCGCAACGTTAGTGGTGGTTTTTCATTGCTGGGCAAGCGATCGCTTATTCGCCTCGCGGGTTTTTGACGTGTGAAGTTTCTCCAAGCAGCTTTCGCGCCAATAAAGATGCTGCGTGTACCTACTTGCAGATTTTGAGCTTGAATTCTTGCACTATCAAGACTTTGATCAACTTGTTTCACGACTTGACTGGCACTTTTTACACCTTCACTGACATCATCAGTTAAGTCAGCGATTTCCAAACCAGTCACGCGGATAGCTTCTAGAGTGGGTGGTAACTCGCGTGAGAGGGTATCAAATAGCTTTTCTGCACTGCGAGCTGCGCGTGCTAACTCCTGCAAAGCAGGTATTGCCGCCACTAAAACCGCAGTTAAACTTGTGGCGACTAAAAGTAACGAAAGTCCCAACCAAAACAGGGGTTCAATCACGGTTGTGTCATTTATGAGCGTTCTAATTCCTGGCGAAGAGAATCTGAGTCTTCAACAGATGTTTGCCGATTTAAGACTTGGCTTTCTCGCTGACTGGCATCTACACCTGCTGCGATCGCTTCCTGTAATCTATCTAAAGTCTCATCCCAATTTCGTAGTGCGATCGCAGAGAGACGATCTGCCTGGATTTGCACACTAGTTGATAAATCTTCTGCCAATTCTGGGATAGCATTGGCAGATTTTTTCAAAATTTTACGCGTTTCGCGCCCTGTGCGCGGAGCCACGAGCAAACCAGTCAAAGCACCGATGGTAGCTCCCAGCATAAAACCGCCAATAAATACTCCAGAACGGTTATTAGACATCTTGTTGTTTCTCTCCTTACACCCATTTTAGGTGGGTTTTCTCCCCTTGTAAGACTCCACTGATTTTATTCAGTTAATCTAAGTAGGTAGGCACAAATTAACCTAACTATGTAACAAAATGTAAAACCGCCAAAGTCCTTGTGATTGCTTCGTTACACTCCGTTTCACTCGCAATGACATACTTATAAATTTTCCCACCCACCTACTTATCGTGACAAAATATCAGCCATAAATGTTGCTTTTATTCATTAAATATTAAAAACATTAATTACTTATAATTCAAAACTCCCCGTGTTTGTCAAAGTTTTTATGCCTCCGGTAAGTCTTATGACGGGCTTCTAAGTCCCAAATTGGCGCTTAGACTTCTGTTTGTGTCACCACATCCCAGTGTCCTCGCATCAGCCCTAATTATAAATGTTCATGAACCTGACATAAAATAGGACTCAGAATTCAGAATTGGTAAATACTCTACCCATAAAGGGATAGAGTTTTAAGGCGAGAATATTTTTATTTTTTTCGCCCAACCTTCGGCCACGCTCACGGCATCGCTAGGGGCGAGGTTTTAACAAATATTCATCACCCACTCGTACAGCATTCATACTGAATTCTGACTCCTGAGTTCTGAATTCTTCTTATAAATCATTTTGCAACAGTTCTTTTCCCAGATATTAACTCTAGCCTCCGAAAATAACGCTGCCAGATTTGCCGTCCTAGCAAAAGTAGACTGATAATTTGCCGGACTTGTTGGATTTGCATTTGTAGCGCTTGATTTTTCTGCCGTAAGTTATAAATATTTTCCTGGCTGAGATAAATATTTTCGGGTGCTTTATTCAGTGCTGCGTGGGTACAACTTTCATAGACGGTTAACCTATCTGCTATGTATGCTAGCTGCTGCTTGAGTTGCCACACCCGCCAAGCCACATAGAGTAGTATCAGCGAAATCAGGGTGTTAACGAGGATAACTAAAATTACCATTGTTTATCTTCACCAATATCAGCTTTGAGGAATTGTTTTATATACTTGACTTGGCTCTTATTTAATGATGAAGAAACTAAAGGATAAAAATTATGGCACAATGTACAGCCGAGATTATGGCAATATAGAGCAGTTAAGTTGATGTGCAGCTAAATTGTATAACACGAAAACCCAAAAATATTGTAGTGCGGGCAACATGAGCGCGTCCAATATACAAATTAAATACGCAACAGCTTAGATGAAAATTAGTGTAACAAAGGCTGATGGCTAAAAAATCGCCAATTCGCCAATTCTGTAACAACTATATGCCCACACCTAGCAAAACCACAGCTACAATTGCCTTAGATTCACGACTAGGTTTGCGAAATCAACCCGTATGCTCAATAAGCCCCAGCATGGCTACGTTCCACTCCCTAACCTGATAATCCTAGTTAAGTTGCGACTTTTGTGGCATATAAGCACAATGGCATAGCCCCTTCAACAGACGATGACAGAACTACACTACACTCCTTATCGGAGGCTCCCCAGCATCGCCTTTATTATTGTGCTTCTACCTCTACCAGTTTTCGAGTCTGTCGCGTGAAGTTAACTAACATTTTGCCTGCAAAAATCTCACTAGTACAGCACGGCGTAAATAAGCCACCCATTTCTAATCTCTGAAACCCTTGCTAAAACGTAATTACGAATTACGAATTACGAATTACGAATTACGCGTTCGCGTAGCGTCTCCAAGAGTTGCGGTACTAGTGGTTCACTAAGCAAAAATTGCTGGATGTAGGCTGGGGAAAGTGGGAAAGGAGAGAGTCTATTAATTCCTCTTCCCTTAACTTTTAGACTTTTCCCAGCCGAAGGCTTCGCCCTGCTATTTCACTAATCCGTTACTGATAATGATTATTTTTTCAATACATCCAGTAGGAGTTGAGGATGTCAAAAAAATTACCATCAAATAATTCCTTCCGAGCTATTCTTGTTGCCTTAACGATTGGATTTGTTGGGTGTGGAAATCAAGCTGCAAGAACCGCATTCACTCAGACTACCACCCAGGTAAATGAGAATCTTCCCCAAGTCGTAGCGACTACAAGCGTACTATGTGACTTAACCAGACAGGTTGCCGGGAATACAGTTAACCTTACCTGCTTAATTTCCCCTACAGCCGACCCCCAATTTTATAAACCAAAACCGGAAGATCGTAAAGCCATTGAACAAGCTAATCTTATTCTTTATACTGGTTACAACTTTGAACCAAATCTGATCAAATTAATTAAAGCGACTAAAAACACTGCACCAAAAATAGCCGTCGGACAACTTGCGGTGTCTAAGCCACAAAAATTTCAGAAAGGCGGCAAGAATGTAACCGATCCTCATCTTTGGCACAATACCAAAAATGCGATCAGAATGGTGGAGGTAATTAATAGTAACCTGAGAAAATTAGAATCTAGTGATGCAGAAGTTTATACCAGCAATACCAAAAAAATCAAAAATGAACTCACTCAACTAGATCGCTGGATTAAGTCAAGAATTGCCAGTATTCCTGCCAAAGAACGCAAATTAGTTACAACCTCTGATGCACTGAGCTATTACGCCAAAGCATACGGTCTTTCATTAGCAGGGGGATTGCAAGGTATTAGTACTGACAAAAACCTCACGGCTGCACAAGTGACAAATTTGGTGACAAATATTAAACGGGCTAAAGTGTCAACAATTTTTACTGAGGCGACAATTAACCCTAATTTGCTTCAATCTCTAGCAAGAGTTGCTGAAGTGAAAATTTCTGAGAGGAAGTTGTATGCTGAGGGACTTGGTGAACCAGGAAGCGAAGGGGACACTTATCAGAAAATGATGATTGCCAATACACGCACAATTGTAGAAGGGTTAGGAGGGACGTATTTAATGTTTGAAGCGAAAGCTCCTAAGTAGTTAGGACTTACGCAGTGTACAAATGCATCATAATATGCACTAGCTAAAATAGGTTGTTTCAGGCTTTTATTAATTATCCTGTGATCGTAAATAGACCATGCTGTAGGGGCACAGCAATGCTGTGCCCTTACGAAAGATGTGGTTTTTAACCTTATGCATATTTGGTATTTCTTGTCAATGCGTAAGTCCTAGTAGTTATAACCTTAACCGAACCGTATTGGGAAATAAGGGACTGACAAATAAAAAATACTCAACGGTACTAATGACTAATGACTAATGACTAATGACTAATGACTAATGACTAATGACTAATGACTAATGACTAATGACTAATGACTAATGACTTCGATTTCCCCCCGGCTTGAAGCCGGGGGATGAGTCAATGCTATTTCTCGAATCTGATATCAATAACAGTTGCATTGAAGTTGTAGTTAAAGCCTTCTAACTCAAATGGCATACCAATTTTCACTTTACTGCTACCTAAAACTAGTCCGCTTTCAGTGCGTTTGGCTTTACCTTCTAAGGTTAAAATCATATCTGTACTAAAATTGTTGGTCTTTGGATCTGGCAATTCTTTAACACTGCCATCAGGTTGGAAAACATTGACTGTTCTAGGTAGCTGTTGAATAGATTTAATCCCAATCTCTCCATAGGGTTGATTGCGGATAATTACATCAGTTTTCCCGCCTTTTTTTAAGCCATTGTTAAATAATTGCTCAGGATCACGTACATTCAAACCACGAACTACTAAGTCTACTTCTATGGGTACTATTTTCTCACCGACTTGGGCAAGACCCAAGCTAGACAAGATAGTAGACAAGATCACAAATATAACTAGCAGAGTTACCAGTGCAGCACCTAAATCTAGGAGGTTGATTTTGCCGAACAAACGACCTTTTGAATCTAAAATAGCCATAAAAAATTTTCCGAGGTAATAGCGAAGTAATTGATTGTAGCAAGAAAGTTTTCGATGGGAATAGCAATTTTACCTATTTGGTAATAACTCAAAGCGGCTAGGAGTTGCGGTTATGCGACAGTTTATCACGAGTTCGTAAGTTCGGAGTGGCGACAGATGACTCTCAAACTTTTGGCTGTTAAGACTGACGCATCCAGAAGGTAAAATCTAGTGTTTAAGCCTATCCCTAGAGTGAATCCCTAGCCTCACACAATTCAGTAGATTTGCGTAAGCATTGGCTGTATAACAATCCCTTTGGTCTTGAGTTAAGAATGCAACTTAGAATGATCTAAAACCGTCTCATAATTTGTTCCATCATTTTATGTTCTCCGAAAATTATCTTCAGTGCAGATTATGTTGAATTGGAAAGGTTTTGTGGCAAATTCCCGTATGTGGCCGCGTCGCTGGTTTTATCCTTTAATTTCGGTGGTAGTCGCCCTGAGTCTGTGTCTGAGTACACCCTTGCCGGGAAGAACTTTAGACTTTTTGCCTCTTCTACTCCAAGGATTTCAGGCATTTCAGCTTTCTAATATATCCCCTAACCAAGAAGTTGATCTTGGTAAGCAGATTAATCAGGAATTAGTCGGCAGTCAAGTCCGGCTTAACCGCAATCCCGAAGTTAATCGCTATGTAACCCAAGTTGGTCGGCGTTTAGCAGCTAATAGCGATCGCCCCGATCTCCCCTATACCTTCCAAGTAGTTCAGGATGACACTATTAATGCTTTTGCTACCTTGGGCGGCTATGTATATGTCCACACGGGTTTGCTGAAAACCGCAGACAATGAAGCGCAATTAGCAAGTGTACTCGCCCATGAAATTGGTCACATTGGCGGGAAACACGTAGTCAAACAGATGCAGCAAAAAGCGCTGGAAAGTGGCCTATTAACAGCTGCTGGCTTAGACCGGAGTACGGCGGTGCAAATTGGTGTACAGTTAGCGCGAGACTTGCCACGCAGTCGTAAAAATGAATTTGAAGCCGATCAAAGAGGATTAAGAACTTTAACACGTACTGGTTATGCTCAGTCTGCAATGGTTTCCTTTATGCAAAAGCTGCTGAAAAAGGGTGGTTCTGCGCCGACATTTTTGAGTACGCACCCCGGAACGAGCGATCGCATTCATGCCCTCAGACTTGCAATTGACTCTCAACCTAGTAATGGAAATTATGGCTTGGATAAAGCTAGTTATAAAGCTAATATTCGATCATTAGCGAAGTCTTGAGGGCATTGGCCATTACTCAAGAGTCATTTCTCCCTCATCTCCCTCATCTCCCCACTCCCCACTCCCCACTCCCCACTCCCCCTCATCTCAAATATTGCTCAATTCTGATTGCGGCGATCGACCTTGATTTTGGCTGGATCAACTCTGATCACTACATCTTCTAAGGGCAGGACACGGAGATAATTTTTAAAAATGTTAACTTGATAAACTAAGTTATTCGTCACATCCAATCCAGTCAACCAGCCACTTTTGGGATGATAAGCACCAGTATCTATGTCTAGCCATCCCTGTCCTTGTGCCAGTTTACCAGGAGAAACACCCGGCAGAGTAAAAGTAATGGTGTGACCGATGATAATTTGCTTATCTGGGAAGTAGGGTTTTTCAATACTATGAAATTCCTCTCGTATCCAACAGAGTTCATCGGCAGTTTGTTCTGTGACCGACTTGGAAGGGTCAACACCAGCATGAGCTAACCAAATATCCCCCAAGTCGAGATATGTAGGCAAACTCTTGAACCAATCCAGATGGTCGTCGGGGATTGTGGCCTGGTGATAACTGGCTACGGTAGCTTGCCCTCCACCATACAGCCATGCTTGCATCGTCGGGGAGGAGGTTCTTTCATTGGTCAGAATGTTTAATAACATCTGCTCATGATTTCCCAGCAAACATGGGTAGTTATTTCGCTTGACAAAATTAACTACTTGTGCGCTATGAGGCCCACGATCAATTAAGTCTCCCAGAAAATAGACTTGATCCTCTGAGGTGGGGGCGATCGCCTCCAACAATGTCATCAAACCTTCATAGTGGCCATGCACATCCCCAATTACAATTCGTCTGGGGCTAATTTCGCTCATTGTCTCTTAGCTTCAATAGTTTTGGCTAATACTTCTGCTACAGTTTAAGCTTTCTGGTTTCCGCAATGAAAGGTAAAAATACTGAACAAGTTTTATTTTAATTTAATTATTATCCCAGTAATAAAATTAATCTATGATGCTAATGGGGGAAAATATATAGTTTTGAGTGGTAAGGAATAAGAATTAAATAACATACAATTTATGTCCCTGGCTTACCTCACCCTCAATCCCTCTCCGATATATTGGAGAGGGAAGCTAGAGACAGGATAAAGTTTTGCATTTTATTTAAGAAAGTTTGGGGGTTTAATTCCCCAGCAAGACAGGCAGCACGAATTGAACGCCTAATTGAAATCCCCGTCACAAAACTTAATTACGAATTACGAATTATTTTAAGCTGTTACTGTGAGGTAAACGCAGAGGGACGCAGAGAATTCGCTACGAATTTAGGACTTACGCAAAATATCTCTCAAACTCTGATTTCTCCGTGCCCTCTGCGCCTCTGCGGTTCGTTAAACAAAATCAGGACTTACGCAAACAATAGCCGAAACCCTTATTTTCTGGTAGGGGCAATTCATGAATTGCCCCTACAGCGTGTGGTTTTGCGTAAGTCCTAAAAATGATCTAAATACTGCATTTTAGAAGTATGACAGCATCATTACTAGATATTAGGGTAGGATATTGACCACTGCGGCATAAGGCTTGGTTTGGATAATTTCAAGCTTCCAGTCTGAAGAATAATCAGGTAACTCATAGCCAACACTCTTAACATGAGCCAACATCAACTCATCCCGTTGATGCCAAACTGCAAATATTCTCTCCCTACCATCATCAAGCGTTTCTAGGTCGATTTGATAAACCTCATTTACCCGCTTTAGTTTCAAGCCCAACAAATTTAACAGTCGGCTGAGTATTTTTATTGCCGAAACCTGCTCTTTCTCCCCGACTAAATTAATACCAAGCGCTCTTTTAATATGCTTACTATGCTGAAAAACAACATTTTTAAGCAATATCAAATCTGTATGACTCTCGCTAAATTCTCGTTCTGCTTCGAGAAACTGAAGCATTCCCAAGGCTCTCATCGCCTCAACTTTCAGCGTGTAAGTTTTTAAATCTGGTAGAAAAACTTTCCCTTCACCCCAAGACAATTGCTGATGCCATTCTTGCTCATCTCTGACGTGAAAATACTCGCTTTCGTGAGTTAGATAATAATGAATTAACAGTTGACAATAATATCCGTGGTCATCCTGCAATTTCAGCCAAGGAGTAACTTCTACACCATACCTTTGTCTGAGAAGATATTTATTGATTTGGTTGCGTTCTCCATCAGTTAGGGAATGCTTTACTAATAGCTGCTCATATTCTACATAATCGATATCTTGAGCATTAGCGACAGCAGTTGCTAGCGATAGTTGATTTTGCTGCTTAATATCTTTAATTTTACGTTTAATTTCTTTAGCTTTTTGACGCCTTTGCGCCCAATCTTTTTGAACTTTGACAATTTCTAAAACTAATCTTCTGCGGGTAGCTAAATCATCAGCGTCAGTTGCCAAAAATGCCAGGCGTAAATCTCGAATAATATTATTGTGAACAGCATTACTCCGCAACTGAATTTGATGCCCATCAGCAATCAAACCATCTTGCATCGATTGACGGTAGAGGCGGATAGAAGCATTTACCCGTGCAGATAACTTAGCCCAAGTTCGCAAATGAATCGGGTCATGAACTAAAGGTAAATCTACATCTATTTTATGTAGTGGACTCAGCAAAGCTAAGTTTTCTTTTTGATTTTCTTGATACCAATCAGATAGCAAGCGATAATTTGTACTACCACTACCAATTAAGCCAATACCTCGTTTAGCGCACCAGACAACACGCGGAACATCATCACGCACTCTCGCTAATGCTTGTCTTGCTTCCGAGTCAGGAATTACCCCTTGAAAAATGCCATAAACTCGGTCGAAATGCTGGACATCAATACTAATTCCTGTACCAAGACTAGGGGTAACAAAAACGCCGTCATATTCAGAGATTTTTTCATTGATAGCGGCGATAAAATCAACCGCTTCATGTCCAGGTGTGTTTGTAGTGTGGCTACTAACTACCAAGGTTTTGGGAAATTGCCGTCGTAATTTTTGTAATCGCTCTTTCAGATAACGTTCAATTGTTTCACAACTGTAACGCCCAGTGCGACTATCGGTAGTAACGTAACATTTACGTCCAGCAAGTAAATCCAATTCCAGTTGGTGAATTAGCGGTGTTGGGTTCGGCGAATCATAAAAAGTTACGTCCCAACCTTGCTGAGGTTTCCACTGGTTGAGAACTACCCAAGGTGTTAATTTAATTCCTGCCAATCCCTGTAAATATTCAAGTGATACATCTGATAAATCAGCATCTTGGGCAATTACTAACCCCCCAGTTGTTAAAACTGTGGAAATTAGTTGCTGGAATAATTTTAATATTTTTACACGCTTGTGTTTACAAGTATTACTGTTTAATAGATGCCATAAAGATTGCTCTACTTCATCTAAAATTACTATTGCCCCGCGCCAATTTTCCGGGTTAAGTTTCCAAATCGAATCAACACACAATCCAAGGGAGTGTTGAGGAAACAGAGAGCGGAGGATGGGAGGAGCGGGGGTAAGTGTTTTATCAATTCTTTTCTCCCCATCTTCTTTATGTGTTCCCCATTGAATACCAATTTTTTCACATAAAAATCGTCCTAGTAAAATTCTGTGAGTAATTAATAAAACAGGTTGATTTCTGCTTTTTGCTTGCTGAACAACGGCTTGCAGTGCTGTAGTTTTACCCGTTCCTTTTGCTGATTTGACTCCTACTAATCCAGAGGTGGGGAAAGGTATTTCACTTATATAAGGGCGATTCAAGGTGAGTGCAGCAGGAATGCTTAACTCGGTGTGGGGTTTGGTTTGAGCAAGATAAATTTCTAAATCAACACTTTGACGATAAACTTTATCGAAACTACTTGCACCTTTCGCAACGATAAACTCATCAACTCCTTTTTCAACTCCTGGAAGTTCGATAACTTTAACAGTACAATTTTTTTGCTGAAATAAACAACCAAGTTGAGAAATAGCATTATTTACAGCAGCAATTGTCTTAGGTTGAGTTTCAAAATCAAAGCAAATGTAAAAGCTGCGCTTTGTAATCGCAAACGCGCCTAAATCGGGAATTAGCTGACGACGAGTAACTTTGCCAAATTCATCTTTAACAACTCGATAACCACTGGTAATTCCGGGAATGGCAATAGCTGCATATCCTTGCGTCAACAGTGTGGCTGCTTTCTTCACACCCTCGCAGATAATCAGGGGAATATTCTGCTGTATCACCCATTGCCAAAAGCCTTCAGCTTCACCATCAGGAGTAATGGTGATATTGTCAGGCATAACCAGATTGTAACGTCCAGCGACTTGCTGCCACACTTGCAAAGTTACCCGCAAACAAAATACTCGCGTTGGCGTGCTGGGGGGATGCTCGTATTTGATGGACTTACCATTGTGATTTTGTCGGGGTTGGTTTGGCTTAAAGCATCCCCATTCCATCATTTGCCAATTATTCAAAGGGTCTAACCCCGAACACCACCAACCACCTTCAGTGATATGAGCATAACGCTGCAACCAACTACTTTTCACTATTCCGGCATTGGTGCGGGGGAGTAGCTCAGAAATCAATAGGTACTCATAAGCTGTTACGCCTTGGAGTGACCTAAAATTGAGTTGCACTAAGTGTAAGTCTATACCACTGCTCTTGACTAATTCTTCAAGGTGTTGGGGGTGTAAATAGTGCAGATGCATAGGGAAAGACGCTAAGGGAAAGTCAATGAGATTAAAACATTAACACGCATCTGCTTTTTTTCTATAAGAGATATTGCGAGGCTTTGATGATGCTTTTTTTACTTCGTTATAAGAGACACATCGGTTAAAACTCTAGTGGGTTATTCTGCCTATTAGATCCCCGAAGTAATAATTTTGTATTGTGATATTTGTTCGCTATTAATTTTTATTTATCAGTAAATTTATTGGTTAAGGAATGCGATCGCTGGAGGGGTTGCCGCAGCGATCGCTATAGGGTAACATTTTGCAAGACAAGGTTTGTCACAAATCGTAGATGCATAGCAGCTGTCAAACATCACTTCTGGGATAAAAGCTTATCATTTGGATAGAGACTATGAGTTACACTATTCAATAAAGATAGTGTCTCCAAGTATGGATTCTCTCAAAGAAAAGATTTTGGAAAAACTAGAAAGCCTTCCAGAAAATGCACAGCAGGAAGTTCTAGATTTTGTACAGTTTCTAGAGTGGCGAAAGGAGAATCGTCAAGAATCTCAGTTATCTATAGTCAGTGAAGAATTAGATGAAGAATCTGATGCGGGATGGCTAGAGACTGACTTATCGAATTTGGGTAGCTATGAACCTTATGATTGGCAACCCGGCGAACTAGATAAAGGTTTGCTTGTTAAGTATGTTGAGGGAGTCCTAATTGTACAGGCTGAAGACTCAAAAAAGTGGGAAACAGTTGTGCATGATTTAAGAGAGGAACGAATTAATAAATGAGTATACTATAGTTGCAGCGTGTCCTAACAGAATAAATAAAAGGATTTGTTTCAACTTACACTCTGGCTGAACTTTATACTGTTCTCACTCGCTTTCTAAAGACTAAATCCATGCTCGAAGAATTAAAATATACCAAGTCTGAGTTTAATGAAGACTCAATAATATGGCAAAACTACCAGATAATATTCCTGCTTCCTCTGTGCAAAGAGAACTTTCTATTAGAAGTGAAAGTATTCAAAGAATTTACAATTTCTATATAAATCATCTGTTTTATGTAAACAGAAGATATCAGAGAAAACTGGTTTGGACTATTGAAGAAAAAAGAGCATTTATAGATTCAATACTTCAGGGATTTCCTGTACCTATAATCTTGCTTGCTGAATCTGAAAGAGAAAAATTCTCTGTATTTGAAATTATAGATGGAATGCAAAGGTTAAATGCAATCACATCTTTCATTGAAGGCGAGTTTGAAATCAATGAAAAGTATTTTGATTTAGAGACAATGGTAGAATCAAAATCTCTCCTGGATCAAGATATTCTGAAACAAAAGAAACCTATTCTTGAAAGAAATCTATGTGAGATAATAGCAAGTTACGTATTGCCTATCTCTATTTACTCATTTGATAATGACGAGAAAGTTGATGAAGTCTTTAGGCGAATTAACTCAAATGGTAAACATTTGTCTAGACAAGAGTTGAGAGCAGCTGGAGCGACCGGTGATTTTCCTGATTTAGTAAGGAAAATATCAAATGAAATTAGAACGGATACATCTGCATCAGATGTTCTTCTTCTTAATAACATGAAATATATTAGTATTACTAATGCTAATTTAGAATACGGAATAAAGGTAAATAATATCTTTTGGGTGAAAAACAATGTTTTAACAAAAGAGATGGTTAGAGAATCAAAAGATGAAGAAGTCGTCGCTGAAATTGTTGCATACATGGCATTACTGCCCGAAGTACCAAGAAGTAGCTCTGAAGTTCTAGATGAATACTATGGATTAATTTCAGGTACTAGAAACAATGATATAGAGACTGCCCTCCGAAGAAAAAATCCTGATGTGATTAAGGGACAGTTTGTCAAAGTATATGATGAAATGCGTAGAATCCTAGACGAATCAGGACGAAAGTTTAATGAATTATTATCAAATCAAAATGCAGTACCCCGCTACTTTCAAGTAATTTTTCTAAGCTTTTATGAATTGATGTTTATTGAAAGAATGCAGATTGCCAACCGTAGAGGACTAGTAGACAGTTTAATGAATATTAGTCAGAATATTGATATCACTAGAGGTGGCAATTGGAGTTCATCGAACAAGACTAAGAATATAAAGGCAGTTAAAGGTATTGTTAGAGATTGCTTCAAGCCAAGTGAGCGGGAAGATCCCGCTCTTGATAGCTGGCTTACGGAGTTTGAAACATTACTGACTCAATCTAAAACTGAGCAAGCTTTGTATGATTTTAAGCAGGGCTTTACAAAGCTGGACGGACGAACTGAGTTTGATCAGGATAATTTTGACAAAATTATAAAAACTCTTACTGCTATGGCAAACCATTCACCAAATTCTACTGGTTATGTTTGCGTTGGCGTAGCGGATAACGATAATGATGCGAAGAGAGTAGAGTCTATATACGGTAGTCAATGTGTAGAGTACAAGGGCTTCAAAATAACAGGAATAGACCATGAAGCTACTAAATTAAAAGGTAGTGTTGATAAATTCTTTGGGTGGTTGAAACAAAAGATTGAATCTCAACCTATTCAACAGTCTGTGAAAAGTAGTATCGGTAGAAATATTAAACTGATTGATTATCACGGTAGAGAGGTAGTCTTATTTAAACTCAGTGCAGGTAGAGATCCTACTGCATATGATTCTAAGTACTACGAGCGTATTGGTGCAAATCTTGAAGAAATTAAGTTTTCAGAATACAACGAGCTTTTTAGGCGATTCTCTTAGATTTAATAATGATATGGCTTCTACTGATTACTTTATCAACAATGCGAAGCAAGATTATTAGGTAAGCATAAAAAATATGAAAGTGAGTAATGAAGAGTAGAATTTAATTTGCTCTTGATTACTCATATAATGTTCTTTTTATCATTCGTAACTGGTGAATAAAATGGCTAAAACATTAACAATACAGTTGTCAGATGACTTAGAAAGTAAATTAACTGCTCAGGCACAAAAATTGAATCTATCTTTAGAAGATTTAATTTTGCAATCGTTATCTCAATCAGCTAAACAGGAAAATATCTCCGAATTAGATCCAATTTTACCTTTACTAGGTACATTGAAATTTGATAATTCTGATGTAGGAGAAAACCACGATCAATATCTCCAGCAAACTTTGCAGCAGGAGCTAAAAATTGACGAATAAAGTCTTTATAGATACATCGGGGTGGGCTAATTTATTTATTGCAACTGAGTCCTACCATAAACAAGCAAAGCAGTGGTTTCAACATAGGCGTCAGCAAGATCAAGCAATGGTAACAACTAATTATGTTGTTATTGAACTGGTGGCTTTGCTGAATAGCCCTTTACGCGTACCTCGTTCGCAGTTATTTAAATACGTAGAAGCTGTCAGAACTGCTCCTTATATCAACTTGATTTATATTGAACCAACAATAGATTCAGCAGCTTGGGAGCTACTCAAAACTAGAGAAGATAAAGCTTGGTCTTTGGTGGATAGCACTTCTTTTATAGTCATGCAAGAGCTTGGCATTAAAGAGGCATTAACCACAGATCACCACTTTGAACAAGCTGGCTTTATTCGTCTACTGAAGTCAGAATAAGTAATAATAAAAGGCATTCCTTAAGATATGCCCTTTATTATTAAAAATCGCTAACCCCTTAACCTACGCCCCGACAGCCTCCTTCGCAGCATACAACACCTCAGCATTGATTTCCTTAAAACCGCGATCGCGGGCAAATTTCTCAGTATTTCGCTTTACTTTACCGCGCACAAATCCCGGAATCTTATTCAATTCTGCTTGACCATCTTTTGTCCAATTCAAATCAGAATCAGCAGAAATTCCCCTAGTAATTACTTCTTTGGTATCATGACCACCGAAGATTTCTAACAGGTGATCTTCCATTCCCAAAGTGAAGGAATTGTAGATCAAATCTGTAATCTGATTAGTGCCTTCGTAACCCATAAATGGTTTGTAACCAATGGGGAAGTTTTGGACGTGGATGGGTGCTGCAATTACACCGCAGGGAATATCCAAACGCTTACCAACGTGGCGTTCCATTTGGGTGCCGAAAATGGCAGAGGGTTCGACACGAGCGATCGCATCCCCAATTGCACCATGATCTTCGGAGATTAGCACTTCATCGCAATACTCACTAACCTGTTCGCGGAACCAGTCTGCATCATATTTACAGTAGGTTCCAGCCCAAACAACATGAATCCCCATTTCTCGCGCCAGAATCTTGGTAATGGCGGCGGCGTGGGTGTTGTCACCAAAGACCACAGCTTTTTTGCCAGTCAAGTTTTGACAGTCAATCGAACGGGAGAACCAAGCAGCCTGAGATACATGGAGAGTTTGCTCATTGATGAAGTTTTCGTAGTCAACTTCTGCACCTTGAGCGTTAATTACCTGCTGAATCTTGCGAATACAACGGGCAGTTTCCACTACACCCATTGGAGTAATGTCTATATAAGGTGTGCCAAATTGTTCTTCCAGGTAACGAGCTGTGGTTAAACCGAGTTCACGGTAAGGAACCAGGTTAAACCAGGCTTGGGACATCTTTTTCAAGTCATTCACCGAAGCACCTTCGGGAATTAAGGTATTCACCTCAATTCCCAAGTCAGCCATCAGCCGTTTCAGTTCGGTGCAGTCGTGATTATTGTGGAAACCGAGGGTGGTAGTACCGATAATGTTAACTGAGGGCTTCGCAGTTTTGCCTTCTGGCAATTCGCCGCGCTTCCGGGCTTTTTCAATGTAGTATTGAACGATTTGATCCAAAGTGCGATCGGCGGCTTGTAGTTCGTTGTAGCGGTAGTGGTTCACATCCGCCAGCATTACGTCTCCTTTTGCTTCCAACTGCGATCGCTCGACAAAATTGTGCAGGTCTTCTTGCAAAATGCTGGAGGTACAGGTGGGAGTTAACACAATTAAATCTGGGTGTTCCTCGGCATCCTTGCGGATGATGTTATCTACCACCTTCTCTTGAGAACCGCGTGCCAAAACGTTGCGATCGACGACACTGGTTGTCACTGGGGTAAAATCCCTCTCCCGCGATAGCATGGAGCGCATGACGTTAAAGTAGTCATCGCCAATGGGCGCGTGCATGATCGCATGAACATTTTTAAAAGAACTAGCGATTCGCAGAGTGCCAATGTGGGCTGGGCCTGCATACATCCAGTAAGCCAATTTCATGTTTGTGTTCTCCCTTTTCAACAGAAATAACCCGGAGTCCGATAAGAGTGGACTATAAGTGCTTGATTATTATTAAATCGTTTCTGATTGTCTCAAAAGTTGTATCCCTGATGAAGTGAAGACTTGTAAGGGTTTTAGCTGCGGTGTGTAGGCGTAGGCATCGCTCAAACGTTGTTCCTGATTGGAATCTAGCTTCTAACTTTAACAATATTACTGTTGCTTTTTTAAAATAAATCTTAATTTTTCGGCAAATTTGTTTTCAATTTGGGGCGGTGTGTTAACTATCACCAATAAATTTAGAAAATTTATGTACAACTTCTCCAAAAATACAAACATCCTCTCATCCCGTTTCACTTTAATAATGATACAAATACGTTGGTAGGGGCACAGCATTGCTCATTGGTGTCAACTTAAGCTAAAAGGGCGGTTAGAAACCGCGTCTACACGAGGCTTTACCCACCTTTCCTGCGGAACGCCAAGGGCGAACGTGGGTTAAGAACCCTTGATTTTGTATTAGTCCACGGAGGTGGACTTTGTTTGTGTAGCCGCGTTCGCGTCAGCGTGCCGGAGGCTCTATTCCATTCGCCCTGGCTCTAAGTTGACACGCATGAGCATTGCTGTGCCCCTACGAGAAATCTATATGTATCAGGCTTTGTGTGAAATGGTATCAGAGGATCTTTGTAAAAAATCACGTTGTATCAATATCCCCCCTAACCCTCCTTGTTTAAGGAGGGTTAGGGGGGAATAACACTAGCGCAATTTGTTCATTTGAGGCAGTAGAAATTAACCTAGAGAGGTGTTAGTTACTGCCGAAAAATTTCTACTTTTTCTAACACTACATCTTGATTTGGACGATCTCTAGTCGTAGGCACATTGGCGATGCGGTTGACTATATCCATACCTTGGATAACTTTACCAAAAACACTGTGTTTGTTGTTAAGGTGAGGCGTTGGCCCTTCTGTAATAAACCATTGCGAACCATTAGTATTACGTCCTGAATTTGCCATTGAGAGGATACCCGCACTAGAGTGTTTCAATTCAGGATGAAACTCATCTTCAAATTGATATCCTGGTCCACCAGTACCCCACCGGTTGGCCATATCTGGATAACGAGCCAGGGGATCGCCACACTGAATCATAAAATCAGGGATGACTCGGTGAAAGCGAATCCCATCGTAGGCAGGAGTCCCCTTCAGAGATTGATTTGTTTTAGGGTCTTTCCAGTCGATTGTGCCGGTTGCTAAACCTACAAAATTTTTGACGGTGTTGGGGGTTTTGTCTTCCTCCAAACGAACTATAATTTCACCCAAGGAAGTAGTTAAACGAGCGTGCAGTGCGCCATCACCGGGAATATTAATTTCTGGAAAATTCATGAGGTATCCTATTTTCAAAACTGCCAGTAATTTGACCCCGCCAATTTTAGATTTTAAATTTTGGATTTTGGATTATTTCTTTGGTACAGAGCCACCGCATATTGTGGGCGGAACAAATCTAAAATGGCAAATCTAAAATCCCCAAGCTGTAACCCAAGAGTGGGTACAGTCAATCTAAAATCGCAAATCTAAAATCCAAAATTGATTGACCTACGATAAGCTTATCAGCATTCAAGTTATAGGTTTACAGATTACCAAAAAACTGAACGAAGGAAACTTTAGAAAACGAATATTTTACTCTGGTAAATTAATCGCTGGATTACGGCTAAAGAATCCTCTAGGAACGAGTTTAAAGCCAACTCGGTGAACAGGCATCACAGGCCAATCTTCCGATCGCGGAATATGAGTGACGCCCATTGTATACCACAGCACGATATCTTCACCCATCAAGGACTCATCGTCAGCAATATATTTTGGCAAACCCTGTCCGGGTTGAGTCTGGTTGGGATAATCGCCGCCAGCATAAAGTTCAGCAGGTTTATATTTTGTTACCCAGACGTGGTGAGTCGCAAATTCTGCCCGTTGACGGATTTTTGAGCCTTCCACAGGGAAAAATACAGAGTTTCCTCCCGGCATCAGCATATATCCAGGTGCAGCACCTAGAGGATTCTTTTTGTCTGCACTAACAATCATCCATTCCCGACTGTGTTTTATGTCTAAATCGCGGACAGCAGCTGTTTCTTTTGTTAGTGGGGTTTCTGTAACTGCGATCGCATTTCCTAATGGATTTTTCTCATCCATCGGCAAAGCTTTGACATTCATTTCCATCACGGAATTAGCTTGACCATCGACATCGAAATCTAGGCGATAGTTGAAAAAATGCTGGTGATTTACTCCGAAGATATTCTTAGCAATCAACTGACCATAGGAATTATCCTCAGACTGTTTTTCGGCAGCCGTTCCCTGTGCCAGTATAATACCCGTTAATTCATTTTGAACTTCTAAAGTTCCATCTTGCTGAAAAATCCAATTAATGCTGTAATCATAGTTGTCAATAGCCGCAGTCATCGTCATTACTAATTCTCGACTGCGACGGACATCATTGCGCTGAGTATTATACTCATAGTGCTTCCACAGCATTCCGCGATCGCGCTCGTAAATACCAATAACCCCTGGTATTTTATCAGGTTCTCCCTGCTCATTAGCAAATACAGCATTTAGTAACAGGCCGTTTTCGGGAATTTCCTTACCTAACTCCATCGTATTTGCTAACAAACCAAGGTTATATTCTCCAACATCAAAGGCATTCCTAAATGACCAAGTAGGCTCAGGATCGCCATAAGGTACTACCATTTCTGATAAGCTAGCGCGGTATAAAACTGGTCGAATATTTTCCCCGTCCTGGTGCGTCACTTGGTACAGCATTAATCCATTACGAGGATGCATTAAATAGCGAAACTTCCAACCTTGCCAGCTAATTTCATTATTTTTGATCTGGAAACTTGCACCATTAGGTTGCAGAATCTTTAATGCTTTAAGTGGTGAAAGCAATTTGCCCAAAGATTTGACATCGTAGTTCCAGTTTTCTTGAGAGAAAGGTACGTTTCCTCTGTCAACAAAACTGGCGATTTTACCTGTGTTCAAATTAACTGTTGCTACGACTCCTTCAATCGGACTACCGTAATAGTTCCAGCCTTTGCCTTTATAGTAAGATAAGCTCCGACAGAGACGATTACCTGTTGCTTCTTCCTGTTGACTCAGGATTCCTGGTGCCGACGAACTGATTTTGACTTGATCTAAATCGGTAATTCCCCGCCTTTGCATCGCTTTTTGCCATCGAGGATCGGCTTTGACTATCTGAGTTGCTAGTTCATATTCGGAACTAACGATCGCAGGTTGCACAGACGGTATTTCTTTCCAAGAACTTAAGGTTTTGCTTGTCAGATCAACAATTCCCTCATAGGTTTTGTTTAGCGATCGCTCAGAGATTACCAAAAAAGCTTTTCGCCCAAAGGCTTTACCCGGTGTAAAATTCAAAACTTCTTCTTTATCTGGTTCTTGTAAAGCAATAATTGGAAAAGCTGCCATTTCGCTCAAAGTTTTTTCTCTTTTGATCACCGAAACAGCTGTACTAATTTCTGCCTCTGTTAGTGAAGTGAGAGGATGGGAAATCGAAAGCTGTTGAGCCGTCAATATTCCCATTAATCCGAGTGAGATAGAAATGACAACAATGATGGCAATAGCTAGCCACAAAAAACGCTTTAACCGCTTAATCATCTTTTACATTTTTACAAAAGACTTATAGTTATCTATTTCCAAGCCTAAGATTGAAAACCGATAAATTAAGAGGCTAAAGCCAAATTAATTTGTTAATAGTTGGGGAGTGGGCAGAGATGTGATTAATCGCGTCTGTACTGGGGAGTGGGCAAGAGAAGAATTAATAACCAATACCCAAATGACAAATGACAAATGACAAATGACAAATGACAAATGACAAATAACCTTAATTTATGCAGAAACCAAACGGCGTAAAGATTCAGCACGGCGTTTAGCAGTAGAGTTATTTGGAGAAAATTTTAGTGCTTCTTCGTAAGTTTGTAATGCCTGAGTAGTTAATTTTTTCTTCTCGTAGGCGTGACCGAGATTATTCAACCCTGTCACGTAGTCTGGTTTAGATTTCAGGGCTTCTTTATACTGACGAATTGCTAGGTCGTATTGCTCTTGGGAAAAATAAACATAACCCAGCCCGTTATAAATGGGGGCGATATCTTCTTCTCCCTCTTCTTCGGCAGCTTTGAGAGCTTTTTGAAATAGCGCGATCGCTTGGGAATACAATTTTTTTTCTGAATAAATACTGGCTAACTCATAATATTCTTGAGTCGTACCCTTTTCTTTCTCTAACTTCTTTCGCAATCTTGCAAAGGAGCCTTCAATCTTGCGAGTTTTGAAAATCTGGCGAAGAACACCCACGGCTGCAATTGTGAGCAAACCTACCAAAATTGAGAGATAAACAACGGCTAGACTGTTATCCATTGCTGCAAATATAAATATTAAAAGTTGCTTCTGTATCTATTATCAGCCTATTGTCCTTTGTCATTTGTCCTTTGTCCTTTGTTATTCACTAATGACCAATGACTAATGACCAATGACAAACTTACGGCAAACCCCAATAGTGAGAGCGTTGTTGGAGCCAACCTTCTGCTAAGTAACGAGCGATCGCTCCATTCACATTTCGTCTTAACTCATCGTACTGCAATCCCTTGGGCATGACTACAGCTAAGGGTTCAGTTGATAGCTTGGTTGGTAGTAGCCGATATTGGGGATATTGTTGCACCCAACCGCTCAGAACGCTAGCATCTGCGGCAAAGGCAAAGGCTGCATTACTTTCTATTTCCTCTCGCGCTTCGTCATAGGAATTCACTCCTACTAACTCGGCGCTTGGCAGATAGTACCGCACTTTAGCGATGGTGCTGGAGTTATTCAGTACAGCAATTTTTTGTTTTGCCAAATCACTCAACTGCTGCACAGAGGCATCTTTTGTAACTAATACAGTGCTATCCAAATAGTAGGGAACACTGAAACTAACTATGCGGCTGCGAGATTCAGTTGCTGTCACCCTAGCGATCGCAAAATCAACTTTCTGGTCTAAGACTACAGACAGGCGATCGCGATTCGCTACTGGTTTAAACTTGACAGCCTCGACTTTCCCAACCAAATCAACTGTCAAGCGCTGTGCTAAGTCAATTTCCAAGCCCTGCAAATTGCCACTAGCATCTCTAAATCCCAACGGACGCAAGTTATCCTTAACGGCAACAATTAGATAGCCTCGCTGCTGAATTTCTGGCATTTCGGCAGCAGATGCAGTTAATCCTGTCCCCACTATGGAAAAGCAAAAAATCCAAAAAATAGTGGCGGATAATACCAGATGTAACCGAGTAATTACTTCCCATCTGCTACATCCGTTATACATCCGTTGCCACCTTTATCCTTTAGCTTGATTTGCCAATTCTGCAACTTTGCCGAAGCTAGCTGGATCGAGGACTGCCAATTGCGCTAACATCTTGCGATTTAGTAGGATATCAGCTTTTTTCAGATTCCCGATCAACTGGCTGTAACTCAAGCCATGTTGCCTTGCAGCAGCGTTGATCCGGGTGATCCAGAGGCGACGAAAATCGCGCTTTTTCTTTTTGCGATCGCGGTAGGCACTCCGTAGTGCCTTCATCACTTGTTGGTTGGCGGTTCTAAACAGAGTTGAATGGGAACCGCGAAAACCTTTAGCTAGTTTGAGAATTTTATTGCGGCGCTTGCGAGCTACATTACCGCGTTTTACCCGTGTCATAACTTATTTCCTGAAATACTTACAAATATGGGAGCATCAAACGCACGTTAAGTTCATCGCGTTCATGTACAAGTGTACTCTGGCGCAGGCTACGCTTCTTGTTGGAAGATTTGTGTTCTAAAAGGTGGCTTTTGAACGCTTTACGACGGACGATTTTGCCGGTGCCGGTGGCACGGAATCGCTTCGCTGCTGCTTTACGAGTCTTTAGTTTAGGCATGGTTTAACTTTAATTCGACACGATCCATAATTATATACTAATAAAATTGCTTGAATTGCAATTAAATAAAGGATTTAACCAACCACGACCGATGTAGCTCAAATTAACTTCACCTATGGATGAAATAAATATAGTCGAATATGATCCATGTTGGCTGACTTTGTTTAGAGAACCAGTGAGGGCAAGGGCTGTATCTTAACTTAGTGCCATTCGATACTGGATCAGGGTTTCAGTGTTAAGTTGACACTAATGACCAGCTATATGCTAATATTTCATGGCATTATGTTAAAAAACTTTGCCTAAAATCAAAGAGTCGCCAACCCATGAGTTTAGCTGTAATTAAGTTCTCTTCAGAAGAGTGCGGCATTTGCCACAAAATGTCTTTTTATGACAAAAAGGTGGCACAAGAACTGGGTTTAGAATTTATCGATGTCAAAATGCAGGATACGGCTGCTTACCGCAAGTATCGCAAGATTTTATTAAGTCACTATCCCGATAAATCAGAAATGGGATGGCCTACTTACATTCTCTGCAATTCTCCAGAAGGGGAATTTCAGATTGTGGGTGAGGTAAAAGGAGGTCATCCTAAAGGAGAGTTTAGAAGCCGTCTTCAAGATGTTCTGAATTCCACAACTAATCAGAACTAATTACGTCAAAAGATTTGACCTCCAGGACAGGGCCAATCATGGCAGTTGTCATGACATCCTCACGCACCTGTCCTTTAACTTTTGCTTTTTGTCCAGTTTTGAGTAAGTCTTTGTCAGCCCCTCTGAGGATTTCGTAAGTAACGCCCTCTTCTGTAACTAACGCCCATGCGCCTGTGCCAATATCACGGCGTTCGATTGTACCTGTAAGTGTAATGCTCATAAGAAGTGGGGAGTAGGGAGTGGGGAGTGGGGGAGTTAGGAGTTAGGAGAGACGCGATTAATCGCGTCTGTTGGGACAATACCTCTGCGAATTTACGAGGTTCAACGCCTGTAGAAATGGGATGAATGCGTCCTAAAGAAGTAAGTTTAGCAAAAATCTGAGTTAATAAAATAGGCTCAGGGATTTCGGGAAGCATTTTTAACATTTCACGAACATATCGACATACAGGTATAATTTTTACTAAGATTACGAAATTTATATCTGTTTGTTTACTTAGTTGAAATTGGCGATTTTGGTAGCAGATAGATATGAATCTTGCACGTTAACGAAGTTCCTCTGAAAGAGGGACGAGAAGCACTCCCAGAAACTTACCATGAGTTAATCGAATTTGGGATTTTAGCCAGTCGCAAAGACCCCTTCGATCCGATGGAAAAAGCCCTCAAACAAGTGGGTGATGACTATTTAGCCAGAACTGAACATTTACATCAAGATTGCGAGATATTGCAAGAGTATCTCCTGTCTGGTGAATTGTTGGCAATGTCTTGTGTTTGGCGATCGCCAGAAAATAGATTAGTAATTGCTACCAAAGGTGCGCCCCAAGCGAGGAAAAATAGCATCAGGGAAGATGAATCTGACGAGAATATCATCACCTTCTGAGTAGAATAAGCGATCGCTCCCTTGTATCTCTGTAATTTCCCTATTTATTTGTTCCTTTTAGTTCATATTATTATTTAAGTATATCTTCAATTATGTTGTTACATTTATTTACCTGCTCTTAGTGTATTCCGTCAGGTGCATAATATAAGATATATATGTTCTCTTTTAGAAAAAAATAATCAGAAGGAGATTTTATGCCGTTAAGACTCGACAACGAAGCAGAACTTCGAGAAGCTCAAGCAGCTTTATTCAATGTTAATAATAATACATCAGGATGGCTCTTGCTCAATTACGTCAGACCATCCACCGTGCATTTTACTGCTGGAGGGGAGGGAGATGTGGAAGAACTCAGTCCCCATTTAGAAGACGACCAGATCCAGTATGCTCTGGTGAGACTGGGTAACATTCAAGAGAAGGGTACTCTAAAGACAACTATACGTGATGTCTTTATAACCTACATAGGTCCAGGGGTTGGCATTATCGAGAAAGGCAAGAAGACGGCTTTTTTGGGCGATGCACAAGCATATCTTCAACCTTCCCACGCTGATGTCACAGTTTTGAATAAAGATAATTTGAACAGGGTGACTTTGTTAGATAGGTCATCACCACTATCAGGAAGCCATGTTATTGATTAAGTGTCCAGGAGTACTTGGGAATAAAAACCCCACGCACCCCACTAACTACAACTCTTAGAACCCCCGCGACGGAGAGGCAAGATTGATTCTTTGGGTGGCTCTGAATCTTGAGCCTTAATTGAAATATGTTCCTGTTCGCGTTCACCCCCCGCTCACAATACCTACCATTAGAGTACATTGAAGGTGGGGACTTCCGCGACACGTTAACCTCTCACCGATGCGATTAATCGCGTCTGTACAGGAGTTTGGAGTTAGGAGTTAGGAGTTATAAAAATTCATGCCCCATTCCCCACTGCCCACTCCCCACTCCCCACTCCCCACTCCCCATTTACGCTATTTTTTCTTCGTTTTTCAATGCTAAACGAGCAAGCCCATAACAGATTAGGGCATTGGCGATCAGGAATAGGCGTGCTAAGTAATCACTTCCCAAACCCCAAACTGTCGGGTTGAAAAACGCACTTACTGTCAAGCACGCTGCTACACCTAAAGTTGAACCAATGGCAAACCATTTCCAACTAGGATGTCCCAGCAGCAATGCCATTAAGACAATGGGAATGAGTACGCTAGCAAACAGGGGATTTAACGCATCAGTTCCCTGGAGGGTATTGCCCAGTTCGGGAATTGAACTGCCCAAAACCCGGAAAGGCCATTGGGGAAGATCAAAAATATAGATTCCCTTGAGGAAGAATAACCCAGAACTACCAGCAATTAAGCCGCTAGATAAAGACCAACTCCAAGTAAAGGGGAAGTAAACCCGTAAAAACCAAGCTAGCAGATAGGAACCAACTATCATTAAAATCTTGGGTAACAGTGCGATCGCACCACCATCAATCCAAAAGCCGGGGTTAAGATAGCCGTTATCGCGTAACCACCGGAAGAAATCTGTGAAACTGATTTGCCCCGCAAAGGCTAGTTTTACTGCTGCTTCTGCATTCAGGTGTCCAGCGCCATAATAGTTCAAACCATCATCCTGGATAACTCGCGCTGACTGCTTCAGGACTTTTAAAACTTCATCTGGTTCTTTGATGCCAGCAGCTTTGATTAATGCCGCAACACCAGCAACGTGGGGAGAAGCCATGCTTGTACCCTGGAAGCCCAGAAATACGCCTTCGCCCTTTTCATCGATAGTTTCTTGGAGAATCTTACCAGCTTCACTACCACCAGGAGCCGAGATATCTACCCCGGCACCAAAGTTAGAATAAGGCGCTCTTTCGCCATCTGGGCCAATTGCCGAAACGCCGATGACGTAGGGATAGCGGGCTGGATAGCTTGCCCCATTAGTGTTTTCATTCCCGGCGGCGGCAATAATAACTACACCTTTTCTATGGGCATACTCGATCGCTTCTTTCATCAATTTGCTTTCACCACCACCGCCTAAGCTCATATTAATCACATCTGCGCCTTTATCAGCAGCAAATTTAATCGCTTCGGCAATATCGGCAACAGTACCGCCACCATAGGAACTTAGTACTTTCAGGGGCATTAGACTGGCTTCATAGGCAATTCCAGCGACGCCATATTTGTTATTTGTGGCTTGGGCAATAGTTCCGGCAACATGGGTACCGTGACCATTATCGTCTGTGGCTTCTTCTCGGTCGTTAACAAAATCATAGCCTTTGACGAATTTTGTCTCATACAAGTCCCGCACCTTGGTAATCCCAGTGTCAATTACCGCAACTGTGATACCGCTACCTTTGGTTTGACTCCATGCGCCTTCAATGCCGATTTGGTGCAAGTTCCACTGCTTGCTGTAATATTGGTCATTGGGGCCAGTTAATGAAGGACTTGCTTGATCATCTTCTTGGGGTGTTAAAAATTCTCCAAGCCTTGCTGCTTTACCTGGTTGTGGAATCGTCCTGTAGATATAATTTGGTTCAATGAATTCTGTAGCTTGGGCAAATTGTGATTTTTTCAGTTCTTGGAGTCGCTGGCGATCGCCTTTGACAATATACACATGATCTTTTTGGGAAAACTTGTTGTCTAATTGGGGTGTAACGTTGTATTGTTTGGCGATCGCTTGCAAATCCTGTTCCACCACAAGTGATGGAATATCTTCCCGAAAATCAAGCAAAATCGTCTCAAACTCTCCTTTAGCTGCCAATCCCTGAAAATTCAGGAAACCAAATATGGCAGATCCCAGCCCAATGACAAACAAGCACAATAATATAAGCTTTCTCATATTAACTCATCACCGCTTTTTGTCAGATTGCTCACTACCATAACTTATCTGCATCCTTTATTGGAAGATTTTGCAATTTTAGTTATCAAGTTTCACTTAGGACTTTTTTAACGATGGAACGTGGTCTTTTGTGGTTGCCCCTATTAGTAATGTTTTTCTGGTTGGCTTGGCAAGGCTCGAAAGAGTACCAAAAGGTTGAAGCCTATCGCGCTTGGGCAGAGCAATTTGAACGGGCTAAGTACGATATTTATTCAGTATTAGGTCAAAAAGGCAACAATCTGACTTGGGGAAAACCCACGACTAAAGGGCCTATTAAACTAGAAACATTCTCTTTGCTTGATGTTAAGCAAATTTATCTTTTAGTAGATGATAAACAAGTAGATTTGGAAAGTATACCGGAAAAAGGTCGTTCTATAGAGTTAGAATTTCTATTTTCCGAATCTACTAACTCAGTGCGGGTTCCGTTTACAGAAATCCCTTTGGCAGCAGAATGGGGTAAATTTTTGCAGGGGGTATTACAAGACTTGCGATCGCAACCACAGCAGTAGTTATACTTAAACTACCAGTTCCAGATAATACGGCTATTTCTGATCAAAAAGTCAGGGCGCAAATATATTGCGCCCCGATGTGTGTGATCTATTTAATTGAAAACCGGATTGAAAATCGATTCATTGAAAGCGGCGGGAAACTCCATCCCCAGGTGTCTGTAGAGGGATAGCCGCCCCGCCGCTTTAGTCCTGCCGTCAAAAATCATTGGTCATTGGTACTAATGACTAATGACTGAATGGCACTAAGAAAAGATATAGCCCTTGCCCTGACTGGTTAAGAGCCTCCAGGCTCTTAACCGATTCTGGGAGGGCTGCCGCCTCCAGTGGCTTGACCAGAGGCAGAGCCTATGAGAATACATTCCCAGCCTAGAGGCTCTTAACGAGGTAACACAAGCCTTTGGGCTTTACAAGCGTGCCATTCACTAATGACTAATGACTAATGACTAATGACTAATGACTAATGACTAATGACTATGCTTGAACGATGAAGTCGGAAGCAGTAAGAGTGGTAGCACCGATAAGTTGTGCAAATTGACCACCACTGCCGAAACCAGCAGCGCTACCATTTTGATTGTATGATAACTGCCCAGTCAGAGAGTCGTAGACAATTGCAGCATTGCTAGCTGCCCCTAAACTGGTGATTTGAAAATCACTGGCGTTACTAAAACCCGTTCCGCCAACAGAAGCAATGGCACTAAAGGTGGTCTTACTCAGGACAATCTTATCACCTTGAGAGTGATTGAAGTCAGCGATCGTATCAATACCCACAACAGCGCTATTAAAGGTAGCATTGGTGTCGTAGAGGAAAGAGTCAGCACCCACACCACCGACAAGAGTATCATTGCCTTGTCCACCAATCAGAAGATCATCACCAGTACCACCCCGCAGCAGGTCGTCACCACCGCTGCCATCGATGGTGTCATTACCCCCTAGACCATTAATCACATCGTTGGAAGTGTACAAACCTCTGATGTTATTGTTCGAGTCATTGAGAAACGTGACGGTGTTTGCGGTGGAAATATACGGTTGAATGGAGTTGGCATTAATCACATCAATGCTTTTGGTAACACTGGCTTCTCCGTCAAATAGGATATTACCGATGGCAGGTCTTGTTGTCGATGCGGCTAAGTTGTCTAGGTTTTCTAAATTAAAGTTTTGCAGAGTGACTTTGGTATTAGCCACATCTTCAAAGGTGACTTCTAAATCGTTGCCATTTTGAGTTAATTGTAGATTTGTCGCAGTCAAGCCAGCCCCAACAAATTGCAAGGTGTCTATTTTGGCAATCACCGCAGCCGAAGGGTTTGAGCTAGTACCTACACCGCCAAAGTCCGTGATGATGTAATTGGTATTGCCTCCTTGGGCAATAAAGGTGTCATTGCCGACTGTGCCATTGATAACTTGAGTTTTGGGTTTAACTGTGCCAGTAATTGCAAAGTCAAAGGGGCTTTCATTACTATCGTTGTTGTTTAAACTGAGGCTGCCACCATAGGTGCCGGGTGTCGTGGCGTTGAGTGCCACCGATATGCTGGTGGAAGCATTAGCAGCGACGCTCGTCGGAAGAGTACCGACCAAACTAAATCCGTCAGGAAGTTTCAGATTACTCAGATTGAGTGCAGCTGTACCGGTGTTCTGAATCGTAAAGGTTTTGGTCAGGGTATTACCAACAATGGCATCGCCAAAGTTAATAGCAGTAGTGTTGCCATCTGCAATGTCAACGGTGCCATTGAGAACTTGAATTTCCGGGGATAAAACGGGTTTAACTGTGCCACTAATTGCAAAGTCAAAGGGGCTTTCATTACTATCGTTGTTGTTTAAACTGAGGCTGCCACCATAGGTGCCGGGTGTCGTGGCGTTGAGTGCCACCGATATAGTGGTGGAAGCATTAGCAGCGACGCTCGTCGGAAGAGTACCGACCAAACTAAATCCGTCGGGAAGTTTCAGATTACTCAGGTTGAGTGCGGCTGTACCGGTGTTCCGAATCGTAAAGGTTTTGGTCAGGGTGTTACCAACAGTGGCATCGCCAAAGTTGATAGCAGTAGTGCTGCCATCTGCAATGTCAACGGTGCCATTGAGAACTTGAATTTCCGGGACGGTAATGCGGGGGGCTTCGTATGCACCAATATCAATCACTGCGGTGCCATTACCATCGCCATCCTGGGGAATGTTGTTAGTGATGCTATTGAAGGCATTGGAACCAGCATCGATCGCAGCACTTCCAGGTTTGAGCGCAAAATTCCCTCCGGCTGCATCAACAAATTGGGGATCTTGACCCAAAATATTCTGCAATCCTGTGGCATTTAGATTATCTGAAGCTTGGAATAGATTCGAGTTATAAACAAGGTTGTGGTCAAAGTTGACATTTGTAGAATATTTCAGAACATTAGCCACTTGATTGTCGCTGGCATACATTATATTGTTATCGACTCTAACATTCTCTGAGTAATTAACTTTAATCTCGCCAGTGTTAGCGATATTAAGGCTATTTTGGTAAACTGTATTATTGATAATATCGACATTTTTAGCTTCAAAAGCGTTAATACCAGAGTTACCATTGTTGTAGACTATGTTATTAGCAACTAAGGTTTTCCCTAAGTAAGGTGTTCCATCTTTACTCTGATTAATAGTATCAAGCATTAGCCCATGCCCTTCAGTAATCTGACCAGCTTGTTTCCAGGGAACCAAACTTTGATTATCAAAAACAATATTGTCTCGATAAATTATTTTGTAATCAGTAGTATTGTTATCAGAATTGGTGGCATAAAGTGTTGTAATCCCCTGACCACCATACGGCGTGTACCAAGCGTTTCCAGATACAACATTTTTCTCAACTGTGATGTAGTCGGAATTACTGGATTCAATGCCTCCCCCTGGAAAGTTACTAACTGTGTTACCAGAGATGACAATGTGATGAGGATTACTACCACCCACTCCTTGGCTATTTGTCCAGGCTTTGATATTAATTCCAGTGGAATTGGTTAAGGGATTATTGAGATTATCCTTCTGTTCTAAGGCATATTCTAGAGTGATGTTTTCCCGATTGCCTTCTAGATCAAGTCCTTCAATCCGCACGTAGGATGAACTAAATATATTAAAGCCACTTCCTATTGTTTTGATTATAGGCGTAGCCCCTGGATAAGCTTTAATTGTTGTCCAGTTATTTGCTGAACCATTAAAGTTAAAAAGCGTAGCGCCTTTGTCATAAGTTCCATTCATGACGTAGAGCGTGTCACCTGTTTGCATCTGATACACGGCTCTACCCAAGCTGCGAAATGCACTTCCTTCGATTAAGCCATTATTGTTATCATTGCCTGTTCCAGAAACGTAGTATGTTTTGCCAGCCATAGTTTTAGTCCGAATGTGTGTAAGGTGAATTGGAGTTATTTGAATAGGTGATTTGTCTGGACTTTTCAGGACAGTCACAGTTATCCGATCGCGACTTGAAATCGCATCGGTTGTAAAAAGGCTGTTGTTAAACTAAAAACTTTGTCTCCTGTCAACCGTTGATGGTTAAACCAGGGATATCGATACCGTTAATCGTCAGAGTTTTGTTGAGAGCGATCGATTAGTGTGTGGACGCTTCGCCTCCGGGCTTGTCCTGAAAAACTACGGGCATCGGAATTCCTCTGAACTTTATCCGTTGTCTGAGGTTAGGAGGTTGCCAAATCGGTATGGTAAAATCCACCCCTGGATAATAACTGGGGACTTAAAGTTGCAGTGGTAAAAGTTAAATTGGTTGAAAGTTTAGTCGGTTGACCCCTTAACTTAAGGGAACTAATGTAAGAACTTAGTCGAACCTGTTGTAAGCGATGTAACTGAGCCTTGTGGACTTATGTATTAAAACTAACCTTTACAAATGGCACTTGATATCAGCAAATACTCTGAATATAGTTGCTAATTTTACAGAAAAAGTGGAAAATTTACTTAAGCATCGTGGTAAGCCCTGTTAATTTCCAGTGTGATATGGGAATGGAGAGTGCTTTGTGCAAGGATTTGATGAAGTTTATCTAAATATTTTTAAAGAAGCGATGCCTTCTTTACCAGACGCTGCGCGTAGCAAGATCCCGTTCGCCCTTACCGTCCCGTAGGGAAGGGTACGGCGGGCTACGCCCAATACGGTAGCTTGTATTTTTTCAATCACGCACTGTTGCAAAACCCACTACTAAGTTGATGTGCAGCTAAATTGTATAACACGAAAACCCAAAAATATTGTAGTGCGGGCAACATGAGCGCGTCCAATATACAAATTAAATACGCAACAGCTTACAACTCATTCGTTGGTTGGTAGAGCATCAACGAAAATCGGCGGGAATCGCATCCCAACATTCTTGGGTGGGAGGAATAGCCGCCCGCCGATTTAGTCATTAGTCATTAGTCAAAAGTCAAAAGTCATTGGTCATTGGTACTAATGACTAATGACTTCGATTTCCCCCCGGCTTCAAGCCGGGGGATGAGTTAACCTTCTATGGGACTGGTTAAGGCAGTGCTTCTTGCTTTAACCATTGCAAAATTGTAGGGGCACAAATATCTTGCGCCCCGATGTGTGTGATCTATTTAATTGAAAACCGCTTTGAAAGTCGATTCATATTTGGATTAGACTTGGACTCAGTTGATCCGACGCAACTATGCTTGAACGATGAAGTCGGAAGCAGTAAGAGTGGTAGCACCAGTAAGTTGTGCAAATTCACCGCCGGTGCCGAAACCAGCAGCACTACCATTTTGATTGTATAGTAACTGCCCAGACATAGGGTTGTAGACAATTGCAGCTTTGCTAGCTGCCCCTAAACTGGTGATTTGAAAATCACTAGCCTTACTAAAACCCGTTCCTACAACAGAAGTAATGGCACTAAAGGTGGTCTTATCCAGAACAATTTTGTCACCTTGAGAGTGATTGAAGTCAGCGATCGTATCAATACCCACAGCAGCCCTAGTAAAGGCCGCATTGGTGTTGTAGAGGAAAGAGTCAGCACCCTGACCACCGACGAGAAGATCATTGCCTTGTCCACCAATAAGAAGATCGTTGCCAGTACCTCCCTTTAGTTGGTCGTTAGCACCGTAACCATTGATGGTGTCATTACCTCCTAGACCATTAATCACATCGTTGGAATTGTCAAAACCGACAATGTTGTTATTCAAGTCATTAGGGAAGCTGACGCTGCTGTGGCGGGCTTCGTATGCACCAATATCAATCACTGCGGTGCCATTACCATCGCCATCCTGGGGAATGTTCTTAGTGATGCTATTGAAGGCATTGGAACCAGCATCGATCGCAGCACTTCCAGGTTTGAGCGCAAAATTCCCTCCGGCTGCATCAACAAATTGGGGATCTTTACCCAAAATATTCTGCAATCCTGTAGCCTTTAGATTATCTGAAGCTTGAAATTGAGAAGAGTTATAAACAAGATTGTGGTCAAAGTTGACATTTTTAGAATACTTTAGAACATTAGCCACTTGATTGTTGCTGGCATACATTATATTGTTATCGACTCTAACATTCTCAGAGTAATTGACTTTAATCTCGCCGGTGTTCGTGACATTACGGCTATTTTGGTAAACTGTGTTGTTGATAATATCGACATTTTTAGCTTGAAAAGCGTCAATACCAGAGTTACCATTGTTGTAGACTATGTTATTAGCAATTAAAGTTTTGCCAAGATAAGGTGTTCCATTTCTACTCTGATTAGTACTATCAAGCATTAGCCCATGCCCTTCACTAATCTTACCAACTTGTTTCCAGGGAACCAAACTTTGATTATCAAAAACAATATTGTCCCGATAAATTATTTTGTAATCAGTAGTGTTGCGATCGGAATTGGTGGCAAAAAGTGTTGTAATCCCCTGACCACCATACGGCGTGTACCAAGCGTTTCCAGATACAATATTTTTCTCAACTGTGATGTAGTCTGAATCACTGGATTCAATGCCTCCACCAGGAAAGTTACTAACTTTGTTATCAGAGATGACAATGTGATGAGGATTGCTACCGCCCACTCCTTGGCTATTTTTCCAGGCTTTGATATTAATTCCAGTGGAATTGGTTAAGGGATTGTTGAGATTATTCTTCTGTTGTAAGGCATATTCTAGAGTGATGTTTTTCCGATTGCCTTCTAGATCAAGTCCTTCAATCCGCACGTAGGATGAGCTAAATATATTAAGGCCACTTCCTATTGTTTTGATTATAGGCGTAGCCCCTGGATAAGCTTTAATTGTTGTCCAGTTATTTGCTGAACCATTAAAGTTAAAAAGTGTAGCGCCTTTGTCATAAGTTCCGTTCATGACGTAGAGCGTGTCACCTGTTTTCATCTGATACACGGCTCTACCCAAGCTGCGAAATGCACTTCCTTCCTTTAAGCCATTACTGTTATCATTGCCTGTTCCAGAAACGTAGTATGTTTTGCCAGCCATAGTTTTAGTCCGAATGTGTGTAAGGTGAATTGGAGTTATTTGAAATGGTCATTGTCTGGACTTTTCAGGACAGTCACAGTTGTCCGATCGCTACTTGAAATCGCATCGGTTGTAAAACGTTGTTGTTAAACTAAAAACTTTTTCTCCTGTCAACCGTTGATGGTTAAACCAGGGATATCGATACCGTTAATCGTCAGAGTTTTGTTGAGAGCGATCGATTAGTGTGTGGACGCTTCGCCTCCGGGCTTGTCGTCAGATATCGTCTGAAAGACCTACGGCTAGATGGAGTCGAATTGAATCGTATCTTCATCTGTAGCAACCGCGATTGCTGCTCTTTTCGAGCTAGCTTTCCTATCTGCTATATTCGATACGGCGATCATATTTGGCATCAGAATTCCTCTGAACTTTATCCGTTGTCTGAGGTTAGGAAGTTGCTAAATCAGCATGGTAAAATCCACCCCTGGATAATAACTAGGGATTTAAAGTTAGAGTGGTAAAAGTTAAATTGGTTGAAAGTTTAGTCGGTTGACCCCTTGACTTAAGGGAACTAATGTAAGAACTTAGTCGAACCTGTTGTAAGCGGTGTAACTGAGCCTTGTGGACTTATGTATTGAAACTAACCTTTACAAATAGCACTTGATATCAGCAAATACGCTGAATATAGTTATTAATTTTACAAAATAAGCGAGAATTTTACTTAAAAGTCGTGGTAAGCCCTGTTAATTTCCAGTGTGATATGGAAATAGAGAGCGCTTTGTGCAAGGATTTGATGAAGTTTCTCTAAATATTTTTAAAGAAGCGATGCCTTCTCTACCAGACGCTATGATCCGAACTTAATCTTCATAATATGAACACTGAAATAAACTCCAGAATACCTGTTGCTTTAACCATTGCTGGTTCCGATAGCGGTGGCGGTGCAGGAATTCAAGCTGATTTACGCACCTTTGCTTTTCACTGTATCCACGGTACTAGCGCTATAACCTGCGTCACGGCACAAAACACTCTAGGAGTGAGGAGGGTTGATGCCATGCCAAGAGAGGCTGTTGTGGCGCAAATTCAGGCAGTAGTTGAGGATATTGGCGTACAAGCTGCCAAAACGGGAATGTTGCTCAATCAGGAAATTATCTTTGCTGTTGCCCAGCAGGTAGAAGCTTTACAAATCCCTAATCTAGTAGTTGATCCAGTAATGGTGTCACGTACAGGAGCGCAACTGATTGATGATGATGCGGTGAAGACTCTGTGCCATGCTCTGATTCCCAAGGCGGTTATCATTACGCCGAATCGCTACGAAGCCCAGATTTTGAGCGGTTTACAAATTAATTCCTTGGAGGATATGCAAGCTGCTGCTGAAATTATTCACAAGACTTTACGCACGAAGGCTGTTTTAGTCAAGGGCGGAGGTATGCAGGGAGATATGCGTGGTGTTGATATCTGGTTTGATGGGGAGAAGTTGGAAGTTTTGACTTGCCAGCAAGTAGAGACGAAAAATACTCACGGTACTGGTTGTACACTATCGGCTGCGATCGCTGCTAATCTGGCTAAAGGAAAAGACTTGTGGCAGGCAGTGCAACAGGCAAAGGAGTATGTGACTACTGCACTCACTTACGCCCTAGATATTGGCCAAGGGCAAGGCCCTGTAGGACACTTTTTCCCTTTGTTACGAAATTAACCTTTTGGGAGCATGGGGAGATGAGGGAGATGAGGGAGATGAGGGAGATGAGGGAGATGAGGGAGATGAGGAGGAGTGAGAATTTTGGATTTTAGATTGAAATTTAATCCAAAATCTAAAATCCAAAATCCAAAATCCAAAATTGAATTGCCCCATGCCCCATAATAAATCTTTGCTCTTTCGACATTTTTCTATTATTCTTGGGCATAGTTTCAGGGCTGACTATCTCTGTTAGCATCTCTGTACGATCTAATTACCTTGATTTTTAATCCCAAGTCCCCGATGCGAACAACCATAGGTTCTGTTCACAGGAATTCGCCAACACCAACTACTCAAGCCTACCCTCCCTCTGTACCACTATCTGTATACAGGGAATTGTCAACAGAGTTGCAAGCAACACAGGCGAGGCTAAATGCACTCACTACCCAAAATCAGCAATTAGCACAAGAAAATCAACTACTACGCCAAGAGATTATCAAAGTCGTTGAGTCTTTTTCTCACTTGCAAAAGTTTGTGGATTCCCATGCTACGCCTAGTTATCACCAAGCTACCCAAGCTTCTGGCGACGTTAAAAGTGCTACCAAACAGCCAGTAACACAAGCGCGTCCACGTCAACAGGTTTCTCCTTCGCGCCCACCCGTTGTGCCCAAAGCCTCACCCGAAAAAAGCCGCCGCCAAGACTTTTCTACACCTGTAATGGAAATAAATTTCCCGATACCAGAACCAGTTTTTATAGAAGAGCAACAAGTAAGTTATTATTCCACTACTGAGCCGGATATCAAGGGACTCAATGGCTGGTGGTTAATTATCACCATCTTGTTAATCATGCTGACTGCTTTTAGTGCTGGATATTTCGTTGTGCGTCCCTTGTTTGAACATCAGAAACGTTAGTTGACACTCCCCCAGTCAGCAGCAGGCTTTTGGGCTAGCGTGCAATTTGTCTACAATCACTATCTAAATATCCGAACAAATCTGCTAAATGGCGGAGTTGATCTATTTTTAGGTTATAAAAGCTACATAAAATGCTAAATTGACAGCAACTTCTTTATGTTAGAACCTCAAAAATTATCCAATTAATAAATCCTTGCTGGTTTTCATGTCCCAAACCCTCAAGCAAAGCATCTACACTTTAAAAAAAGTGGTAATTATTACATATGTTTTAGGAAAAGCACTGCTAGTTACAGCTTCAGACAACGGATCTGGTTAGATATATAAACGAAGCTAGTAGAAGTCAGGAGTCAAGAAGATGAAAAAAGTGGAAGCGATTATCCGGCCATTTAAGCTAGATGAGGTGAAAATTGCCTTAGTTAACGCTGGTATTGTTGGGATGACTGTTTCTGAAGTCCGGGGGTTCGGACGTCAGAAAGGTCAAACTGAACGGTATCGCGGTTCTGAGTATACCGTTGAGTTTCTGCAAAAACTCAAGGTGGAAATCGTCGTTGACGATAATCAGGTTGATATGGTGGTGGACAAAGTTATTGCTGCTGCCCGCACTGGTGAAATCGGCGATGGTAAAATTTTCATCTCGCCTGTTGAGCAAGTGATTCGGATTCGCACTGGCGAAAAGAACACAGAAGCAGTTTAAAAAAGTTATGAGTTAAGAGTTAAAAGTTATGAGTTGTGATATCATCTCCGCCAAATTACCCATAATAAAAGAACCCCACCCCCAACCCCTCCTCGCCGGCGGGGAGGGGAGCTAAAGCGCAGCTTTGGCTCTTTGGGGTTCCGGGTATTATGCTTAATTACCCGGACATGATATGAGTCAGGGATAATGAATGAAGATTTAGCATAAATCCTAACTCCTAACTCCTAACTCCTAACTCCTAACTCCTAACTCCTAACTCCTAACTCCTAACTCCTAACTCCTAACTCTCTCCAGTTGCGGAAGTAAAGCTGTAAAAGCCTTACCTCGATGGCTAATTGACCTCTTTAACTCCCGTGTCATCTCAGCAAAGGTCAATTGCAACTCTTGCACATAAAAAATTGGGTCGTAGCCGAAACCATCATTACCACGAGGTGTGTGAAGAATTTCGCCACGACAAACACCTTCAGATTCTAATACGATCGCACCATCAGGACGAGCGATCGCTACTGCACAAACAAATTGAGCTTGCCGATTTACTTCGTTGCCTAATTCCTTCAATACCCTAGCAATGCGTTCTGAGTCGGTTTTGGCATAACGTGCAGAATACACCCCTGGTGCGCCATTTAGGGCATCTACTTGCAAGCCCGAATCATCAGCAATTGCCCAGTTTCCTGTGGCTTTAGCAATTTGTGACGCTTTCAGACAAGCGTTCGCAGCAAAAGTTTCACCCGTCTCTTCAATTTCCAATTCTTCAGGTTTGAGGATTAATTCCCAACCAGAATTTTCCAGATAAGCTTGCATTTCCCGCAACTTACCTGGATTTCCTGTGGCTACTACAAGTAATTTGGTCATTAGTCATTGGTCATTGGTCATTGGTCATTAGTCATTGATCATTTACCAAGGACAAAGGACAAAGGACAAATGACTAATAACTAATTTTACTCCGCCCAGTGTTTCGCCCAAGCAAGAGTTTGATGTACTTGCTCAATTGTCGGGGCTTCACAGTAGAGGCGTAAAACTGGCTCAGTACCGCTAAACCGAATCATTAACCAGCTTTTATCCGCGAGGCGATATTTGTAGCCGTCAATTGTCTGGCAATCAATTACTGCTAAAGAGGCAATTTCCGTTAAGGGTTGGCTTTGCAGTTGTTGCAAAAGACGCGATCGCACTTCCATACTTGCTAAGGGTAAATCAATGCGATCGTATGCTGAGGTAAACCCTGTTTGTTTCTGTAACTGGCGATAATATTCACCTAAATCCAAACCAGATTCTACAATCGCCTCTAGGACGTATAACGCTGACAGCAGGGCATCGCGTTCGGGAATATGGCTGCCATAGCCAATTCCTCCCGACTCTTCGCCACCCAGCAACACTTTTGCTGCTAACATTCTGTCAGCGATGTATTTATAACCAACTGCTGTCTCAAAGACTGAGAGGTTATGTAGTGCTGCTACAAGGGGCATCAAGTCGGAACCACTGACAGTTTTGACTATTTCACCCGTAAAGCCGCGCCGTAGGGTTAAGTGGTCGATTAATATCGGGATTAATACTTGGGAACTTAGGAAATTGGCTTCTCCATCCACTGCTGCAATGCGATCGCAGTCTCCATCAAATACCAACCCCACCGTTAAACCTGATTTATCGGTTTCTCGGTGAGTCTTGATGACTTGAAATAGCTTTGAAAGGTATTTAGGCAAGGGTTCCGGCGCACCGCCACCAAAGAGGGGATCGCGTTCTGAGTTGATTTCTTTAACCTGATTGCCTAGTAGTTTCGCCAATCCGCCAGCCGCCGCGCCATGCATAACATCGGCAAATAACGTTAATTTGCCAGATGCGATCGCTTCTCGAATTTTGACGATATCAACTTTACCCTCTAGTGCTTGGGTATAACTAGGCCAAGGATCGAATTTCTCTTGCTTGCCTGGGGTAGCTGCTACTGGTACTACTCCAATGGACAACTGTGCTTCTATCTCTTTTGTGACTTCTGGCGGTACTGACCCACCAAAATAGCCCTTGACTTTTAAACCCAAATATGTACCAGGATTATGGCTGGCTGTAATTACCAGCGCCCCTAAAGCATTGAGTTCTTTTGCTGCCCAACTATAAGCTGGGGTTGGGGCATAATCCTCGCTCAAAAGTACATCAAATCCAATAGCGGTGACAGTATCGGCAACAGCACGAGCAAAGTCTTCGGCCATGAATCGGCGATCGTAACCGACAATTATTGTCCGGCTACCCACCGTAGAAAAATATGTATCATATAATACTTTTGCGGCAACTGGTGCGACCAGGGCTAGGCGTTCAAAGGTGAACTCGTCACCAATAACGCCCCGCCAGCCGTCTGTACCAAACTTGATTGAGTTAGCTACAACTGGCATCTAGGTATCCTAACTGTCTACTTGAGGATTCTAGCATTTATACAGTGTGCAAAGTAAAAAAAGAATCTAGTAATAATATGTACTAATAATATTCAAGATAAAAGTTAGCAAATTTGTGCATTGTAGAGGTGCGATCGGGTGTATTTCTTTTTCCATACCGCATGTTGGGGCAAGAGACTTTTTTTGTGCCTAATGGGTCTAATTTTACTTTTTTAGGACTTACGCACTGTACAAATTCATCATGATGTGCATCAATCAAAATAGGTTTTTTCAGGCTTTTCTTAATTATCCTTGGCTCGTAAATAGACCATGCTGTAGGGGTAAAGCATGCTCATACGTGTCAACTTAAGCTCAAATGCTTATCCCACAGGCGTTTTACCCCCCTTAATCCCCCCTTGTAAAGGGGGGAAAAAAATCCGGTTCCCTCCCCTTTATAAGGGGAGGGTTAGGGTGGGGTAACACGGATCGTGATGAGAAGCCAAAGAATTGAATATCACGTCTTGACAAGGGTTTCACGTTAAGTTGACACCTATGAGCATTGGTAAACCCCTACGAAAAATGTGGTTTTTCGCGTTATATATATTCACTCTTTCTTGTCAATTGGTGATTTGAAAGTTGATACTAAAGGTGGGAGCGAAGAAGATAAAGCAGAGGTTAAGTGAGCTATTTTTGTATGTTTTAATTGATGTAAAAGGCGAATTATGAACGGTAAAGAATTGCTGAGACGTTACGCTGCTGGGGAGAGAGATTTTAGCGGGGTCGATCTCAAAGGAGCTAATCTTAGTGGAGTCAGTCGTAGCTTTGACGTTGATTCTTATGCCGAACCCTACAGTCAGGGAATCACTTCCGATTTGAGCAGGATTAATCTCAGTGGTGCCGATTTGACTCAGGCTTACTTGAGGGGGGTCAATTTGGAAGGAGCGAACTTGAGTAATGCCAACTTGACCCGTGCTGACTTGAGTAAAAGCAATCTCACCAATACCGACCTGAGTGGAGCTAACTTGACCGAAGCCTTGCTGGAGTGGGCCGAGTTGGATGGTACTAATATGAGAGGGGCTAACTTGTTTAATGCTGAAATCAGAGTTGGCGATGCATTTAGTCCCGATCTGACTGGAGCTAAAAATGTCAAGACTGTCGATTTTACTGGTATGGCTATAGAGTTGACTTTGGAGGACGGGACTATTATCGATACCACCGACTACGATTGGTAAATTAACTGCTTCTTGAGCCTCAAATAATAGAAGAGCTTGCAATATTGGTTTTCAATTCTTAATTCACATTAAACATGATTTATAAAAAGTATTTTATGGATATCGCTCTGTATAACTTGATTAGATGCGATCGCATTTCTAAAAAAAATATAAACATTAATAATCCTTAATAGTATTAACTATTAAGGATTGTTAACATGAGCAAAAACTGCTCACAAACCTGATTGTTCCTTAAAAATCATCGAGAAACTGACTAAGGCGACTGATTACGGGGTCAACCTCTTGAGGAGGAGTAGCAACAGTATAAGAAGTATTATTTACTACTTCTAATTGAGATGGAGACGGAATGAATGATCGATCATTGACTATGAGCGCCAGTTGTGCAACTTGTTGAGAAAGTTGCAGTAGATGATGTTCCATCGCCTCCAAACGATTAGATCCCTTGGCAAAAAAACGTTCCTCAAGTCCAGCCACTTGACGTTGCAGTTCACCAATTTGTTGATCAATCGGTGTTGTTGCTGCTGTTTGTGGAGCAGGTTGTACAGGTTCCGGTACACATAAAGACTGCCACAAGGCTTCTTTACAGAGGTCACTGAAAGTCTTGTCTGGTTGTTTTTCCAAATAACTTTCTACTTGCGCTAACAAGCTTTCATCAGCAAGCTCTGGGTTGAACGTGACGGATTTAACTACCTTTTTTGACCATTGGAACATCAGATTTATGCCCTAGCAGCGCGATTGGAGGATAATTGTGCCTCTCCATAAATATACTGCCCCAAAGCATTCGCCTGTCGTGAAGGTGCTGCTAAATGAGCATTAATCTTTGCTTCTTTGAGCAGGCGTTGAACGTCATCCCAGAAAAACTCACCACCTCCTCCAGTGAGAATCACATCAGTGACGCGTTCTGGCAACCAGGCTAGCACACGGCTACAAATTTCGCGGGAAAACATCTCCGTGAGGTTGGGAAGAAAATCATCCAGGTTGGTGGGCTTGCTAGCGCCTTTAGGACGGTAATAGCGTTCACCTCTGGGTTTGTTAACAGCAGAAATCAGCGCTAGAGATTGACTATCTGCTCCCTCGATTTCGGCGGACACCAATTCATAAAACTTATTCATACCAAAGTCTTCGCTCTTAGAAGCACCTCTGGCAAAACGGAAGTTATCTACCATCAAAAGATCGACGGTTTGATGTCCAATATCAACGATCGCCACCGATATTTTTGTAAAATCGGGACTGCCAGGACTTTTCTTCGGTTGAGCTTCAGACCACAGTAGGCTACCGTAGCCCTCTGGCATTACCCAAACCTTACTGACGTTCAGCGATACAGATTCGCCTCGGAAGTTCAACACATGAGGCCCACCTACTTGGCTAATCAACTGTGCTTTTTCCTTTTCAAATTGCTCTAAGGAAAGAAAAGGCAGACCCAGTACGACTGAGATATCATTTTTGAGTTTGAAGTAGCCAGCACTTGCTAACACTTTTACCAGTGCAGCTTCTACCTTAGATTGGCCGACTCCTAAATTTGCCCCAAAATCTGCTGCTAGTTGACCAACAGCATATCCATTTCCTTGATACTCCAGCCATAAATCCATTAAGGGATCAGTAGCCCTGGCTTCAAAAACACCGCCGCGTACTTGTTCTATTGACATCTGCTTCACGTTGGCAGGTACGAACACCACATTATTCGGTTCACGACTCACACAAGTTTTTGTGGAAGTTCTGCCTAAATCAACACTGAGAATAGTTTTTCCACCAGCGACTGGGACGGCAGCAGGGTTAACAGCATTGATCGGGGTCGATGCTGACACTCTATTCATCGGTATAGCAGCGGCATTGATTGGGGTAGCGGCGGAAGGTTGGTCTGTCATCAAAGCTCCTAGTTCAAACTTAACTGTAAAAAGTTGTCATGCTCATCTTACAAAAATGCGAGCAACCAGAAATTCTAGGTTGCGTCAAGTGTAGCTAGAAATACGCCAAAAATTAATTCCGGCGATACCTCCGGTGGACTTTGCCAACGTATATTTAGTATTATTTGGCATAGTGTAGGCGAATTTTGGCCAGATGTAACCCCTGCTTTCACTACTTTCAAACCAAAAGCGGCCGTGTTTCATCTTCTGGTGCGTCTTAACTGGCGCTTGAGTACCCAGAAAACAAATGCTAAAACCAAACCACCAAGTACGATTTTGGATACAGGAGCAAGGTACTTGTCCACAAGTTCATACTGACTACCCAACGCGTATCCTGAGTATGTTAGCAAACCCACCCAAGCAGCGCTACCTAATGTTGTGTAAAACAGAAATGCTAGCAAGGGCATATTGGTGATTCCTGCGGGAACAGAAATCAAGGTACGGATTCCTGGAACAAGGCGACCAATCAAAACTGCTTTGTTACCTTGAGAGTCAAACCAGCGCGTTGCCTTATCGATATCTTTGCTGGATATTGCCAGCCACTTACCATACTTGTCAGCTATAGCTTTCAAGCGCTTTTCACTTAAGAACTTACCAGGGTAATACCAAATAAGTGCGCCCAATACAGAACCCACAAGTCCTGCAAAAAACACACCAATGATATTCAGCTTTGCCCCTCCTGGTTGATATGGGCTTGCAGTAAATCCAGCCAGAGGCATAATCAATTCTGAAGGAATGGGGGGAAAAAGGTTTTCTAGGAACATTAGTAGGGCGATTCCCCAATAGCCAAAATAGTTGATAGTATTAGTTATCCATTCAAGCATTGAGTCAATTCCTGAAATTGCTGAACCAGTTTTATCGGGTAAGGCAGGAGGCAGAAGGAAAAGATACGTGTCAACTTAACGTGAAAGTTAGTCTAGAAGCAGCTTTTAGAGATTATCTCGTTAAGAGTCTCCGACTGGGAATGCCCGTCGTTGAGGCTCCGCCTCAAGACTTGCGGCAGAGCCGCGATGAGGTGCATTTCCAGCCTCTTGCTGGAAACGAGGTTATAAAAGGCTTTCACGTTAAGTTGACACCAATGGAAGGAAAACTGCCCTCTATTCCCTGCCCCGACCAATCAGGGAAAGGGGTTTAAGTTTCATTAATTTTGCGGGGCTGCGAGATCCCCGACTTCTTCAAGAAGTCGGGGATCTGACCACTCTGATGATTTATGTTGTCTAATTATTTAGATCCCCCTTAGTCAGTTTTTTAAAAGGACTAGGGAGGATCTAAAGATTTGATGGCAAATTTAAAAACATACTCTAGGGTTTTCTTCTGAGGTTGATGCTGTGGAGGAGATGAGGAAGAAAATTTTACCTTGTCCCCCTCATCCCCCTCATCCCCCTCATCCCCTCTTCTTCTTCTAGGCTGTCGGGGTCAATGATTGTACTCTTGGTTCCGATTGCCAGTCTAATGGATTCCAAACTCGATCTTCCAGCGCCATTTGCTCAATCAAACTTGCCAGTCTCAGGGCTTTGAGAGCTTGTTCACCACCTACTGAGGGTTGATTGCCACCATGCACACAGTTGACAAAATGTTCTAATTCTGCACTCAATGGTTGAATATTGCTGGTGTAGACTTTTTCAATTACACCATCTTGCCTGTAAAGTACTTGTCGGTGGTCGGTGAGAGAATTAGCAGTCGTTTGTCGGTGAATCAAAATTTCATTTTTGAGAAAATCTGCCTCAGTAAATGAATTTTTGCAATGGGCGACAATCCGGCGAATTTTGCGGTGGGTGACTTTACTAGCAGTCAAAGTAGCAACAATACCATTGGCAAATCCTAATGTGGCGGTTACGTAATCTAAATAACCAGAGTCTAGGGCGCGACTTCCGCTAGCAGTCAATTTGGTGACTGGGGAAGCAGCTAATTCCAAAAGTAGGTCAATGTCATGGATCATTAAATCCAGCACAACTGAAACATCGTTTGCCCGATCTGAGTAAGGACTCATTCTATGGGCTTCTAGCGCCAGCAATTCCTCTGTTTTCAGAACTTGGCTCAGTTCTTTAAAAGCTGGGTTGAAACGCTCAATATGACCTACTTGCAGGATACAGCCAGACTCAGCTGCGGCATTTACTAAAGACTCTGCCTCAGAAATACTGGCTGCGATCGGTTTTTCAATCAAAACATGAATTCCCGCTAACAGACAGTTGATACCCACGGCATAGTGCAAGCGGGTGGGAACAGCGACACAAACTGCTTCCACCAGGGGTAGCAGATCACAGTAATCTTCAAAAAAACGCACCTTGTACTTGCTGGCAGTTTCTAATCCTCGCTCAACGTTAATATCTGCCACTCCGACTAGTTCAACATCTTTCATTGAACTCAGCACGCGAGCGTGATGTTGTCCCATGTTACCCACTCCAATCACGCCTATGCGGATCGGTCGTGGCTGGTTGCGCTGTGTATATGGATTCGGTTCTGCCACTGACATGCTATTTTGCACTATTATTCTCTCCTCAACCACCAAATTTAGAGACGCTACGGCCGTTGGCGTTTATACTCGAAAGCCAGTTACGATCCGTCTAAAACCATCCAGATGGTAACATAGAGCCTATGTTTATGAAGAATTTCAAAGTTTGTGATCGGTTCCCGTAATCCAGATATCTTTTGTATAGATAGTTCGGGTTGGCTTTGGATTTTGCACTTTCTCCAAAAAATATATGTCTTTTTATAAGAAGAATTCAGAACTCAGGAGTCAGAATTCAGAATTGAATTGGAGTCCGACACAACGACCGGCTCAGTGCATCGCTGGGTAATGAATATTGGTTTAAAACCAAGCCGAATTGCGGGCGAAAAAAATTAAAATATTCTCGCCTTAAAACTCTATCCCTTTATGGGTAGAGTATTCACAATTGGTGAATTCTGTATTCTGACTCCTGTTTTATTAACTTTAAAAAGTTCAGTACTTGAAATCCAAATTTGCAACCGAGATGAAAGCTGTAATTCTGTTATCTGGGGGATTAGACTCTTCCACAATTCTGTACAAAGCTCAGGCTGATGGCTGTGAATGTCATGCTATTTCCTTTGATTACCAGCAGCGACACCGACGAGAGTTACAGTCAGCCTTTACCGTTGCTCAAAAAGCTGCGATCGCAAAACATCAGGTGGTAAATTTTGACTTACGACAATGGGGCGGTTCAGCACTTACTGATGATGCCATTGATTTACCCCAGGAGCGATCGCTGGATGAAATGTCTCAAAATATTCCTGTCACCTATGTTCCGGCTCGTAATACCATATTTTTAAGCTTTGCTCTTGGTTACGCCGAAGCGATCGCAGCAGAGCGTGTCTATATCGGCGTCAATGCCCTAGATTACTCAGGATATCCTGATTGTCGCCCCGACTATATCCAGGCAATGCAGGAAGTTTTTCGCCTGGGAACCAAACAAGGGCGTGAGGGACAACCAATTAATATTGTTGCACCTTTAATCAACTTGAAAAAAACTGAAATCATCCAACTGGGGAACCAATTGGGAGTTCCTTGGGAGCTAACTTGGTCTTGCTATGTCGGTGGAGATGTCGCCTGTGGCGTTTGTGATTCTTGTCGGTTGCGGCTAGCAGCTTTTGCCGAATTGGGACTCGTTGATCCAGTGGCGTATGCTTCTTGAGTGGGGAGTGGGGAGTGGGGAGTGGGGAGTGGGGAGTGGGGAGTGGGGAGTGGGGAGTGGGGAGTGGGGAGTGGGGAGTTAGGAGTTAGGAGTTAGGAGTTAGAAGTTAGGAGTTAGGAGTTAAAGTTCATAACTTAACGTGAATTCGACGGCTCATATGATGTCCAGCCCCAATCCATCTTAATTTCTTTAATTTCAGTGCGTTTCAACGTACTTTAGCTATTAGCCCGCAATTTATTGCAGGGCGGGAAAGCAACGCAAAGCCGAGGTTTTAGGGCTGGAGGGTTTAATCCCTCACTTATTCGCCAACAGTCTCATTCTATTCGCCAAGGCTTAAGTTGACACCAATGCCCCCCACTCCCCACTCCCCACTCCCCACTCCCCATTCATTCCTAACTCTCAACTCCTAACTCTTCTAAGCGTTGCAGTTGAATTTGATGCAGGCGTGGGCCAACAATTGACACCACAGTGAATTCGAGATTTTGATAACAGAAGGTTTCGCCTTTGACAGGAATTTTCTGTAACTCATACAGCAAAAAGCCCCCTAGTGTTTGGTATTCTCTTGTCAAGGGCAAATTGAGATGTAAAATTTCGTTGAGGTCTTCGAGGTTGATCTGTGCCTGTACCAAAAATTTCTGCTCATCTAACATCTGAATCAGTAAGTCATCGCTGTTTTCAGGTTCGCTGGCGTCGCCAATGATTTCGGCAATCACATCTTTGATTGTCACTAGTCCTACGATACCGCCAAATTCATTCACTACCATGACCATAGCTGGTTTCTCTTGCTGCATCATTGGCAAAAGTTCACTCAAGGGCGTATGTTCTGGAACAAACCGGGCGGGACGCATCCAAGGTTGGATCTGTGTCTCTAAACTTAGCTTTCCGACAGCTAAAGGTTGTGCCAAATCTTTAAAATAAACAATGCCGCGAACATCGTCCAAAGATTCACCAATTACGGGATAGCGAGAGTAGCCAGTAGAAGCCATTTCCCTGAGTAATGTCTGGAAGGTTGCATCTTTTGGCAACGCGACAATACTGGTGCGGGGGATCATTACATCTTGGGCTATGATCCCCCCAAACTCAAAGACATTATTGAGCAATTCTCGCTCTGCACGCTGTAAACCAGTAGAACCCCATTCTGTAGAGATAATCAGTTGCAATTCTTCGGGAGTTACAGGTGGCCTCCAGCCTTGACCGGTGTATTGGATACCAAAAATCCGCAATAAGCAACGATTTGATTGGTTGAGAATCCAGATGAAGGGACCAAAAAAACGCACGATCGCTTTTACCGAAGGCCCCAAAAACCTCGCTAGCTGTTCTGAGTACAGCATGGCTAAGGATTTGGGACATAGTTCTCCGATCACAATTTGTAAATAGGCAATCAAGAAAAAGGCGATGGGAATTGATAGGGAATGGGCGATGAAGGTAGTCATCCCACTGGGTAAAGGCCAGGATCTTAACCAAGCATTCACCAGCACCACAATCGTACTTTCTCCAATCCATCCCAGTGCCAAACTAGAAAGGGTAATGCCTAACTGAGTGGTAGATAGCAGTCGGTCAATACTACGTTGTAGCATTTCCACTGCGATCGCCGGAATATCCCCAGCCTTAACTAGCTGGTGAATACGCGATCGCCGCACGCTCACCATCGAAAATTCCGCCGTCACAAAAAAGGCATTTATGGCAATCAGCAGTAGCACTGACAACAACCGCAGCGCCACGTCTGTCCAAATTAAATTAGGAAAACCACTTACCACCAAAGCTCGTGTAAAACTCACGCCCTCCATTCTTGAATTTTGGATTTTGGATTTTGGATTTTGGATTAAATTTTGGGTATTAGGGATTAGGTAAATTACTTAGTACCAAGTCCCCAATCTAAAATCTAAAATCTAAAATCTAAAATCTCCAGTTGCCCAATCTATCTTTCTACAGGAATATTCGATGCTTCTAGCTTCAATTGTTGAGCGGGATAATCAGTGAGAGCCAGTGATATCTTCTTGACATCATCAAGCAAAGCTGTGGGAATGCTCACTGTACCCGAAAATGTTGGACCATTTGCAGGCAATTCTGTTGGTAAACCCTCTGTACTAGCACTCAGGGTTCGTCCTTTATCATCGGTAACATCTAAAAAACTATACAGGAAGCGCACAGAATCTTTACCTTTGTTCTGCATTTTCACTTTCAGTAGCAAATCACCACCAGAGTAGCGAACAGATTGCACAGACATGGTTACACCCTCACTCTGGGCAGTAACCGGAAAACCTGGCTGGAGTTTTTCTTCAACCACTTGTGGGCGTTTTTCCTCTGGTTTCTGCTTGCTGCTATTGGTTTCTTCATCATCTTCCTCTAGCTTCTCCGATTTAGAAGCCTTGGTCTTACCCTCAATTCGCGCCTTGACAATTTTCAGGATTTCTTCCTCTTTTAATAGCACTAGCCCTGTCTGTTGGGAGCTATTTGTCTTATTACTGGCAAATTTGGTTGTGGGACGCCCATCTGGTGTAGTAACGCCTTTAAGTGCTGAACTCCCTAGTTCAAACCCCAAAAACGCGCTCACAGAGCCTGCTCCCAACATCAGGATTAACAAAATCAAAGTAAGAAGTACAGTAGAATTTATTTTCATCGCTGACAAGCTATCACAAAAGAATGCTGGTCTATTTAAGAATAATGAAGCTTTTGACCTCAATCCTTAAAGGAACTTAATCAATATTAGTTTGCACTATTTCATGATTAAACTATGTAGTATAAAAATCTGGTAAATTATTGTCGAGTATTCACAGGCGGTAAATTTGTGCTATAATTACACAATTGGCTAAACGTAGTGGATGAAATATCTTCCTCACCCTAAAATTAGCAAATCAGATTGACCTAAGAGTTAAAGTAATTGACTCGTAGGAACCCGAAACCCAAAAAACAAGCGCCTTTGGCCGATTGGGGAGGCAGCGAACTCATAATTCGCCTTCAGGCTGGTTCGATTCCAGCAGGGCGCACTGAATCATCAAAAAGCAGTAATAGAGGGGCATTGGTTATTAATTCATCTCCCTCATCCCCCTCATCTCCCCCACTCCCCACTCCCCACTCCCCACTCCCAAATCTTACCGAGGTGGCAAAGTTTCAAACCTAAATTCAGTTCCGACTTTGAGTTTGTTGCTATTCATACGGGGAGACATGATCAGCGACGTGTCATAAGGATTTGGTAAATCAGGAGTGCGAATATAAGGATCGTTGCCAACTTGCTGAGTCAGGACATCATGATATAAAGTGTTAACCAACTCAGCATCGTGGGCAATTTCATTTTCTGGGAAGGAACCACCGAAACTGGAACCAGATCCGAGAAATGAGTCTAGCTGACGCTTGAAGCTGGCATTTTCGTAGAAATTGCGATCGTGACGAAAATAAGCTCGTTCAAATACATCATTCGTAGTTTCATAATTGGGTGTTTGGGTTTGGGCAGATGCAACAGAGGGAAAAGTAATGGCAGCAGCAAGCAGCACCAACAAACTACCAAGGGTTTTTAATTTTATACGCACCTTTCTGACTCCTCAATTTTTAGGCAATCTTAATTTATGCTTAAGTTCAGAACTCTGATGAGTTCAACCTTTGGTGTAGCACAACTTTTAATGTTTTGTAATGACGTATCCTACTGAAACTCTTACCCACTCAGATATTTGGGCAACCACTGCTGATTTGACCACCTTGCGCCATAAGCTACTAGATTTATTTTGCCAACTTGCTTATCAAGAGGGTGATTTCGTTCTCGCTTCTGGGCTACGTAGTTCTTATTACGTGAATAAGATGCAGGTAACACTCCATCCTCAAGGTGCTTTGGCAGTTGGACGATTGCTGTTTCCCTTATTACCTGTAGATACACAGGCTGTGGGTGGTTTAACATTGGGGGCTGACCCAATTGTGACAGCAGTTAGTATAGTTTCTGTTTATGAAAACCGACCGATACCAGCGCTGATTATTCGCAAGGAAGCCAAGGGTTATGGGATGAAAGCTGATATAGAAGGTCCCAATTTACCAGAAGGTGCAAAAGTAGTAGTTTTGGAAGATGTGGTAACAACTGGGCAATCTGCTCTGAAAGCGGTTGAGCGTCTGAAAGAAGCAGGTTATACCGTAAATCAAGTAATTTCACTGGTAGACCGCGAGCAAGGAGGAGGGGAATTGTACCAGTCAGCTGGGTTAAAGTTTGAAACTTTGTTTTCGATTCAGGAAGTTCAGCAACGCTTCCGACAACTTGCGGATTTATGAACAATAGGACTTATCGAACAGAATTCAGGAGTCAGGAGTCAGGAGTCAGAATTCAGAATGAATTTTGTACGAAAAAGCAGATGAATAATCGGCGTTTTTGCACCCCCACAAAATTGAGCATCATGTGGATATCAAGCTTATTAAGATAAAAGTCTTGCTCTGCCTCATTCCTGGGCTGCTGCCTGGGAATGCGATCGCTGGGAGGGCTGCTGCCTCCTGTCAAACTGGGAGGCAGCAGCCCTCCCACAACAGCATTACAAGGCTCTGCCTTGTAACGAGAGGTGATGCACATTTGGTTATGTCTGTCAATGCGTAAGTCCTAGTATTAAGGAATAGAAACCGATCGCAATAATCGCTCAACAACAGTTCTAGAATTGCGTCCTCCTCTAGGAATAAGGCGATGGCAAAAAACGTGAGGGACGAGAAATTTCACATCATCGGGGATGGCATAATCACGCCCTAATAGAAAAGCTAGCGCTTTGGCAGCTCGTTGTAATGCTAATGTGCCACGCGGACTGACCCCAAGGGCGATTTCCTCATCTTGGCGTGTTGCCCGCACCAATTCGAGGATGTACTGTTGCAAGGAAGTTGCCACTTTTATTTGAGAACAGAGGTAACGCAATTCCTCTACTTCTGCCAAGGTAATACAAGGCTGCAAATCCGCAATCTTCACACCATTTTGGAGATTTTGCAGCATGAGGAGTTCTTCTGCCTCGGAAGGATAGCCCAAACTCAATGAGAGCATAAACCGATCCATTTGCGCTTCTGGCAGGGGAAAAGTACCTTGATACTCGATTGGGTTTTGAGTGGCAATGACAAAGAAGGGCTGGGGAACTGGACGAGAAACACCATCGACTGTTACCTGATGTTCTTCCATAACTTCCAGTAAAGCTGACTGAGTGCGGGGTGTAGCGCGGTTGATTTCGTCAGTTAACAGCACATTAGCAAAGACTGGCCCAGGAAGAAAAGTAAATTCGCCGCTTTTTGGGTTCCAAATGTTGGTGCCAGTGATGTCAGTTGGCAGTAAATCTGGGGTACATTGTAGCCGTTGAAACTTGCCATCCACTGAACGAGCTAGAGATTTAGCGAGCAAGGTTTTACCAACACCAGGGACATCTTCTAGAAGGGCATGACCACCACCTAGCAGGGCTACTAGCACTAAGCGTATTGCCTCGCTTTTGCCAACGATGGTAAGAGCTAGATTTTGTGTTAAAGCGTCAATTTTTTCTCTCATGTGGTGCGGGGAGTAGGGAGTGGGGAGTGGGGAGTGGGGAGTGGGGGAGTGAGGGGGATGAGGGGGATGGAGGGATGAGGGGGATAAGGGAGATGAGGGAGACAAGGGAAGAGTTTTCCCAATGCCCAATGCCCAATGCCCAATGCCCAATGCCCAATGCCCCATGCCCTATCTATTGTTCCCACTAAACACTCAAAACTTCTCTAGCAACAACGCAGTCAAGTTGAATTTGTGTTTTCAGGGCTTCTAGAGAAGGAAATTTTTGTTCCGGGCGCAAAAATTTAACTAGCTGCACAACTAGTTTTTTGCCATACAAATCACCAGACCAATCGAGCAGATGTACTTCCGCAGATGAATAAGTACCATTTACAGTTGGGCGATTACCGATATTCATTACGCCCAAGCTCGTGACATCTGATGTTTCACTGAGATTGAAAACGCGGACAGCGTAAACTCCTTGGCGGGGCAAAAACTTTTCTTTTGGTAGTTGGAGGTTGGCGGTGGGAAAGCCAATCGTTCTGCCCAGTTGTTGACCTTGAACGACATCACCAAGGAGAGTGTAGGGGCGCCCTAGTAGGAGATTTGCGTTTTCGATGTCGCCGGACTCAAGGGTTTGGCGGATTAATGAAGTGCTAATGCGGGCATCCTGAGTCGGAGTCGTACTGACGCAATTGCTTTCGGTGGGCGAGTTACCTGTATAAGTTTGTAAGGGAACGATCGCAACGGGGATATTGTGCTTGGCGGCGAGTAATTGCAAATCTTTAGCAGTACCACTGCGCTTTTCGCCAAAACAAAAATCCTGCCCGATGCTAATTCGCTGGCATCGCAGTTGTTGCACAAGAATTTTTTCGACGAATTCTTCGGGGGTCAAAGCAGATAATTCTTTGTCAAAGGGTAGTAGTACCAGTTGTTCTACCCCAAGCGATCGCAATTGTTGGACTTTTTCATCCAGTGGTGTTAACAATGTCCGGGGTTGCCCCGTAAAAAACTCGTGTGGATGGGGGTCAAAGGTGACAACTGTTGAATAGGTATATTCTCTATTTGTTAGTTGTTCATTTTCGTTTGACTGCGGACTACTGGCTACTGACAAGTGACCACCAGTGTGCAAGACTGGTTGAATTACCCTTTGATGACCAAGATGAACACCATCAAACTTGCCAAGGGCAACAGCAGTCGGCGTTAGCAGTTCTTCACTTGAAGAAGCAACCCACACAGAACACCCATTTTGAGACAAATTTAGCACGTGGATTCTGAGATTTTAGGTTTGTTTTAGCTATCAGCAGGAAGCTACCTTATGGTAAACCGCCTTGAGGAGTACAGCTTTTGTAGACGGTCTGAACTTTCACCAACTGCCCATGAGGTCTTGTGCGATCAGCTAGGGTGTTGATGCCACCCCTTTTAGCTATCAGCCAAAAGCCTAACCCACGGGAAGTAGCCCAAGATGGTTTCTTCTAAGTCCAGATAAGGGACTGACAACAAATAAATTATCCAATCTTGTGGGGTGGGCAACATGAGCGCCTTTGGCTATGGGCTCTCGTGTCGCCCACCCCACAAGAAGTAGTTGAGTATTTTTTTATTTGTCAGTCCCTAACCCCAAATACCAGAGCTAAAAAGGCTCTAGTTTCGTGCTGAGACTGCAACGAGGTTTTACCCCGCCCATCAGCCGCAATCTTAGGGGATCTGTGGGTGTCTGGGCTGTGTTGGTGAATCTATAAAGTGTCCTCCTGTTGTCGCCCTGATCCTGTGGTCGGCGCTCTAACAACTTTGGGCAACGCTGTCTCACCGTGCAGCCAACAGGTAGGCTCTCATGCTGAAAGCTTCTGATCACCAATCTAATCTAAAATCTCCAATTCCTGCGATCGCAATCTTTAAACAGAAGACTTCCTAACAGGAAAAGATTCTGATAAGGAAACTGAGGTGGGAACCTGGAGTAGCATTCCTTCCCGTGCCATGATCGCTCCAGGAAATTTCGCAGCTGCTTGTACCCCTACACGATCTAAAAAGTCGTCATCGTGTGCGGGGTCGTGGTGGTAAATCACTAGAGTTTTGACATTAGCAGCTTTCGCCACCTTTATAGCTTCTTGCCAAGTGGAATGTCCCCAGCCAATTTTCGCGGATGTTGGGGAGTGGTATTCTTCGTCTGTGTAGGTAGAATCGTAAATCAGAATGTCGGCATTACGAGCTAACCACAGCACATTGTCATCGAGTCGGTCGGGAAAATGTTCGGTATCAGTTATATAAGTAGCAGCGCCACCACGCCAGTTGACGCGGTATCCTACGGCTTCACCTGGATGATTTAAAGGTGCTGTTTCCAGGGTAACGTCATCAATGTGTATTGGTTGCCCCGGTCGAACGTCGTAGAAATTTAAATTGGCTTGCATAATCTGCAAGGGTACGGGAAAATTCGGGTGCAACATTTGATCGTTGAGGCGCTGTTCTATGGTAGAACCATCAGGTGCGATCGCGCCGTAGATATGAAAGTCATTCCCCTTCACAAACCCTGGAGTAAAGAAGGGAAAACCCTGCATGTGATCCCAGTGAGAGTGGGTAAAAAATATGTGAGCTTCTAACGGCATTTGGCACAATAAAGATTGCCCCAAAACGTGTAGTCCCGTGCCAGCATCGAAAATTAAGCGTTTATCGCCCGCTTGCATTGATATGCAAGGGGTATTACCGCCGTAACGAACGGTGTTTGGCCCTGGAGTGGGGATGCTGCCGCGAACGCCCCAAAATTGTACGGTAAATTGGTTCTCTATCCTAGACATAGGTGTTGCTTGCTGGACTGAGCGGGCGATAATTGGAAAAATTGTTACTTATTTTGTCTAAGTTTATGCTCTCTAACCGATTTTGGTAGAGGGAGGATTTCTTGGTAAAACAGCATACCCTGTTTCTGGCTGATTGTGTAAATGTGGATGAGATACTCTCAGGTAGAATTTTCCAGTTTTTGGGATGGATCTGTATCATTTATTTCAGGAATGTCCCTACGTTATAGCCTACTTTTTCTGCGATGCATTTGAATCACCCCAGTTTTTTCCTGATAAATCAAATGATTCATGGAAAATTGAATTCCAACTCAGACAATTTATCTAGTCCATTTGCGTCGGTAAGATCGTATTGTAACGGCGTTATACTGATGTAGTTTTTACGTATAATATGCACGTCTATCGGTACATTTTGAGGCACATTTAATCCGGTTGAGGGTTCCACATCCTCAATTACCTCTCCGGTTAACCAGTAGTACGTTTTTCCACGAGGATCAACTCGTTTATCAAACACATCAATGTAATGCCGCACTCCTTGACGGGTGAGAGTAACTCCGGCAATTTCTTCCCATTTGACCGCAGGAATATTGACGTTGAGTAACATTAAATCTAGTAGCGGTCTTTGGGCTAACTGGTCTACGAGAATTTTGGCAAACTTAGCAGCAGGTTGAAAGTCTTTAGATGTGTGACTAGCAAGACTCAGCGCTACACTGGGGATGCCTTCAATTAGACCTTCCATTGCCGCAGAAACAGTGCCGGAATACAAAATTTCAGTTCCCAAATTCGCACCTTGATTAATCCCAGAGAGAACCAAATCGGGGGGAGCCTCTAGCAAAGCCCACAGCGCCAATTTGACGCAATCTGAAGGTGTACCATCGCAAGCCCAAGCTTTGACAGCCGGATGAAAAATCTCTTCAATAATTTCAGCGCGAATTGGTTGGTGTAAAGTTAACCCGTGTCCAGTTGCCGATCGCTCTCGATCTGGGCAAACTACACTCACATCATGACCTGCTTCTGCCAAGTAGTTGGCTAGGGTACGAATCCCCAAGGCAGAAATGCCGTCATCGTTGCTAATTAGTAATTTCATAGTCATTGATCATTGGTCATTAGTTATTTGTTATTTGTTATTTGTTATTTGTCAATGTCGTAGGTCACAAACAGCAAAAAAACATATATACTCACTAGTACAATACGGCGGAAGTTTGCCTACCTTTAACAAGAGGCTTGAGCAACTTGTCTGACGCCAAGTCTTGTTAATTGAGATGTTAGCTGGATTTATGCCAAGCTGTACTAACCCAAGTTGCGTGTTAGGCGACTCCGGGTGCGAAGCACCCGGAAAGTCATGCGATGCCTGGGGCGGGCTACGCCTACGCACAAAAACTCTTCGGTTACGTTAGCCCATAACCGAGAGATAGATTTTTCACTACTTTGGGTTTAGTGTGCAAAAGCGGATTTGGGAAAGCGTTGGAAAAGACTACGAAAAGTTTGGCGATCGCGTCGGATGGCCAGACCTGAACTACTATGATTCTCCGCAGGGACATTTACCTGCTTTTGGCGGGTATGCGGAGGAGTGTAGGGGGGCTAAGTTTAAGAGTTCTATCATTGAGTTCTCTTTTCTCGCGTCGAGACTTGTAAACTGTAAGATGGAGAGGATTTCTTCACCTTTGCTTTAGCCTTCAACCCTACTAATAACTTGCTTCCCCAGTAGTTGTGCTTTTCTTTTTTTGCTTGAGAGCAGTATTTTTTAATAAATCTTGTGAGATTAAAATCTTAATATCCTTAAATAATGTATATTTAAATTACCTTTTAAAGCTGACAAATTGCTTTTAGAACTTGTAGCAACTGAGTTGAACGCCCTCTTTCCATTAAATTTAATTCTGGTAATAGATAATAAATCGGGGGATTTCCTTGTTCGATATAGACAAACTGATAACTTCTACCATTAGTCGTTAATCCCCAAACTGATTTTTGATTATCTAAATTTTTATAAGAGTATGTGAGTAGCTGAGGTAAACCTGTTGATATATCAACCTGACTATTTTTCGATTCAATTAACAGTACCCAAAAGTATGTCTGAGGTTTTGTATGTTGAGCTTTACTGACAGCTAAAATATCAAATCTTCCTTTAATTTTGATATCTTCATCTTCAACTTGAATATCAGCAATATTCTCCTCCAAAAGAATCTCGATAGGATAGCGATAAAAACCAGCTAATCTTAATAAAGGGGCAACTGCAAGAAACTTTACCTGACCTTCAGAAACTTTTCCTGCTGTCAGGTAGCGTCGAAAGTCATTACTAATTTGCAGAAGTTCCTGCGGTTCTGCTTCCGTGAGAGGTTCCAGAGATAAGTAGTTAGAAAATGAGTCCCTGTATTGTTCTTGAAAGCCAAACAGACGCTGAACTTCTTCTAAGGATAAATTACGAGCGTTGAGAATTGTCATATATATATTTTTTTTTGCTTGATTAAGGTGAAACTCAATCCAAATTCTTTACATAAAACCTATCTTAACCCCAGGTTGACTGACCAACTTCGTTAGGCTGCAACGAAAAAGATTTGTCAGTTAATCAAATATTTACCTACAGTAAAATCTGTAAACTGTCTTTTATAAGGCAATACGCTTGGGTTAAGGCTCAAACTCTTTGTCAAAGTCAATGTTTGCTAGTCGAGATAGTCCGGCGGGAATACTTCCTGACCATACTTTTCGGCGATGCCCTGTAACCGTTGCTGATCTTCCTGACTCATAACCGGGGGAGGCAGAAAGGTGCCGGCTGGCACAGGCGTGACTATTTCCTTAAAGAAGTCCTCTAGTCCGGCAGGAACTACCACGCACAACAGGTGTGCTATTGTATCCGTCTTATTTTTAAAACAATGCACTACCCCACCCAAGGGTATGTTGACAAATGAACCCTTCCGGGCTATATAAGTTTGAGATTTAGTTTTAACCTCAACTTCCCCTTCCAGTACATAAAAAGCTTCTTGAAAGCGGGCGTGCGCGTGGGGGCCAGGCCCGCCTTGCGGCGGCACCAGCATATCAATGACAGCGTAAGCCCCGTTGGTTTGTTCACCAGTAATAACTAGGCGGTAGGTATCACCTACCACCGACAGAATCTGGCCGTCCTGAGCATTTACTGTTATAAGATCATTGATTGGATTTTCCATGATAAGCTGTTGCGTATTTAATTTATATCTTGGACGCGGGCAAGATGCCCGCACTACAATATTTTTGGGTTTTCGTGTTATACAATTTAGCTGCACATCAACTTATTAAATTTGATTGATCCCTTTTTTAAGATTTCCTAAGTTGCCTTGTTTCAGTCTATGGTCAATAGATAAGCCTTTTTTTAACTTCCTCAGCTAAATCTACTAGTAGCACTTCTACTTGCTCACCTGTTTTTAAATCTTTGAGCGAAGACTTTTGTGTTGCTGCTTCCTCAGAACCAATAATTACACAAAATTGAATTCCTTGTTTGTCAGCTAGCTGAAATTGTTTACCCAAGGGGCGCTTATCAAAGTTAGTTATCACATTAATTCCAGCCTGACGCAGATGTTGAGAAACTTTTAAATAAGTTGGCATTAAATCTTCTTGCATATTCACTACCATTACCTGGGCTGGTGTCGCCGCTAAGGTACTAAGAATACCAGCTTTTAGTAAACGACTAATTAAGCGAGTTAATCCGATAGAAATGCCTACACCCGGCATTTTTTCGCCCAAAAAGACACCTACTAATTCTTCATATCTACCGCCAGAACAAATACTACCTAATGCTTCATGTCCTAATAAGGTTGTTTCGTAAACTGTACCTGTATAGTAATCAAGACCACGGGCAATGGATAAATCAATACAGAAACGATTTTCGGCAACTCCGAGATTACGCACGCCTGCAATTACCGTTTCTAATTCGGTAACTCCCAGGATCAATTGCTCAGTTTCTGACAGATTTTCTGCAAGGTGCTTGAGTTTATCTAAGATTTCATCAACCGACCCATCAATTTTAATAAAATCAATAATATTTTGCGCCTGTTCTGCTAAAATGCCCTCTTTTTCTAAATCTTGCTTTACTTTAGTTTCACCAATTTTTTCTAAAGTATCAACGATGCCAATACAGGATTTAATTTGGTTTTCAGCAATTCCCACTGACTTAAAGAAACCAGTCAGAACTTTGCGATTATTGATGCGAATCAGAAAATCACCAATATTAATTGCTTCAAATATCTCAGTGATAATTGCAGGCATCTGAGCATCATAGAGCAAGCTGAGTTCACGACGAGCAACTACATCAATATCACACTGACGAAACTGACGAAAACGCCCATCTTTCGCCCGTTCTCCCCGAAAAACTACATCCATTTGATAGCGGGCAAAGGGAAAAGTTAACTCATTCAAGTGACGGGCAATATAAGCCGCCAAAGGAACCGTTTGATCAAACTTTAAAGCTCTTGCTTCCGAACCAGTTTCGCCCGATTTATCTCTCTCGGCTTGTCGATTTGGTGGCAGGATGGGATCAATGCCATAGATGATATTGTCGCCTTGATTCCCTTTAGCTTGCAGTACTTCTAAACGTTCTACAGCAGGTGTTTCGATGGGCGTAAATCCATAGCTTTCAAAAACCCTACGGATGATATCTAGCAAATATAATTCTAGACGCTTTTCACTAGGAAGAAACTCTGGGAAACCGCTAGGAGTAGAAAAGTTTATTTTGTCACCTTTGGCCATGCGTGTACCTTACTAAGTTGAGATTTGAGAGCATACGGAATCCGCAGGAAGTAGCTCACTTTTGTAGAAGGCTCTTTAAACCTCACCCCAACCCTCTCCTTAGTAAGGAGAGGGAGTAGAAATCTTTGCTGAGAGGAGAATTTACTATTTTAGCCGTTCTTCTTGAATTAGAGTGCGTTGAAAGATTTGATTATTCTTAAACCAATGCCAAGTGCGGGCACGATTGTTATTGTCAGGACTAATGTAGATCATTTCATATATGGTCATTTCTGGGTTTGTCTTATAAGCAAACCACAAAATAACAACTGAATCATCTGCTTCCCAAGCTTTTCCTTCTATGCGATCGGTGTCAAACCAGAGCTTATTATCTTTATAGCTTCCTGGAAATTCATACTCTTCTCGTTTACCATCAGACCAGTTGTAGCGATTTATTTGGTAGTAGGGATGAAGACCATTTTCTGGAAACTGACAAGTTAAGTGAGATTCATACTTGTCGAGAATCTTTCCTGCTGTATCAATTAATGTATAAGTTCCTACCCAATCTCCTTCATGACGGGCAAGTACGGGCATTGCTTCTCGAATATTTGACATTACAATTCACCTTTTATTGTTCTAACATCTGGAAAAATCGAGTAATGTAATCGGGAAAAGTTTTTGCTGTACAACCAGAGTCTTTTGGGCTTGTGTTCTGAACCAATGGGCTTGTGTTCTGAACGAAGACAGAGGCGATCGCCTCTAGTAAAACAAATATTTTGAACAGAGTGATGATAGCATTGGTCACTCCCCATTTTCAAACCACCAAGGGTCATTAGTAGCGTTAGTTTTAATCAAAATAGCTTTTTTTCGCATGAACCGTTTCAGCGCTGCCGCACCCATGCGTGACCCTCCCAGACCAGAGAATTTAAAGGCGTTTTTCTCTCCCTCATGTATCATGGCGGTGAGTCCAGCATCGTTGATACTGATGCCACCTGCATCTATCTGGTAGGCAACTTCTAAGGCTTCCGCTTCTGACTCGGCAAACACAGCAGCACTCAATCCATAAATTGAGTCATTCGCTAAAGAGACTGCTTGTTCTACTGTGGAAAAAGGCATCACTGGCATAATCGGGCCAAAAGTCTCTTCGGTCATCACTTTCATGGAATGGTCAACTTGGGTGATAACTGTCGGACGACACCACCAACCCCCACCTAATTCTTCAACGACACCGCCGCAGTGAATTACTGCTCCCTTTTCAACTGCATCTTGGAGATGGTCGCTAATAATTGCTGCTTGTCTTTCGGCGATGATCGGGCCAATTTCTCCACTTTCAATTGTCGGGTAGGCTAGCCCAAGGCGATGTGCTTTGGCTACTAGTTGATGGTAAAACTTTTCAAATATCGATTCAGCAACATAAATTCGCTCAATTGATAGGCATGACTGTCCGGTGTTGACGACGGAACCCCACAATATTGCTGAGGTTGCTAATTCTAAATTGGCTGATTCTAAGACGATCGCCGGATCTTTTCCTCCTAATTCCAAAAAAGCTGGAATAAACCGTTTAGCAGCCGCTTCTGCTACTTTTCGCCCCGTGGCTACACTGCCTGTAAAACATACCAAATCTACATTTTCAATCAAAGCAGATCCGGTTGTGCCTGCTCCTTCAACAAAAGTTAAGACATCGTGCAGTTTGGGGACGGCATTGAGTGCTGTAATCATTGGTGCTACGAAGCGGGGCGCAATTTCACTGGGTTTAACAATGACAGCACAACCCGCCAGCAATGCCGGAATGGTATCAATGGTAGACAGCACCAGGGGAAAATTCCACGGGCTAATTATCCCAACTAGGGGATAAGGAACGGATGTTTGTTGCAAGGCGATAAACGGAATAGCTGTATTTTTTGCAGATTCTTGCAGTAACTCCGGCGCTAACCGACACCAGCGATCGATGCTAGAGAGGAAAGAATCTATTTCTAATACTGAGACTGACAATCTTCCTGTATCATTTACCAAAGCCTCCGTTAAGCGATCGCGTCCAGATAATATAGCTTGTTTCCACTGCTGTAAGGCTTCAATTCTCCCCTCTAAACCCAACTCCTGCCAACGAACTTGCGCCCGACGCATGCGCTTACATTGCTGCACCAGCAGCTTTGGCGGCGCCGGGATAATTACGTAGTCAAATTTGCCAGTTCGGGGATTGCGGACTTCTATTGGTTTTGTCATTTGTCATTTGTCATTTGTCATTTGTCATTTGTCAAGAGTTATTTATTATTTATTCTTTATTTCCCCATGCCCCATGACGGCAGTTGCTCCACTTGGGGAAACCCCAAGACCGCACTGCCTCCCCCATTCCCAAATTCAAATTATCCCCAATTGGCTTAAGCGCTCAATGGTGGCTTGCTGCGTTTGGAGGAAGTGTTTGCGGTCTACTTCTGTTTCTAGCATAGTATTAGCTGGGTAAAAGTGTGATTGCTGGTAACTTTCGGCGTATAGCTCAAACCGTTGGCGCGAAAGTAAATTATTTAACCCCGGTCGGCGGCGATCGCGGCGTAATGCTACTAGGTCAATCTCTGCGAATGCTGCCATGCTCTCGCCTGCACCTGTCTCTGCTAAAACGATTCCGCGATGGTCAATGATTTTAGAGCCACCATCAGCCGAAGCAATGGGAATGGCAATATTAGCGACACCTGCGGTATTGGCTGAAACTACGTATGCCATGTTTTCGACGGCGCGAGTGATTTTTGCCGCGTCTTTGGGGGTGAGGTTTTTGTTGTATACTTCCGAGGTGGAATGCACAAAAATCTCCGCTCCTCGCATCGCCAAACACCGCGCCACTTCTGGATACAAAATTTCTTCTGATGCTAAAGCTGCCAAATTACCGATCTCCGTTTTGGCAACGGGGAAAACTCCCTCTAAACCATAGCAGTCGAGATACTTATCCCAAACATCATGGGGGGTGGGAGCAAATAAGGAATTTAGCCGCCGATATCGCAAAACAATTGAGCCAGAGGGGTCAATGATAAAGCAGGTTTGGAAATACAATCCGGGAAAGTTGGGGTCAACTTCGTAGGCATTGCCAGCTAAAAAGATTTTATGCTTTTGAGCAATTTTAGCAAGTGCTTCATACTCAGCCCCAGCCATTTCTATACAGGCTTTTTCTGCCCATCCTAAGAGAGAATCTCCCATCGGAAAACCAGTCAGGAAATATTCTGGCAGTACAATTAAACGACAATCAAAGCCAATAAAAGCGATACTGGCAGCAATTTGTTGAGCTAGGCGGTTGATGGAGTTTTGCATGAGCGATCGCGCTTCGTGGCGATTGCTTGTTTGGTTGACTGCATGACAAGTAACTTGCAGTGCCAAAGCGCGGTAGGATTCTAAATTAGTCGTCATTAGTCATTGGTCATTAGCAAAGGACAAAGCGATCGTACAAGTTTATTGTTTGCTTCTCCTGTCTTTGTATAAACTTAATTTACAGCTATTTTCAGGTAAATAGACCACGCGGGTAGGGGCACAGCAATGCTCATTGGTGTCAACTTAAGGTTAAAGCCAGCCTAAAACCAGCTTTTAGAGATAGTCTCGTTCCCAGTCTCTGACTGGGAATGCCCGTCGGAGAGGCTCCGCCTCCGTAACTTGCGGCAGAGCCACCAGGAACTGCATTTCTAGCCTCTGGCTAGAAACGAGGTTTTAAAGGGGTTTGAGCTTAAGTTGACACGCATGAGCAATGCTGTGCCCCTACGACAGATGTGGTTCAAATACATGATTTCTGCTGTAAATCAAGAACTCCAGGTAGGAGAGAGAATGTCAAATTTCCGCGATCGCACAGAGTCAAACACCGATAAAGTCTTACTCATCGGAGTTACTGGCGGCACAGGTGGAAATGTCGTCAAGGGATTTCTCGAACAGGGAGTTACCAACCTGCGAGTCATCACTAGAGAAATTGACCTTAATCGCCCAATTCTGGCAAAGCTTAACAGTCATTAGTCATTTGTCATTGGTCATTTGTCATTGGTCATTGGTGATTGGTCATTTGTCATTGGTCATTGGTCATTTCTCATTGGTCATTTGTCATTGGGTCATTAGGGTTTTCCAAGAAATAAATTATCCAATCTTGTGGGGTGGGCATCTTGCCCGCCTTTGATTATTGGGCTCTCGTGTCGCCCACCCCACAATAAATAATTGGATATTTTTTTATTTGTCAGTCCCTTAGCAAAGGACAACTGACAAAAGATAAATGACCAATTCAGAGAATGCGATGCCTAGGTTGGGCTTACGCCTACGCCACCCCAGAGCGATCGCACAAGTCTATCTGTCAATTCCGATCCAAATAGTCGCACAGCGATTTGGTTATCTGCGTCGCGTTCTGCACTGCTCCGACGCAGCCATAAATCACGAGCCGCTAGAGCATCCCGTGCATCTTATGGCACAGGTTCAGCTGCATCTACGCAGACTGCGTTGGGCTTTGCCCTCGCCGGAGGCATCGCTATCATCATTTGTGACTGGATTCAAATCGGCTACGACTAGACGCACAATCTTATCCGTAATGCCCCTGAAATAGCAATTTGGTAGGGTAATTATTACAACTACATATTATCAGAATGCTTGTTGAAAACCCTTGAAGATGTGTCCATGATCCAAATACGTTGGTAGGGACACAGCAATGCTGTATCCCTACGATAAATCTATATGTATCAGGGTTTGTGTGAAATGGGATGAAATCTGGAAATCATTTTTATCTCGGCGTGTAGGTGAGCTTATAGATGGTGCCACTGTAGTCATCCGAGATTAACAAATTACCCTGCTGATCGACTGCCGTATCCACGGGTCGCCCCCAGAAATCTTGCGTTCCTGGAATTACCCAGCCGCTGACTAAATCTATCTGGTCTCCTGGGATCTTTGTCGTATTTTCCCAGGGAAAGTAAACTACTTTATAACCTGTTCTCTGCTGCCGATTCCATGAGCCGTGCAGCCCTACCAATACCCCATTTGAGTATAGGCTGGGAAACTTCGTATTTTGTAAGAAGGTTAGTCCCAACGGAGCCGAATGCGCTTGAATACCTCTAATAATCTTGTCCATCGCATTGCAATTAACATGTCCATCAGCATTAAACTGATAGTCGCGATCGAAGGGCATATAGTAGGAGCCATTTGACGTGTCAGGATTGGGGTTGCAGAATGGCCAACCGTAGTTACCGCCATCTCGGACTCGCGTGAACTCCTCTGGCGGGTGGTTGTCCACGTAGGGCGGGACAACCTTGCCGTAGTTGTTAGTGGCATCCTTGAAGGGATAGGCGATGTTGTCTCGATTATTAACGGCTACCCAGAGGTCATTTGTGCCAGGGACGAATGCCAGTCCTTCTGCATTGCGTAAACCTTGGGCAAAAAGCCGCGAATTGCTTCCATCAGCGTTGTACTGGTAAATCGCACCGCGCCGTGGGTTACTGACAGTATCTGCTACGCAGGCGTTGCAGGCCGAGGCGATCGACACATATAGTTTGTGGTTGGTATCGACTGCGATATTCTTCAGTTCGTGACCGTAAGCACCTTTGAGTTCCGAGGTGCTGCTATCTGGTAAGCCAGCGACGACAACTTGGCGATTCTGGGCGGTTATGTCTCCAGATTTGTAGATGAAGCGGTTAATTTGATTACTCTCAGAGATATAAATATATGTGGTGTTGTTAATCGTGTGAAACACAATATCGTGCGGGTTGCGTAGACCTGTCACGAAGTCAGAAATAATTGGGTCTTTGCTGCCATTTGCTCTGACAATCAGTACTTTACCAGTACTGGGCTGCGACACTAGAAGATTGCCATTGGGAGCAACTGCGATAAAGCGGGCTTTCGGAATGCGAGCATAAACGGAGATGGAGAAGTTGGGTGGCACTTTCAAGTAACGGCTAACATTGAAAGGCCAAGAGCTCATTGTATTAGACACGTTAATCTTGGTGTCAACAGACGCAGCTGGTGGAATGGCCAACGCTGGGGTGGAAAGAACCTCGAAGGGCATCACAGTAGTAAGCAGGGCGAGCAAGCTAACTAGCCGCGCAGATACTATCCGTCCGAGCCACTGTTTTGGCTGTAGAGCAAACAGAATTGACATTGACATTTTCAACTTCCTTTTGATGATTAAAGTTAATAGACTTGTCGAAAATTCACTTGACATAAACTAAGGAAATAAAATGCTATCTTTGTTGAATAAAATTAATTATTCAAAAGGCTAGTACGGATTAAATAACATACCAAATCGGAGAGTTACTCAAAATTAAACAACACTATCTTTCGCCCGGAACCTATCAGCAACTACATGAAACCCTCATTGCTGCATTGTTTGAAGACATCTAAGTATTGTCTAAAACCCTTAAACAGACTGGGTTATAAATTTTCGATAAAGTCTAATTCTTACCCGAATATCTCTGAATAGCAGGTTTGATTGATTAATATTGTTCTTGTCTAGATTTAGCTAGCATATATACAACTACGATTTGATTGATGAAAAGTTTTTAAGATAAAAGCTTTACTGGACAAATTTTTTAGTCTCAGTATGCTTTCACAATCCAAGTCCGATTCCGATATTTGCTTACATCCTATTGAGATAAAAGTGAAACGTAACTCGTATATTCACTAATATTTAAATTTTCTTGGAAAAATTTTTCGAGTAAAATTACGTAAACTGGAATTTAATATCATGTTTCAGCAAAAGGTGGCAATATTCAAATACAAGTTATTGTTAGCTTACTGACATCAGTCCTCTATCTTCATCCTTATTTTTAGCTAAAGGTATTGAGTGTATAGGACTAGTATAAGATTAGTGAAATGCACGTAGTGGAACCTCTAGGCTAAAATACTGCATTAGACGTAGACGTAGGTTGGGTGGAGCGGAGCGCAACCCAACATATATCAGGATGTTGGGTTACGCAAAGCCTCCACCCAACCGACAATTTTTTTGCAACATTAAAGCCATGACAGTCCACTACAAAACTACCGAGATTTTTTCAGAAATCAAACATGATTCCTATAGAACTTTATTTATTCACGCCAACTTACTATTTAATTAGGACTTACACAAAACTACACGCGCTCTGGAGCCATTCATGAATTACCCCTACCTAAAAATCATTCTTTTCGGCTATTGTTTGCGTAAGTACTGTTAATTATGGGCGATTGCTCTTTACCGGAGAATTACTAATAGAAAATCCCCGACGCGTGGGTTTAAGATTAGCCAATTCCACCTGAAAACTTACCTTATCGCTCATTTCCCCAGTTCTTGCTTCCAAAGTCCAATTACCAGGACGCAAATACCAAAATAAAGAATTAGCTGACTGTGTATCTAACTTTTCACCATTCAGCCACCACTCAACAGGCGCAGATTTATTTCCCACTAGCTTAAATTCGAGTTTTTGCTTCGCTTCTTCACTTGGATACAGTAAGAATAAATCGCCATGATGCGGAGATAAAATTCTCAAATGGGTAGAAGTAAAATTCGATTGCTGTTGTTTTGCCAACCACTCATCATACTCTGCTGGTAAATTGAATTGATTTTCACGTTCGTAATTACTTTTATCTTCAGGATAGAAATATTCCTGCACCACTGAGGTACAATCTGGTGTTGGTCGTAACCCCGAAATTGCACAAACAGGTAGTTGTACTAAACCTTCTGGAGGCGGGAAATCTGCTGGTTCTTGATGTTCGTGCAGATGTAACATAATCCGATTCCATAAGGGTGCAGCCCCTGTCACACCTGAAACTTGTCGCATCGGTTCGCCATTGAAATTGCCTACCCAAGTAGCAACGGTGTAATCGGTAGTGAAGCCAACTGTCCAAGTATCACGAAAATTGGAAGAAGTGCCAGTTTTAACCGCAGAAGGAAAGGGTAAATTTAACACTGAGTCTACACCAAATGCTGTTGCACGAGCATGGCGATCGCTGAGTATGTTGGTGATTAATTGCCAGATTGTGTGATTAGGGAGTGGGGAGTTTGTAGAGACGCGATGAATCGCGTCTGTAGAGAGTGGGGAATTGGAAAATGTGCTTAGTAAAGGGGTAGCATTCCCTTGTCGTGCTATGGTCAGGTAAGCATGGGCTAATTCCCAGAGGCTGACTTCGCCACTACCCAAAGTCAAACCTAAACCATAATGTTCTGGTGTTTGATTGAGGTGTTCAAATCCCAGTTGATGCAGACGTTCTAAGAAAGTTTCCACACCTACTTTTTCTAACACCCGCACTGCGGGTACATTTAGGGAATTTGCTAAAGCGATTCGCACCCGCACAGGGCCAAGAAACCTTTCGGTGTAATCTGTGGGGCTGTAAAGTTTTGCGCCGGGAATTGCATAATGGGCGGGTACATCTGCTAAAATCGTATTTGGGCGAATTAAGTTTTTTTCTAAAGCTAATTCGTATATAAAAGGCTTGAGGGTAGATCCTGGTTGACGTAACGCCTGTACTCCATCATTGCGTCCCAGTTTGACTTCATTAAAATAATCAGGTGAACCGACATAAGCCAAAACTTCACCAGTGCGGTTGTCAATCACCAACGCAGCTGCATCATGGACATTGTTAGCGGCTAGGGAAGAAATTACGTGCTGCACCTGTGCTTCGACAAACTGCTGCAAAGGGCGATTTATAGTGGTGCGAATGGGGGAATTTTGTTCTGTTTGCGTCTGATCAAACTGATTGGCTAACCAAAATAAAAAGTGTGGTGCGGCGATAATTCCCCGTTGGCGAGACTGAAACACAACTTTTTCGGTATGTGTTCGGGTTGCGATCGTCGAAGACGCACTAATATAGTTTTCTTGTACCATCCGATTGAGGACGTATTTTTGTCGCTGCTTCAGCCGTTCCCAATGCTCATAAGGGTTAAAATATGTGGGATTATTGGGAATAGCAGCCAACAAACTAGCTTGGGCAAGATTCAACTCACTAGCTGGGATGGAAAAATAAGTCTGCGCGGCTGCTTCCACACCATATATATTCCCACCCATTGGCAGCCGATTGATATATGCAGCCAGGATTTCATCTTTATTCATCCCTGCTGTTAACCGCCAAGATAGCCAAATCTCACTCAGTTTACCAGAGAAGTTGCGGGGGACGGGATCTAACATCCGCGCCAACTGCATCGTAATTGTGGAAGCGCCGGAAACAACTCTTTTCGCGTGGATGGCTTCTTTGCTGGCGCGGATAACAGCTTTCATATCCAACGCCCCGTGATGGTAAAAGCTGCCATCTTCGGCTGCTAAAATGGCATGGATAAACTGGGGCGAAACTTGATTCAGTGGTACTACTGATGTATGCTCTTGGTCACGGGTGAGCAATGTTCCTAATGGTAAACCATTGCGATCGCTAAATTGCATTGCCAACTGATTTTGGGCAATATCTGCGGCACGAATGGGCGCAAAATATGGTAATAGGCGTACAATCAGACAGATTAGCAGCACAGCTAGGATAATTTTACTGTGCTTAATTTTGAGTAGCGATCGTGAAATTAGTTTCATCAGGGAATCCCCTGTATAAGAAAACTTACCTTAATTTTCCCGCAGAGTTACTTACATCTACATCAGTAAATATGTCAAATCCTTAATAATTCATTTTTACTAACTTAGCAAATGTAAATTAATGTTTGCGAAATTTAAATACTTCTTTATAGTTAAGAATTGTAGTTATTTTTTGGAACAATCACACTGAGTTAGTTATCAATGTAAATAAACATTGAAGAAGAATTCAGAATTCAGAATTCAGGAGTCAGAATCAATCAGCAAAAAAATTGTAGGTTGGGTGGAGGCTTTGCGTAACCCAACATCCTGATATTATATGTTGGGTTGCGCTCCACTCCACCCAACCTACGTCTAATACACTATCTTAGCTGAATTTTGACTTCTGACTCCTGAATTCTGTTCGATAAAGTAATGCAAAGTTTTGTTAGCTATAATTTACGAATTTTTAATTTTGAATTACTAAAAATATGATTATCAGAGTTTTACTCCGTTTCCACCATAAAATTACCTATCGCGTCTTTCGCATCCTTGGCGGTTCGTTAAAAAAAATTAGACATTCCTCAAGGCGCAAGAGAAAAATACAGTTTATTCTTCTCTTTACATTTATGTTAGGAATGGCAGGGTGTAATTTTTTTGCTATCAACTCAGCTAAAGAACAACTACCAGTAGTTTCCTCACTCACACCCCCAAAATTACCAGACTGGATTGAACAAATTAGTCCCATTGGCGATGCGAAATCTCTTAACCAAATCCGCATCCGTTTTAAAGAGGCTTTAATACCAGTTGAAAGTCTTGATAGTCCAGAACAGCAAAAAATATTACAAAGATTTGCACTGTCGCCGCCCTTACCCGGTCAATTTCGCTTTTTAACACCGCGTATGGTGGGATTTCAAGCTGATAAAGCATTGCCAATAGCGACAAGATTTCAAGTTACCCTCAAAGCCGGGTTAGCCGATTTAAAAAATCATCGCCTAGACAAAGATTTACCTTGGACTTTCAATACTGAATCTATCAACCTGACTAATCTTCCTGGTGTGAATCCTGTTGAGAAGGCTGATGTTGAACCAATTGATTTACAAACAAAGTTGCAATTTACCTCAAATGTAGAATTGGATTTAACTTCTGTACAAGAACATTTACAGTTAATTCCTGAAGGGAAAAATAAAGGTATAGGTTTTAAAGTCGAATTCAACAAAGAAGAAAAACCAGTAAAAAATGAAGAAGACCCTTTAGAAAAATTTGACCCTTCAGCACGCAATTGGATTTATAACCTCATCCCCCAGCAAAATCTCGAAAAATCAACCCGTTATCGCCTGGTATTTTCTCCCGGAATACGTCCGGCTTATGGCAATCTACCTACAGAGAAAGAATTTGCCACTAAGTTAGCAACTTATTCGCCTTTGGCATTTCAGAAAATTAACTTTTACGGACAGCCAGATTCGGGGGGAACATTTGGAAGATTTCTTAAAGGCAGTCCGCAGCTAGAATTTAATAATGTCTTACTCCCAGATTCAGCTAAAGAAAATATTACGATTAATCCAGCACCAAAAGAAATTTCGAGAATTATCCAAATAAATGATGAAGATAAAATTGTTGGTATCAATCCTTATGCGCTAGAACCTGCCAAAAGTTATACAATTACTATCGGTGCTAATCTCAAAGATAAGTTTGGCCAAACTTTGGGTAAACCTGTCACAGTTAAATATGATACTGGAGATTTAGCTGGGGATATCTGGGTACCATCAGATTTGAATATTTTCCCCACAGGTAAAGATTTACAGCTAAATATTAGTGCGGGAAATCTGCCAGAATCTAAATACAAAGCAGCTTATCGAGTAGTTAAACCGACAGATTTAGTTTATTTTAATAATAGTATTGATTTATTACCACAACCTTCTGATTGGCAAAGCTTTCAGGTATCAGGGAAAAAAAATCAATCAGTTGACATTGCTGTTCCTCTCCGAGAAAAAATAAGTGCTGCTACGGGAATGTTAGCTTATGGAGTGCAAGCCCGTACTAATAAATATCAGGAGAATGGTAAGGAACTGTGGCGAGAACCTACGACTTATGGCTTAGTTGAATTGACGAATTTGGGCGTATTTACTCAGTGGTTTCCTGAATCAGGCTTAATTCGCGTCAATCATCTTACAGATGGTTCGCCAGTGAAAGCGGCTGCTGTGGAAATTTATCAATCAAAATTACAGGCGAAATCTCGCCCGGAACCAGTACCTTGTGCAACAGGTAAAACTGATGACAATGGAATTTTTAGAATTGTTCGTGAAGGATTACCGCAATGTTATTCTGGAAATGAAAGTTCTAGTAAATCACCACAATTATTAGTAATTGCCCGTGAAAATCAAGATTGGGCATTCGCTAGAACAGAAGAATATAGCGGCGTTTATGGATATGGTATTGATGCAGGTTGGCAAGATGGTAAGCCAGAATCACGCGGGGTAATTTTTTCAGACAGGCAGTTGTATCAACCAGGAGAAAAAGCTTGGTTGACTGGTTTCGCCGACTTCTTACAAAATGGTGCAATTCAGCAAGATAAAAATGCTGCTTACCAATTAACTTTGGTAAATCCTGATGGACAAAAGACCAATTTAGGTACGCAAACTACAAACGAATTTGGTACATTTTCTCTGGAAGTGCCAATTAAAACTACTCAACGCTTAGGCTACTATACAATCCAGGCGAAGGGAAAGAACGGGCAAGAAATTTCTGGAGAATTTCGGGTTGCTGAGTTTAAGCCACCCAATTTTAAAGTCGAACTCAACTTAGATAAAGAATTTGCTCTCATTGACGAGAAAGTGGATATTAATGCTACAAGTAATTATTTATTTGGTGCGCCTGTAGAAGGTGGAGAAGCAAAATATTTTATTACTCGTCAGCAGGCTAATTTTGTTCCTAAAGGTTGGGACGAATTTGCTTTTGGTAGACAATGGTTATGGCCGGAGGAAACTCCGACTATATCTAGTGATGTGTTGCAAACTAATGCCCAGCTAGATGCTAATGGTAAAAGTAGTCAAACTGTGAATGTGGCTAATGATTTACCATATTCGATGACTTACCGAGTAGATGTGCAAGTTGCAGATGTTTCTAATCTATCTGTAGCGAATTTCAAAACTTTTACAGCATTACCAAGTAATCGCCTCATCGGGTTAAAAAGCAATTTTATCGCTGATGCTGGTAAGGCTTTTCCCATTGAAGTGATTGTTACTGATCCTACAGGAAAACCGATAACAGGTCAACGGGTGCGCCTGGAATTACAACAGATAAAATACAGCAGCGTTACGCAGTTAGTGGAAGGTAGCCGAACACCAAAAAATCAAGTTGAATATAAAACAGTCAGACAAGCAGAAATTACATCTGCTAGCAATCCGCAATCGGTAAGTTTGACAGCGCCGGAATCTGCTTCATATCGGATTAGAGTTAATTTTAGTGATGCGAAAAGCGAATTAAGTGCCACAGATTTACAAATTTGGGCAACTGGAGGAAATTCAGTATTTTGGGGTTCGGGAGAAAAAGATGTCTTAGAAGTTAAATTAGATAAAAAAGAGTTTAAAGCGGGTGAAACCGCTACTGCACTAATTCAATCTCCCTATCCAGATGCAGAATTGTACTTTGCTGTGATTAAAGACAAACCCCTTTATCAGCAAATTATCAAAGTTCAGGGAGGCGCACCACAAATACAGTTTAAAGTTACGCCAGAAATGCTGCCAAATGCAGCCATCGAAGCTGTGTTAGTCAGACAAGGTAAACCCATAAACCAAGTGGAAGCGGGAAGTTTAGATAACTTGGTGAAGATTGGTTTTACACCTTTTAAAGTTAACTTAGAAGATAAGTATTTAAAACTGCAAGTTAAGCCGGTGCAAGCATCATTAGAACCTGGTGCAGAAGAAACAGTACAACTGGAATTGAAGGACAATCAGGGAAACCCCACCAAAGGACAGTTTACAGTCATGGTGGTAAATGAAGCGGTGTTACAACTTTCTGGTTATCGTCCGCCAGATTTGGTAGATACAGTTTATGCAGAACAGCTAATATCTACCCGCTTTAACGATAATCGCGCGGATGTAATATTACAACCACAAGATGTAGCTAAACCCAAAGGTTGGGGTTATGGCGGTGGTTTCTCAACTGGTGCAGCTAATACTCGCACTCGCACTGATTTTCAAGCCTTAGCTTACTACAACGGTTCTGTCCTCACCGATGCAAATGGTAATGCAAAGATAACCTTTAAACTCCCGGATGACTTAACTACATGGCGGGTGATGGCTGTCGCCACCGATGGAAATCTGCGTTTCGGGAATGGGGAGGCGACGTTTATCACCACAAAGCCACTGCTAACTAATGCCATTTTGCCACAGTTTGCCCGTCCAGGCGATCGCATCCTTGCTGGTTTATCTGTAACTAACAACACTGGGAATACAGGAAATCTCTCAATTAATGGCGAACTTAGCGGTAATGTGAAGTTTGCTGAGAAAAACCCCACAACTACTGCTTTGCAAACCAAAGCTGAATCCGCAACTCATGCTTATCGCTTTCCAATGGTGGCGGATAGTGTGGGAATTGCTAAAGTTCGCTTTACCACTCAGCTAAATACAGCCGCAGATGCTTTTGAAGTACCTTTGGAAATTAAGCCAATTGAAATTACAGAACAAGTCGTTGAAACTGGTGTCACTGAAAAACAGGTGAAGATTCCCCTGAATGTTGATAAAAATACCTTCCCTGATGCGGGAGGTTTAGATATTCAGTTGGCGAGTACTTTGATAACGGAGATTCAAGCACCAGCAAAGCAGGTTTTAGAAGATGATGATTTGCCGTTTACTGAACCGGCTGCAAGTCAGTTAATAATTGCGGCTAATTTGCAAACTATTGCCCAAAAATATGGTCAAGCATTTGCAGAATTTAATCCTAGCCAACAGGCAAGTAAAGCAATTGAAAAATTACAAAAACTCCAAATAGCCGATGGTGGTTTTACTACTTTTCCCGGACAAGAAAAATCCGACCCTTGGGTTTCTTCATACACGGGTGAATCTTTGGCTAAAGCCAGTCAGGTATTCCCTAATTTAGTCGATTCTGCAATGCTGTCTCGCCTGAAAGCTTATTTGCAAAAAGTTCTGGCGAATCCTGGAGAATACGATTTTTGCAAACAGCAATTATGTAAAAGGCAACTGCAACTTAATGCTTTAATCTCACTGGCACAAATTGGGGAAAAACGCAATACTTTTCTTGCGGATATTTATGGACAAAGCAATAACTTTGATGTCGTAACTAAAATTAAACTAGCGCGATACTTATCTCAATTCCCAGAATGGCAAGACGAATCTCAACAATTAGTGAACAAGTTACAACAGAATATCTATGAAACTGGTCGCACAGCAGTTGTAAGTTTACCAGATAGTTGGGGATGGATGAGTTCGTCTACCGCGACGCAGGCGGAAGCTTTACGTTTATTTATTGCCAAGCAGAGTAAACCCGAAGTTATAGATAAGTTATTCCAAAGTCTTCTGGCATTACGACGGAATGGCACATGGCAAACTAACTATAACAATGCTCAAGCCTTAACAGCTTTGGTAGAATATAGCCAACTGCAACCCACGCCGCCTAATTTTGTTGCCACAGTGCAATTAGCTGGTAATAAGTTAGGAGAAAATCGCTTTGAAGGCTATCAAAATCCTAGTTTACAGCTAAATGTGCCGATGAATAAATTACCTCGTGGTCGTAATGATTTAACGCTGCAAAAATCAGGTAATGGCACTTTGCACTATCTGGTTGCTTATAATTATCGCTTGCAAGGAAATCAATCAGGCAGATTTAATGGTTTACGCATAACACGAGAAATTAGTCAAGTAAATAAAGATAAAGTTTTACAAAAAACAGGTCTTTATGCTTTCGATAAACCCTTGACTTTAGCATCTGGACAGGTGTTTGATATTGGTTTAGAAATCATCTGCGATCGCCCCGTAGATCATATAGTAATTAAAGATCCGCTACCATCGGGTTTTGAGGCGGTGGATGCGAGTTTTCAAACTACCACAGCTGCATTACAAGCAAAAGCCGATAACTGGGAACTTGGCTTTAAGAATGTGTACCGCGATCGCATTATCGCATACACCGACCACCTGGAACCAGGAGTTTATAGTCTGCATTACTTAGTCCGTTCTGTGACTCCTGGTACATTTTCTTGGCCTGGTGCGGAGGTTCACTTGCAATATGCACCAGAAGAATTTGGGCGTACAGCTGAGTCTACACTGATATTAGAGGATAGCAAGTAATATAACTTCATCTTTCAAAGTCAATCTCATTAAGAATTGATAGTTAGGATTGCTCTATCTCCAAAAATTAATTTTGCATTACCAAAAACCCCAACTCAAAAAGCGATACTTTCGTTAAAGTACGCTAATGCACTGGATAGTTATCTTAGCTTTCAGGATTGTCTAATTCTGATTTTACCCAACTAATTATTTGAGAATTGAGGCGGATTCCATGCTCAATTAACTGTTGTAATGAATCTAATGTTTCTTGTTTAGACATATAACCTGCATGAAAACCAGCCAAGAGAATTCCTACTGTTCCTTTGACAGACAATCCCATTACTTTTGCTACTCTTCTGGCTAATTTTTCATCGATAATTACCCAATTTGGTTTAATTAAAATTGCTAATAGAATAACTTCTAATTCTCCTCGATCCAATCCCAGTAACAGAGGTTCAATATTAGATAATGGTGTCACGGATTGGACTTGAATCCAACTAGCATTATTTAGTTCAATTGCTCCAGGTTTACTAGCTCCAGAGATAACAACTTCTTGATAGACCGCCGAAGGAATAATTACTTCATCAAATAACTGATTTAAAAGCTCTAATTTATTAATCAAAGATAGAGCAATAAGCGGTGTAGAATTGACGACAATCTTCATTTCGGCTGAATTTTAGAAGCTATTTCTCGGCTACTTTGCACTTCTAATTTCCATTCTTCTTCTGTATAGTCAATGACCGAAAAGCCATATTCAGATAAAAGAGTATAAAAAGTGTATTTATCGCATCCTAATACCTGTGCGCCAATACCTGCTGATATTTTACCTTCTTGATAAAGATGTCCCAAGGTGTAAATTATGACTTTGCGAGAAAATGTCTCTTTTTCTTCTCTAGCCGCAATTAATAATTCTTCGGGAAAGGTCACGTTAATACTCATGTTTGTTCAAGGATAGTTGATTTTTCTTGATTTTAACTTTAAATTGGTAAAGTTACTACCAAATAACGTTACTTTCACCACTATCAAGAGTACAGTCAACTTCAAGACTTCATCCGGTATGCTTTTTTCCAATCTAATGTGACTACCTCGTTGGCGTACAACTATCCATCCATCCCGTTCTAAAGCAGCGATAATCTGAGTGTAAGGTAAATTGGGAACTTTGCTCACAGTACCAATTCCCTGACAATTACGCCTTCTTGAGTAATCGATTCATCTTCCAATGACTCAAGGTAAAGTTCTATTGCTTCTTGGATATTCTCTAATGCTTCTTCTACAGTTTCTCCTTCACTGATACAGCCAGGAAGTGAGGGAACATGGACGGTGTATCCGCCTTCGTCACTGGGTTCTAATACAACTTTAAGTTTCATAACTTGACAATGAACTTACTTTTCTATTTTTAATGATTTTTGGCGATGCCTGCGGCGGGCTGCGCCTACGCATTGTAATTGAAGTGCGAAGATTTGAAAGTGGCGATCGCACTACTGCTACCGAGAGAAGAGAATGCGATCGCTTTTTTCTTATGAATTCTTGCAAGATATAAATATTGAGTCTTAAACAGTATCACAGTTTGATACCCCATCGGCTTCTCTAATCACTGCAACTGATGAGGAATTTTTATCATCTGTTATCACGACCATTCCCCCACTGGGGACCGTGAATGACAGTTCCACTGGGCATAGTGGTGTTCCAAATCAAATTCATGCCTCGGCAAATCAAGCCGTCATCGGTATGAGCGCCTCTGAAATCAGCTTCGATGAGAATAGCATCTTCGAGACTTCGCATTTGAACTTCCCAGAAATGACCAAATGTGGCATTCATTTGACTCAAAATGCTGCCCCGCAAGTCGGCTTTATCGAAGGAACTGTGCCTCACATTAGCAGCAAACAAATTAGCATCGCGGATAATTGCTCCTTCCAAACAACAACTTTCCAAGAAAATACCGCCCAAATCGGCTCCAGTCAAATCGGCTCCAATCAGATAGACACTACGCAAATCAGCCCCTCGCAGGTTGATATCTCGCAAAACCACACCATCGAGATCGAGTCCACTATGTTGGAGCGGCGAAATCCATAGAGTCCATAATGAGCCAATTTGATTCCAGCAAAGTTACGTTCCCCATCAGCATACCGCTCCAGCAATTCTTCAGCAGTAATTTCCCAGACCATTATTTACCTCCCGCATTAACTAAAAAAGCGATCGCATTATCGCCTATGCTGACCATCTGGAACCAGGAGTTTATAGTCTGCATTACTTAGTCCGTTATGTTACTCCTGGTACATTTTCTTGGCCTGGTGCGGAGGTTCACCTGCAATATGCACCAGAAGAATTTGGGCGTACAGCTGAGTCTACATTAATACTGGAGGATGGAAAATAATAATTGTAGTTTATTGCATTTCTGCAACTGCAAGTAAAGTATAATCAAAATAATCACGGTAAGATTCGCTCTATTTAGCTTGGATAAACGCCAAGAGTTAGTATTAACTAAATTAGAAGAAGGACTACCCGCTATAACTCCATCTTTTGGAGCAGCTTTAGCAGAAGCTTGTGCGGTGTGTTTGGAGGATCAAGGTCATTTACAGGGTGTAGAACTCACAGTTAATGGAGAATTTACCGCCAGATTTAGACTATATTGGCAACCTGTTACACAGCAAATGCTCCGTTGCTGGAATGATAAAGAGTTCACCACAGAACAAGCAGCCTATGGCATTGCTTTTATGCTCATCAGACAATTAACTCAGTTTACAGTCATTGAGCGATCGCGCAAAGGCACTGGATTTGATTATTGGTTAGGTAGCGAAGATGAAGCAGGTGAACTTCCGTTTCAAAATAAAGTAAGGCTGGAAGTTTCAGGTATACGTAAAGCAGATGATAGCAGGGTTAGAGCTAGAGTCAAACAAAAAATTGAGCAAACTAATCCTTCAGATGGCGAATTTCCTGCCTACATTATTATTGTTGAATTTAGCAGACCCCTATCTTTTATTGTGGAAAAATGAGTCAGATTCAGGAGTTGCATAAACAGGCGATGGATTTGGCCGAAGCAGCTTTTACTGCTAAACTCAGAGGAGACTTAAAGCAAGCTAGTCACGTTTCTCGACAAGCTTTTGAAAAAGAATCTCAAGCTGCTGCACTCATTGCCAATCAACTTGATGCCGAACCGACTCGTTCAGTGTTACATCGTAGCGCTGCAACTCTTGCAATAGACTGTGGTGAATTTCGAGCAGCAGAACGTTTAATTGCGATCGCATTATCAGGAAATCCACCCCAAGAAATTGCCCAAGAATTAAAAGATTTATTCATTAAAATAAATTTGCGCCCATATTTGGAACGTCACGGGCTTACTTTTGATGAAGAAAAGTTGAGGAATCTAATACTAGATAAACAGGGTAGTTGAAAGGGTGGTCACTGAGCCAAGCCGTTGGCGCAGCCTCTCGTAGAGAAGTGCGGGCTACGCCTACGCAATACTACAACATCAACAAAAAGCGATCGCTCTTTTCTTGTGAATTCTTGCAAGATATAAATATTGAGTCTTAAACAGTATCACAGTTTGATACCCCATCGGCTTCTCTAATGACTGCAACTGATGAAGAATTATCCTCATCTGGCATCACGATCATTCCCCCACTGTGGACCTTCTACTACAATCCCACTAGGCAGGGTAGTGCGCCAGATCAAATTGGAACCCCGACAAATCATACCGTCATCGGTATGAGCGCCTTTGAAATAGGTTCGAGCGAGAACAGCATACTCAAAAGATCCAATTTGGACTCCAGGGAAATTAGCACAACTGGCATTCATGTGATCCAAGTTACTTCCTCGCAAGTCAGCGTTATCGAAAGCACTCCAATCCAAACAGGCAGCACGCAAATTAGCATCGCGGATAATTGCTCCTACCAAATAACAACTTTCCAAGCAAATACCGCCCAAATCGGCTCCAGTTAAATCGGCTCCAATCAGATAGACATTAAGCAAGTCAGCCCCTCGCAGGTTGATATCTCGCAAAACCACACCATCAAGATCGAGTCCACTATGTTTGGAGCGGCGAAATCCATAGAGTCCATAATGAGCCAATTTGATTCCAGCAAAGTTACGTTCCCCATCAGCATAACGCTCCAGCAGTTCTTCAGCAGTAATTTCCCAAACCATTATTTACCTCCTACATTAACTAAAAAAGCGATCGCATTATCGCCTACGCTGACCACCTGGAACCAGGAGTTTATAGCCTGCATTACTTAGTCCGTTCTGTTACTCCTGGGACATTTTCTTGGCCTGGTGCCCAAGTACATTTGCAATATGCACCAGAAGAATTTGGACGTACTGCTGAGTCTACATTAATACTGGAGGATGGGAAGTAATTATTTATGCCATCTTTGGCTACAACAAATCTAAAAATCTTCCCAACTCCATACGAGCCTGCTTTAAAATCTTAGCTAGGGTGGAACGTTTAACTGGTCGATGAGCTGGAACAGTCAATTTCAAGACTTCATCCGGTATGCTTTTTTCTAATCTAATGTGACTACCTCGCTGGCGTACAACTATCCATCCATCCCGTTCTAAAGCAGCGATAATCTGAGTGTAGGGTAAATTGGGAACTTTGCTCACAGTACCAATTCCCTGACAATTACGCCTTCTTGAGTAATCAATTCATCTTCCAATGGTTCAAGGTAAAGTTCTATTGCTTCTTGGATATTCTCTAATGCTTCTTCCACAGTTTCTCCTTCACTGATACAGCCAGGAAGTGAGGGAACATGGACGGTATATCCGCCTTCGTCACTGGGTTCTAATACAACTTTGAGTTTCATAACTTGACAATGAACTTACTTTTCTATTTTTAATGATTTTTGGCCTACACCTTAACCATCCACACCAAAAAGCCAAGAATCTGATCTGCTGGTGGTAGCGGGTAGTCGGTTAAGTCAATTGTTACCGTTTGTCTTTCGAGCTTCATGAACCGCCATTGAGTACCACTGCTGACAACACCATAAATAGTGGAAATTATATTCTCGGAAGTTTCGTTAAAGCGTTGAGCCGCGACCATCTCCGCCACACATTGTCCCAGTCCTTCGTTGAGGTCAGCTTTTTTCGCCTCAGTTACCACAACAACGGGAGCTTCAATAATAAGTTGTTCTGGTGAATGGCTAATTAAAAAGTCAACATAGCCAGTCAGATCACAAGTTGAATCTACATTAAACTCTCGTCCAGAAAATAAACTGATCTGACGATTGAGGATACGCCTGACTTCCTGTAGCACTGGATAAACAATGGCTTCAGAGCGAGCCTTTTCTGAACCGACAGCGATCGTCCAAGGTAAATCTTCGAGTTCACTTGCCAATCTGGGGCTGGGAGAAATGGATTCAATCTCTGGGAAGAACCGAGAATCTTCAACGATAGTGAGATCAAACGCCTTCTTTGCCTTGCTGAGAGTGAACTGACTATATGGCATGGAATTTGTCTGGTGATGACATGGTGACTTATCTTATCATTTAGTTTAACTAGATTTTATAACCCACATTCCGCACTTCATTTTGTAACACATATACTAGTATTACAATTTGCCATTTTTTTTAAGAAAAAATACTTTAATTAATTAGTTAGTGATTAATATTGACAGTTAATTTAAAATCAATCTTCTTGGGAAAGAATTAAATTGAGAATATTCATTTCTTTAGACTGGAATATTTGGTTTTCATTAAATAGGCTTTTCCCTAGTTTATCCATTGCACCACTATTAAAGACTACGTAAGGAATATTTTGATAATTAGAGTCAATCGGTAAAATATTATATGCTAAAGCGAGTGTAGAAACGTACCGAGCTAAAATATCCCGGAAAGACAGATTAGAAACTTTCCTCTCATTTTCAAAATAGTCTTGAAAAGCCTGGAAAGATAAGAATGTCTGTATAGGCAAAGCATAATAACGTTCTGATGAAAGTGAAGTTTGACTTAATTTTTGCGAACGTTCTAACTCACTAAAAAGTGTTTTTGCCAAGTCTATCAAGGAATAAGCAGCACTTGTAATTTGTTTTGGGTATCTTCCTGATATCACCAAAAGCTTAAGTTTTTTTATAAAATCTTCATTCTGCCCTTGGTCAAGAATTTTTTCTAAGTCAATATAATTAGTTTCTTTTACTAGTTTATCTGACAAAGGTACAATCAGTAAACTACCTCTTACGTAAGTCTTTTCAATCGGTGGAAGACTTAGCAAGTTATCGAGGCTAGTCTCAATTTGTGAAAAACTTTTAAAGGCTATTGAAAAATAGGATACTTCTTCATTTTCAGGTAAAGATTTCTTGTTAGAAAAAGGGCTAATTTCAGTTTTATGCACAGAAAGCAATTTATACAAAGTCTGTTCTATGCTTTCCAATACCTTGTCTTCAGGGTGCTTTTTAAATTCCTTACGAATTTCCCTTAATAAATTAGACAATGAACCAATAAATGTTTCCCCTGCTTGACTAATTGCCTTACCCCCGATAGGAATAATCACGTATTGCTTTCTACCTATTTTTCCTGAACCCATAATCCGGGTCATAATAGAGGCTTTAAGAATAATAAGAATATTTAACATATTCAAGCAAGCCTCTTGTAATGAAAGATTTGCAAGTTGCTCCGATTCATCAGCATTTAAACGCTTTCCATCTTCATCAACCTGCTTGGGGTAATACACCGCTTTATCAGATAAGTAAAAAGTCAAATTTTTCTCACCTTTATCTAGTTCACCTCCTCTTCCTCGGTAAATTACTTGTATGATTTCCATCAAGTTTTGCTCAATCTGAAACCCAGGAATCTGTACAAGAATATATTTGGTTTGAGGGAAAGATAAACCACGAGATGCTGAAGCAGTCATAAAAACTACTTTTACTTTATTTCGGTATTTCTGAATCTCAGCTTCTTCTTTATCTGACAAGCTAGCGTGTATTTCCAAATATTCTTCATGAAGCTTAAATTTAGGGTATTCTCTAGAAATTTGAGTAATTAAATACTTAAGGCTATCTTTATTTTGAATATAAACTATAATTTGTCCATCATTTAGTTTTAGTAGCCTCAAAATATCCTCTTTGATTTTTTCAGCGACTTTAGCATCCAAAATTAAACTTTCATTTGTAACATCTTCTGAGCTTACTGACTGTATAAATATATGATAATTAAAGTTAAGTTTGGCAGCAGGATAGGAGTTTGCATTAATTAAAGTTGCAGGCTTACGTAGAAAGTCAAATTCTTCGATAAACAAACATTGTCCTGGTGAGTCTGAAACTTGCCGAACAAAGATTTTATCTCCCTGAACTTGATTGTTAGCAAGATGACTCTTAACTATATCTTGTATTGTCAGTGATGCATCGGCGGTAATTACCTTAACATTAAAGCCATATTCAGGATTTAATAAATCATATTCTTCGATAAACTCGATAATGCCATGTAGAAAAGCTACTCCTTCTTGTGAACCTGTAATTTCGTCAATCATAATGAAAATATTTTTCATTCGACTGGCGATTTCTTTCATCTTCTTTGGGATAATTCCAGGAGGCTTACTTGAGGAATTATAAGCACTGCTAAATATTCTTCCAAAATGCTTTAAAGTATTACCATAGCGAGTTTCTTTGAGTGATTGAATTGACGCTGTAGCAATGATATTATTAGGTAAATTAGGATTAATGATGCAGGTGTGAATTGCTTCGCATAAACTTGCTAAAACTCCTACCTGATTGCGGTTCTCTACTTGTATTAAGTTATCTGCATATCTAACCAATTGACTTGGAAGGTCAAGCAGTTTTTCCTTTAAGGTGCTAGCATCAAGAAATTTAACTTGCCCTATTAGACGTTCTCCATTAAGTTGGTTGCTATAATATTCAACTGCATAGCCACTATTTGCATAATCTAAGATTCTTTTGTTTGTATTAATACAAATTAAATTATCTCCAACCAATTTTAATAATGGTTTATCTTCAAACTTATCGATAATATCTCGGTTCACCTGAATACGTGGACTGATATATATCAAAAGCGAACCTTCATCTGATTGGTGAATAATTTTATTTGCGACTGCGGTAGTTTTGCCAACGCCAGGATTTCCCGTTAAAAACAGGAATGGTATTCTAGAATCTGCAAGCGCTCGATGTATCAACTCTGCATGAGCATCTCTGAATTCTGTTGCTGTCAGATGTAGCGATCGCTTCACAGATTCAGGTACAATATCAGCTGTATTAAAGAAGTCTTTACCTGCCTCAAATACCTCAGTATTTTGGATATAGTTTATTGTATCTTTTTTCGTTTCAACTATATTGTTGACAAACCTTTTGCCATCCTGAAAGTTTCTAGCAGCATTACTTTTAATAACTTGAAGTAATGTGTTGCGGCTCTCATCAATATCTTTAGAACTCTTATATTTATAAATTTCATAACAATTTTTTAATATTTTCAGACTATTTTGAGCATCGTCTTTTTCTTTAGTCAAGGCAATGCCGTTAATCATTCTGTCACTATACCCAAAGCAATTAAACTTAACTGCGTCAGTTGCTAATATTTTACCTGATGACAGCAGAAATTTATAAAAGCTCCAAGCATAACTACAGGCTTGAATAACCTTAACGGCTTCCTTATCTTTAGTCTTGAAAGCACAGAAGTAGTGAGTCAATTCTTTAGAATAAATCTCGTTAAGCTTGTTATCTTTATCGCTACTATTACCAGTATCGATACCAAGTCCACAAAAACTAGACTTGGAACGCACATAATTTAACTCAGTATTTAATGATTCTAATAAACTTTGAATGTTATTTAAGTCAGTGACAGAATGAATAGCTGAAGTTGTAAAGGTAGACAAGTCTATAACTAAGATTCGATACTTACCCAAATACCGAGTCAATAAGAGAGTATCAGCTTTCAAAAATTCGCCAGTATCTTTATAGCGAATGATATCTACATTTTCAAATCCCTGGCTTTCCAAAACTTCTTTATAGGAATCTATCTCATCTTTATCTAAAATCCCAAAAGCGTTGTCGTTATAGAAATCACATTGAAAATAGAGAATTTCTATTTTGCTTTTCGTGCGCCAGTCAGTAGCTTCGATATACTCTCGAATAAAGCTGTATCCAGAAGTCCAGCCTTTTTGGATAAATAACTTTACCCAATCTCCGATAATCTCTTGATGAGACTTATCTATGAACTTCTTAGCTATAGCTTGTTGTATTTTATGCAGATATAACTTACTTAAAGCTTGGAGATAAACATCGCCATAGGAGTGTTGAATATTGGAGTGCTGAAAGTAAGTTAAAATTCCAATATTAAAACTTATCTCAAATACCCGACCTAAGTTGATGCCTAAATCATTTGTCATAAAGCGCACTCCTGATTTCGGTCAAAAAGGCTAAGTTATTAAACTTAACATTTTTAGCTGAGTAACTATAAGTAGATATCTTACCGATACCTTCATCACCAATTAGCTTACTGTAAGGGTTAAGCTTAAGTGCAATATTTCTAACTACTTCATATCGGGAGAAGTGGAACAAAGTAATATATTGTAAAATTGTCTGTTGTAAAGGTGAATTTTTATCTAATAAACCTGCCATAATATCTCTTGTATCGGCAACATCATAAATATTTAATAAGGTGCTGTAACAAACTACGCTGTTAAATACTGTGCGTTTTTCATCTACAGTCCGCCCTGTAAACAGGTTAAGAAATACTCTAGTTTGTTGGCTTTTATCTAAGGATAACTTCTCCAATTCTTCAATATCAGGAATATAAAAAGAATCAGCTTTATCTTCAATCAAGTTGATGGCAGGGTAAGTATCCATAAAGACTGGATACAGCTTAATATCGGGTCTCCCTTCTTTGAGATACTCAACTACCTTCTGAGACATGAAAAATAATGAATCGGGGTCTGATTCTAATTTAGTTATACCCAAACTTCTATTATAGGGAGCTTTTGCTATATATAGAAAATGTCTATAACCTTGTTGGTAAAGTTTACTAATTTCATCTCTAACAACCTCTGACTCTGTAGATATTTTAGAATGAGGTTGATTGTCTGCAAATGTTTTGATAGGTTCAACTTTTACTGCTGTGTCAGATACCTTATTAATGACAATAATTTCACCATATATATTGGAAATTCTGACAGGTTTATCTTTTTCATCCCAAACTGCATCACTCAACCAGCTAGAAACAACTATAATTGCGAGTTTATCTTCAAGTTTAGGCTGATAAACGCCTTTAAATTCAAATGTTTTGGGAATCAAAGCGTACATTGAGGACAATGCATTTTGCACTCTAAAATCAAAGTATTTATCTATTGTTTTAATATTCAGCCCTTGAGTATCAGCCAAGCAATCGCGGCGAAGAATATGTGCTAATGCTTTCGATAAAGAATTGAGAAACACTTCATCTTCTGCTACTTTCTGAATATCTTGGAGATGAAATCGAAAAATTGGGATAAATAGTTTTTCTTTTTTCTGAGTATCTAGGCTAACTTGCTCTCGACAAACACTGATGCATAAGTAACTTAGTAAAGTGAATACCTGTCGATATAAACTTGCTTCTGGCGATTGGGAATTTTTAAATATTTGTTCTCTTAATTCCTTGGATTTGTAATAAATAACTATAATGTTTTGACTTGCAAAGTATTTATCATATATCGGGTGAGAGATAGGTTTGCCATCTTTCTCTCCGATTGGAGAAAATATTACTGGCAATGTTTTAATCTCTGCAATATCGTATTTCATTGAGAAATCTTGCTTGTCACCATCTGTAAAGTAGCGAACATCATCAAAGGTAAAAGTGACAGCTAGTGATGTAAGAGATTGTTCATTCACAGTAGGCGCTACAACCTCCACATAAGCCAGGGCTTCTTTAGCTTTTTCTTTAGCTTGTGATTGGTTTTCTTGATTTAAATCGAGTTTGAAAAAATTACGAGTTTTGATAATTTTTGAGCTTGTCTTATTGAGAATTTCCTTGTTAACAGATAGCTGCACTATCTTAGAAAAAGATGGCAATATTTCTTTTTTACTAAGAAAAGTTTGCAGCAAGTTTCTTAAAGCTGCTAACTTCCGTCTAACTTGCCAACTATCCTGAGTTAATATAAGGCTTCTAATTTTGATTAATAAATTTCTGACCTCATCATTAGAAGTCTCGCCCACTTTTAATTTATTTAAAACATCAGCCTCAAATTTAGGAATAGGATTATAATCTTTATCAGATGTCTTACCATCTTCATCGATAGCAAAAATTAAATAATATAGACAAGCAATTCTCAAAACTTCCTGTTTGAAGTTCTTGGCTTTTGCTGGATCTTTCAGTTGGTCGATATGACGCTGACTGTTAGGATCAAGTTCGCTCATAAAGTAATCCAATACGGAGTTTTCTTCATAAGAATTTACAGAACCATTCAGTTTCAGCCTCAAACCTAAGTTGAATTCTTTGATACCTCTATCTTTATCTACGCTTTCTCCTATTACTCCTTCATACTCAGGAATGATAGGTAACATATCAAAGGCATTTGCTTGAGAAAAATCTGTCCTGAGATTAAGCGGCTTATCCAGTAAATAACTTACTTCATAATGCGAATCTTCTAAATTTACATCATTAATATAATCTGATAGTAATCTCAGCCGATTAATTAATGTTTCTAAGCACTCAAAACCCTCTGCATTAGAATAACGTATATTAGTTTTTGCACATTCTCTTCTCAAATAATCTAGATAATCTATTTTGATGTCTCGTAAGAGTCTCGGTAGAGATTCAGTATCTACTATTTTTCTAAATTCAGTGAGTTCAGAATTTTTTTGACCTGATGTGTTATTTAAAATTTCTATCAGTTCTTGCCAATCATGCGAATCCGGATCAGCTATATTATCTATATAACTTTTAAGACTATCAACTAACTGACTATTAAACTTATTTATGCCTTCAAATTTTACATTCAAGTGATGAGCTTTTATTATTGACTCTCCTCCTTTGCGTCTCTCTTCAGCCAACCTGTTCTCAATAATTAAGCGCTGAGATGTAAAAGTATAAGTTTTGTTAAAAGGATATTTAAATGGTAAACCAGCTTGATTGCTATTAAAATTAGACAGTTGTGTGCAAAGATTCTCTAAGGAAGATTTAGTTTTGTTTTCTCCACAAGCAGTATCAAGTTGTTTTTGCAATTCATCTCTGATTGTTTTGATTTTAGAATAAAACTCTGTTTCCGAAATAAAATTTACGGTTGCGGCTTGAATGCCTACATTTTGAATTAAGGGACTTTGTGGGTGTAGTTCTCGATTTGTGGCAATTTCATAGGCGATATCATAAGCAGATATCCTGAGTTTCTTCCTATCTGGAGAAAATTGAAAAATTTTCTTTTTTTTAATCAACTCTAAAATTCTGTCTAGTAATGGACTGTAATCTAATGGGGCTAATGGATTTGAGCTTTCCTCAATAGAATGTCTTGATGTCATACGTGCAACCACTGTTCAAGTTAAATATTTCAATTTTGTGAATATAGCAGTCAGCAAGCTTTTGGGAAGAGTTTAGCTTATCTGGTGAATTATATAGTATCAATGTACCAAAGTTAGAATTAGAGAAAAAATGTTGAGATTATTAATTTTTAGTAATAAAAGTTTATTAACCAAAGTTACTGACATCAAACTAGGAATGAGCGATCGCACTCCAATACACCCAAATTTTTACAAGTGCGATCGCATATTTTTAACAAAGCTTTCGCCTACCTTTCTCGCAAGCATTACAAGAAGAAGTTTTCGGCTCAAAATCAATACAGGCGATCGCATCCTCAGAACAAGCTTTTTTTGGGTGTACAGTACATTTGAGGCGGTAGTCGTTGGTGAAATATTCGCAACCAGAACAGGGAATTTCATGCAGCGTTTTTAAATGAATTATCCCTTTTTTCAAGGTTAACCAGGCACTACCAATAAATAGAATCATTATTGTCCAAGTGCAAAAGGCGCACAAAATCATGGTTAACATTAGTTGTCCTCATAAAAATTCTAAAAAAATGCCCGCAGTCCACTGCTGTTAACCGCAGGCATAGGACTTTATTTAGCTAGCGTTGAGCGAAACTTAATTAACTATTAACTTGACGCGATCGCCAAGAGTGCCAAACATAACCTAAGAAGGCTACGACACCAAGGAAGAACTGAATATCTGCCAATCCTAGACGTTCTGAACCGTAAAATTCTCTCGGAAAAACTGTCGTGTTATAGCCCACGAACGCGGCAGAAATCCAAGCCATTAAAGCTAAACCCAGTAAGCTATAAGAAAGAATTTCTTCACCATTTTCAATTGGCAAAATTCGTCTTACCCAGGTAAAAGGTTGTACAAGAATATGCCACGCGCCACCAGCAATTAAGATGAAGCCAATCCAAATGTGACCACCAATGACATCTTCTAAGTTGTCAACACTTGCCATTCCTAAAGGAGTCCAGCTACCATCTTTCAGACCAACTAAGTAGCCAAAAATTGTTCCTGGGTTTAAATTGGGATTGCTAATCAGGCGGACATTTCCCAAGTTAGTGTCATAAATTCCCCCAAAAATCGTTGCCTTTAGCACGAACAAAAAGGCTCCCAAACCCAGAATAATCAGGTGATGACCTAAAATTAAACCCAATTGCTTCGGGTCATTCCATTCATAGTGAAATCTCGCCACCTGTCCACCGACATTATATAAAATTGCCGGAGCGCGAAAAACATGGAAAAGTCCACCTGCACCCAACACAGCAGATGCAATTAAATGCAAAATGCCAATTACAAAATAGGGATAGGTATCGACTACTTCACCTCCAGCACCTACACCCCAGCCCAAAGTTGCTAAGTGGGGTAACAAAGTCAATCCCTGTTCATACATTGGTACGCTAGGAACAAAGCGTGTAACTTCAGATATTGTGATTGCTCCTACCCAAAACATAATTAAGCCTGCATGAGCAATGTGAGCGCCTAATAATTGACCAGATAAATCAATTAAACGGGCATTACCCACTAACCACGATAAATCTGTGTCTGCTGCTAAGGTTCTATCAGTTGTAATTGTCATAGTTAAATACCTTTAAGGGTGGGGAGTGGGGAGTAGGGAGTGGGGAGTGGGAGAGGAATTTCTAACTCTTAAGGGATTTCCAAGAAATAAATTATCCACGAACCACTCCAGACACAGAGAAGCCAGTGCGTTGGGCGGGTTCCCCGACTTGAAGCAACTGGCGCGACACAGAGAGAGGGGAAATACAGAGGGTTTTTGCGTCAGTTTTGGAATGTTTTTTATTTGGAAGTCCCTTAACTCTTAACTCCTGTACAGACGCGATTAATCGCGTCTCTCCTAACTCCTAACTCAGCATTTGTTACGATTCGCTACCAATCGTATTTAATGCTTTTTCAATTTGCCTAAAGTCAACGCCAATTGCTCGCAGGGCGTGCCACAGATGACCTTGCAAAAAGAAGAAGGCTAAGAAGAAATGGGCATTTGCTAACCATGCTCTGGAAGTGTAAGCACCGTTCGCTAACTTAATGCTGTCGGCAAAATAAGGGCTAACTCCGAGTTTTACTTCCAAGGTAGAGCCATAAAATTCCACGGGATAAGCTAATGTATTCACCGCACAAAAGTAAGCTGCAACAAATCCCGCTAAGGCTATACCACCCAAAGAGTAGGAAAGGATGGCTTCACCGGAGAAGATTAAAAGCTTTTTCGCCCAAGGTAAAGGCTCTATGAGGATATGCCAAATACCGCCGCCAATTAGTAACAAACCTACATAGATATGACCGCCGACTAAATCTTCTAAGTTGTTAACTGTGGCAAAGTGGGTTTGATAGCCATAAATGACCAAGGGGTTGAGGGTGGGGTCGGTGACAACTCGAACATCGTGAATTGTTGAGTCGTACAGTCCTCCCCAAAACATCGCTTTTCCTACCAGGAGTAAAGCACCTAATCCTAAGAAAATCAGGTGATGTCCTAAGATAAACCCAAGTTTTTTCGGGTCGTCCCATGTAAAGTGAAATTTCCGAGCGCGACCAGTGGCGTCTTTTAAGTTTTTTGGAGCCTTGAAGGTGTGGAAAAGTGCGCCTGCACCAAGCACAGCAGAAGAAATTAAGTGTAAAGCGCCGATAACGAAATAAGGGTAAGTATCGACTACCTGACCACCTGCGCCTACACCAAAACCCAAGGTGGCTAAGTGGGGAAGCAAAATCAACCCCTGTTCGCCCATAGGTATTTCGGGATTGAAGCGAGAGATTTCAAACCATGTAAACGCCCCAGCCCAGAGCGTCGTCAGTGCTGCTTGTGCCACATGAGCGCCGATAAATAAGCCAGAAAGATTGGCGAAGCGGGCGTTACCATTCCACCAATCAAATTTGAGGTTGGGATTGCCGTATGTCTGCATTGTTAAGCTGATAAGTAATTGTTGCCAGTAATACTCAATTAATTAGTTCTTATTTCAGCAGTTAAATGTCGCTTGAGTACAACAAATCAGCTACCAGATGTGTAGATGCGAAGCTTTTACCTGAAGGAAGGAGGGCTTGTTCCAATTCACCGTAGGCGTTACCGATTGTTGTCAGATAAGCTAATTTACTTTTAATTTGCATAACCAGGGCGGGCAAGACTTCGGCGTGAGCGCTCAGTCGAACGCTGCCCACCCCACAAGAGTTTTACTTTCAGGTAATATGCAAGTTAAATGTCCAAGAGATGATCACTTGTTGGCACATACTCTACTTGTTGAAGCTAATTATTAATTATTGAGATTACAAATTTAGTCTATTGAAAATAATTCTTATTTAGCTTATCTCTTTACAAAATGTAATCATCAAAACTGGAGGAAAAATAGGCAACGCAAGCGGAGCGATAATAGTAACTATCACCGCTCGAACTATGCAAACAAATATTAGCTTTTAAGTGTGAGTTTTTCTGCCTTTATCAAAAAGATGGGTCTAAAACCCCCTCATAAAGGACGGCTTTAAGTTTTGTGGCAATGAGTCTTTATCCCCGTTACAAAACTGTACCCAACTCTTAGAGACGCTGCGCGAACGACAAAGCTCAGGGCATCGCTTCCGACTTCCGACCCTTCGGCGTAGCTCAGGGCAACGCTTCCGACTTCCGACTTCTTTATGAATATGTAGAAGTGCTTAGGGATAGTGCAGATGTTTCCAGTAGATGCGGATGGTGGTGTTGCCAAAAACTCAAAATCTGTTCGCCAACCTGTTGAGGATAGAAGTAGTGAAAAAAATGATATCCTTGTGGACATTCCCAGAGTTTATCTTCTGGCTTTAACCAATTTAACCAGTCATGCAATGCAGGTGGATTGACTACCGGATCACTCTTGCTACCACATACCATCATTGGCATAGAAACTCCACCCTTGGGTAAATAAACCAACTTAAATAAAGAGTGTGATGATGGAGATTGTTCTAAATCTTTATCTAAGGCAGCTACTAACTTCTTAGTGGTATGAGGTGGTTGATTTCCAAAAAGACTACGAACGCTGTTTGCTAAAACTAGCTCACGGCTGATGCTAAAAAGTTGTCGCTGAAAGTAATAGTGAGCGTGCCAAGTGTTGGCGGGTTGAGATGCTACAGCCAGCAGAGTGAGCGATCGCACTTTTTGAGGAAATCGACGGGCATAGCTTAAGGCGATCGCACCACCCATCCCATGACCTGCTAGATGCACGGGGCGATCGCGCCATTCTAAAAAATCACATAGCAACTCCACAGCTTGCTCTATGGAACTGCCTTCATCTTTAGTTTGCTGATATTCCCACTGGGCGACGCTTATATACCCAGATAAATAATCAAGTAATGGTTTATCAAAACGCTGCAAAACAGGACTGGCACTTAACCACAAAACATCAAATGAATCAGACATAAATACCTATAACTTCTAAATTATCAATTTCAGTAAGGGCGCACAGCTAGCTGTGCGCCCCAAATCTCTACAAACCAAATTCTGTCTTCAACTGAGCAACCCAAGTTTTAATTCGCTCGTCTGTTAACTCAGATTGACTACCTTCATCAAGTGCCAATCCGACAAATTTGCCATTTCTCAAAGCTCTAGAGTTCTCAAAGTCATACCCTTCAGTTGGCCAGTAGCCAACAGTTTTACCACCTCGCTGAGAAATTTTTTCTTCGATAATTCCAATTGCATCCTGGAAATTATCGGCATAGCCATATTGGTCTCCATCACCAAAATAGGCAACCAGCTTACCCTTAAAATCTATTTCATCTAGATCGGGGAAAAAGCTTTGCCAATCGCTCTGAAGTTGACCAATATCCCAAGTGGGAGAGCCAATAATCAGCAATTCATACTCATCGAAAGTGGTAGTATCCGCCTCGTAAATGGGATGTAATGTTACAACATCACCACCAAACTCATCCCGAATTTTTTCAGCATCAGATTCAGTGTTGCCAGTTTGAGTACCGTAAAACAAACCAATTTTTTTCGACATATTGTCACCTGATAAATAAATAGTTGTGCGATCGCCAAGATACCTATTTGCCTTGTATGTAATACCAATTTGAAAAATGATTGCGACACAATAGATCGCCAAAAAGCTTATTTACTAACTTTTTCACAATCCAAAATTGTTCGACTGAACGAAGTCGAAGTCTAAAATCTAAAATCCAAAATGGTATAAACCTCACCAAGTTGATGCAACTTAGAAAAACAAACTGCTATTGGTTAACAGCAAGAAGGCAAACAAAGCTCCTCCGCAGCTACCCACTGTCCAGCCAGCATTAAACTCGCTCCAAGACTTAGCCGTTTTCATGTTTTCTGGTAGCTCTCCTTGAGCAGGTTTGCGTTTTTCAAACGACACACTACCATACAACCACAAACAAATAGATAAAATCAATACCAGTCCGATTGTGGCAAGTAGCCCTGCTTGATTCGCCAACTCCGTATCCCGCAGCGGCCCTAACTTGACAAATGGCCCAATCAAGAAATAGCCATGCGCCATGCCAATTTCCAGCCCCCGTGAAAAAGGAGATAAACCTTGACGGTAAATAGGAAGATTCGCCAAAAACTTCAGGCTGATATCCGAAGAATTTACTGGGGTGTCAAAATTCCCGATTTCAGGACTCCCCGCAGGATTGATAACTCCCTGTTGAAAATCAAGTCCAGCCGCGATCGCACGAACTCTCAAGGCGTGCCAGATATGACCAGCTAAAAATACAACCGCCAAAGCAAAGTGACTAGTTGCTAGCCAAGTCCGAACCGTAATTACTCCTGATGCAGTAGTACTAAGTCCTAACGGGCCATAGAAAACTGTGGGATAAACGGTATCATTTACCGTGACAAAATAGGCTGCCAATAAACCCATGTAAGCCAGAGCGCCCAGGCTATAGGATAGGTAAGCCTCACCAGACCAAAACAATACCTTTTTCGCCCAAGCAAAAGGCTTGGTGAGAATATGCCAAAATCCTCCGGCAATGCACAGTATTCCTACCCAAATATGTCCACCGATGACATCTTCTAGGTTATTAACTGCTGCCATCCCCTGTTTGCCAAAAGCACCGAAGAGATAGCCAAAGATGCGACCAGGGTTAATAGTCGGTTCAGTAATTACTCGTACAGATGCTACTGCCGGATCGTAAAGACCACCCCAAAACAGCGCCTTTGCCACCAATAACCACGCCCCGAACCCCAACAACAGCAGATGAATGCCGATGATAGTAGTCATCTTGTCTTCATCTTCCCAGTCGTAGCCAAAGAAGCCAAGAAAAGAGGTGTTTTCACTTAATACTTCCGGGCCTAAAAGGGCGTGGTAAATGCCGCCAGCCCCTAGTACGGCAGAACTAATCAGATGTAAAACACCAATGACAAAATAGGGATAAGTATCAATAATTTCGCCGCGATCGCCAACACCAAATCCCAAGGTTGCCAGATGGGGCAGCAGGATTAACCCCTGTTCATACATCGGTTGGGATGGGTTGTATTTGGTGAGTTCAAATAGGGTCATTGCTCCTGCCCAAAGGACAATCAACCCAGCATGAGCAATGTGAGCGCCCAAAAGCTTACCCGACAGGTTAATGAACCGGGCATTACCAGCCCACCAACCGGATTCCTGCGTTGTTATTGTTGCAGTTGCCATTGATTAGATTGCCTCCCCACGAGTTGAACGGATGACTCTACCCTTTGAGAAGTCAAATCCAGCAGCGCGTAAAGCGTGCCAGAGATGCCCTTGAAGAAAGAAGAAACTTAGCCAGAAATGAGCATTCGCCAGCCAAACGCGAGAGGATAGTAAATCTCCACTCTGGAAGTAGGGAAAACGGTCAAACCCAATACTCAGGGCTGGCCCATAAAATTCCGGTGGGTAAGCTAGTGTGTTAACAGAGACAAAATAGGCAGCAATCATACCCATGAGAGCTAAAGCACCCAAGCTGTAAGAAAGGTATGCTTCTCCTGACCAGATAAAAAGCTGCTTTGCCCAGCCCAAAGGTTGAGTAGTAATGTGCCAGATACCGCCAGCAATGCAGAGAATGCTGACCCAAATGTGACCACCAACTAAGTCTTCCAGGTTATTAACTCCAGCAATCCAATGCTTGCCACCGCCACCAAATAAGTAGCCAAAAATGACGACGGAGTTCCAAGTAGGGTTAGAAATTACGCGCACCTCACCCACCGTAGAATCGTACAAGCCGCCAAAGAACATGGCTTTAGCAACCAATAAGGCGGCTCCCAGACCCAGCAATACTAGGTGAATACCCAGAATCGTGGTCATTTTATTTGCATCTTCCCAGCGATAGCCAAAGAAGGAAAATCTCTCTTCTAAGATGGCGGGGCCACGTAAGGCATGAAAGATGCCACCAAGTCCTAAGAAGGCGGAGCTAATTAGGTGTAATACTCCAATGACAAAGTAGGGATAGGTATCTACTATTTGTCCACTACTTCCTACACCCCAACCGAGGGTTGCGAGATGAGGCAATAGAATCAACCCCTGTTCGTACATTGGTTGCGCTGGGTTGAAATGGGCAAGTTCAAAAAGGGTTGTTGCACCAGCCCAGAAGACAATTAACCCCGCATGAGCAACGTGAGCGCCCAAAAGCTTACCTGAAAGGTTGGTTAACCGGGCGTTCCCTGCCCACCAGGGAATCGACTCCGGTGTTTGAACAGCCACGCAAGTCATAGCGTTATCTCCTGAAAAAGTTTGCAAATAACTGAAATATATTAGCGACTTAATGAATATCTATCTCAATAAGCCTGAAGATATCCTATCAGACTTATTGAAAAATTTTTTCATTTATTGAAAGTAAACTTTTGTAAAGTATTTCCAGAAACAAATTCCAGAAAACGCTAGACTTGTACAATAAACAGTACAGGTTTCCGCAGGATGAAAGTTATCTCTTTTAGCGAGGCGAGAAATAGCCTGAAGACGGTTTTAGATCGGGTGACGGAAGATGCCGACTATACGATCATCACCAGACGGGATGCGGATGATGCGGTGGTGATGTCGCTAGAGTTTTTCAATAGTCTGATGGAGACTGTGCATTTACTGAAGTCTCCGACAAATGCAGCCCATTTGGAACGTTCTATTGCTCAATTCAAGCAGGGGAAAGTGGTGGAACGAGATTTGCTCAATGACTAGAATGCTGGCATGGACGGATGAGGCTTGGGCTGATTATCTTTACTGGCAAGGGCAAAACAAGAAGACACTCAAAAGAATCAATAAACTAATTCAGGAGACGATGCAGATACCTTGTGAGGGTATAGGTAAGCCAGAATCTCTAGGGGAAAATTTAGCTGGATTTTGGTCGCGGCGAATTGATGATACAAATCGTTTGGTTTATGCGGTGGAAGATGCCTATCTAACGATTATTTCTTGTCGATACCATTATTAAAATAATTCGTAATTCGTAATTAAAGAATTCAATTACGAATTACGAATTACAAATTACACTTCGGCGGGTTGATATTCTTGTTGTCGTTCCACAAACGTTTGCACACGGCTGCGGTAGTTTCTGATCGTCTCATCTACCCAATCGCGATCGTTGCTATTTGCATACAAATGCACCAGTGGTTCGCTGGCATCTGGTAAAACTAACAGCCAACTGTCATCGTAAGGTTGACAAACTTTCACCCCATCGATGAGTTCTAGGTTTTGGGCTGGGTGAGTTTCCACCAAGTAACGCATCAAAGCACCCTTGGCTGTCCACGGGCAGCGTACTGTATAACTTTTGTGAATTACACGGGGCAATTCTGACCGCGCAGCAGCAAGCGATCGCTCCTGTATAGTCAACATCTCAATTATCTTCGCAATGCAGAACATGGAATCAAATCCCGGATGCAGTTGCGGAAAAATAAAACCAGTCTCTCCACTACCTCCTATTACCACATTTGGATTTGTCTGGCAAGCCTCCATTAAGGCTGTAGGATTGGCTTTGGTGCGAATCACCCTACCATCGTGGCGGCGGGCGACTAGTTCAATCGCACTGGAAGCATGAACTGGCACTACTACTGTTCCTCTGGGGTTAGCCGTTAATATCATGTCCACCATCAGTGCTGTTAACATTTCTCCCCGAATTGGGAAGCCTGATTCATCAACTAAAATTAGCTGTTCGCCATTAGCCGATACTTGCACGCCAAAGTTAGCTTTTAATGCCTCCACTACATGACCTAACTGAGTCAGCAGTCCTTCGCGGTCGGTGATTGACATCGCCGTTTTATTGACACTGGCATTCAGCACCACTGCATCAGCGCCAAATTTATCCAACATTTGGGGTAAAACTGCCCCCGATACCGCATAAACATAGTCAATCACCACTTTTGCGCGACTGTTGCGGAGTGTATGAACATGCAACAGTTTTTCAAAAGCAGTGCAGTAGCGCTCAATGACTTGGCTGGGGTAAGATACATCGCCAATTTCATGAATTAGCGCCCGCCGCATATCTTCCTTAAAGTAAGCCCCTTCAATTTTCTTTTCCAGGGCTTTGGAGATATTAATGCCCTTGGCATCCATGAATTCAATCAGAATATAGTCGGGGCGATCGGGGTGTACCCGGACATGGATACCACCAGCTACCGACATTGTGGGTATAACCGTGCGGGCAATGGGGATAGCTGTAGCATCGAGGTTTTGAATATCAACACCTACTGACATTAAACCAGCAATCAGCGATCGCGTCACCATCCGAGAGACATTACGCTGGTCACGGGAAACCGTTACCTTAGAACCAGGTTTCAAGGTAGAACCGTAAGCAGATCCCAATTTCACGGCGAATTCTGGGGTGATGTCGATATTAGCTAATCCTTGTACACCACGTTGCCCAAATAAATTCCGTTGGGCGGTGTTCCCCCAAATCAAGTTAATGTTTAAAACTGCTCCTGACTCAATCTTCTTACTCGGCCAAACGCGCACACCAGGGCTAATTTGGGCTTCTTCTCCCACCGTGGAAAGCGAACCTACAACAGCAGCTTCTAATACTTGAGCGCGGCGATCTACACGAGTCCCACGGGAAATCACACAGGCCGAAAGATGTGCTTCGTCGCCAATGATTGCCCCATTCCACACTATCGGGCGTTTGAGATTCGCATCAGCACCAATAGTGACATTATCCCCAATTACGGTTCCTGCCTCAATTTGTACTCTTGCCCCGATGCGGCAATTGTCACCAATCACTGCTGGGGCTTCAACAACAGCCGTCTGGTCGATGTAAGTATTTTGGCCTACCCATAAGTTAGGAGAAACTTCTTTGTAGGCACAATCCAGTTGCACTTTTCGATCTAAAGCGTCATACTGAGCCTCGCGGTAGGCATCTAAGTGACCAACATCACACCAGTAACCTTGAGCAATGTAACCATACATTGGTTCTTCTTTTGCTAGTAGTAAGGGGAATAAGTCTTTGGAAAAGTCGGATTCAGTGTTTACTGGCAGATATTCCAAAACTTCTGGTTCGAGAATGTAAGTGCCAGTGTTGACGGTATCGGAGAAAATTTCACTACTAGAGGGTTTTTCTAAAAATCGCCGAATCCGTCCTTCTTCATCGGTAATCACCACCCCAAATTCAATCGGGTTAGGAACCCTAGTCAAAATCAAAGTAGCTTTTGACTTATTTTGTTTGTGAAATGCGATCGCTGCCGTCAGGTCGAAATCTGTTATGCTATCACCGCTAATCACTAAAAAAGTTTCATCAAGAAGTTCGGCAATGTTTTTCACACAGCCTGCTGTACCTAAAGGCTGATCTTCTTCGACGGCATAGGTCATCTGGACACCAAAATCGCTGCCATCTAGAAAGTAGTCTCGCAAGACATCAGGTAAATAATGCAATGTCGCAATAACTTCGGTAATTTGATGTCGTTTGAGGAGATTGATAATATGTTCGGCAATTGGTCGATTTAGAATCGGCACCATCGGTTTGGGCAGATCGCAAGTTAACGGGCGAAGCCGCGTTCCCGAACCGCCTGCCATTAGTACTGCACGCATAAATCCTCCTTAAGTATTTACAGCCTTCGCTGCTTTAAAATTTGTCAGATATATTTTGTTTTTCTTTCTCTAGTCTCCTATGGATATCGATATTTGAGGAACTTCCATAAGATGCATATAGATTGGGGCATGGGGCAATTCAATTTTGGATTTTAGATTTTAGATTTTGGATTAAATTTCAATCTAAAATCCAAAATCTAAAATCTAAAATTCTCACTCCCCCTCATCCCCCCACTCCCTACTCCCCACTCCCCACTCCCCCACTTATTGACAATGATAAAGTTCATATTCATAGCCGTTCACCCTTGGCAAAGATTGAGTATCAGACATAACGCATGTTTTGACGGTTTCTGCTACGGGGGCGTGAAAGTTTACTAGCCACAAGTCAAAAGGTCGTGGTAATTTATTTAAAGTATTTTCTAGAGCAATAGTGGAAGTCTCAGGGTATTGCTCTTGATGAGCAAGGAGAAACAAAAGTTTTTGGGGTGAATTGGTAAGTTTAAACTCCCTAGCTACCCCCATCATTTCCCCAGTGTGTACATGAGTTTTCTGAGTAGTAGCAATCAGTACTGGTACTGGGGATATTTGTTGAATTAGTTGCACAAACAGGTCAGGGCGATAATATTTTTGATAGCCGAGATTGCAGAATACTGTAACTGCACTGACAAATCCCATTAACCAAATTAACATCACGGCTTTTTTCCCGTTTATTCCCCATCTGCCTGTCTCTTTTATCCCTTGTTCTTTTGGGATCAATTCCTTGGGAGGATGCCAACAAACGGCAAGACTTGCCCCTAATAAAACAATCACGGCGGGAAAGTAAACAAAGTTATAGCGGGCACCTCTGGTCAGATCGATTCCTAAAAAGTACGTAAAGATAAAGAATAAAGCGATCGCACTGATAACTACTCCCGCAAGCACCTGAATCATCATCCGGCTTTCTGGGTGCTGTAATTGAATCTTAATCCCAGTTACCAGAATTGGTACTGCCCAAATAAAGAAAATCAGCATCACCAGTCCAGAAAGAATCATTACCAATAGCTGTGGAGATTCAACTGGCAGGAGGGAAATCATTGTAATCAATGTGCCTAAAGCTTGGAAAATTGGGCTGAACCAATCTAGTCCGACGCGCGAACCTTGAATCCACTCGGTCAAATTACTCCGATTTCTATTCTCTAAAAAGATTGGTAGCCAAATTAAACCCGCTACAAAAGTACCTATGGCAACGGCATAAATGCGCCGCCAGGGAGGAGAGAAGAACAGAGAAAATTTGCTGCTAGTCTGTAATTGAAGCCAAGCCAGAAAAATCAAAACTACAGCTTCTGTGCAGAGGGTGAGGGTGAAGAAGTAATGAGTAGCAACACCTAAAGCATTAATTGCCACCCATAAAAGTGCTATCGATATAGGTAAAGGTGTCCGATTTTGAATATGACGTGTGGCAATTACTAAGCAGGTGAGAGAAGCAGTTACCCATAAAGCTGCCAAACTGTAATGACGCGCTTCTTGTGCTAAAAATATGCCGTAGGGTGATACTGCCATCATCGCAGCAGCCAAGTGTCCCACTAATGGCGAACGAAACGCGACCCTACCTAATACGTAAGCACACGGTATGGAGGCAGCACCGATTAAAGCTGGTAGCGATCGCGCCGCAAACAGCGATACTAATCCTCCGTCGCTCTTAAATAATTTCATCCACAAGTAAGCCAGCACAAAATACAGTGGGGGATGGGTATCTTGGGTAACTAAGTTATGAATCACATCACCAATACTAGCTGCTGGGTTTGGTTGCAGTGGTTGCAATAGAATATCAGGTGCGATCGCTTGATCTAGGGGTACTGATAAAAAATTATTCCCTAAGCTAAACACCAAGGTGGAAAACTCATCAGTCCAAGGAGGCTTTGCAGTCAAGTTAGCTAGGCGCAAGCCAATGCCGATCAGCAACCACATTAAGTTCAGCAAGAGGTGAACCCAAAAAGGAGGGAGACGAGCCTGCCAATTATGCCAATGCTTGTGTTCTGAGCCAAAGTTTGCATCTGCCAAAGGCAGAAAATAGGTAGCATAGACTGGTAACAACGAGATAATTTTTCTGTAAAAAGAGAATGCACCTGGGAAAAAAACTCTCATTGGGGCGCCTCACACGAATGGATTTGTAGATTTGACGTTTGAGATTTAACTAAATCGCCCTCGTCCCCCACTGAACCTGTAGTCAGGTCAGTGGCGGGATATAAGGCGCGGCAATGACGAAACCTGGGACGGGGGAGGCTAACGCCAGTGGAGAGAATGTAAGACCAATTCGCGGACGCAAATCCAAGATGCGGCAATCCTCCGTGAAACTGGAAGCCCACACTGTACCCTCAGGTCAGTGTGGGTAGTTCACGTTCGTTCTAAAATCTAAAAACAAAAATCAAAATCTCAAATCCCTCGTTGTGACTATTTAACGTCGGTGACGCGCCAGCTAAGTTTCAAATTAATCCAGAAATTCCAGATTGTAGCAACTGCGATCGCCATCAACTTAGCTAAATACTCATTTATCCCCAAGACATTATAGAGAAAGTTAATTATTAGAGCTTGTAATATAACTCCTGCCAAACAGATCGCACTGAACTTCAAGAATCGCTTGAAACGTTGATGCGGATCGCGTTGCCTCTGAGAAATATCACCAAAAGTCCATAAATCATTCCATAGGAAATTATTTATGATTGCCACTCCGGCCGAAAGAATTGTACTGCGAGTTAAACCTAAATGAATCACAGTACGCAGCAAGTAAAACACCGTTAAATCCACAAACACACCACTCAAGCCAACTAACCCAAAACGGAGAAATCGACCAATTGGGAAATTGACTTTTCTACTCAATCGTCCCACTCGCCCTGTGGAAAGCCGCAACCGCACTAAGTGGTGGATGTAATCTATATATTGCTTCCATGTAACTTTACTCTCACCTTCTTTGCGTTCGCAGAACACATACCCAACTTCGGCAACTTGGTCTACTTTTCCCCGGCCGATTACCTCTAAAAGAATTTTGTATCCGACGGGATTGAGTGTTGCATTGGCGATCGCACTCCGGCGCACCATAAAATAACCACTCATGGGATCGGAAACTCTGCCCAGTACCCCCGGTAAAATCACCAAGCCTAACAACTGAGCGCCACGAGACAAGAAACGCCTGACAACACTCCAGCTACTGACACCGCCTCCTTCGACATGACGGCTGGCTACTGCCAAATCTGCTCCCTGCTCAACACTACGCAACAATTGCATCAGCACCTCTGGTGGATGCTGCAAATCTCCATCAATCACCCCCAAAATACTCCCCGTCGCTGCTTGCCACCCACGAATCACTGCTGAAGACAGCCCCCGTTCCTGTTGGCGTCGCATCACCCGCAACTGCGGGTATTCTGGCGTCAAGGATTCTGCTATTTCCCAAGTTCGGTCTGGGCTATCATCGTCTACCACAATCAGTTCATAGTTTCCTGGAATAGATTCATCCAATAACTGACTCAATATGCTGACCACATTCTGGATGTTGTCACGCTCTTTATAAGTAGGAATTACTAAAGAAAGATCGATAGATTCACCACTTATACCCACATGCTTAGGCGGCAACTCGGAAATCTTTAGTGGACCAGTTGGTACTGTTAACAGTGAGCTGGATGAGTTTGTCTTCATAATTTCATATTACAGAACAACGATGGTAAAGGCTGGAGGAAATAGAGCCGAACATCTGGTGGCTTTATTGACTGAACCTGCTTACTCAAAGCTTTATGAATACTTTTGTTACAGTTAGCTGTTTTGAAAAGTTTAGTAATTCCCACACCTCAATTCCGAATATTTTCCTAAACTTTATCTAAACTTTAAATTTAGCCACTTATTTTTATGCTAATACTTAGATAAGTATAATTTTTTATACAAAAAATCATACTGTAGCATTAAGCCAGCAAATATCCAGTTTACCAAGACTTATGTAAAGACTTTTTAGTATTAGTAGGGCTAATAAGTAGGTCGGCGTAAATAATTATCGTTGGGATAAGGCAGGGAGCAGGGGGAAAAAGAGTTTGAGCCTTGTTTACTTTTCTTCACACACATTGGTTTTATTGTGCCCACTTACTTAAACAAAATATAGCCAAGACAACGCAAAGGCGGTCAAGATATTGCTCTGGGAATATAAATATTAGGTGACTATCCCAATACTGAGAGTTTGTAGTGGGTTCATAACTTAAGCTGTAATATTAGATACTATATTCTTGGTTTTATTGTTGTTGGGGTGTTAATGTCTGTTTTACATAAATATACCGTTATTGCTCCTGTGAGCCTGAGCATTGCTTTGTTGATTACTAGTTGCAGCGAAAATAAAGTCTCCCAGTGCCAGCGACTGATTCGAGTTGTGAATGCTGGAACTTCTTTGATTGATAAAAATAAAGGAACGCAAGTGATCACCAGCATACAGCTGTCTAAAGATTTGGAATTTGTGACTAAATCGATTCGGGAACTGAAGTTAACAGACCCCAAGTTGAAAGAATTTCAAAGCAGTTTTGTCAAAATTTTTCAGAATCTCAGTCAAGCGATCGCTAAAGCAGGTAGGGCGCTTGGTGCGACCAAGACAGCAGAAGCCTCGGCATCTGGTAGAGAAAAAATCCAAAAGGCTAGAGCCGAAATTGACTCAGCACTGACAAGGGCTACAACTATTGGCAAGCAGTCGGATACGTTCATGAATGAAATGAATAAATATTGTAGCCAGCCAGAATAATCCAATTTGGGCATTGGGCATTGGGCATGGGGCATGGGGGAGGCAGTGCGGTCTTGGGGTTTCCCCAAGTGGAGCAACTGCCGTCATGGGGCATTGGGCAAAACAGTTCTGAGTTCCGAGTAAAGAAGTGAGATTCCTTACTCCCCAACCTTATTCAAGCTACTTGTTCACAGGATTCTGCTAAGAGCTCTACAATACCACCTCACCCAAACAAGCGATCGCCCCCCGTAGTCGAGTGCTTCTGGAACTCTAGCAGGGCAAAATAAAATCAATATAATAGCTAGGACAGGGGCAACATTCCCATAAAAAAAGTCCACAAGAAGTTATTCAACGGGGTTTTCTGTCGCTCAGACTTTCTTTGTATGATAGATTTTACCCTGATGATTTTCTGGCTATACTAGTGATTTAAGTCGATTGGTTGATAAATTTTATCCCCCAGTATGAAAGACATAAAAACTCTAAATTTCAGAGATATATCAGTGTACATTTGCTTTTAAGTGACACAAAAGCCTTGTCTGGTCTTGGAGTAAATAAATTTCCTTGGGTATACAAAAATTTTATCAGTCAATCACTGAAGTTAACACTAACACTACAGAGTGAATCTAGATCAATCAAACGTCTTCTGAGTTAGCACCTATGAAAGAAGAATTGATAGCCAGAGTTGTACAGGTCTTGCGAATTAATATGAGTTGGATGACTTGGAATTTGTTTCTGGCTTTTATACCTTTGGCTTTGAGTGTGTGGCTATTTCGCATGAGGCGCGGTGGCACTTGGCTTTGGTGGCTAGGATTCGTAGTTTTCTATGCTTTTTTACCGAATGCACCATATTTGTTGACTGATGTCATTCACCTAATAGACGATATCCGCAGAATTCAATCGGTGTGGATGATTACTTTAGTACTAATTCCTGTGTATTTACTAGTAATTTTGGGTGGATTTGAAGCTTACGTAATATCGTTAATAAATTGGGGTCACTACTTACATCGCATCGGCAAAAGTGAATGGATTTGGCGAGTTGAATTGATTACCCACGCTCTTTGTGCTGTTGGTGTTTATTGGGGACGATTTTTGCGTTTCAACAGTTGGGATTTTATTACTCAACCCGATGCCGTACTGACCAAAGGTGTTGAGGAAATTCTCGGTAAACAGCCATTGGTGATTCTTGCGATCAGTTTTGTGATACTTGTTGGATTGTACTGGATTATGAAACGAGTGACTTTGGGTTTTGTCAGGCAACCAGATAGGAAAATAGGGATAAACTCAGGACGTGCAAACTCTAACACGCCAAACATTTGATGAACGTGGCGATTTTGGCTTTGAAATTTTGGGTTTTAATTAGTAATTCCCAGGATGAATATTGCCTGTCTAAAGAAAGATGCAACTAAACCAATTTTGAGATAAAAATTCAAAAGCAAACGGTTGAACTTCAACCGCCACCATCTGAGAATAACGTCCTATCAGATCATTGAATATTGATGGTCTGGTCTGATGTATCTGATCACGTTGATAGGAGGGATATGATATGCAATTAATCACAATACCGAGATTAGGTGAATTTCGGGTCAAACGAGCAATAGCATTTTTGTGTTCTAGTCAGACATTTACCATATCCAGAACTGCTGATAATCACCAAATAATTTCAGAGTCTCGACCAAGTTAATTTTGAGTCTGAGTCAGAATTGGTAAGGTAATGACAAATTCAGTTCCTTCACCAAGTGTAGAATTCACAACCAGTGAACCGTTATGTTTTTCTACCACAATAGACTGAGCGATCGCTAGTCCTAAACCCGTACCTTTCCCAACTCCTTTTGTAGTAAATAAATGGTCAAATATTTTTTCTTTGACTCCTTCACTTATTCCGTTTCCATTATCAGCAATTGATATTTTTATGTGATCATCTGCCACTGAGGTTGTAATTATAATCTGGTTGGGATTATCCTTAATTTCTATAAAACTCCGCCCAGAATTTGCTTCTTCTAATGCGTCAATAGCATTCGCCAGAATATTCATAAATACCTGATTTAATTGCCCTGGAAAACACTCGAATTCAGGTAAGTTTCCATATTCAGCCATCACTTCAATGGCTGGATGTTGTTCATTTGCTTTCAGGCGATGTTTGAGAATTAAAATTGTGCTATCAATGCCTTTATGGATATTAAAAAGCACTTTATAATCTTTATCTTCACGAGAGAAAGTGCGGAGACTGGTGCTGACATTTTTCAGGCGTTCGCAGGCCATCACCATTGCATCAATCATTTTGGGCAAGTCTTCTAAGCTATAATCCAAGTCAATTTCTTCAGCGTGGTCTTTGATGTCATCATCCGGTTTGATTAAACTTTCTTGATAGAGTTTCAGGTGTTCAATAATATCAGCAATGGTGGGTTTAGCTTGTTGGAGAGTAGCATAAATAAAGCCCAAAGGATTATTCATCTCGTGAGCAACCCCAGCAACTAAATTACCCAATGCTGACATTTTTTCTGCCTGCACGAGTTGCGTTTGGGCTTGTTGCAAATCCAGCAGTGTGCGTTCGACCTGTTCTCGGGCTTCAGTAATGGCGGCAATTTGGGGCAGACTAGTCCAACAGGCGATCGCTACTCCCGCGAAGGCAACCGTCACTAACAAAATGCTAAACAACGCAACATGTTGCCCCACACCCACCCGATCTAAACCCGCCCTCACCCACCAACCAATACTCACCGCACTGCACACTAAGCCAATTAAGATCATCACCTGAAATGCCAACCAATCTGTTTTGCCGGTATGGGGTTGCTGGTGATACCGTTGCATCCACCCATTGGGATGGAACAGGGAGACGTTCAAGCGCGGTAATTGAGTGCCAACTATGCTCACCAGCCCAGGCAGGAGCAATCCAATAGCTAAGTCCTGCCAGCCCCATGCCAATCCGCCCACTACCAAAACAGTCGCTTCAATGCCAAAGAAAGCCAGCGACCACCAGGGCCATCGGGCTGCTGGCCGCCGCCGACTGACCCACTCACCTAAGTGTATTGCCATCATCGAAGTCAGATAGCCGGTGCCCGTCACCATCACAACCCGTTCCACATCGCCCCACCCCAAGCAAATTAGACTCAGCCCGAGGGTAAAAATTAAACTGGGTTCAAACACTCCCCGGCGAGACAACACGGCAAATACGGGCGGTAAGTAGCCATCTTTGGCTAACTGATACAAAATCCGGGGACAGTTAGAAACAGCGGTCGCAGAGCTAAGGAGACACCCTGACGTAATTAGAAAGGTGACAAGAGCGGGGGCGAATGCGCCCCAGAAGGGTTGGGCTGCTGCCACTAGATTCATATAGGCACTATCACCTAATCCGGGGGCTGTGGCTAACCGCATTAAAACCCATGATCCACCGAGATAGACGATCGGAATCAATCCAGCAGTCACCTGCAAACACCGTAGGGTAACACTGGGTTGGAGGCTATCTGCCACAAATGAAGATGTCGTCTCGCAACCATAAACCGCATAGACGGCGATAAAGAACCATTTCATCCAATCGATCAGGGAAATGCCTGCTCCCAGATCGGGCAGCACCCCAGGGCTAGTGGGGGCAAAACTCAACCAACCAATGCCTTGGAGACAAAAGGTGAGAAGAAACCCGATCGCCGGAAATACAAAGAAAGAGTGCAAAATGCCTAGGGTGCGAGTTCCACTAAAGGCAACGATAAAGGGCAGAACTGTAAACCCGATTCTGAGTACAGTCTCTGGACAGGTAATGCCCAGTGGAGTCAGATTCGCCTTGATTAAATCGGTCAGAATAATCGCATCCATGGGCGGAACAGAGACCCAGCCGAGCAGGTAGCCAATCGCCCCATAGCGAGCCAAGTTTGGCAATCGGTGGAGCAAGCGGGTCATATAGTTTGGGGTGCCTCCAGCGACCTCTGGGAAATATGTCCCTAACCGCTTAACTTGCAGGTTGAGCAGTATGCCAATGATGGTTCCAGGCAACCACACGCAGAGCGCCTGCGGGCCTAGTGCGGCATGCATAGCAGGAGCCGTCCCTAACCATAAAAGCAAACCGCTAAATCCAAACCCCCAGGTTTCTTGTGAAGTGAGACTTCGGCGCAGAGGAGGCATTGAATTCGGTTGCTCACTCATAATTAGCACAGAAAAATAGGGAAAATAAGGACGTAAGCTTAGTCTTCCCTAAAATTTAGCGATTGCTTCATCTGCAATCGCAATAATTATTCAAAAATTTGAATCACTTCTAACTAATACAGTTTTTGTCGTGCTGCTGCTAAAATTAGGCGTTGTTCAGCACGAGCGATCGCTTGATATGTTCGCTCCACTGCTTCCGGTTCCACAGAAATGGAAGTTATACCCCATTCCACTAACTTATCGATAATTTCTGGATAGAGGGCTGGTGCTTGACCGCAGATTGAACAAGGTATCCCGGCACTTTTGGCCATTTGGATGAGTTGAGCGATCGCACTCATAACTGCTGGATGACGTTCATTAAATACTTTTGCCAACTGTCCTTGTTCTCGATCAACTCCTAACAATAATTGCGTCAGGTCGTTTGTACCAATAGAAATTCCCGCTGCACCTGCTTTAACATATTCTGGCAGTAAAAACAGTACGCTTGGCACTTCTGCCATCATCCACAATTGAAACTGTGACACCTCAGTTAAAAGAGCTTGCTCAACTTTGCGACGGCAAAAGACAAATTCTTCCACAGTCCGCACAAAAGGCAACAGGAGATTGACATTGCTGTAACCGGCTTGCTGTACACTCGCTAAAGCTTTCAGTTCCAACTCAAATACTGCGGGATTTCGTAAATAGCTAAAGGTGCCACGTTCACCTAACATCGACTTTGGTGAAGATTGGAAATTATCACTCAATGATGTTAAATCTTGTGCCCAATCTAAAGAACGATAAAAAACTGGTCTTGGTGCAAAAGCACGAGCAAACTGCATAATCTGCTCAGACCATAGCTCTAACAATTCTGCCTGACGTCCGCCTAAAATCCAACTATGAGGATGTTGCCCGGACAATATATTTAGTACCATCAATTCTGAACGCAACAATCCCACCCCATCTACAGGGAAGCTTTGCACTTGTTCTATTAAACTGGACTGACTTAAGTTAACCAGCAATTGGGTGGCAATCATAGGTAGATGAGACGTAACAGAAGGATGGGGCGCTTTTAGGTTGGGGCGATGGGCAAAAAGAAGATTTTCTTCTCCCTCTCTCTCCATCTCCTCCTTTGAGTCTCCTTTGATCCGATAAACTTCTCCTCTGTCGCCATCGAGCAACAGTCGTTCGCCAGTTTGGATTAAGCTTGTCGCCGATGTTGTGTTCACTACTGCTGCAATACCTAATTCTCTGGCAAGAATGGCAGCGTGGCTGGTTAATCCCCCTTCTTCGGTAATAATACCAGCAACTTGTTGCAGTAATGGCAACCAATCAGGTGCGATCGCTGGTACTACTAAAATCACTCCCTTTGGTAGTTGTTCGGGTTTCTGTTGGGAATTAATAATTACTAGGGCAGTAGCGACAACACGTCCCCCTGCTGCCCCTAGTCCCCGAATGAAGTGTACGTGGGGAATTACAGATTGGGGAGTACTAACTTGTGTGATGTAGAGCTTGCCAGATGTAGTTTGCCCGGCGATAGTCCATTTAATCGTAAAAGTTTTACCTAGTTCACTCACCAGTTGAGTTCCCAGAGCAATTATTTGTTGTAAGTATTCTTCTTGTAAAGCGTACTGTTGTTGTTGGGCTGACTCAATTACGTAAGTACTCAGACAAGTGTGATCTGGTGTTAGCAGTGACTTCGGCACCGCTTGCGAAAAAGCTTCAGGTGCGGCATCATCAACACCATAAGCCAGCATTTTGTTGCCCAGCTGTTGCTCAAGCACAACCCCAGTTTCCGGTTGAATGTAGTAAACATCTGGCTGGACTTCGCCAAGAGCGATCGCAATTCCTAATCCCCAAGTAGCTTCAATTTCCCACCCAGAAGAGTTAGCTTTCAGCAAACCACTAGCGATCGCATTTTCAACAGGTTGCACCAAAACTGCTAAATTAATTTGTTGCAGGTCAATTCCGGCTCGCTGCCAATATAGGAGACTTCTAGCACGAAATATCTGGCTCCAGGTACGCTTTAATGCGAGTGCGATCGCTTCGGGTTCACACTGGCAAAACACCGACTCCAACAAACCAGATATATTCTTCATACTTGGAGTAGCAGTTGATACAGCCAAAGTAGGACGAAGAATCAAACAGCCAGTTGGCCATTCTCTAGCTGCTTGGAAAATTAGACTCACCCACTGCTGTGGCACAGTCGCAGTCAGAATTTCTTGGCGCAAGCGACTAGCTACCTGCTGAAGTTGATGCCAATTAGCTACATCTAGGTGTAACGAAGAATAGGGTAAGTCAGCCACTAATGACTCTGAACTATTCAGATTTTCGAGAAATTGTCGCAAAATTTCTGCCGAAACGACAAAACCAGGCACCACCGGATAGCCACGCTGCATGATTCTGCTCAAGTAAAACGCTTTGTCACCTACTTTGGCGCGGTCTTGTAGTTTAATTTGGTCTAGCCAGTAGAGTTTGTCCACTCAATTTGTTAGTGTCACACAATGCAAGGATGTTAGATTTTAGATTCACCCCATACCTCAAGTCAGGGGCTGTGGTTAATTATTGTTGACCAAAATAATATCTTATTGGAAAATAAAAAAGAAGAATTCAGAATTCAGAATTCAGAATTCAGGAGCGGAGCCGGAGAAGCTCTGCCGAGGCATCAGAATCAATTAAGTATGGTTTTACACCATGCTTAATTCTAGAGCGCCTATACAGGCGGGGGTATTAAACCCATTTATTCATTCACTTTTTCGTTCAAAATTCAATTCTGAATTCTGGCGACTGACTCCTGAATTCTGTTTCGATAATCTTCATAATGGAAGATATTAATTTGCAGGTAAAAAAGCGATATTTTTGTAACTATATTACCAAATGGTCTAATATATAAAATTATCTATACCAAGACTAAGGATTGCCAAACACTTACTACCTTGCAACTAATGATTGGGTAAATATCAGCTTCAGGCTATGCCTTGCATTGCTTATTGGAGCAATTATTGGCTTAGAACGCCAAATTAGGCACAAACCAGCAGGTTTAAGAACTCATATACTCGTGAGTTTAGGTTCAGCCATGTTTGCTCTCATAATTATGCAAACAGGTGGGTCACAGTCCAGTCATGATGCACTCAGCCGCGTGATTCAGGGGATTGCAGCCGGTGTGGGATTTCTCGGTGCTGGAGAAATTGTACGCCAATCTTCCCAGCAATCACAGCAACTTCACGTTCACGGACTAACATCAGCAGCAGCTATTTGGGTTTCGGCTGCTTTGGGAATTGCTGCCGGGTGTGGTTTGTGGCAGTTAGGATTAATTGGTGCTGTGCTGACTTTTCTGGTTCTCAACGTTTTTAAAAGATTAGAAAAACGTGATTAGTCATTATTTTAATAATTTGGGATTATTTCTCCTGCTTTCACAAACAGAATTTGGGAAGACTTCAACCACTGGGAATCAAAAGAACCCAAGTGAGTAGTAGTAATCAGGGTTTGAAAACGGTCTTGAATAGCATCAAGCAATTGATTTTGGCGGGATAGATCGAGTTCGGCAAGAACATCATCAAGCAATAGCAATGGTGGCTCTTTGACGACTTCTTCAATTAATTGTAACTCTGCTAATTTTAAGGCTAGAACCAGCGTTCGTTGTTGACCTTGAGAACCGTATTGACGAGCAGGTGTCTGGTTAATAGTTAATTCTATTTCGTCTCGATGGGGACCGACAAGGGTAGTGCCTTGGTGCATTTCGGCGATCGCTCGCTGCTGAATTTTTGCTAAAAAAGCTTGCTGCACTTCTTCTGGATGGTTATCCTCTAAAGGAATATTCGGCAGGTATTTGATTTGCAGAATTTCTGTACTTCCACTGATACTGGCGTGCCAAGCAGTAGCAATAGGAGCTAATCTTTGGATAGCGCGATCGCGTCGTCTAATTACCCTGGTTCCTGTGGTGGCTAACTGTGCATCCCACACCGCCAATTCTGTGTGCTGAGTGTCGAGTGCTGAATCTTGAGTTTTTTTTAAAAAAGCATTGCGCTGGCGTAACACATGGTTATACTGCTGCAAAATGTGAGCATAAACTGGTTCAAGTTGAATTAACAGTGTATCTAACCAGTTGCGGCGACCTTCAGGGCCGCCGCGTACCAGTTCTAAATCCAAGCTGGAAAATTGGACTGCATTAAGAACGCCGAGAAAATCCATTTGACGGCGGATAGATTCGCCATTGAGAGCAACGCTACGGCGACCATTGCGGCGGAGGGTTAAGGTAAGGTCACTAACACCTGTTTGTCGCTCAAGGGTGGCATTAATTTGGGCTATGGCTGACCCTTCTTGAACCAAATCGCGATCGCGGGTCATGCGGTGCGATCGCAATGTCGCCAGCAACTCCACCGCCTCCAACAAATTCGACTTTCCCTGAGCGTTATTACCTACCAAAATTGTTTTAGCAGCAGTAAACTCAACCTGCTGGTCTTGATAATTGCGAAATTGTCGGAGGCTTAGAGTTTTAAGATACATAGGGAACAGAAGGAAAGGAGAACGCTACGAAGGTTAGACACGGTTATAGAAATGAAAGGGAGTGGGGAGTAGGGAGTGGGGAGTAGAGAAACTAAGCCGCTTAACCCAATGGCCACGCTCAGGGCATCGCATCGGGCCGGGTTTCAACCTACCTTGCGATACAAGGATTTTATCGCCCACCCTTCGACAGAGCTACGGGCTTCGCTTGGGGCGAGGCTTTAAACCTTTTTCGGGGCTAATTTCTTCCCCTACTCCCTACTCCCTACTCCCTACTCCCGCCCCGAAGGGGTTGTAAAATTGTAGAAGTTCAACACAAGGAAAATGACTGACACACCTGAATACTTCCCTAACCGAATAGACCGTATTGAACAAATAATCTTGGGGTTGGCACAAAGACAAACTAGTACACAAGAACAATTAGATAATTTAACTATTAGACAAGCTAACACTCAGGCACAACTGAATGAACTAAGCCAGGAAATGAGAGAGCTTACCAGTAACGTTGACCGTGTTCTGGGTCGTAGTGCGATTTTGGACGATGTGTTACTTGAGTTACGTGATAGCCATGAAGAACATCAGCGTAATTTTGAAGAACATCAGCGCACTACAAACGCTGCATTACAAAGTCTTGAGTCTATCTTGTTGCAGTTGATTAGAAATAATTCTTGAAATAATGCGATCGTTGGAGTTAACGATCGCATCTTAAAGACTACTCTAGAGTATCCTCCTTAGATTGTGGCAATGATGTACGCTCTGGCTTAATAACATCATCCATGCTCTCACACAGCTCTTTTGCCCATAATCCGCAGAAATATTTTCTCCGCTTCAATCCACACAAACATTAAGGCACTGAAGCCAATACAAACCCCTAATTCTTGCATATTCAGGTAGTGAGTACCAAAGAAATCTCGCAGGGGTGGGACATACACTAGCATTAACTGCAAAATCGTGGTGACGACAACCGCCGCTAGTACAAAGATATTGGAGAAAGGATTCATCTCGATGGTCAGTCGGTTGTTGGAACGAATAGCGATCGCATGACCCATTTGGGCGATACACAAGGTTGTAAATACCATTGTTTTCCAAGCATCGCGATCGCCCTGATAGTCTGGGGCATGGGTATGTTGATAAGCCCACCACATTAAGGTAATGGTGAGAATGGCAAATATTATCCCAATGCGAATCATATAAGAACCCAATCCTCTAGCGAAAATACTTTCGCGGGGACTAAAAGGTGGACGTTGCATTACATCTGGTTCTGGAGGTTCCACAGCTAATGCCAAAGCTGGTAAACCGTCTGTCACCAAATTCATCCAGAGAATTTGTAAGGGGGTAAGGGGAACGCCTCCTAAACCAATTAAAGGTGCGGCGGCAATTGTGAGAACTTCACCAATGTTACTGCCGAGGATGTATTTAATAAAGCGGCGGATATTGGTGTAAACAACTCTACCTTCCTTGGTGGCGCTGACAATGGTGGCGAAGTTGTCATCAAGTAATACCATGTCACTGGCTTCTTTACTAACATCAGTGCCAGTAATGCCCATTGCAATCCCGATGTCAGCTTGTTTGAGGGCTGGGGCATCGTTGACACCATCGCCTGTCATTGCGACAAATCGGCCCCGGCGTTGCAGTGCTTGGACAATTCGCAGTTTGTGTTCTGGGGAAACCCTGGCATAGATGCTCACGAGGTCAACATTTTGCTCTAATTCCTGGTCAGTCATCCGTTGCAATTCTTGACCTGTGAGGACGCGATCGCCTTCTTGGGCAATTCCCAAATCGGTAGCGATCGCTCGTGCTGTTAATTGGTGGTCGCCAGTAATCATTATTGGGCGAATACCTGCATCTCGACACTCTTGGACTGCTGCCCTCACCTCTGGGCGTGGCGCATCTAGCATTCCCACCAATCCCAGCCATACCAAATTTTGCTCAGATGTCTCATCTGAACCTTCTGGTGGAATCTCTGCCAGGGGTTTGTAGGCAAAACCTAGCACCCGCAAACCTTTACTCGCCATTTGGTCATTTTCTGCCAAAATTTTCTGGCGTTGTTCTTCAGTCAAGGAGCCTGTGTAATTACCCAAATGAATCTGAGCGGAACGTGCCAAAATTAACTCTGGAGAACCTTTGGTAAACATTAAGTAAGGTTCAGATTTTAATAAACTGGCGATCGCTGGGTCAACGCCTCTCGAAGATGCTTCACCTGTGGCGACTTGCTGCACCTGAAAAATCACGCTCATCCGCTTGCGTTCCGAGGAAAAGGGAAACTCCCTAACTCTGGGTAACTTACTATTCCACTGGTCTTTTTCGATTCCAGCTTTTCCTGCCAGTGTTAACAATGCCCCTTCTGTCGGATCTCCCAAAATCGCCCATTCCCCTTGTTCTTTTTGCAACACCGAATCATTACAAACGGCACAGGCGACTGACAACGCTGAGATTTCTGGAGACTCCTCTAAGGAAATTTTTTGCCCATTTAACTGAAAATCCCCTGTGGGAGTATAACCTTCGCCGGTGACGCGAAAAGTTTTATTATTAGTGGAAACCGATTGCACCACCATTTTATTTTGAGTTAGGGTGCCGGTTTTATCAGAACAGATAGTAGTTACAGAACCCAATGTTTCCACTGCTGGCAATTTGCGAATCAAGGCATTTTGGCGTACCATTCGCTGGGTTCCCAGTGCCAGAGTGACAGTAATTACAGCTGGTAAACCTTCTGGAACCACAGCAACCGCCATACTCAAGGAAACTTCCAAGAGTTCTTGGATGTTTTTAAAACCGCCGTCCTTGATCACACCGCCGACAACGACGATCGCCACGAGAATTAAAGAACCCGTAACTAGGACATTACCTAGTTGAGTCATTCGCTGCTGTAACGGTGTCGGTTCATTTTCCACCGACTGCAACATGGTGGCAATTTTGCCTATTTCTGTAGTCATTCCGGTGTTAGTCACCAGAACTTTGCCTCGTCCTTGGACTACTTCAGTTCCTTGAAAGACGACATTTAAGCGATCGCCTAAATCAGTTTCTTCCGGTAATTTTAGTGATGCCTGTTTATTTACACCTTGGGCTTCACCAGTCAAAGCCGACTCACGCACTTGTAAATTCGACTGTTCTATCAAGCGTCCATCTGCGGCGATCTGCATCCCAGGTTCCAGCAGCATTACATCCCCTGGAACTAGTTCCTTGGCTGCTATCTCTTCCTGTCTAGCGTCGCGGATCACCCGCACTAAGGGAGAGGTGAGTTTTTTCAGGGCTGCCAATGCTTTTTCAGCACGGCTTTCTTGGACGTAGCCGAGTATGCCATTGAGGATGACAATTGCTAAGATGGCGATCGTATCTTTAAATGGCACTTCACCAGGCTTCAAGGTGCCCGCTCGCCAACCCCATAGGTCTATCAACCCAGAAATCAGAGCTACGCCAATCAGCATCAACAACATAATGTTCTTGAACTGATCCAGCAGAATTTCCCAAGCTTTACGGCCAGCAATTTCTTCTAATTCATTGGGGCCGTATTTTTGCAATCTCTGTTGAATTTCTTGGGGTGTTAAGCCACTATCTGCATTGCTATCGAGCAGGTCTAGCGCTTTATCAACTTCTAAACTATGCCAAACTACGGCACCTTCAGGTAGAGAATTAGCAGACATCGTGTAGGTCACAGCAAATGGTTACAAAATTCGATCATAATTGAGTGATGGCAAGAATTCCATTTCCTAAAGTTACATTAATGCGATCGCTCAGTTGGATGAATCTATATGTAATTCTTAACATTTGTAAATTCTTACTCTTTTAACATATATTTCTCACGAAAGAGTTTTTCGGAACAAATTGTACCGATAATTGTCAGTACCCCGCTCTAAACGTGGCAATTCCGTATCAAGCAATTGGCTTAACGGCGGTTAAAACCGTTTGAGTCATGTTTCCTTCCCTACCTAAAGGTGCTACGGTGTACACACAAGTCATCGAATTACCCAAAACAAAAACCTCAAATAGTCCTGACAGACATCCCTCTCCTTACCAAGGAGAGGGACTGGTTTTGCGTAGCAAAACCTTTCTTGAGGTTTCTTTGGACTATTCGATAAAGCGTAAATTGCTTCAAGAGAGACTTGTGTGTACACTGTAGACCTAAAGGTGAGGGGTTTTTACACTTCCCACAAGGTTTTATGAGTTTTGCACTCCCCACTTTGACCGCAAGCCACGCCAGCCAGATGTTTGGGCAAAAAACAATTCGACCGCTTACTGCTGCTAGCCTGTGTGGTATTACTTTCATTCAAGATAGACTGATTGCCATTGACAGTATAAAAGGGCATCTACTGGAGATTGATCCCACCTCTGACAACAGCAAAATTCTCAATCCCCATCAAGTTAAAGAATTTACCGATGCCACTGGTCTAGCGGCGTGGTCAGATACCCTGTGGGTCAGCCGAGAAAATAGTGTTTACTTCTGCAAGCTCAATGCTTTGGATCTGGAACATTTTGTAACATTGCCTTATCCGGCTGACGGCGTTGCTGTTTGGGAAACAGCAGTTTATGTCAGTTGCCAAAGGCTGGGCTACATTCTGATTTTTGACCGCGAAACCCGAAAAGAGATTGCCAGATTTCATGCCCCTGGGGTTGGAATAGAGAATTTGGCAGTGAGTCAGGAAATGCTATGGATTTGCGATCGCACCGAACAATCAGTTTACGCAATGGATAAGGCCACAGGAGAACTTCAATTCAGTGTTCTAACACCCTTTGAATGTCCCACAGGCATAGCAATCCATAAAAATGGCGAAACAGGCAAAGAAAGTATTTACGTCGCCTACGCCTCAGAGGAAGCTTATATTCGGGATAACCCCAATGCCGATCCGAGTCATGAGCTAACATTCCGCGATCGCACTTTTATTCACCCTTTGTATTATCATTACCAGCCAGATCAGCGCTACGCTCTCTCGAATGGCTATCTCATTGAAATGTCCTATGCTGAAGAAATTGCTCCCTTAGACGAGGTTTATTTACCTGAAGTAGAATGGCGCATCGCCCTACCATCGGAAACTGAGCGTCAAAAGGTGAAACACGTTGAACCCATTGGTATACCCTTTACTGAAGAAGTGATCGAGGGGCAACGTGTAGCAGTCTTTAAATTTGATTCTCTTGCCCCAGGAGAACGGCATATATTTGGCTGGAAAGCACTTTTGGAAGTTCGAGGGATTAAGTATCGCATCACACCCAGAAATGTGGAAAATATACCGGAACTCTCCCCAGAATTACAAACACGCTACTTAGTGGATGACGACGATTTAGCAATGGATACTCCCATTGTTCGCCGTGCCGCCAGAGAAGCGATTGGTACTGAAACCAATGTGCTGCGGAAAATGCACAGCATCCGCAACTACGTCTATGACCAGTTATCCTACGGTATCAAACCTCACATTGACACGCCAGATATAGTTTTAGAACGGGGCGTTGGTTCCTGTGGCGAATATGTCGGCGTTTTACTTGCCCTATCGCGTTTAAATGGCATCCCCTGCCGCACCGTCGGCAGGTACAAATGTCCTGCCCATAGTGACTTACAAGGAGTACCTCTGCAACCCGACTTTAATCATGTTTGGCTGGAGTTCTACGTGCCGAATTTTGGTTGGTTGCCAATGGAATCAAATCCTGATGATATAGGTGAAGGTGGGCCTTATCCGACACGCTTTTTTATGGGCTTATGCTGGTATCACATTGAAATTGGCAAAGGTATCACCTTTGAAACCGTGACCAGTCAAGGTACACGGCTAACCAAAGAAGATATCCCCATCGGCGATTTGGCGATAAATCATATTCGGTTTACGATTCTTAAAGAATTGCCGCCCTTTTGAATTTATTTACCCAAATTATGCTTTTTAATTAGCTCCTGGTTTTCAGGCTTATTGAGCCAGTCTTCTAATGCCTCAGCGATCGTATCGCTGAGGTTTTTATCTTTGAGAGCTACCACAGCCCGAAACAATTGGTTTAACTCTGGAGAAACATAGCCCCGTAATTCCTTCTTTTCACTCATCAACCTTGCACAGCGTACAACCGCTTAATTTTTGCATAGCTTTTTAGGCTATGTTCATTTAGTCTTTTATCCTATTGTCCGATTGTCCTATTTCGGCAGTATGATTGTGAGTGTTGGAATGCGATCGCCCTGCGGCTGGACACCAAATAAAGCGATCGCTGATGTTTACCCCCATATTGGGAGATTAATAAATGATGACACAAGTGCAAGCCAAGGCTGAGTTTGAGCAAAGTATTGCTCAACAAGCAAGAGTAATAGTATCAGAAGTAAGTGCAAATTATTTTGTGCCATTTATGACTCAAGGCTTTTTGTTAGGGGCTGATTTCAGCATCAATCAAATATCCTCTCAAGTAACTCCTCTTAAACAACCACTCAAACATCTCTTAATTGGTTCTTCTAAAGCTGTAACCAGCACAATTCAATATTTGCAAGTTATTGGTTATGCAGATGTTGGTGATTGGAGTCCTCTGCTACCAAGCCCCAATCCAGGCGAGGTGATGAGCATTTTAAATAGACCTATTCTGGTGCAATAGCGATCGCGTTAATACTTGATCAGCGGATTAATCTGATGCAATAGAAAAATTAGCGAGTAGGGTGTGTTATGCCATAGGCTAACGCACCTTAAATTATCGATGGTGCCGTACTCTCGGCGATAACACACCCTTTTAATAGCGATGTCTACGATGGTCACTGAGCGCGGTCGTTGTGCGGGCGTAGCTGCGGCACCACCAATGCTACATTGAATATAGTTAGCAGTTGGCAATTCCATGAGTATTCGTCAAGAACTTCTAAGTTTGATTGAACAACTGAATGATGAGCAGTTATCAGCATTGCTTGATTTAGCTCTTTCTTTCAAGAATGGCGAAAAACCGGTTAATTCTGCTGTTGAATCTCAGGCTTATCAGGATTGGGTAAGCCCTGAAAATGATATTTACGACGAAGTATTTGCTGATGAACTTACAGCGCGGTGATGTTGTGTTGTGTCGAGTCCCCATGCCTTCAACCGGATTGGCACAGTTTAAAGTTCGCCCTGCTGTTGTAATTTCGGCAAATCAATTGAATCAAATTCTTGATGATTTGATGGTTGTGCCTTGTACTTCCAACACTAATCGCCCTTTAACTGTGACGCAATACTTACAGCAGAAATCATGTATTTGAACCACATCTGTCGTAGGGGCACAGCAATGCTGTGCCCCTACCGCGTGGTCTATTTACCTGAAAATAGCTGTAATAACGGGCGATGAAATTGCCAGTGCAGGTATTAGAGTTGAGTCTATAGTTCGCTGTGAGTCAATTTTTACATTAAATAAATCTATGATTCTCAGAAAGCTGGGTTCTCTTTCCTCTGAGACAATTAATCAGGTGAATTTCTGTCTAAGAGGATGTTTGAAAAGTCCTCTTATCGGTAGCAAAAAGTTCTAGATCCCCCTAAATCCCCCGATAAATTGGGGGACTTTGATTCCGGTTCCCCCCTTTTTAAGGGGGGTTAGGGGGGATCAATAAGTGCCTAAAATCACAGCCAACCACTTTTAAAACATCCTCTAATAGCGGCTTTGGAATTATAAATCAATACGCTTGGGTTAGCGTCAAAAACCACTGGAAATGTTGGGTTTCGTTCCTTAACCCAACCTACGATTCTGCTTTACTTTCGCGCTAACACACCCGACGATCGCTTTATAATTGCGATGTCTACGACGGGCTATTCGGTGACGCAGCTATGAACCCAATCCACAAGTACTTATCCCAATTCTCTTGATGGAGAGACGGTTTCATTAGTTTGAGAAGATGGTTTATTCAAGAAGAAATTCCAGAGTCTTGGAATAGCTATTATTAGAAAACCAATCACAATCACTCCTGCTACCACTGGTAAAGCTAGCGCCAGCACAGACAGTCCGATTGCGATGACCAACTCAATGGTTGACACAACTGGATTGGTTAATCCACCTGAAACACCTGTAGAACTTATCCGCAATATATTCGTTAATCCCTGAGTTAATCCTGCGGTTCCACCACCAGCAATTAAAGCTAACGTCCATTGCGCCAATGGATTCATCTCTGGAGCAACAGATGCTGTTACGATTGTCCCAGTGATAAATGCCGCAGGTGTGGCAACAATATCCAGCAGATGATCCAACCAAGGAATGTAATAACCGATAATTTCCAGCAAACAAGCGACTGCAAATACAATTACAGCTTGAGGTGTTTCCAGCCAATCAAAGTTAGTCGGCAAATCTAAATGTCCAAAAACTGAAGCCACACTCAATGCTAGCAGTGGTACAAATACTCGAAAGCCAGCCGCCGCGCTCAAACTAATCCCCAGTAATAATTCAATAAATGTATTTAGATTGAACAAAGAATTTAAATCCATAGTAAGACTCAAGTTATACTCCTAGTGTTTTTTCCATCTTTGAGCTGAACGGAGTAACAACTCTAAGCTGTGATCCTAAGATAAGAAACTTGGCGAAAATATTTCATCTGACTATGTGTAGAATCAATGAAACCCCACCTGTGTCATACTGCGTAAGTTTTGCCTAAAAAATAACTCCAAAGTAGGTTGCGTTAGGTTCCTCAGTGAATTACCCCCCTTAATCCCCCCGATATTATGAGGACGCTTTTGCATAATTCTGTCATCGCCAATCTTGAGAAATCAGGTCAAAACGAGCCAATGGAGAGTTTCAGCAAAACAGACTTTATTAAAAGCTGCCAAAAATATCACAATTTGGGAAAATAAGAAAGTAAGTCGAATATTATACGACTGACCCAAATTCCTCTCGGAAAATATGACTCATCCTTTCCTTGAACGCCTGCGTAGTCCAGATAGCCCAGTCCTCGTCTTCGACGGGGCGATGGGAACCAACCTCCAAACCCAAAACCTGACTGCTGAAGACTTCGGCGGTCCACAGTATGAAGGTTGTAACGAATACTTAGTCCACACGAAACCCGAAGCTGTTGCTAAGGTTCACCGCGACTTTCTCGCGGCTGGTGCTGATGTCATTGAAACCGATACCTTTGGCAGTACGTCCATTGTGCTGGCAGAATATGACTTGGCAGACCAAGCGTATTACCTCAGCAGAACAGCCGCAGAATTAGCCAAGCGTGTGGCTGCGGAATTTTCCACGCCCGAAAAACCCCGATTTGTAGCAGGTTCCATCGGTCCGACAACTAAACTCCCTACCTTGGGACATATTGACTTTGACACCATGAAAGCTACTTTTGCTGAACAAGCAGAAGCGCTGTGGGATGGTGGTGTCGATTTATTTCTGGTGGAAACTTGCCAAGATGTGCTGCAAATTAAGGCGGCGCTGAATGGCATTGAAGAAGTGTTTCTTAAGAAAGGCGATCGCCGGCCGTTGATGGTATCTGTGACAATGGAAAGCATGGGTACAATGTTGGTTGGTTCCGAAATCAGTGCTGTGCTGACAATTTTGGCACCTTATCCAATTGACATTCTCGGTTTGAATTGCGCCACAGGCCCAGACTTGATGAAACCACATATCAAGTATTTGGCAGAACATTCACCTTTTATTGTTTCCTGTATTCCCAACGCGGGTTTACCTGAGAACGTCGGCGGTCAAGCGCACTACCGGCTGACACCGTTGGAATTACGGATGTCATTGATGCATTTTGTTGAAGATTTGGGTGTCCAAGTGATTGGGGGTTGCTGTGGGACGCGTCCAGAACACATTCAACAATTGGCAGAACTTGCCAAAGACCTGAAGCCAAAAGTTAGACACCCAAGTTTAGAACCCGCAGCAGCATCAATTTACACTACTCAGCCCTACGACCAAGATAATTCCTTTTTGATTGTCGGCGAACGTCTCAACGCCAGTGGTTCCAAGAAGTGCCGCGATTTGCTAAATGCGGAAGATTGGGATGGACTCGTTTCAATGGCGAGGGCGCAGGTAAAAGAAGGCGCACATATCCTTGATATCAACGTGGATTATGTGGGACGTGACGGCGTGCGGGATATGCACGAATTAGTTTCGCGCATTGTCAATAATGTGACACTGCCTTTAATGCTTGACTCCACCGAATGGGAAAAAATGGAGGCGGGTTTAAAAGTTGCCGGTGGTAAGTGTTTGCTGAACTCCACCAACTACGAAGATGGGGAACCGCGCTTTTTAAAAGTGCTGGAGTTGGCGAAAAAGTACGGTGCTGGTGTAATCATTGGTACTATCGATGAAGATGGGATGGCGCGGACAGCAGATAAAAAGTTTGCGATCGCCCAACGCGCATACCGTCAAGCTGTAGAATATGGCATACCTGCCACAGAAATATTCTTTGATACTCTAGCGTTACCAATTTCCACCGGGATTGAAGAAGACCGAGAAAACGGTAAGGCGACAATTGAATCTATCCGGCGGATTCGTCAAGAATTGCCTGGAAGTCATGTAATTTTGGGTGTTTCCAATATTTCCTTTGGTTTAAATCCAGCGTCACGAATGGTGCTGAACTCAGTGTTTTTGCACGAGGCGACGACGGCGGGAATGGATGCAGCCATTGTCAGCGCTAACAAAATTTTACCGCTTTCTAAGATTGAGGAACGCCATCAAGAAATCTGTCGCCAGTTGATTTATGACGAGCGCAAGTTTGAAGGTAACGTCTGCGTTTACGATCCCTTGGGAGAGCTTACCACAGTATTTGCCGGGGTAACGACAAAACGCGATCGCTCCTTAGATGAAAGTCTCCCCATCCCAGAACGTCTCAAACGCCATATCATCGACGGCGAACGCATTGGCTTAGAAGAACATCTCACAAAAGCTTTAGAAGAATATCCCCCCTTAGAAATTATCAACACCTTCCTGCTAGATGGGATGAAAGTTGTCGGGGAATTATTCGGTTCTGGACAAATGCAGCTACCCTTCGTCTTGCAATCTGCGGAAACCATGAAAGCGGCGGTAGCGTATTTAGAACCGTTCATGGAGAAATCTGAATCTGGCAACAATGGTAAGGGAAGCTTTATCATTGCCACAGTCAAAGGCGATGTCCACGACATTGGTAAAAATTTGGTGGATATTATCTTATCCAACAACGGCTACAAGGTGATTAACCTGGGAATTAAACAGCCAGTGGAAAACATCATCAAAGCTTACGAACAGCATAAAGCTGATTGTATTGCCATGAGTGGTTTGCTGGTAAAATCCACCGCCTTCATGAAAGAGAATTTAGAGATATTCAACGAAAAGGGAATTAGTGTCCCCGTCATTTTAGGTGGTGCGGCGTTGACTCCCAAATTTGTGTATGAAGATTGCCAAAAAACCTACAAAGGTAAAGTTGTTTATGGCAAAGATGCCTTTTCTGACTTGCACTTCATGGATAAATTAATGCCAGCAAAGGCCGCTGGTAACTGGGAAGATTTGCAGGGATTTTTGAACGAAGTTGAAACTGCTGAACCAGAGACTAATAACCAAAAATCAAAAATCGCTACTGAAGAATCCCCACTCCCCACTCCCCACTCCCCACTCCCCATAGATACGAGACGTTCTGATGCTGTGGCGATAGATATTGAACGTCCCACGCCACCTTTCTGGGGAACGAAGTTATTGCAGCCTAGTGATATTCCCATCGAGGAGATATTCTGGCACTTGGATTTACAAGCTTTAATTGCTGGACAGTGGCAATTCCGTAAACCAAAGGAGCAATCTAAGGAAGAATATCAGGCTTTCTTAGCTGAGAAAGTTTACCCAGTTTTAGAAACTTGGAAACAGCGAATTATTGAAGAGAATCTGTTGCACCCGCAGGTGATTTATGGTTATTTCCCTTGTCAAGCTGAGGGGAATTCTCTACATATATATGACTCAGAGAACCAATCACAACAGGTTGCAACTTTTGAGTTTCCCAGACAAAAGTCTTTAAGGCGGCTGTGCATAGCAGATTACTTTGCACCAAAGGAATCGGGAATTATTGATGTCTTCCCGATGCAGGCGGTGACTGTGGGTGAAATTGCAACAGAGTTCGCTCAAAAGCTCTTTGCTGAGAATCAATATACAGATTATCTGTATTTCCACGGTATGGCCGTGCAGGTAGCGGAGGCGATCGCTGAGTGGACACACGCCAGAATTCGCCGAGAGTTAGGTTTTACTGCTGAGGAACCCGACAATATTCGGGATATATTGGCACAACGCTATCGTGGCTCACGGTATAGTTTTGGGTATCCAGCTTGCCCGAATATCCAAGACCAGTATAAGCAACTGGAGTTATTGCAGACTGACAGAATTAACTTGTATATGGATGAAAGCGAACAACTTTATCCAGAACAGTCTACCACTGCGATTATTGCTTACCACCCACTAGCAAAATACTTCAGCGCATAACCTTTCCCCTCTCCTTAACAAGGAGAGGGGTGCCCGAAGGGCGGGGTGAGGTTATTATCTTGTGAACACAGCGCATAATCTTTCCCCTCTCCTTAACAAGGAGAGGGGTGCCCGAAGGGCGGGGTGAGGTTATTATCTTGTAGGCTAGACAATAACCTCACCCCAACCCTCTCCTTATAAAGGAGAGGGGACTGGAATCGGAAATAAAAATGACTAAACTTTATAACAAAAATAGTGAAATCGAAAAAAGGAGACTATTACGCCAAAATATCACAAAAGCCGAGAAACTTGTTTGGGATAAAATAAGAGATAGACAGTTAGAAAACTGCAAATTTCGCCGACAATATAGTGTCGATAAGTTTGTTATGGATTTTTATAGTTCTGAATTTAAGTTAGCTATAGAAATTGATGGTGAAAGCCATTTTGAAGAAGGTGCTGCTGAATACGATAAGGCAAGACAAGAATTTATTGAATCAGCAGGAATTAAGTTTATTAGATTTAAGAATAATGATGTATATGCTAATTTGTCTGGGGTGCTGGAAAGTATTGCTGAGAATATACGAAATTTAAGGGGATAGTAGTTGAACCTCACCCCCAGCCCCTCTCCTTATTAAGGAGAGGGGAGCAGGATTAAACCTAAATGATAAAATTAATTAATCTTACTCATCACTAAAATCAGGCTTGATACCAAGTGCGCGTAGCTGCTCTGCTAAACGTTTAGTGGGTAAAGTCTCGTGTAGCCGCGACTTCCAGACGCCCGGCGAATCTGAGCCGAACCTCTGATTATTTTGCACCCAACTGATATCTTTCCTCTAACAGGTGGGTATTATAAGCTTGCTATGCTAACAACATCTTCATAAAGATACATCTAAACAAAATACATTTCCGCAATTATACTGTGATACCATACTCTTATTATTTCTGGAATTGGATTAAATAATTCTCAAAAAATCAGTATTTACCGGATAAGATGAACAACTCATAAATGATATAACTTTAGTAAATTCTCTTTTGTTTTAGCTACTTGATTTGGAAGTTAGGAAAGCCAGATGCAGTAGTTACATAAATATAGTTTCATCCTTTGCCTAAAAAATTAATTTATAGGCAGAATTATCAATTTTGATAAAAAATCATAAATCCACTATAAACCACTTGACAGGAAAGCAACTATGTCTCGAAAACGTCAGCTATTCAAGGTAATTCAAAAAACCTTTAGGCAAATTAGCAAGCAGTTTTTATCTGCAATTAACAAGCAAATCATTTGGCTGTTGCGGACTATTTCTGGCACTCGAAGAAGACGCGGCTCAGTGAATGCTGGCTTTATTTTACCAACAGTGGCGATGGTCACTTTGGTTGTCGTGCTGTTAACAACTGCGATTTTATTTCGGTCTTTTGAGCGTTCTAAAAACGCTAGCAATGTCCGGGTGAATGAGGCTGTGCTTCAAGCTGCTACCCCTGCCTTAGAGCGAGCTAAAGCCAAAATAACTGCACTATTTGCCGACCCGACTCTACCACGTTCTGTCCCATCAAATGTAACATTATACAGTACCTTAACCCAAAAACTTTCTGTCTATACACTTGGTGATGAAACTCCTATAACTCTGGCTTATAACCTTAATAAAAGTACTTCAACTCCGATTATTGAAGCAGGTGATAGTATCCTTTTAGAAAATAAAGAAAACTTACAAACAGCCTGGAAATTTCCTGCCGATACAGATAATAACGGTAAATTTGATAGTTTTATTCTCTACGGTATCTACTTCCGCACTCCTCCCCAAACTGGTACAACCCAAAACAGAAACAGAAGCCCACTAGATGCTAGAACCCCTCCTATGCTACAAGCTAAGGCAGGTGGAGCTTGTGATGTAGCTGGTAACACTAGCGCCAGTTTAGTAGGTACTTCGGGTTGGTATAAGCTACCAACTGGCGAATTGAAAAAAAGCTTTTTCGTATATGTAGCAACGATTCCCATTAGTGATATTTCTCAAGCGGCTCTTCTTGATACAACTAAATATGAGAAGTATGTAGGTAATAAAGGCTTCTCGGCTTTAGAAATGCAACAAGATCGTAGTCAAGTTTCTATTACTAATAATGCTGTTGTCTATGAAGATGATTTAGATATTACACCTGGGCCTAGATTCCGTCTCAATGGACGCATTTTTACCAACAGTAACTTCTTCACTGGTAAAAGTAATCAAGATATAACCCTATTTCAGGTCAGTAGTCCGAATTCTTGTTATTACGAACGAGAAAATAGCAAAATAGTTGTTGGCGGTAATATTGCAAATAGTGGGACAATCAGTGCATCTGATGCAAGTGGAACAGGCGTACATTTATTTGTAGAAAATAATGCACCTGATACAAGCCAATCTTTAGCTAATAAAACTACCTTAAATAACTCCAATGACATTGCTTATAACACTCAGGCTTATGCTAAACGCATAGACTTATTAGTGAAGGCACAACAATTGAATAATGCTGCTACTACTGATCCTCAAGAAGTCATAACTAAAATAAAGAGCCGGACTGACAATGATCCAAGCTTAGACGCGACTACAGTACGTAAGGAAGAATTGGGAAATTGGTTCCGTAAACGTACTAGGCGTGTACCATTTAAAGAAGTTCTTTATGGTACTTCTGGTATTATAAAATCTGGGACTACTGAGTACGACTCAACAACAGATGCAGGAACTTTTATGAAAGGTTCTGGTAATACGCTACGTGCAATGGATGCCTGGATTTATCCACTAGATGCTAATACAAAACTAACACTAGATACAGCGCAACTCCCAACTAAAGACCCAGACATTGTAGATAATAGTCCCGTAACAGAAACAGTGTTAGGCGATCGCATCGTAGTAGGAAACAACCTGCCGGAACTAATATGGGACAATACAATAGGAGACTTTGTAGGACAGAATGCTCCCCAAACCATCACTGGTGTCAAGTGGACGGGTAGCACTACTACAGATCGTACTCGTACCACTCGCGTCCAACAGTTATCAGATTTAGGAGTAACAGGACGTGATGGTTTTTGGGAAATTTCAGCCGCTTCACCCAGAAGTAATATTCTTGATGTGGTCGGTGGACTGAGAGTGATTACAGGTGCAGGAGTATATAGACCTACAGGTTCTGGACTACCTACTCGTCCAACAATAGTGCCTGATGATCCAAGCACGCCAGATCCAAGCAGGCCACCAAGCACGCCACCAGTGGTAATCAACGAAAGCGCTGGCATAGTAGTCTGGCCTGATACTATGCCTATGCTTGTACCTGATTCGACCGATCCTCTGAACGGTACTACGCCAAAACGTGGTGATTTGGTAATGCGTGCTACGGCAGTGTATCACTACAATTTTGATTCCTACGCTCCTCTGGCGACTACAGCAGACTATTATCAAAAACCCATGGCCTGTGTAAGTAGCTACTATGACCCTACAAACAAGGATACAGCAAGAAATACAGGTACACTGGCCGATGTGAGCGGTGAAGCAGTTGGTGCTAAACCTGCTGGAGCAAGATCAAATAATGGGGTTGTTTACGCTGCTTCCACTACTACATCTGCTGATGTAACTACAGGACAGGCAGTAGATAGCAATGGTTTTTTTACGCTTGCGGCTAGTGCTGATGATGTGACTAACACTAGCGTAACTTTGCTAGATCGCTTAAAATATCAAGCCAAGTTGGTATTTCCCAATGGCCGCCTTGTCAATCCGCTACTGCGGCAAGCACTGGCCAAAGCAACAACCAGCAAACTCACTCTCTCTGAGCAATCAGCAATTGACTCTACCATCTGTGCAATACAGATTGCTGATGGCACCCTGGCTGGGAGTACTACCTACATTCCTGATGGCGCAATCAAAGAAACTGCATTTCTTGATGCCCGACAAATTAAGGCCATAGATAAAGGTGATCCATTAACTTTAACTGGAAACTACAATCTAGAAGTCGAACAGCGCCAGCCTTTAGAAATTCGTGCCACTGTCATAGATTTAAGTAAGCTTCGCACACAAGTAATCGGCGTTGCATCGGATAAGGAATATCTATTGCCCAATAGCGGCATTATCTATGCCTCTCGTGATGATGCTCAAAAAGATCGCAGCCAGTCAGACAGTGAAACTGTTAGCGCCAGTGACTACAAGCTCGATCCAGAACGGCGACCCAACGCCATTATGTTGATTAATGGCAGTAACTTGAGTCGCCAGGTTGGCAGTGATCCGGTTCACTATAATGATTACAGAGCAGAAGAAAAAGGCTTAATTTTAGCAACTGAGCTACCAGTGTATGTTAAAGGCAATTTTAATCTGCACACCAAGCAAGAATTTAAAGCTCCGGATCTTTTGCCTCTTCCCACTGATAGTACCTACGATACTAAATTTTACACTCGCGCTGCGACAAATCGCGATCCTGACTTTGCTTGTCGGCCTAGTGACCCTAGACTACCCAATTGCACAACAGGCGAAACCTGGCGACCAGCATCAGTGATTGCCGATGCTGTCAGCTTGCTGTCTGGTAACTTCCGCCAAGGTTTCCGCAATGAGGGTGATTACGATTTGCGAAATAACCAAGGGAGTGATCCTAACGTCGTACTCAAACAACTCAAGGCAGGTTTCTGGAATAACAACTTCGTCACTTCATCTAATTTCTTCACTGCATCTAATAATGATGCATACTACTTGGGTGGTCCGTCCGATACTACAAATGACTTTAATAATACTACTCTTGTTGTTCCAAATCCAAATAACAGCTCTTACTTGAACAACTTCGTCACGCCCATTCAGCGTCGAGGGAGTTTCCCAGAGTATGTAATGGAGATGTGCTTCAAAATACCAGTTTCAGAGTGCCAACCAGGTGACTGGTATGTGGGTTTAGATAGTGATACTATTAAAACCAATGCTTTAACATCAGCAGAAATCTTTAAAAGGTCTAGTGATGCAACTGTAATAGGTGCAGATCCTGAAAAACTCTTAGCTGGTACAACCCAGTGGCGATCGCCAAGGACTGGTTTTGAAAGATTTGCCCGCCGGGTTGCGTTCAAACGAAATAGTTCTGGACAACTGCTTGATGCTAGTAATACCCCCATTACTTTTAATAGCGGTAATCCTACTTCCACTCCCATTCCACTAGGTATCAAATCAGGTATAGTAAAAGAACTTCCACTAATTATCACAAGTGGTGTGGTAGACGCAGCTAGCATACCTGACATAGCGACTAATGCCCTATGGTTTGCAACTACAACAAGTACTTCTACTTCACCAGCGTTCGACACCAGCCAGATAAAATACAAGAACACGAACACTGCTCGTCTATTCTTTAGGTATCCCCAAGTACCACCAGTACTAACTCCTCCGGCTTCTTCGCTGAGGGATTTTCCTGGAAGCCCGGGGACACCGCCGGTACTCACGTCGTCCTTAAGAGATGCAACTTACCAGCCGCTATTAGAACCTGTATTGCAATTACAAGTAACAGACCTAGCACCTCAAGATAATGATTACTCCACTTTAACAGGATCATCTACTCTCGTTAAAAATACTAGATGGTTGTCTAGGGCAAGTGAAACAACTTTTAATCTAGTAATTGCTGCTGGTGATACTCCTGCTCGTGTGGGTCTAAATACCTACGAACTCAATGGGGGTTTGCATAACTTTGCGCGCTTCTTAGAAAACTGGGATGGGGTTAATGCCAATATCAACGGTTCATTCATCCAATTTAAACGCAGTATCTATGCCAGTGCACCATTCCAAGCTCTTGTCAGACCAGGACCATCAACTTCTCCTGCAACCTCTTCTGACGTTAATAACCTTACCGCTACTGCCAATAACAGTATCTTTATCAGAGTTCTGAATTCTGGTAGCCCTGGGTACAGATCAGATAGTAGTTACACTAATACTGGTAGTGGTGAAGCGCCTTATTATATGCCTCCTTTACGTAACTGGGGTTTTGATGTGGCGTTACTGGCGCAAAATCCCGACTTGTTTGCCCAGCGTTTTGTAACTCCAGCCACAGATCCTCCAAATGAATATTTCAGAGAAGTAGGTCGGGATGACCTTTGGGTACAAACTCTGTTATGTGCTGTCCAAACTCAAACATCGGATGGGTTTGAGACTACGAACACCACCAACTACTTTGGCACGGGTTATCAATTTGCACTACCTGCAACTGAACGCCCTGGTAACTGCAAACTCCAACCATCCTGAAGTGTGTGAATGAGAGTTTTTACAGCACTTTTCAGGTGAATAGATCGCGTTAACAGACCTAACCCCCAGCCCCTTCCCTACGAGGGAAGGGGGAAAAATCAAAGCCTCTCCCCTTGTAGGGGAGAGGTTTGGAGAGAAGTTACAAGTGTATTACACTCGATCGCAAATTGCTATAAAACATAGCCTAATTGAGAAACTGACTATGAACCCACACCAACTACACGAATCATCTGCCCAATCCAGCGAGTCTGGTTTTACGATCATTGAGTCGCTGGTAGCAATACTTGTAGTCTCTATTTTGCTAACTGCGATCGCGCCTGTCCTAGTTATGGCAACAGCAACTCGTGTGCAAGCTAGACGGGTGGTATTGGCAACAGGAGCGGCTAAAGCCTTCATTGATGCTATCAAGTCTAAAACAATCTCAGAAGCCCAAGTATTAAATCCTACCTCATTCAATCTCGCTGCTGCAACGGCTACTGCAAATAGAACAGTATCAAGCTCAACCAGTGACTATTTAATCAGTAGTGTGCTTCCACCCACAACCGCAACCAAGAATACTTTGTATTGCTATAACAAAAATGGCAGCCTTGCTAATCCTAGCTGTACTAGCGATCTGTTTTACATTCAGGCTTTTGGCAATGCAGTTGGAACTATCAGCACAAGTACCACTCAAATTGATAGCGGTCAAAGCTATCGTTTGGGAATTCGGGTATATCGTTCCGATGCTGATTTTGGTACCTTAACTGCGGGTAGCGGTGGAAAAAAAGCAGCAACATTCACTGGGGGACTAGGCGATCGCAAAGCACCACTAGTAGAAATGACAACTGAAATTGTCAGGGGTCAACCCTCCTATACCGCTTTGTGCGCTCGGCTTGGTGGTTGTTAAGCACCACCATAATTAACCCAGCAAACATAAATAATTTTATGACTCAGTATCCGTCAATAAGGAGAACCTATAGCAAAATGAATATATTGAGGTGGCTGTTAAGTACTCAGCTAAAACCCTCTCAGAAGCAAAACAAAAATAGTGGCTTCACCCTAATTGAACTGCTCGTGGCTATGATCCTTACATTCCTAGTAATTACGCCGTTGCTAGGTTTTATGATCAGCGTTTTAACCACTGATGGACAGGAACAAGCCAAAGCCAACTCTGAGCAAGAAATTAAAGCAGCCCTTGACTATATCACTCGCGATCTCCAACAAGCACTATATATATACGATGCTACTGGAATTGCTTGTCTAAGCGGTACTGCTGATACTACTACTTGCCCAGCTGCAAGTGTGAATCAATTGCCTAGCCCAACAGGTGGAGTTCCTGTGCTTGTCTTTTGGAAACGAGAATTACTTAGTCAAGCAATTACAATTACAGGCACTCAAAAAGATGATGCTTTTGTTTACTCATTAGTTGCCTACTATTTAATTAAAGACACTAGTACTACTTGGTCTAACGTTGCCCGCATCGCCAGATGGGAAATTAAAGATGGCGTTACAAATACTGCTGCTACAGTTACTTGTGATGGATTTCTTGCAACCGAAAAATATCTCCCATGTCCAGATAAAGGTTTTAAACCATTTGACTTGTCACAAAAGGGCATAACATTACAAGCAAAAATGAATACTTGGACAGGAGGGGGGGGTTACACTCAAGTTCCTGTGGTTTTGGTTGATTTTATAGATCAAACAACAATAGACCAAGAAACACCGGTAGTGCTACCATCAGCAGTAACTTGCCCCACTACCCCTACTGTTCCCCCTACTGATTTTAAACGAGTTCCAGCAACAGCAACTAATCTCAGAAGGGGCTTTTATGCTTGTGTAAATTCAGTTGATCCAAGTAATAGAAGTGCTGTTGAAGTTTATTTAAGAGGTAACGCACAAGCTCGCCTAATACAAAATGATGAAACTAAAGTACGTTACGCCGATACCAAATCTAGTTATTTTCCCAGTGCAAACATTAAGGTTCAAGGAAGCAGCTTCATCTTTACCAAATAACTTCTATCTTTTACAAAGATTAATAAAAGCAGGATAGTATGCCAAATATTCCTAGTTTAAGACTATTAGATTATTTCCAGTTGCATAGCCGAAAAACAAAACTAAAGCAGCAATATTTAGGAAATAGATACCATAGCGATCGCTACAATCAACAAGATGCCGGATTTAGCTTAATAGAATTAATCGTAGTGATCCTGATGATCGGAATTTTATCAGCGATCGCAGCTCCTGGTTGGGCTGCCTTTGTAAATCGACAGAAGGTAAATAAGGCTAACGACGCTGTTTTCGCCGCACTGCAAGAAGCACAGCGCCAAGCTAAAAAAACTAAACTTAGCTACAGTGTCAGTTTTCAGATAGATAGCACAACCAAAAATGTAGAGGTTGCTATTTATTCTCCTAATGCTTATCCTACTAGTGCTGCACCCCCTATACCCCTCCCATGGAAACCTTTAGGGGGAGATGTGGGAGCCAATTCTAATCAATTACTGCTGGGGGCAAATCTCAGTAGTACAAACATTGTCAATACTACTTCTACTGTATCCTACCCTGCTTCAAGTACGTTAGCAACTTCAGCATCTCCACCTCCATCAACGATTACCTTTGACTATATGGGAGCTTTACCAACTTTACCAATTCCAAGCTTTGGAACAGCTACAGGGTTAAAAATAGTGGTAGCTGTTCCAAGCTCTGCAAATTCTACATCGCCTAGTAGCGTAAAGCGATGCGTCGTTGTGGAAACTCTCTTGGGAGCAATGGCCACAGCAAAAGACGCCCAATGCAATTAAGTAATCTTCATAGTGAAAATTTATAAAAATACGAAATAATACTGAACATAAAACTGCACTTTGAGAGCAATATTGTAATATCTCGTGCAGTTTTCTGGTTTTAAATACCTCAAAAATCGCCTTAATAAAATATAACTTTTGTCAAATGACTAAAAACATTGACTTTACTGTAGCTATCCCAACTTATAACGGTCAAAGTCGTTTGCCTGAACTACTAGAACGACTACAAAATCAACTAAATACAGAACATTTATCTTGGGAAATTATAGTTGTAGATAATAACAGCACTGATAACACAGCTAAAGTTATTCAAACCTATCAACAAAATTGGCAGTGTCCTTATCCACTAAAGTACTTATTTGAAAAAAAACAGGGAGCAGCATACGCCAGACAAAGGGCAATTGAAGAAGCTAAAGGCACATTTATAGGTTTTCTTGATGATGACAACTACCCAACATCCACCTGGGTAGCAGCAGCTTATGCTTTTGGTGAACAGCATCCTTTAGCCGGTGCTTATGGTAGCCAAGTTCATGGTGACTTTGAAGTTGAACCACCGGAAAACTTTAAGAAAATAGCTTCTTTTTTAGCCATTACCGAGAGAGGTACAAAACCCCACCAATACAAAGCTCACATGAAAATGCTACCTCCAGGAGCAGGCTTAGTAGTTCGCAAACAGGCATGGGAGAGAACAGTTCCTAAAAATCTAGTTTTAAATCATAAAGGTAGAGAAGCTGGGTTAGCCAGTGAAGATTTAGAAGCAGTACTACATATCCAACTAGGAGGTTGGGAAATTTGGTACAACCCAGAAATGTGTATTCACCATAAAATCCCAGCATGGCGATTGCAAAGAAAATATTTAATTAGTTTATTTCGCTGTGTGGGTTTAAGTCGGCATCACCTTCGTATGCTGAGAATACAACCTTGGCAAAGACCTTTGGTGAGTTTAGTGTATTTAGTTAATGATCTACGCAAAATTATACTTTACGCGCTCAAATATCGAGGTATGTTTCAAACTGACTTAATTGCTGCTTGCGAGATGGAACTGCTCATGAGTAGCTTTATCAGTCCTTTTTACCTATTTCAAAAAAGATATTTGAATATAGCGGTTCTCGACTTGGTGATGGACTTTTTCCAAGCTATTAAAGCCTCGGCTACCTCGACTTCGCTCGGCACAAGTCCGCTCGGCTTTAACCTTGCTAAAAAAGATTGGGGTGTACCTCAGTTGCTTAAGAAACGCTCTAACCAGTTATTACCTTATCAGAAACTCTCATGACAAACATATAAATTGTGGTAATTAGGATGGATAAATTAATTGAAAATCAGTTTTTAGACTTTACTGTAGCTATTCCTACATACAATGGTGCAAAACGTTTACCTCAAGTTTTAGATTTTCTACTCAAGCAGACGGGAATAGAAAAGCTATATTGGGAAATAATTATTATTGATAATAATAGTCACGATAATACAAATGAGGTAATTAAAGATTATCAAAAAAAATATAGCCAGAATATTTGTTTGAGGTACTTTTTAGAGAAAGAACAAGGAATCCCATTTGCAAGAATGCGGGCTATAAGTGAAGCTAGAGGTGAGTTTGTTGCATTTGTAGATGATGATAATCTAGTAGCATCTGATTGGATTTTACAATCTTACACTTTTGGCAAAGAGCATCCTCAAGCAGGCGCTTGGAGTGGACAAATTCATGGAGATTTTGAAGTAAAGCCGCCAGAAAATTTCGAAAGAATTCAAGCTTTTTTAGCTATAAGAGAATGTGGTTCAAATCCATATTTATTTGATGCAGCTAATTTAAGGCTTCCTCCTGGTGCAGCGCTTGTTGTTCGGAAACAAGTATGGTGTGAAAATGTACCACAACGACCTACTTTGAGAGGGAGGTTGTCTGGGATTTTGGTGTCGGGTGATGACTATGAAGCATTGCTTCATATACATTATGGAGGCTGGCAAATTTGGTATAACCCTACTATGCATACTTATCATCAAATACCACATTGGCGACTTGAGAGAGATTACCTCCTAACTCTGGCACGCGGCTGTGGCTTGTGTGTTTTCCAGTTACGCTTGATAAATACTAAGAATTGGCAAAAACCAATAGTGTTTGTCAGAACTATTTTAGGGAATTTACGCCGAGTATTACGGCACCTTATTCAGTATAGAGGGCAATTAGAAAGTAATCTAATAGCTCTTTTTGAAATGGAATTTTACTTGGCTAGTATGATGAGTCCTTTTTACTCGTTGAAGCTTTATTTTAGGCAATTTAGTGTCAAAAAATAACTATAGGACTAGTATTTGATTTTTGAAATGCACGTAGTAGACCCTCATGGCTTTAATAGTGCATTAGACGTAGACGTAGGTTGGGTGGAGCGGAGCGCAACCCAACTAATTATCAGGATGTTGGGTCTAAAACCCCGTCATAAAGGACGGCTTTAAGTTTTGTGGCTCTTGTCTTTATCCCCGTTACAAAACTGTACCCTTCGACAAAGCTCAGAGCAACGCTTCCGACTTCCGACTTCCGACTTCATTAAGAGATGTTGGGTTACGCAAAGCCTCCACCCAACCTACAATTTTTTTGCAACATTTTAGCCTAGACGGTCTACTACAAGACTACCGAGATTTTTTCAGAAATCAAATATGATTCCTATAGATAAAATAATAATTAATAAAAGCAAATACATGACTCAAATCTCTGTAATCATACCATCTTATAACAGCGAAAAAACTATAAAGAAAACAATTGAATCTGTTCTAAATCAAAGTTTTTCAGATTTAGAATTAATTGTAATCAATGATGGTTCAAAAGACTCAACACTAGAGATTATTTCAAATTTTCAAGACTCCCGAATCAAAATATTTTCCTTTGAGAATTCTGGTGGAAATATTAGTCGTAACCGTGGACTAAAATATGCTGCGGGAAAATTTGTTAGTTTTTTAGATGCAGATGATATTTGGACAGCCGATAAATTGGCAAGCCAGTTGCAGGCTCTGCAAGAAAACTTAGGTGCTAAGGTTGCTTATAGCTGGACTGATTCTATCGATGAAAATGATGAAATCTTGCTTTCAGGTATGCATATTACTGTCAATGGTGATGTTTATGAAAAGCTATTAGTAAGTAATTTTCTAGAAAATGGTTCTAACCCCTTGATTCTTAGAGAAGCAATAATAGAATTAGGTGGATTTGATGAATCACTAAATGCTGCTCAGGATTGGGATATGTGGCTGCGATTAGCTTGTAAGTTCGATTTTGTATGTGTACCATCTGTACAAATATTATACCGAATCAGTCCTAATTCACTTTCTTCTAATCTTGCAAGGCAGGAAAAAGCCTGTTTGCAAGTACTTAAAAGTGCCTATCAGGTAAGACCATTAACTGATAAAAATATTTGGAGATTAAGTCTCACGAACCTTTATATATACCTAACATGCAAAGCCCTACAACAGCCATTCAATCGATATAAAGGTGCAGTAGCAGCCACATTTCTTTGGAAGTATTTACTCAACGACTCTTCAAGGTTCTATCGGGTCAATCTAATCTTAAAACTTTTATTTAAAATTGTTGTGATTTTTATACTACCCACTGCTTTGTCTACAACTTTACTAACAAGCATCAAGACAAAAGCGAAGAAAGTAAAACATTCTCAAATATGTAGTTAAGTAAGTGGGTCAAATTAAATATAAAACCTCACCCTGCCTCCGGCTTCCCTCTCCGAACTCACGGAGAGGGATTGAGGGTGAGGTTTGATCTTATGTTTAATTACGCCTACCTACTTAGTTGAAAACCAACTAAAAAATAACAATGAATACCCAAGTGCATTTTCCATATCTAGTCAAAGCAAAAAATCTCTTTAATAACCGTTCTAACAGTGGTTTTACCTTGCCAGAGATGTTAGTAGTTGTTGTATTAATTGGTATATTAGCTACGCTGGGAATACCCAACTGGCTGGCTTTTGTGAACACTCAACGCCTCAATACTGCCGGAAGCGAAGTTCACCTTGCTATGCGCCAAGCCAAAAGCCAAGCTACTAAGGAAAAATTGACTTGGCAAGCTAGTTTTCGTGAACAAAACGGTATTGTTCAATGGGCGGTTCATCCTGCTACAGTAAACCCATCTGCTGCTAACTGGAATAATCTACATTCTAATGTGCGCTTTGATTCTGAGACAAACTTCCAACCGTCACTCAGTACTGTACAAGAAGTTAGATTTGACTACAGAGGTAATGCTAAAGATTTAGGAAGGATCACGCTATCCAGCAAATCTGGTGGTAAAGCCAAACGTTGCGTAATAGTTTCTACAATTTTAGGGGAAATGCGAACGGCAAAGGAGCATACTACAGTTAAAGACGACAATTATTGCTATTAGCTATTAACAGAGTTTGGGGGTTTAATTCCCCAGCAAGACAGGCAGCACCTTTTGGGTCGGGGTCTAAATGCCCGTCACAAAACTGAGTTGCGACTTGCGACTTGCGACTTGCGACTTGTTTTAATATATTTCTTGTTGATTCAAACAAGGTATTGTGTGCTGAACTTACCAGCAAACCCAAAACAGCACTTGATTATTTTCACCCGCTATCCAGAACCAGGTAAGACAAAAACCCGATTGATACCTGCTTTGGGAACTGTTGGTGCTGCCAATCTTCAACGCCAGATGACTGAATATACCATATTTCAGGTTCAAGAATTGCAAAAAGCCATTGCCATATCTGTGGAAGTGCGGTTTACAGGTGGTGATTTGCAACTGATGCAAGACTGGCTGGGGTTGGATTTCGTTTATCAGTCTCAAGGTGAAGGCGATCTAGGTTCCCGAATGGCGCGATCGCTTAGAAATGCTTTTCAATCTGGTGCAGAAAAAGTAATTATCATCGGTACAGATTGCCCTGGAGTGAATGCCCAGATTCTAGCAACAGCCTTTGAGAAGTTACACACCTTTGACCTCGTACTTGGCCCTGCGATCGATGGTGGATATTACTTAATTGGTTTGTGCCAACCCATCCCGGAGTTATTCGTTAACATCGAGTGGGGAACTGCTCAAGTATTCCAGAAAACTGTGGATATTGCCCACAAACTGAATTTATCTCATGTCAACTTGTCGCCTTTAGCTGATGTTGACCGACCGGAGGATCTGCCGATTTGGGAACAAGCTCTTGCAGGAGAGATGAGGGAGATGAGGGAGATGAGGGAGATGAGGGAGATGAGGGAGATGAGGGAGATGAGGGAGATGAGGGAGATGAGGGAGATGAGGGAGATGAGGGAG
>NZ_JBALBY010000105.1:0-21503 GCF_036919575.1 Nostoc sp. | reverse complement strand
CTCATCTCCCTCATCTCCCTCATCTCCCTCATCTCCCTCATCTCCCTCATCTCCCTCATCTCCCCCACTCCCCACTCCCCACTCCCCACTCCCCACTAAGCACTTTTAACGATGTCGTTGAAATCAATTAATGATATTTTAGGCGTTCTCGAAAAGCAGGCTAAATGGCAGGAGCAACCATTTCAACTTCTGCTCAAGTTTTGGGCAGAAGTTGTTGGCCCAGTAGTTGCCGCACATACTCGACCATTGTCGATTCAGCGCGATGTTTTGTGGGTAGCAACTTCTAGTGCTGCTTGGGCGCAAAACCTGACTTTTGGTCGCTCATCTCTGCTTTTAAAGTTGAATAAAAAGCTGCCAACGCCTTTGGTTGATATTCGCTTCTCTACTGCTAGCTGGCAGAATCCATCTGTGGAGAGAAAACAGCAACAAACGGTTTCAGCCGATGAGCATCCCAGTTACCTTGGTGATGAGATTACCCGCCCTGATGCTACACCCACCAAGGATGTAAATGCTGCTTTTGGGCATTGGGCTAAGGTGATGCGATCGCGATCGCATGGCTTACCCCTTTGTCCCCAGTGTCAATCTCCCACCCCACCCGGCGAACTCCAGCGCTGGGCAGTCTGTTCTATTTGTGCTGCTAAACAGTTTTGAAGGGAATCAATCCTGACCTAAATTAAAAGCAAAATAATTTAGCGATTATTGGTTGAGCAGAATTTATCCTGAACTAACTTGCTGCTACCACATAAAATAGTTCTGATTCTGGAGAAAAAGATATTTTAATCCGACAAATGCCGAATTTGGGATCTAAAGCAGACTATTTATCTTAAATTGTCTAGTTTAAACCATCCTTAAGGAGGAAGTTAAAAGGCTGCATAAATCAAAAACTTGACTTTTAATCTTGATCCCTAATAATTTTTAGTCAAAATCTATATGTAACCACTCTCAAGATTATTGAAATATATAACAAGAATATAAAAATATTCTAAAGTTTATTTTTCCCTTATAATCGCTGAAACCTAGAGAAAATAATCACTTTTTGGCTCTTATCCGTCTTTATACATAGAAGCAGAATAGAAGGGTGAAATGCAGCTTGAAACGAAATTAAAGATAAATCAATATGAAACCGATTAAATTTTTAGCATCTGCCTGTAGATATTGCCGTCATTACCAGCCAGAGGGTCGCCGTGGCGGAATGTGCCAGCAGTTGGGGGCACCTGTTCAAGCAACTTGGAAGGCTTGCTCTTTGGCGCTCCCACCTTTTGCACCTACTTGGGAAACCTTGGAAGATGCTTGGAGTTTGCCAGATGCAGCCCCAGCTTTAACATCTTCTCAATCCCTAGCCTCAGATTTGGATAATGCTGCTCTTGCTCCTGTAGAGGAAATAACTGCCTGTATCTCTTAACAGGTAAAGAGTAAAGCAGTGGTTATTTAGTCATCCATTATTACTGAATTGAGTTTGTAGTTTGCTTAAAATAAGATTTGTTTTTAAGATTTTTAGCTTCAACAGCAGAAGCCCCGCATCTGACCGTCGATAGTAGTGTGGGGATGCCAGACACCTGCGACGGGAAACCCGTCTACAGTGCTGGCTCATGAATGCGAATAAGTTGACGACTGTCTTATTTTTAGATGTGCGTAAGCACGAGAAAAATAAGACCTGGAGGAAATGAACAAATTTAAGTTAAAATAAAATTAATAAGTAGGGGCGGTAGGGCATTCCGTCTCTTTAATAGAGCTACTCGCCTACGCACAGCAATAGCCGGATTGGGTGAGAAGCCCACACTGTGTTGCTTGCAATCAGTAGTGGGAGTATGTCACTGCTGTAAAAGTTGACATCTACAAAAATCGCACCCTTTAGTGAGATGCGATTTTTGCAATTCTAAGGTAACCAAGGAAAAGAGCGAAAATCTGGTGGACGCTTTTCGAGAAAGGCTTGTTTACCCTCAGACCCTTCTTCTGTCATGTAATAAAGTAAAGTGGCATTGCCAGCAAGTTCTTGTAAACCAGCTTGTCCGTCACAATCAGCGTTGAAGGCGGCTTTGAGACACCGAATTGCGATCGGACTTTTTTCTAAAATCTCCTGCGCCCATTGAATACCTTCCGCTTCTAGTTGTTCCACTGGGACGACGCAATTAATTAAGCCCATTTCTAGAGCTTGTTGGGCATCATATTGGCGGCAGAGAAACCAAATTTCTCTAGCTTTTTTTTGCCCCACGATGCGGGCGAGATAGCTGGCTCCAAAACCACCGTCGAAACTGCCGACTTTGGGGCCAGTCTGTCCAAAAATGGCGTTATCGGCGGCAATGGTAAGGTCACAAATCAAGTGTAGAACGTGTCCACCACCGATCGCATATCCGGCTACTAAAGCAATCACGACTTTCGGCATGGAACGAATTAGGCGTTGTAAGTCCAGCACATTCAAGCGGGGAATGCCGGTTTCGTCCACATAACCCGCATGTCCCCGCACACTTTGATCGCCACCAGAACAGAAGGCATATTTGCCATCAGTGTGTGGGCCATATCCAGTAAATAGGACAACACCAATAGTAGTATCTTCACGAGCATCACAGAAAGCATCGTACAGTTCAAAGACAGTTTTGGGACGGAAGGCATTGCGTTTGTGGGGGCGATTGATGGTGATTTTTGCAATGCCATCATTTTTTTGATACAGAATATCTTCGTAGGTTTTGGCAGTTTCCCAGTTAATTTGCATTGGTATAGAGTGCGCTGTTGTGCTTGAGAATTTTATCGCGGTCTGAGGGCGATCGCTAAAATTGGTGTCTCAAGCCTTTACAATCTGGTAATTGTCTGGGTGTTGAGGAATAAAAATGCGACGTGACACCATCTTCTACAAATTATTTAAGCAATTTCCCGGTTTGCTGTTTGAATTAGTAGATGAACCACCTCCAGAAGCGGAGAACTACCAGTTTGAATCAGTTGAGGTGAAAGAAACGGCATTTCGGATTGATGGCGTGTTTTTACCTCCGGCGAATGCAGTTTCCAAAACCGTCTTTTTTGCGGAAGTGCAGTTTCAGAAGGACGAAGACTTATATCACCGCTTCTTTAGCGAATTGTTTTTGTTTCTCTACCGCCACTCTATTCGTTATGATGACTGGTTTGGGGTAATAATTTTTGGCTCTCGCAGTCTGGAACCTTCTTCTTCTTCGATTCACCGCGCTTTGTTGGAAAGTGGTCAAGTCAGGCGGGTTTATCTGGATGAGTTGGGGGATTTGCGACAACAACCTTTGGGATTAGGTTTGATGTTGCTGACAAATGTGACTTCTGAAACTGAAGCAGCGGAAGGGGCGCGGTTTTTGCTGGAACAAGCACGGCAACAATCGGAACAAGCGATAATTGATTTAGTGACGACGATTATCGTCTACAAGTTTTCTAACCTTAGTCGAGAGGAGATTCAAGCAATGTTGGGACTGAATTTGGAAGAACCACGCGCTATTCTGGAAGCGAAGGAAGAAGGACGAGAGGAAGGAAAGATCGAAGGAAAGGTTGAAGGACGAGAGGAAGGAAAAGTTGAAGGAGAAAGAACAATCGTTTTACGACTATTAAATCGGCGGGTGGGTAATATTCCTGATGCGCTTTTGTCCCAGATTCAAGAGTTATCGGTGGAACAGTTGGAAGCTTTAGGTGATGCAATGTTTGATTTCTCTTCTCTTGCTGACTTGTCAGGGTGGTTACAAGGTCAACCAAAAGGGTAAATTTCACCTAGAGACGCAGACAAGAAGAGCGATACCTGCGGTGGGCTACGCCTACGCACTCCGTAAAATAATGATGCCTGCAAATAAAGTTTCCCGAAGTGAAGAAAAAGTGCGATCGCTCGTCCTGGGACTGTTAAAACCACTATTTGGTGAAATTGCTGAGGAACTTTTAGCCAAAATTCAGACATTATCGCTGGAACAGTTGGAAGCGTTAGCTTTGGCGTTTTTGATAGAGTTATGTGTTTTATACTTAAAAAATTGTATCGATTATGGCAATGGAGATTGTCCTTTGATTTCATTCAGTAGCTACAAAGTAACAGCATCTAGGTGGATTACCATATTTGATTCACCATTCTACCCAGATTCTTTAGATGAAGCTAAAATGCTCTACGAGAAAGTTTTGGAGCGTTTCATAGAATTGGTATACGAAGCAACAAACTCTGCAAATTTACTCGAAATTATTACAAAAGAGCCTGATCCTTTACGTATTCAACTTCTTAGAGTATTTCGGAGGTATGTATCACCAGATACGACAGTAGAAATGACCAAGAAAAAACGTAATATTGCCAGTATAATTAACGACTTTGGTGGTAGATTTCGTAGCTTAGAACAGGTTAGAATAAATTTGCAAAATCGTCCTGTACCCGATGAAACTCTGATGGCTCTTCTTTTAGAACAGAGTAAACGGGGACAAAAAGGCTATGACTTGACAGAAGCGTTTTTCTTATGGTTTGACAGAGTATTTGGAAAAAACTATATAATTCAGGGGCCAGTTCGTGCTGGAAAAGATGTAATGCTTAATAAGGTTTTGGATAATTGGGAAGCTCAAACTCCAGCAGATATTTTTATATCTCGATTAGATGGAACCCCATTGGTTGTTGGATTTGCTCGTTATGACTCTGATAGAGGAGGTTCTCAAGAAGATGATCGAACTGGTGGAAATCGAGATAAAGCAACTGATATTCTCAAGTATGCTGATACCTATAAAGTGGCTTTAAAAGTATTTTATTTAAATGATGGACCAGGATTACTAATAGGATCTATGTGGAATGATTACGCTCGTCTAGAAAGCTATGGTACTGGTAAAATAATGGTATGCACTCTGAAAATGCTTGATGATAGATTTACACAAGATTGGCTTGAAAGTTGAGTTTGCTATCCCAATCATCTATTACAGTATCAGAGATAAACTCTAATTCTGGTGTTTCTTCAATATACAAATCTAGACCGCTTCGTAAAATTCGATTTATACCTATTAAGCATTTTTGTTCATATTTAGCAGAACTATTTCCGTTAATGAAGTCACCCATTACTTCTGTTCCTTTAACTAAACGCTGAACTATTGTAGCTATAGCAAGTTGTGAATTATCAATAGCTATCCATTTTCTACCTAACTCTTCAGCTATAGCAGCAGTAGTTCCACTTCCAGCGAATGCATCTAAAACAATATCTCCCTCATTAGACGATGCTAGAATTATTTGTTTGATCATATCTGGATTTTTTTCTGTTGGATAGCCAGTAATTTTAATATTTTGATTGTGAGCATCCTTGAAATCAAGCCAAATATCTTGGACTGAAATACCCTGACTATTATCTAAATAAACTTTTCTTCTTGGGTTTCCTGTTGGTGACCAGTAAATCTCTCCGCGTGCATCCATTTCGTCTAAAGTTTCTGGAGTATATTGCCAGTGTTTACCTTGAGGAGGTAGTATTCCTCTCCAGGGTTGACCTGTTGCACCTTTTCTTACACCTGGTGCATGAACAGGAACTTTCTTATAAACTCTTCCAGTCTCCTTTTCAACATATTGATACTCTTTCTTTGCAGTAGTTTCAGTCCAAGGATTAAAAGGCTGATTCCATATATAATTATCTGTTTTTGTGTAAAATAAAATATAGTCAGCAGTATTTCCGTACTGTTTACGCGTATAGTTTTTTGGGTTACATTTTTTCCTGGTAATCCAATTGCGAAAGTTTTTAGAACCAAAAATTTCGTCCATTATAATTTTAACAGCACAAGCCATCTTGTCATCTAAATGTATATAAATAGAACCTTCATCAGATAAAATCTCTCTTAGTAAAATCAGTCTTTGACGTAAAAACTCTAAGTATTCCGCACCTTCCATTAGGTCGTGGTAAGCATGATCTCTTTGACGAGATTCAAAACTATTTCCTGTCGCATAGGGTGGGTCAATATAAATTAAACTAACTTTCCCAGCGACAGTATCATCGTTCAAAAATGAACTAAGAACTCTTAAATTTTCTCCATATATTAGTCTGTTTCTTGGATGTTCATCTACACTTATCATCCGGTGTAACTTGGCTACCGGAATTCTTAATATATCTTCTCTAGGAATTTTGCCTTCATATTCCAAACGAAAAGGAATTACATTTTGTTTTTTACTCTTACGACTATTTCTACTAGGTATTCCTGTTGCCATTTGAGTTAATATTTATCTTCTATTTGTTTTCTACTTTTATCCCTTTGCAGGAACTCATCTAAGTCTTTTTTTCTGATACGCCAAATTCTTGGACCCACTTTTGTCGCTTTAAGATTATTTGATGATATCCATCTTTGTACAGTTCTTTGGTGAACACGAAGGAATTCAGCCACTTCAATAGTTGTCAAAAACGAAATATCTTCTTCACTCTCATTATTGTTATGTTCTGCATCTTGTCGCATTTGTCGCTAAATTCGCTAGAGTCGTTATTGTACTACTAATTATAATACTTTGCAAGGGTGAGCAGCGTCACTACTTGAAAGGCTTGTGGGAAAGTACTTTTAAATTTGATGCCACAAATGCTATGTTTTTATACTGCTATTCAGCAACAACTAATGAGATAGTTAAATTACAATATCTGCGGCAAACTTCCTTAAATTCTCCTGTCGCCACTTGGCATCAGCTTTACGATTTGCCCGCAACTCTAAAATCCGAATTCCTGTAGGTGGGAGCGGGTTTAATCTTTGCTGCAACTGTTGCCAAGAAGTAATCAATTCATGCTGCACATTATAAGTAGCGCACAACTGAGCAAAATCAATATCTTGGGGAGTGCCAAAAAACTCTTCAAATGGTGGTTCAAACTTGGCAATGGGTAACATTTCAAAGATTCCCCCGCCATTGTTGTTGATTAACACAATCGTCAGATGTCCGACAAACTTATTGCGAATTAAAAAACCATTGGTGTCATGCAACAGCGCCAAATCTCCCGTTAACATCACACTACTTTGCTGGCGATGTGCCATTCCTAAAGCTGTGGATAATGTGCCATCTATGCCATTTGCACCCCGGTTAAAGTGCGATCGCACTCCTAAATTATTCGGTTTCCAGAAATATTCTACATCCCGCACAGGCATACTATTGGCAATAAACAGAGGCGTTTCTGGTGGTAAAATCTGAGAAATTAACCAAGCTGCTTTACTCTCAATGATTTCATCTATTTTCCCCATCGTCTGGTCAACAACTAACCTAACCTGAGTTTCCGCATCACACCATTTCTTTCCATAATCTGAGGAGAAAGATAAATTTCTCTCTTCTACTTTTATATCTTCTACAGATATCCGTAAATGCGTTGTTCTCCCATGCAAAGGGTCGAAGTTTTGATCGCTATTGTCAATTACCCAACGTCGGGGTTGCCTTGCATCTATCCAGTTACGCAGTTCTTTACTCGTAGGCATTTCACCCACCTGAATCACCATTTCGGGCGCTAGCTGCTTTGCTAGTTGCTGATTTCGCAAAATCAGGTCATAGGTGGAAATCAAATAAGGGTTGAGTTCGGCATAATTTCTCACTGGGGAAAGTCCCTCAGCTAGCACCGGCCATTGGAGAGTTTCGGAAAGTTGCGCGATCGCTCTACAATATTCCTGTGGTTGCAACGGTTGGGCAACACCTGCGATAATAATGCCGCGATCGCATTCTTTCCATTGTTGGGGAATGGGGAATGGGGCATGGGACATGGGGCATGGGTTTGCTATTTCTGCGAAGAAGTCTTCTGAGTGAAACTGTGATTGCAAATAACTCAAGTCAGTTCCATCAGGAACAGGCGCTAAAGGATCGCGAAAGGGAATATTCAAATGTACTGCACCCTTTGTAGGAGTTTGCGTTCTTTCCCAACTATGAATTACCGTTTGTCGCAGGTAAGCTAGGATTCCCATGTCAGGGGAGGGTAAAGCTAACTCTGTTTGCCAATTTGGGTAGTTTCCATATAATCTCAATTGATCTACAGTTTGCCCAGAGTGACAATCTCGCAATTCTGGCGGTCTATCGGTGGTTAATATCAACAGTGGTACGCGACTATATGAAGCTTCAATGACTGCGGAATAAAAATTTGCCCCTGCTGTACCAGAGGTGCAAACAAGTACCACAGGGCGTCCGGTTGCTTGAGCTTGTCCCAAGGCAAAAAAGGCGGCGGAACGTTCATCGAGAATGGAAATCGCTTCAATCTCAGGTACTTGTTGAGCAAAGGCGATCGCTAAGGGTGTAGAGCGTGAACCAGGACAAATGATAGCACAAGTCAATCCCAGGCGCTTTAGTGTCTCTGTTAAAATATAAGCCCAAAGTTGATTAACATTTTTAAAGGCGAGCGGTATCAAATCAGACATAGCTATAAAAAATCTGAAATTTTAGATTTTGTCTAAGGAAATTCAATTTAAAATCCATCTGGGAAAGAAAATCTCCAAACAAGCTTGTTCCACTTTCTACAAAATTCACAATTTGCTCTCAAACTCTTATGGATTGCATTCATTTAACGGGAATTCGCGGCTATGGCTACACTGGGTATCTACGAGAAGAACAGGTGCTAGGGCAATGGTTTGAGGTGGATGTCAAGTTATGGTTGGATATCTCCACAGCGGCCAAGACTGACGCGATCGAAGACACTTTAGATTATCGCAGCGTCATTAGCTTGATACAACATCTGCTGAAAACGTCTAAGTTTGCTTTGCTGGAGAAATTGGTAGCAACGATCGCAGATTCTATTCTCCAACAATGCGATCGTGTAACACAAGTCCAAGTCATTCTGAGCAAACCTGCCGCACCTATCCCAGACTTTAGTGGCAAAATTAGCATTGAACTCACTAAAAGTAAGTCCAATCTCTAAAGCACAAAACGACTAAAAAATATTTTTTCAATATGATTGTGGGGTGGGCATCTTTCCCGCCCTGATAATGCAAGTTGTATACTTAACAGCTTACTCACAATTCCAAATTTAAGACAGTTTCAGACGCTCTCTACGAGACGCTACGCGAACGCAAACTCGCTATTCTGGCTCCTGACTTCTGAATTCTGTTTTTAAACTCTTTAGTTCCAGATAATTATTAATTTGTATTCGGAGAAAAATGTTTATATTTTGGAAAATCAGTTTTTGATTGCTGATAATTACATCGTAACTTATATTTGATCTTAATTACATGATATTAACTGCATGAACTAATCAGAATTAGCTTTGACAAACACAAAAATTATCGGAGGTTAATAACATGATGTTATTTGATCCTTAGTTGAATATTTAGATCGGGCAAACGCATCTAAAGCATAAGAATTCTTTAATAGTAAGCCTTTGGGCATTGGCTATTTTTTTCATCAAGATTCTTGTCCAGCAAATGTTTCAGAAATACCGTGTATTTGCCCTGGTATTTATGTGAAACAAGAACATAGGTAGTTAGAGATTGTTTATGATAAGAGAATGACTTTTCTATCGAGTTAACACTCACAAGAAAAATTTGAACCTTAGCAAAGAGGTTATCGTAACATGTTCAGCTGCAAAATCCTAGTTGTTGAGGATGAAAAAATCCCAGCCTCAAATATTAAAAAAAGTTTACAAAAACTAGGTTACTCTGTTTCAGAAATAACTAAGTGTGGTGAAGAGGCAATAAAAAAAGTAGCAGAAACTCATCCACATTTAGTATTAATTAATATCTGCCTAGCTGGGGAAATTGACGGTTTACACGTAGCGGATATTATCGAGAATCACTTCCATGTGCCTGTAGTATATCTAACAGAGGGTTCGGAATATAAAACATTACATAAAAATCATCTAAGTGAGCCTTTTAATTACGTAGTCAAACCATTTATTGAAAGTGATTTACATTTTGCGATTGAAATGGCTCTATACAACTATCAGAGCAAAAAGATATTACACGAAGAAAAACACAGGCTGGGGGCAATTATTAACAGTATGGGGTGTGCAGTGATTGTGACATATACAAATGGTTGTATTCAAATGATGAATCCCATAGCAGAACTAATCACTGGTTGGAAGCAAAGTGAAGCCTTCGGTAAAGATTTAGTAGAAGTCGTTAACTTAGTTGATAAAGATGGAGGAGAAACAATTAAAAATTTAGCCATACATGTAATCAAAACAGGTGAAATTTTAAATTTACCAGAAAACTCTACACTGATTACCAAAGATGGCAATGAAATAGCGATTGGGGATAATGTTGCACCCATCCGCGATCAAAATGGCAATATTACTGGCTCGGTTTTAGTTTTTCAAGACATCACTAAACGTAAGCAGACAGAAGCGGAACTGATTCACAATGCGTTTTATGATGGACTGACAGGATTACCCAATCGGGTTTTATTTTTAGATCGGCTCACACAAGCAATTGAACGTAGCAGACGCCGAAGCGATTATTATTTTGCAGTTTTATTTTTGGATTTAGATGACTTCAAGAAGATTAACGATCGCTTTGGGCATGGAATCGGGGATGATTTTTTAGTAGCGATCGCTAGACGTTTAGAGTCGTGCTTACGCAGTGCCGATACTGTAGCACGATTTGGTGGTGATGAGTTTACTGTTCTGTTGGAGGATATCAAAGATATTACCGACGCCACCAATTTTGCCAAACGTATTCAAGACTCGTTGCGATCGCCACTTAACCTCAATGGACATCAATTATCTGCGACAGCCAGCATTGGTATTACTTGGAATTTTAGAAATTATGAGGAGCCTGCAACTTTGCTGCGGGATGCTGATATTGCGATGTACAGAGCTAAACGGCAGGGAAAAGGGACTTATGCCATATTTAATTAAGGATGGAATATGCTATAGCCGCTACTAAGTACAGAACACCACAAAAAGGGTATGGAATTTAATCATTCGTAGGTTGGGTAGAACTTTAGTGTTACCCAACATCAAGTCTCAATATTTCCGAACCCCTTTTACAGTGACGTGTACTAAGGTGTATCACACACAACCGAGAAGCCCTATAAGTCTGTCATGGAAAAAACCGAAAAACAGAAAATGCTCGCAGGCGAATTATATCTGGCGGAAGATCCAGAATTGGCTGCCGAAAATAAACGAGCTAGTCGTCTGTTGCGAAGTTATAATTCTACAACCGAAGAACAGCAAGAGCAACGGCAGCAAATTTTACAAGAATTATTTGGAAAGATCGGTAATAAAGCATCAATTGTGCCACCCTTTCACTGTGATTATGGCAGTAATATTTATGCTGGCGACAAACTATATATGAACTATGGCTGCGTGATTTTAGACTGCAATACAGTTCATATTGGTGAAAATGTTTTGTGCGCTCCTTATGTACAAATTTACACTGCTTATCACCCAACAGAGCCGGAAATTCGCCTTTCTGGTAGAGAATTGGCTGCCCCAATTAACATTGGTAATAATGTCTGGATTGGTGGCAGTGCAATTATTTGTCCTGGTGTAACTATTGGTGATAACACAACCATTGGTGCTGGCAGTGTAGTTGTCAAAGATATACCTAAAAATGTTGTCGCTGCTGGCAATCCCTGCCGCGTCATTCGCTATTTGTCCTAGAATTTAAAACTTATCAAACAGAATTCAGGAGTCAGGAGTCAGAATTCAGAATGAATTCTGAACGAAAAACCTAATATCATGTCCGGCTAAATACTTGTCATTACGAACGCAGCGATAGCGAAGTGAAGTAATCGCAGAGTCATTGCGATTGCTTCGTTTCACTCCGTTCCACTCGCAATGACATATTGTAACTGATTAAGCGGACTTGATATAACCCCCTAACCGACGCTCTAAGGGGAAAAATTCAAAGTCTCTCTCCTTTTAGGAGAGAGATTTAGAGAGAGGTCATCCAAAAAACCGCTTGTGAATGACAAGCGGTTTGCTAGTGGTTGCCCTCAACGGGGAACTTATTTGTTGTTTGTTGCGCCAAGATGTAAAGCTTTTTCTTAACGCTAAAACGCGAAATTTTTCAGAGATTAAACAAGTCTCAAATCAGGATAATTTGCCAAGACATCATCAGATGTGAGGGTATCATTTTCAGCTTGCGGAGTCCAAAGAACTTCAATTGCCAGAAGCTTTTCGCTAGGAATACTACCAATTTGCCGCAAAGCTTGACGCAAATCATCAGCACTGTTAATCGCTGTGGGGATTTCAAACTTACCTAATGTCGCCGCCAGCAAGGTGACGATAATGTATTCACCAGGGCCTTCGGTAAATAAGCGGGTGGGGTTGTCGAGTTCACCAGCCTGGGGTAAAGCATCTTTGGCAAGGGCTGCTTTTAGCTGGTTGTTGACATTAGAAAGAGTTTCTTCGCTAAACTTGCTGCGTTCGGCCAGTGACAGGCGATTAAATTGACTTTCAGCTGAATTTAAACTGGCTTGTTGAGTGCCACCACCTGCATATACAAAGTATTCGGGATGGCGGAGTAAAGCTAGGCTGGCTTCTTGTAAAACTTCTGCTCTTCCCTCTGGGGTATTAGTATCAGCAGTTTCAGCAATGTGGTTGAGTTCATTTTGCAATTGGCGGGCTTGAGCTAACAAACCAACTTGCAAACGAGTTACAGAAACAGGAGAGTTGCTGCTGTAATCGGCTTCACCCGTTTCACCACTGGAGACGCGGCGGAAAGTTTGCAATAAGAAATTAGCGATCGCCAAGAAAATTAAGATGGTAAATATACCACCAAATCCTCCTCCAACACCCCAGAAGGGAATTAGGAAGGGAAAGCCAAAGCCGCCACCACCAAAGCCACCACCAGGATAGTATCCGCCCCCACCAGGAGGTGCATAGGTGCGCGGTGTATAGGTGCGACTGGAAGGCGCTCTAAAGGAGCCACCACCGATCCTACCCCCACTGCGGGCTGCTAATGCTCCATCGGCGTGACCAAGAGCCAAAGCTAACACCAGCACTAGGGCTAAGAAGGTTTTTAACAGAGGTTTGATGGTTTGTTGTAGTTTTTTACGCATAATACAGTCGCTTGAAAAACAGAATTTTTTATGATTTCTCCCCATGCTCTTAGGAGTATTGCGGTATGTGGCTAACGCCAGCCCGTAACAAGCAAGCGAGTTTGTCGCATTCACGTAGCATTTACTCTTAAAGGCTACATATTCAATTTACCGCGTCTGATGTTGGCTAGGGTGCGATCGCAGGGGGGATTTCTCGACTGGGGAACCGTACCTTAAGATATGTTCATCATCACACAAATTTGCGATGTCTACGACGGGCTACGCCAACGAGAAATTGTTGCGATGTCTTAGGACTAGCACTTTCAGACTACAGTTTTGAATTATACAGATTATTTTAATTTTTAGTGATTATTTTGACTAATTTTTTTAATCAGCTGTTGCGCCTTTAATTTGCAGTAATATTTTTTCAACATGGTTGTGGGGTGGGCAACATGAGCGCCCTGATCATGCAAGTTGTATACGTAACAGCTTATTTCATCCTACTTATTTTGTTATCAGGTGGGAGGATATTTTTAACTTCTGAACAACATTTACTACATCTAGCAGCTTTGTACTTACGTATGCACAACAGGCTAGCAAGTGTCCGTGATCCCCATCAGTAATACCAGCCAGACACCAGATAACGATCAAATACTTATCCAACTTTTTGGCATTTTGGCACAAGAGTCTAGAGTATTCAGGATATTCTAGTGAACGTAGCTCAATTTCGTAATTTTCCCAACAGTTGTTCACTGAGCAATTTGGCTACAAGTGCGAGCTTTTATTGTTTATCATGCACAGAAATTCTCAAGTAGTGAGAATTTTGCAGAAAAAATAAAATTAACAGAATAAAAAAACAATCTTCTTGGCTAATCTTCTAAAATAGCCTTCAAATTTGTCTACCAGATTCGTTTTAAAAGAAATAATATAATAAATATGGCTTTGAAAGTAATCCTAATTGTCAATAAATTAACAATTATTTGAAATGTCCTCATCAACTTGATTATGGAACATATTTCTCAACTAACAGCCGAAATCAGAGACAAAGCTGCATACCCAGATATCCTAGTCATATCCCGGATCTTCCTGCCGAAAGAAGCTGTAATTGGGGAATATATCTACGATCGCTGTCTCCAAGATCCAGAACGAGTTATTGTGCTAGCGGCTGGTTGCTCAGGAGATAAAGTCTTTGACGAAGGTCAACAGTTTCCCGTGTATCGCTGGTCTTATCCGAGATTCTGGCGTAGTGGCTGTATAGGAAGTATCCTGAAGCCTTTGGTCAATATCGTCTGCTCATTTGTCCTAGCAATCAAACTCTATTTTCGCTATCACTACCGTTATATAGAGTGGGGTCACGGCTATGACTTCCCTTCACTGTTGCTATTGAGCTATTTCCTACCTATTCGCTTTTTTATCTATCTGCACGGCAATGATCTGCTTTCTACTTTACACAATCCCGTGCTGCGATCGCTCTTTAAACTAACACTCAAACGAGCCGAAGGTATTGTTTGTAACAGTTCTTATACACAAGACTATCTCAGAACTGCTTTGCGATTAGATACCCCTACCCACGTCATCAACCCAGTAATTAGACCAGAAAAATTTGGTAATAATGTCGCAAGTCCAAGTAGCCTTGATGATTTACGTGTTCGCGTGCGTCAGACATACAACATTCCCGAAACAACAATAGTTATTCTTTCGGTAGGAAGGCTAGTAAAACATAAAGGTTTCGACCAAGTGATTGATAACATCCCACTATTGCTAACTTTTGGGGTCGATGTCCACTATATAATCTGCGGTCAAGGAGCTTGTGAGTCGGAACTGAAATCTCTGGCGCATCGTTTGCGGGTAGATAAGCGCGTACACTTTGCCGGATATGTGCCAGAGCGGGAATTAGCAGGTTATTATGCAGCTTGTGACATATTTGCCATGCTGACTTTATTAGATACGAAACCTAATAATATGGAAGGTTTTGGTATGGTTTATTTAGAAGCAAGTTACTTCGGTAAACCTGTAATTGCCCCTCGTTTAGGCGGTGTTCTAGACATAGTTCAGCATGAGGAAAATGGCATACTAGTTAATCCTAATTCTGGTTATGAAGTTTTTCAAGCTTTCAATCGATTGTGCAAAGACCAGCAACTACGTGAGAAACTTGGCCGCAAAGGTAAAGAATTAGCCAAGCGTAGAACCCTTCACCGATCGCTTTACAAATCAGACGGGAGAAACGCGATTTTGTGAACAACGAGATCCCCGACTTCTCTAAGAAGTCGGGGATCTGAGTCCAATTTATGTCCCTGGCTTACCTCACCCTCAATCCCTCTCCGATATATTGGAGAGGGAAGCTAGATACAGGATCAAGTTTTGCATTTTGCATTTTATTTAATCCACGTTCCTTAATTACGAATTACGAATTACGAATTATTTAACTACCCACCACCAACAATAGTTACCACTTCTAAGCGATCGCCTGGTTGCACTTTTGTTTGCGTCCAAAACTGGCGGTGTAAAATTTCGCCGTTATACTCCACAGCCACCAAGCGAGGGTTAAAACCCAACTGTTGGAGCAAGTCGGGTAAGGGACTTTGAGATGAGCAACTATGGGTTTCCCCATTTACCTGAACGGTAATCTCATTAGACATAAGCTATGTGGGGAGTGGGGAGTGGGGAGTGGGGAGTGGGGAGTGGGGAGTGGGCAATTGGTTATTCACTAATGACTAATGACTAATGACTAATGACTCTTTTAAAGTTCTGGTTTAATGCGATTGAGTTGGGAAAGCAAATATTGTGTCACAAGAGTAGGCTGTTCGGCTTGGATGAGCGATCGCACCACCGCTACACGTTCGGCTCCGGCATCAATCACATCATTGATATTATTGGCATCTATTCCCCCAATGGCAAACCAGGGAATTGAGCAATTTTTGGCAGCATAGCTGACATATTCTAAACCTGTAGCTGCCTTACCTACTTTCGTGGGAGTTTCATAAACTGGCCCTACGCCAATGTAATCTACACCTTCAGCAATTGCTGCTTGCATTTCTTCTTTATTTGTGGTAGAAAGACCGATCAAACGCTGGGAGCCAAGTAATTGCCGAGCAACAGCAATAGGCATATCTTGTTGTCCCAGATGCACTCCATCTGCATTGACAGCTAAAGCTACATCCACGCGATCGTTAACGATGAACAAAGCACCGTAGATATGGCATAACTGCCGTAATTTTCTCGCTTGTTCCAGACGCAAAGAATCATCGGCGGTTTTGTCGCGGTATTGTAAAAGCGTTAATCCACCTTTGAGTGCAGCTTCGACGGTGTTCAACAAAGTTTCACTAGGGGAAGTCACAAAATACAGACGCGATCGCCGCAACAATTGATGGCGCTGATGACCCATTAAACTACTTTCTAGGGTATAAACTTGATAACGCATCTGTTTACAAGCTTTAGACATATTAGGCAGGGTTAGCTTGCTGTATTCTTCCAACACCCGCAATGCTTCTTCTATGCGGCAAAAGTTAGCTTGCAATACCGATTTTATACTAGCCCGTTGTTCTTCCTGGGGATGGGTTAACTCAGTCCCCGGATCGCCTGGTGTATCTCGCGCCGCCCGCAATTCTGAGGTATGCCACTGGGCTAGCTCTTGTCGCAGACGCTTGCATTCAAGAGACAACTGGGCATTATTCAATCCAAACCGACACCATTCTTCAATAATTCGCAAGCCCTCACGAGCGCGGTCTAAATTGGCATCTAAAATGCGGTAGACAACCTGCTGTATTTGCTCTTTTTGGCTGTATGGCTCGACCATTACAACAACCCCGTTAGTGCTTTCATCAAAATGTGAATTATCATAAGTCCTAGTAAGCATAAGTTAATGAATTTGCTTTTTTTTACTCAATTTTTACTAAATCTACGCAAAACAACGTGTTAGTCAGGGTTACGCTATTATCCCATGTTCCTATAAGCAGCGATCGGGGTAGTTTGAGGCTACAGTTTTGCACTAAGATTAGTCAAGTATTTTACGCTAAACCATAAGCTTACAAAGAACTGGCAAAAGCAGATACACCATTTCATTAATTTGTAGGGAATTAAATTTGGCAATACCCTGCATTGTGAATGCGTTGGCTTGCATTGTTTATGCATCTCAATGCAATGCCAATGCAATACGCTTCGGTTAAGGCAAGAGACGCGATGAATCGCCGTCTCTACAAAGGACTGATTATTGTAAAGACGGCGATTTATCGCGTCTTTGCGATTAGCGGCGTGTTATCAAAAAACCTTATCCGAACCGTATTGGATGCCATGCATTCCCTTGGAATGTTAATGTCTTCTCCTGTATTAAAAACGCTACGTTTTTACGTAAAACTGTACTAAGTCTTTGAATATCAAGCAATTAGCTACAATTACTCAACTGCCTAGAGCTAAACCACTTCCTAAGTTAGCTGTTTTAAATATCGCCAATCGGTCAATATGTGAGTAATATTATCGGCATAATGCTTTTTAAGAGTATAAGAATTTATTCTTATTTATAAGGAGTTGTGTTAAATATGATTCCCCCTCGTGTGTTTCCTAAGTACCGTAAAGTAGATGTTCAGCTTGCAAAGCTGAAGTTTCTGGAATCAGCAAGGCTTTTATTTTTTCGTTTTTCAGTATTTACCATAGGCATGGGAGCGGCAAGTATGGCGTTCCTGGGTACTAGCTTGGGTAGGGCGTTAGCGACGCTCGCCGAAGGCATCGCTCAGATTCCATCCACACCAAATTCAGCGCCTCTGGGTAACAAAACAATTTCTCAGGTTAAGGTGTTGTTTGTCAACCCAAGTGTCGGTGATGACAGCAAAGGCAATGGCAGCGAATCCGCTCCTGTGAAAACAATTACCCAAGCGTTGCGATTAGCGTTAGCCAATACTATAATTATGCTCTCCACGGGCACTTATAGCGCCAACACAGGAGAGATATTCCCTTTAATGCTGAAACCGGGTATTTCAATTCAAGGCAACCCTAGCAATCAAGGTAAGGAGATTATCATTCAGGGAGGTGGTGATTACCTAAGCCGGAGCTTTGCTGGTCAAAACGTCACAATTGTGGGAGCAAACCAAGCCTTGCTAACTGGGGTGACGGTGACAAACCGTAATGGACGTGGTTACGGTTTATGGATTGAATCTAGTAATCCGATAGTCACAGAAAATACATTTACTGGTAGTACCCAAGATGGCATTTCCGTCAGTGGTAACGCTGCACCCACCATTAGCAAGAATTACTTCGATCGCAATGGAGCCAATGGCATGACAATTGCTGGTAACTCCCATCCTCAAGTCAAAGAAAATGTCTTTCAGCAAACGGGTTTTGGGATTAATATTGCCCAAAATGCCGCTCCTGTAATCATCGGCAATCAAATTCAGAACAATAGAACGGGAATTGTGGTGCAAGCAAATGCCCGCCCGATTTTGCGGAATAATTCTATTCAAAATAATAAAGAAGATGGTTTAGTTGCGATCGCTCAAGCAATGCCAGATTTGGGTAGTGCATCCAAACCTGGGGGTAATCAATTTCAAAATAATGCTCGCTACGACATTAACGCCAGCGCTGCTAAACAGATGATTTCTGCTGCTGGTAATAACCTTGTGAGCGATCGCATCACTGGCAAAGTAGATATTAAGGGTACAATAGCACTAGCAGCCCCAACTTCTCAACCCGCCCCTGTCCCCAAGAATGTGTTAGGAGAAATACCACCAACTGGGGAAATCACCTTCTCGGCTCCCAAAATCTCTGAAACTACCAACGGGCAAACTAGCAACAGCATTTCAGCAAATAATCCTGTTTCTAGACAATTAAACAGTCAACTGCTGCCATTGTTGCCAGCCAGTATACCAGTTTCCTTGCCGATATCCAATCAACAGCAAGCCACCTCTAAAGTTGCCGGTTTTCCTACTCCTAGCAGCTTGTCGGCTAGACAAATACCAACTGATACTCAAATTGCAACTTCCAGTCCAGCAGAGTCACCTGATCCGCCACAGTTGAATTATGTGCGGATCGATCCCAATACAATTGACTTTACGGCTCCTGAGTATCCATCCAATTCAGTTGCCCAAGCACAGCAGCCATTACCAATACTAGAAGCTGATCCCCCAAATGCTTCAGCACTTTTACCACTTCCTGTTCGCAATATCCCCATTGATAATACTCGCAATCTGCCAACAAGGTCTGCAACTATGCCCGATGACGGGAACTCTGCGACACAGTTCGGTGTACGTTATCGCGTAGTAGTTCCACTCCTCACTGAGCGGGATAAAGATTTAGTGCGATCGCTTGCTCCTGGTGCGTTTCCCACAGTTTGGCAAGGTCAAAGAGTTATGCAAGCAGGAGTATTTAGCAGTGCATATAACGCTAAAGAAATGCTCAAAACACTCTCTAAAAACGGTTTAAGAGCGATTATGGAGCCGTTGAATTGAGTAGGGAATTGGGCACTTGTACTGAGCTTTGCCGTTGGCGCAGCCTCTCGTAGAGAAGTATGGGGCAAAAGAGGCGGAGGATACTTTCACGCTTCGATCGCCCCGGAATTCAAATAGCATAGAACCAGATAACTACAAGACCGCACTATGACTCCACAACTCGAAGCTGCGATCGCTGCCATCCAACTGCTCTCATCTACAGAACGTCAACAACTGCTGCAAATCCTTACCCAAAGCAATTCATCCTCACACTCTCAAACCGATCTTAAAAATCTCAGTAATCAGTTTTGGCAAGACACCACGCTCAAGCAGCTACTCGCCACCCAGACCCCTATCACCGTTCATAACCTCAAATATCTCGCTGCTGACTTTTGGCCTGAAGAAGACTCCATCGAGGATTTTCTCACCTTCCTGCGACAGCAGCGCTAAGAGGCGATCTAAGCAAACTGCCATGAGTCTTCTCCTCATTCGCCTTAAGAGAGCGATCGCTTTTCTAATGTGGAAGAGGCGATCGCTCTTTTAGTCAAGGGGGTGAGATCGCGGTTAGGCATAAGTTGAATTAGCGATCGCGTTCAGTACCCATCATGATGGTTTCTTAAATTTTAGTGCGTTTGTGCGATCGCTATCAGTCTTTTCAGCGGAATTTATAATTGACAAAAGCAATGTCATCCTAACTTGTCACGAATGAACCGATTTAATTTTATTCAATGGTAAAAGGTATGGAACCGACCATCGAACAACTTAAAGCATTCTTTGACTTTTGTGTTCGGGCTAGTAATTTGTTTAGAGATATAGCATTGGTTAGATTTGATGAGAGGACAAGCCGAATCGTGATTTTGATGGGCGAAACCATCCAAGTAGAAATTCTTAGTAATGGGGAGAACATTATCCGATGACAGACTATTTAACTCTTAATGAGCAAGAATTAAGACAATATGTGATATCAAACCCCCAGGATGAGGAGGCATTTCAGCATTACCTCAGCATCATGAGAGCGAAACCGGGGGTAGTGGTCAGCACTCCAGAACAATTAGAGGCTGAGTTAAAACGACGTATTAATCAAGCTAGTTAACATAGAACCCGTTACTGACATTCTAGTAACGGGTTTTTTTCAATTTAGCAGCTTGACTCAATGTGAATTTTGGGACTTGCCTTTATTCAGCAACGCCGATATTGCGGCGATCGCACACCCATCTGCGCTGATTTGGCGACTTGCGTGTTGCAGTCAGCCTAGCAAATATGAAGGTCAGATCCTTTTCATTCCTTTTTTTGATTGTCATTGGCGATCGCAGGTCAAAATAAAATCAATCGACTTGAGAGAGCGATCGCAGGTCAAAATAAAATCAATCGACTTGAGAGAGCGATCGCAGGTCAAAATGAAATCAATCGCCTTATACCAATTTAATGTGAAGTTGCACATATCTAGATCCCCCTAAATCCCCCTTAAAAAGGGGGACTTTGATTCTTTTCCCCCCTTTTTTAAGGGGGGTTAGGGGGGATCGAATTCTATGCAGCTTTATAAAGAATTGGTATTAAGAGAGCGATCGCTTTTCTAATGTGGAGGAGGCGATCGCGGTTTCATCAAAGCAACAGATAATTTATAATTTTTTTACTACACTAGCATTAAGTATAATTATCGCCCAACAATTTCAGATTTTTACGGATAGTGGCTGTACTGGGATGATCTACTCCTAAGCTAAGTTCAGCAATTGATAATGCTTTTTTATACAGTGGTTCGGCTTCGCTGTACCGTCCTTGGGATTTGTAGAGTAGAGCCAGGTTGTTGTAACTGGAGGCGACATCGGGATGCTCTTCTCCCAGCAGCCGTTGCCTGAGTGATAATGCTTTTTTATACAGTGGTTCGGCTTCGCTGTACCGTCCTTGGGAATTGTAGAGTAGAGCCAGGTTGTTGTAACTGGTGGCGACATCGGGATGCTCTTCTCCCAGCAGCCGTTGCCTGAGTGATAGTGCTTTTTCATACAGTGGTTCGGCTTCGCTGTACCGTCCTTGGGAATAGTAGAGAAAAGCCAAGTTGTTGTAACTGGAGGCGACATCGGGATGCTCTTCTCCCAGCAGCCGTTGCATGAGTGATAATGCTTTTTCATACAGTGGTTCGGCTTCGCTGTACCGTCCTTGGGAATTGTAGAGAAAAGCCAGGTTGTTGTAACTGGTGGCGACATCGGGATGCTCTTCTCCCA
>NZ_JBALBY010000104.1:0-95464 GCF_036919575.1 Nostoc sp. | reverse complement strand
AATTCTTTGGCTTCTCATCACGATCCGCGTTACCCCACCCAAACCCTCCCCATATAAAGGGGAGGGAACTGGATTTTTTTCCCCCCTTGATAAGGGGGGATTAAGGGGGGTAAAACGCCTGTGGGATAAGCGTTTGGGCTTAAGTTGACACCAATGCCCCCAGCCCCTTCCCTTCTAGGGAAGGGGAGAAGATTCAAAGCTTCTCTTTTTTTTAGGAGAGAGGAATAGAGGTAAGGTCAGAGTGTATTGCATATAAACGAGAAGCGCTATAGATAATCTGGAAGCTTTGCTGTGGTGTGAAGGAGTAAGTACAAATGTTGAGTCATAAACAAACCCCAAGTTTTGCTGATAGTCAGGAGTGTGATACCTACGCGTGGTTCTCACAACGAGCCTGGGTAGAAATTGATTTAGGGGCGTTGTCGTACAATGTACAGCAACTGGTGCAGTTTTTATCGCCGCGTACCCAGTTGATGGCAGTAGTCAAAGCTGATGCTTATGGACATGGAGCGGTAACAGTGGCTCAAACTGTAATCCAGTCGGGAGCTAGTTGGCTGGGAGTCGCTACAGTTCCAGAAGCGATTCAATTGCGAGAAGGTGGGATTCAAGCGCCCATTTTGATTTTAGGGGCAACTCATACACCAGAGCAGATTCATGCGATCGCACACTGGAAACTTCAGCCCACACTCTGTAGCCCTAAACAAGCTTTGGTATTTTCCAATACCCTAGAATCGATGAATTATGGTTCTGCCATACCCGTACACATCAAATTAGACACGGGAATGTCCAGGTTGGGAACTAATTGGCAGCAAGCTGGTGAATTTGTGCAATTAGTGCAACGATTACCACATCTTGAGATAGCCAGTATTTATTCCCATTTAGCAACAGCAGATGATCCTGATACTACGGCAATGGAAGAACAGCATAAACGATTTGAGGATGCGATCGCTCAAATCAAAGCAATGGGAATCCAACCACCCTGCTTGCACTTGGCAAACTCAGCAGCTGCACTCACAGATCCAGCATTGCACTACGACATTGTGCGAGTCGGTTTAGCCGTTTACGGACTCTATCCAGCAACCCATTTACAAAATGCGATCGACCTCAAGCCCGTTTTGCAACTTAAAGCACGAGTCACCCAAGTTAAAACAATTGCCCCAGGAACGGGTGTCAGCTACGGTCATCAATTTATTGCCCCGCGTGAACTTCGCCTCGCCGTCGTCGGAATTGGCTATGCTGACGGTGTTCCTCGGAGTCTTTCCAACAAAATGCAGGCATTAATTCGCGGTCAGAGGGTGCCGCAAATCGGCACAATTACAATGGATCAGTTGATGCTGGATGTGAGTGCTATACCTAATATCCAAGAAGGAGAAGTAGTCACCTTACTAGGGGAACAGGGAAAAGAACAAATTTCAGCAGACGATTGGGCAGAACAACTAAACACTATTTCCTGGGAAATTCTCTGCGGGTTCAAGCATCGTCTGCCTCGTGTTGCAGTCATGTAATGGGCATTGGGCATGGGGCATTGTGAAAACACTTTCTTCATCCCCTTGTCTCCCTCATCTCCCTCATCTCCCTCATCCCCCTCATCCCCCTCATCTCCCTCATCCCCTCTTCCCATAAATAATTTCTTATGGTACAATAGTAAACTGATGCGGATATGGCGAAATTGGCAGACGCGCTAGATTTAGGTTCTAGTTCCGAAAGGAGTGAAGGTTCAAGTCCTTTTATCCGCACTTTTGATTGTCGCAAATCTATGAATTAATTCATCCTCAACTGCAAGCACGAAAGTCAGCTAGCCCTGGCGATTAGAAATCGCGGCTATACAAACGAAGTCCACCTCCGTGGACTAAGAGAAAATCAAGAGTTCTTAACCCACGAAGGTGGGTTTTGTCTGTGTAGCCGCGACTTCCAGTCGCCTGGTGCAATATATAAGATGACAAACGAGAACAAACACAACGGGTGTTTATTCGGCATCTTACCTGAAACTGCCACTGGGCGATGCCTGCGGCGGGCTACGCCAACGCATCTTGATAAAAATCAAGCGATCGCAAAATTAGTGTATTGTCTAACATCTTCTGGATGAAAAGCTAAAACAATTTTATCTTTGGGAATTCCTGCGGCTAGGAGTTCATTGGCAATGCCATATTCAGTCCCATCGCACTGAATCCAAATTTTTCCATGAATAATTTCAATATGAATAATACAACCATGAACTCGTTCTTCTCCCTGCCATCCCAAAGTCATTACTATGTAATTAGTAGCTGTGCGATCGATGATGAGCTTTATTTCTAATTGACGATTTGCATAGGGTATTTTTATATATTCAGTCAGAATCTCCTCGATGATTTGTTGATATTTTTCTAAGGTATCCATTGCACAATTACCTCTTGCTTTGGGTCAAATACAAGTAAACGTAAGCGGTTCTTTTTTAATAAAATCTTGGCGATGGGTTCGGTAAAAATTTCAGTGTAAGTTATCGTAAATAATTATACATTTAATACTTAATCTAGAGATATGGCGTAGTTTACAGCCGTTACATCAATAGTAGGAATAAACTGGCTGTGCAATGTCTACGACGGGCTACGCCTACGCACATTTTGGAGAACCAGAAAAATTCACCTGGAGAGTTGGTTAATTTCACGCCTTTTTCTGGTAATATTACTAGCCATTCTGAATTCTGTTTTATTTTTATCAAAAAAATCAGTATTATTGCTGTGGTCAAGCTGAAGTTAATCGATGCAAAGTGGCTTCAGATAGTCCTTACTTGCTTAAAGACTAGATTTTTCTTAAGTGTAAATACCGAAGTTAAAATATATTAATCTCTACAAAATCAGTATTATTCCTGTGGTCAGATCGGGGTTACTCAATGGAAAGTGGCTTCATCTACTCTTGGCATTTTTATGTCTTATTCTCGAAAGGTGTTTATAAATCTTGGTGACAGTAAATAAATTAATCACAATTTACGAATTTACTAAGATTTGCTCATCTAAAAATAACGCGTACTGTCGTTGAGTTTCACCACAAAGCTAGATGAAAACTGATGTACTTTAAAATACAAACCCGTCAGGACTTTTACTTGATTTAAATTGCGGAATAACTCTGCACGAATTTAGCTTACACGTATCGAATTTAGCTGAAGTAAAAGCAAAATGAGCACAACTCCTATAGGTAGCTACAGGTTGTTTCAGAAACTACATCCGCTATCTCTGTTGGCACAATTAACTAGTCGGCGTGCTACAGGTTGCTTAAGGGTATTTACTGCGATAGTTTCTTGGTCAATCTATCTAGAGGACGGTAAACTTACTTATGCCTCCTATTCAGATAAACTATTTGAGCGCCTTGACAGTCACTTGCGACGCTTGAATCAGCAAATTCCTGCTCTCAATGGTGATACTCGTATGCAGATGCGGCTGATGTTTGAGACGAAGAATGAACATCAATCAATACCAAATGCAGATTACCAAGCTATTTGTTGGTTAGTAAATCAGGACTATATCACCTCTGTGCAAGCAGCAAGCCTGATAGAGGAATTGGCAAAAGAAGTGCTGGAATCATTTCTGTGTTTAAAAGAAGGTAGCTATGAATTCAGTCCAGAAAGCTCTTTGGATGAACTACCAAAGTTCTGTCGCCTAGATTTGCGGTTACTTGTTGAACATTGTCAAAAGCAGTTACGAAATCGGAAAAATATCCAGTCATCAATTCCGGCTGGTGGGGGTTCCCAAGTTCTGTCTACAACACAACCCTCTCAAGTTCAGCCACAACTGCAAATAAAAGTTGGGCAAAAATTGCTGAGAACAATCAATTTTGATATTCCTGATCATAATAAAACTACTCAGCCACCTGTTGGCAAAAAACTATATACAATTGCTTGCATCGATGATAGCCAAACAGTTTTGAATTCCATTAAACACTTTTTGGATGAAAACACATTTTCAGTTGTAATGATCAACGATCCGGTAAAAGCTTTAATGCAAATTCTTCGGAGTAAGCCCGATCTGATTTTGCTAGATGTTGAAATGCCAAGTTTAGATGGCTACGAGTTATGTTCTTTATTGCGGAAACATTCAGCTTTTAAAAATACACCTATTATTATGGTGACAGGTAGAACAGGATTTATTGACAGGGCAAGGGCTAAGATCGTCAGGTCATCAGGATATTTGACCAAGCCTTTTACACAATCAGAATTGCTAAAAATGGTTTTTAAACATCTTGGTTAATTTAGGAGTCAGAATTCAGAATTCAGAATTCAGAATTCAGAATTCAGAATTCAGAATTCAGAATTCAGGAGTCAGAATTCAGGAGTCAGAATTCAGAATTTAGGAGTCAGGAGTCAGGAGTCAGAATTTAGGAGTCAGGAGTCAGAATTTAGGAGTCAGAATTTAGGAGTCAGAATAAATGAGACAGCCAGCGAAGACATTTCAAGACTTGATAGTTTGGCAGAAAGCACATCAATTTATTTTGTTAGTATACCCATTTACTGCTCACTTTCCTAAATCAGAAATATATGGGCTTACCTCTCAATTTAGACGGGCAGCAATTTCTATAGCAGCAAATATAGCGGAAGGATTTAAGAAAAAAGGATTAGCAGATAAAGGACGTTTTTTAAATATTGCACAAGGCTCTTTGGAAGAATGTCGTTATTATCTAATTCTTTCAAATGACCTAGAATATGGAGATTCTTCGGGATTAATACTTAAAATTGAGGAAGTTAGTAAGCTACTAACAAGCTATGCTAATTCCATTCTGATTCCTGATTCCTGATTCCTGATTCCTGATTAATATTTTTAATTTATTTTTTTAGGAGATTTATATAGTGAGCCTGACTTTGCTTGGCACAATTATGATTGTAGAAGATTCTCCCAGTGAATTGGAATTAATGAGCCATTATCTCAAAGAGAGTGGTTACAACGTCATTAAAGCTTCTGGTGGAAAAGAAGCTTTAGAAAAAGCTGTGTTAGAAAAACCAGATGCGATCGTTACTGATGTAGTGATGCCAGAAATGAGCGGATTTGAATTGTGTCGCTCTCTAAGAAGAAATCCGATTACTGCAAAAGTACCGATTGTGATTTGTAGTTCCAAAAATCAAGAAATTGACCGTTTGTGGGCGATGAGACAAGGTGCAGATGCTTATATAACTAAACCTTACACCCGCGAACATCTCCTACGTACTATTAAATCAGTGGTAATTTGAATCAATGACTAGTACAAACATTACTCTTTCTCCAAAACCAATCCAAAATAACTTAGCAGATGGTTATCTGAAGTTTCAGCTAAATCAACAAACTACTGCTGTTTTATCAATGACGCATACCCAAGAAGCAATTATTGTGCCTGTTGAATCTATCACCTCTATGCCCAATATGCCGCCCTGCATATTAGGTTTAATGAATTGGCGGAGTCGGATAATTTGGGTAGTTGATTTGCCAAGAATGCTCAATTTAGAATCTCTAGATTCTCGACTGCGACAATACAATACAATTATTATCCGAGTGGAATCATTGGTGTTAGGTTTAGTTGTGCAAGAAATAAAAGGTACAACCAAGTTTGTAGCTGATGCTATTCATTCTCCTATCGGACAAGTAGCATCCAGTTTAGTTCCTTATTTATGTGGGTGCGTTGTGCAACAGCAAGAAATATTACTGGTATTAGATGCAGAGGCAATTGTGCAGTCTTCTATTCTTCGCAGTGATTAGGGTGTACTACTAAAAAACAAGATTTTTAGTGTTCTTATTCACATACTTCGGAGAACTATTTTATGTTTAATAAAACCAACACGAATCAAGGTAATGGCGCTCAAAATCGAACATCATTGATTTCATCCCAAAAAGGTATTGGGACTGTAGTAAAGCCACCAACTAAGGCGACTACTGGAACTGGTAATAATTCTTCTTTGAATCAGGCTATTGCCTATTTTACAAGGCTGGGATTGGTTAAGAAAGCGACTATTTTAGCGATCGCAATCGGTACAATACCAGTATTGGGCATCGGCGCGATCGCTTTTAGTTTTGCCAACAAGTCGATTACTAAGCAAATTACTCAATCTCAACAAGCCGAAGCTACTGGTTTAAGTGATAAAATTAACCGCTTCATGTTGGAACGCTACGGGGATATTCGGGTAATATCAAGTTTGCCATTTCTGACAAGTCCCCAAGCTAGTATCAGTACCACTAATCAAGAAAAGCAAGCAGTCCTAAATCGCGTTGTCGAAGCTTACAAAGCTTATGACAGCATTGCTGTTTTCAATCGCCAAGGTAACTTGATTGTGCAATCTACAGGCGAACCTCTGGACAATCAAAAAGACCGTAACTATTTTCAAGAGGTTTTGCAAAAAGATGCTCCGATAATCAGCAAACCGGAAGCAGCAAAAAATACTGGTGTAGTGAGTATTTATATAGCTGCACCCGTGAAAGAGGCCAGGACAGGCCAAACTATTGGCGTGGTACAAGCACGTATGCCCGTAAAATCTTTAGAGGAAGTAATTAAAAACTACGTAGCCAATGGACAACAATATTATTTGCTCGATGCTTCGGGAAAAATTTTCTTGAGTCCCCAAAAGGAATTATTGGGGAAAGAAGCAAAGGGAGAGTATTCTAGTTTACCTAAACGGCTGGCAGCCAAAAAGGTAGATAGTTTTATAGAAGTTGCCAAAACTGACAAAAAACAAGAATTAGTTAGTTACGTACCAGCTAGTAAGTTAGATGGCTTGCCTGATTTAAACTGGCAGGTACTTTTATCTACAGATACAGCAATTGTATTTGAGCCGCAAAGACAATTATTGTGGACTATAGCCATCGGTACAGCACTGACAGCATTTATTGTCGCCGCGATCGCATCTCGGTTAGCTAAACTGACTACACAGCCAATTCTGAATGCAAGTGTGGCATTAGCAAAGCTAGGTCAAGGTAAATTTAATACCCGTCTGGAAATCGAAACAGAAGACGAATTAGGGTTATTGAGTGCAAATATCAACCAGATGGCCGAACAATTGCAGGTCTTAGTTAAGGAACAAGACCTTGATGTTGAAGGGGCAAAATTACTGGCAGATATTACCCTACGAATTCGGAAAATCCTCAAAACTGAAGATATCTATCACGCAGCAGTGCAGGAAGTTCAGCGATCGCTAAAAACAGACCGGGTAATCATTTATAATCTGAATCCAAATACTTGGGATGGCGTTGTCGCTGCGGAATCGGTAACTGATAATTGGCCGAAAATGCTCGGTGTGCAAATTGACGATCGCTATTTTCGGGAACGTTATATAGAAACTTATCACGATGGACAGGTGCAAGCGATCGGCGGCGTCGTTGCCGAAGGCATCGCCAATATTTCTCAAGACGAAAGTCTGAAAAATGCCGATAGTTACCTCAAATTGCTGGAAAAATTTGCTGTCAAAGCTAATTTGATCGTACCGATTTTTGCCCAAGAACAACTTTTAGGCTTATTAATTGCTCATGAGTGCGAAACTCCTCGTGTTTGGCAACAGCCGGAAATTGACTTGTTTCAACAGATAGCAACTCAAATCGGTTATGCCTTAGAACAAGCCAAGTTATTAGAAGAGATTGAAAAATCTAGAAATGTTGGCGTAATCGGGTCAGACGAAGAACGGCAACAAAAAGAAACACTGCAACAGCAACTTTTAGAACTGCTCAGTGATGTAGAAGGTGCAGCCAGAGGCGACTTGACAGTACGTGCAGACGTGACTCCTGGGGAAATAGGCACTGTTGCCGACTTTTTCAACTCCATTGTGGAAAGCCTCCGGGATATTGTTACCCAAGTTAAACAAGCTGCTACCCAGGTGAATACTGCCATTGGCTCTAACGAAGGAGCCATCCGCGACTTAGCAGAGTCAGCGCTCACACAAGCTGCCGAAATCAATCGCACCCTTGATGCTGTTGACAAAATGACCCAATCCATGCAAGCTGTAGCCCAAAGTGCCGAAAAAGCTGCCTTGATTGCCAACCATGCGACTCACACCGCTACCAAGAGTGGACACGCGATGGATTTGACAGTCCAAAATATCCTGTCTTTGCGGGAAACCGTTGCTGAAACTGCTAAAAAAGTCAAACGTTTGGGAGAGTCTTCTCAACAAATTTCCCGCGTGGTATCCTTGATTAACCAAATCGCCATTCAAACCAACTTATTAGCTATTAACGCTGGCATTGAAGCAGCGCGTGCAGGTGAAGAAGGTCAAGGTTTTGCCGTAGTTGCTGAAGAAGTCGGCGAATTAGCAGTACGCAGCGCCGCAGCAACCGAAGAAATTGAACAAATTGTTGAAAATATCCAACGAGAAACCAGTGAAGTGGTGCAGGCGATGGAAATAGGAACCACCCAAGTAGTAGAAGGTACTCAGATTGTGGAGGAAGCTAAACAAAGTCTGAGTGAAATTTTGGATGTATCCCGTCAAATTGACTCCTTAGTACAGTCGATTTCCACTGCAACTGCATCTCAGGTAGAAACATCGCAAAGTGTTAGCCAATTAATGAAAGATATTGCGGCTGTATCAAAACGTACTAGCGATTCTTCTCGCCAAGTTTCCGAATCTCTGCAACAAACTGTGGAGATTTCCCAGCAGTTGCAAGAGACTGTTGAGACTTTTAAAATTAGTTAAGCTTGTCATTTGTCATTTGTCCTTTGTCCTTTGTTAATGACCAATGATGAATGACTTTTGTTATTTGTCCGTTGTCATTTGTCCTTTGTCCTTTGTCCTTTGTCCTTTTACTAATGACCAATGACCAATGACTAATGACTAATGACTAATGACCAATGACTAATGACTAATGACCCATGATCAATGACTAAGGAAAAAACTATGTTAGAAGACAAAGAATTAGAAATCCAGATGCAGTTTTTGGAAGAAGCAACTGATTACTTGAATACTCTAGAAGGGGTATTGCTGGAAATCGATACTACTAACCGCATCGATTTAGATAAAATTAATGCTGCACTCCGGGCGACTCATTCTATCAAGGGTGGCGCGGGAATGATGGGATTTAGATCGCTAAGTGATTTAGCTCACCGTCTGGAAGATTCCTTTAAAGTTTTAAAAACTAAAAAAAATTCTCTAGAAATTGATACTCAGTTGCAAAGTTTATTGCTATCTGGAGTTGACTGGCTGCGTCAGATTGTCGAATTGCTTGCAGAAGGAAATGTTGTTGAAGACCAGTGGTTAGAAACCTTTTGTTACCCGATTTTTGATGAGTTGCACGATCGCTTGGGCGACCCCAACCCTGAAGATGCATCAACCATGCTATCCCCAGAAGATGGACAAAACGTTATCCCCTTGCTATTTGGAACAGAGGTAGAAGAGTGTTTGCAGCGTCTAGAATCTATATTGACAGATAGCGAACAGCCCGGATTGCATGAAGAAGTTGTGATGATGGCAGCTGAATTGGGCGGTTTGGGGGAAATGCTCCAGTTGGCAGCTTTTACCAAGCTTTGTGAGTCAGTAACGCAGCAATTGGAAACTGTGAGCAACGATCGCATTCCCGAAATTGCCCAGTTAGCATTGCTTGCATGGCGGCGATCGCAAGCTTTGATACTGACAAATCAACTAGATAACTTACCTACAGAAATTGACTTCGGTAGTTATACGCAATCCCAGCCACGATTAACAGCAGAAGTAATACCACAATTTAGCGCCACAGATACAGCTGATACAGAAGTAGCGTCAACATCTATTTGGCAACCAAAAATAACTCCAGAAACTTGGACTAAAGATGAAGCTATTGCAGCTAATTTTACATTTGTGGATGCAGAAGTTACAAATGATGTAAAGGCTGTCAATGTCACCGAGCAAAATCCAATATTTGCTAGAGAAAATAATCCTAAAGATACCAGAATTGGCGAAAGTAAAGTCGAGGCAGTTGGCGTTGGTAAAGAACGGGATATTCATGAAAATAGCGTCCGAGTTCCTAGCAAACAACTAGAGCAAATTAATGATTTATTTGGTGAATTGATTGTTCAGAGGAATGGTTTAAACTCGCAACTAGAAAAATTACGCAAACTCGTTCGTAACCTCAACCAGCGAGTCCAAGTTCTCGACCGAGAAAACCAGGAATTACGTACAGCCTACAAGAAAATTTCTCCTCAAGCTGCTTTGTCTGCTGGGGTGCGTAGACACGAAGTGGCTTGTCAACAGACATCGCAAGCTGAAAATGGTCATCAAACACAAGGTAAAAACAGCGAATTTGATGCCTTAGAAATGGATCGCTATAACGAATTAAACCTGCGATCGCAGGAAGTTATGGAAACCATTGTTCAGGTACAGGAAGTCACAACTGATGTGCAACTCAGTGTAGATGATACAGACCAAATTGCTCGGAAACTAAATAAAACATCAAAACAGTTACAGACCAAACTAAATCATATTCGGATGCGGCCTCTATCCGATTTAATCGAACGTTTTCCTAGAGCATTGCGCGATTTAAATGTAGAGTATGGTAAAAATGTCCAGTTAAAAATTGAAGGTGGTAACACTTTAATTGAACGCAGCATTTTAGAAGCATTAAACGAACCTTTAATGCACCTGTTAAGGAATGCTTTCGATCATGGTATCGAAGATTCAGCCACCCGCCGCCTTTTGGGTAAACCAGAACAAGGATTAATTGAAATTAAAGCTACCCACCGCAGTAATCGCACCCTAATTACCATACGTGATGATGGTTGGGGCATTTCTCTGGAGAAAATTCGCATCCGCGCCCTAGCGATGGGATTGGATGCTTCTCTACTTGCTAATGCTAGTGATGAAGAACTGTTATCACTAATTTTTGAACCAGGTTTTACCACCTCCGAGCATGTGACAGCATTATCTGGTCGCGGTGTCGGTATGGATGTAGTTCGCAACAACCTGAAACTGATTCGAGGTGATGTGAAAGTTGATACGGAACCTGGAGTTGGTACTACCTTTACTCTATCAGTACCATTTACACTTTCCGTTGCGCGAGTTCTGCTAGTAGAAATTAACAAAATGGTATTGGCATTTCCCACAGATGTCATTTCAGAAATATCTTTACTTCAAAACGATCAAATTTTCCAAATGGCAGGTAGCGAAGTTCTAAATTGGCAAGGAACCATGCTGCCACTGATTCGCCTGACTCGTTATTTAGAGTTTAATTGCCTGCGCTACGATAACCCAGAATTGGAAAGATCGCCAGCAATTAATACTAGCAGCGTGTTAGTAGTCAAAGGTAATAATCAGCCAGTAGCAATCCCAATAGACCGTTGCTGGGGTGAACAGGAAGTTGCTATTCGCCAAGTGGAGGGAAATATACCTTTACCTGAAGGCTTTAGCAACTGCACAATTCTCGGTGATGGTCGAGTAGTGCCACTAGTTAATGTCAATGAGTTGCTGTATTGGGTTGCTACAAATCGGCGGAGTCCCAAAGGCACTCAATTACCATCAGCAAGGTTAAAAACACCGTTCCTCATATTTGATGAAGACAAAATATCAGCAGCATCTGTTAAGCAGAAAGGCACAATTTTAATCGTCGATGACTCGATTAATGTTCGCCGCTTTTTAGCGTTGACTCTTGAAAAAGGAGGGTATCAAGTAGAACAAGCTAAAGATGGTCAAGATGCCTTAGAAAAACTCCATAGTGGATTGAGAGTTGAGGCAGTAATTTGCGATATTGAAATGCCTCGCTTAGATGGTTATGGCTTTTTAGGTAAGGTAAATTCAGACGCGGATACAAAAAATATCCCAGTTGCAATGCTGACTTCTCGTAGCAGCAACAAACATCGCCAACTAGCTATGCAATTGGGTGCTAGGGCTTACTTTTCTAAACCTTATAACGAGCAAGAATTACTGCAAACGCTGGAGGAAATAATTCATCCTGTAGCAGGAAAGGGCGCGTCTAATTAATAATTGTTAATTCATATTAGGTTTCAGATATTTTCTTAGGGTGCGTTACGCCAAAATTTAACGCCCCATTTTATACCAATTTGAAAAAAGAATGCGACAAACAGACCATTTGTAGAGACGCGATGAATCGCGTCTTTACCCAAGGATGTGTTAGAGACGCGATTCATCGCGTCTTTACCCAAGGATGTGTTGCAATCATTAATTGAATTGGTATTAGTATCCTGGCGACTATAAGTCGCGGCTACACAAACAAAACCCGCCTGCGCGGGTTAAAAGACTGATTTCTATCACAATACGCTTGGGTTTTTGAGACGCGATAAATCGCCGTCTCTACAATTGTTTTGGTCTTATCTGAACTGTATTAATTTATATCACTAATAATCGCCTAGCTTTTTCGTGATACTATTTGTGTCAATTGAAATAATTTCTACATAAACTCAATTTGTAGTGAATTTATGGTAACTGTAACACTGACGGCTGTTGCTACTGCGATCGCAACTACACTTTGGACTAAAGCACAAGAGAAAATCGGCGAAAACATTGGTGGTGCTTTATGGACGGCTCCTGGTAAGTTAATCGGATTACTCCGCCAGAAGAATAAATCGCCATTACTCACCACTGCTGTTGAGGCAAATGAACCGCAGCGATTAGATTATGGTCAAGCAGTGCTGGAACTAAAAGCAGCAGCAGACCAAGACCCAGAAATTGCTCAAGCTGTTGTGGAAGTGGAAGCAGCAGCAAAAGCAGAACCAAAACTCACTCAAAAAATTCAAGAAATAGAAAATACCCTCAAGTCTCAACAGCCAACAATTCAAAATCTGACGCAGCTAGCAGAAAAAATTGGGGTTGTAAATCAAGGACAGATAAATAACCAAACTAATAACTTCACGTTTTGACTACAGACGTCTCAAGGGGAGGATGAGACAAAGTTAACTCCTGATGACTGGCGTAAAGTCTGCCGTGAATTGTTGGCAGAACGGCGAAAGCTGACTACAAATCCTCTGACATCAACTCAAGGGGTAGCCTTGCAAGTTGATGATGTTTACGTACCACTAGGATTAATTGAGCGTAAAAAACAATCTAAACGTCAGAGCGATATTTCTCCAGAACAGGGTTCAGAACTGTACAAGGAAACAGAAATCACCAAAACATTTGAGCATAATGCTTTTCTTGAAGAAGTTCTCAAACAGAAGAACACGCCTAAAAGTAAAGGTAAGCGAATTGCGATTATTGGTGAACCAGGAGCAGGAAAGACAACACTATTACAGCAGATTGCTGCTTGGGTATCTCGTGAGATTGACCAGTCGATTGTCATTTGGGTATCTTTAGCAGATTTGCGAGGTCAGGAACTAAAATCTTATCTGTTCGAGACTTGGTTAACTCAGGTGGCTGAGAAAAGAGGTAAAGCTGAAGCCACTAAGCAACTGAAGGATGATTTTGTTGCTCTATTTAATCAAAATAATGTGTGGTTGCTGCTAGATGGGTTAGATGAAATGTCCGCATCTTCAGGTAATCCTCTAACAGAAATTGCCCGACAATTCCGTGAAGCAGGATTAATTTCTCAAGCGCGAATTGTGCTGACTTGTCGGGTTAATCTGTGGGATGGCAGCAGTAATGCACTTGATGATTTTGATACTTATCGCAGTTTAGATTTTTCTTATCCAGAACAAGTAGAGAAATTTATTCACAAATGGTTTACTGCTCCCGAAACTGGAAAACAGTTATGCACTGCCTTAAAGAAATCAGGTAAAGAACGGATTCAGGATTTAGTGAAAAATCCTCTGCGGTTGACGCTGCTTTGCTTGAGTTGGCAATCAGGAGATGGTAAATTACCCGATACTCAAGCGGGACTCTATCAGCAATTTGTTGATGACTTCTACAAGTGGAAAAAAGAGGAATTTGCTACAAACTATGACCAGCGTCAGCAACTTAATATTAAATTGGGGGAATTAGCTAGAGAAGCAATAGACAAAGAAGCAACCCGTTTTCGCTTGCGGCAGGATTTTGTAAATCGCTTCTTGGGAGATGCTAATGATGAAAAGTCGCTGCTAAAACTGGCACTAAATCGCGGCTGGCTGAACTGTGTAGGGATAGATACAAATAGAAAACCTGCTTATGCTTTCTTTCATGCCTCATTTCAAGAGTACTTTGCTGCTAAAGCAATTGATGACTGGCATTTCTTTCTCAACCACATTCCCAAAAATCCCAGTCAAGGAACTTATCGCATCTTTGAACCGCAATGGAAGCAAACAATATTACTTTGGTTAGGGCGACCAGAAGAAAACCTCAAACAGCAAAAGCAAGAGTTTATTGATGCTTTAGTGAACTTTAAAGACGGATGCGGTAAGTGGAATAGAGAAAAAGGATTTTATGAATATCGCGCTTATTTTTTAGCTGCCGCAGGAATCACAGAGTTTAAAGGTTATTCTAGAGCAGATGAAATAGTAGCGCAAATTGTCAAGTGGACAATTAATGGTTTAAGTTCAATTGGACAGGAAGCTTGGTCAGCACTGCAACAGACAGACCGTATAAAAGCGATCGCTGCCTTGATGCAACTGCTGCAATCAAAAAATGTGGATGAGAACACCCGTAAGAGGGTAGCAGAAAGCTTAGGGGAAATCGGCACTGGCAATGAAATTGCGATCGCTGCTTTAGTGCAACTGCTGCAATCAAAGAATGTGGAAAACTATACCCGTAGGGAGGCAGCAGAAAGCTTAGGGAAAATCGGCGCAGGTAATAAAAATGCGATCGCTGCTTTGGTGCAACTGCTGCAATCAAAAAATTTAGATGATGACACCCGTAAGAGGGCAGTATATAGCTTAGGGAGAATCGACCCAGGTAATAAAATTGCGATCGCTACCTTGGTGCAACTGCTGCAATCAACTAATGTGGATGACGACACCCGTGGGTGGTCACCATCAAGCTTAGGGAAAATCGGCACTGGCAATGAATTTGCGATCGCAGCCTTAGTGCAACTGCTGCAATCAACTAATCTGGATGACAACACCCGTATACAGCCAGCAGAAAGCTTAGGAAAAATTGACCCAGGCAATAAAATTGCGATCGCAGCCTTGGTGCAACTGCTGCAATCAACTAATGTGTCTGACTACACCCGTATGCAGGCAGAATATAGCTTAGGACAAATCGGCACTGGGAATGAATTTGCGATCGCCGCCTTGGTGCAACTGCTGCAATCAACTAATCTGGATAACTACACCCGTAGGCATGCAGCATATAGCTTAGAGAAAATAGACCCAGGCAATGAAAAAGCGATCGCCGCCTTGCTGCAACTGCTGCAATCAACTACTGTGGATGACTCTACCCGTAGGAACGCAGCATCAAGCTTAGGGGAAATTATACAGAATAATCAGCATCGCATTGCTGTAGTGAAAGCTTTAAGTAGTTATTGGCGATTGGATGATTACTACAATTTAGCTTGGAAGTGCGCCCAGAATATGCCTTACCCCGATTTCTATCAAGCTTGGCATCAGCATAATGTTGCTACTCGTGCGATGCAAAGCTTAAAGAAAATCCTCTTCACAAGAATAATTTAAGTACTTTTGCAGCAGCAACGTTACAAATAAAGTTGCCGTGATCACAACAGCTTGTCCACTCGTTACGAAGACAGACACGGACTTTACGAATGTTTGTCTGTTAGCAACAACAGCTTAAGCATTTATTATAAATGGATACTCATTTGCTGCGATCGCAGCGATCGCGTAATCATTATAACAAATTCTTAAAATCTAAGCTAACAAATTAAGCATTAATTATAAATGGGTACTCCTGTATCGTAATGGAGTACTCCTGTATCGTAATGGGGTACTCCTATATCGTAATGGAGTACTCCGATATCGTATTGGGGTACTCCTTTATCGTATTGAAGTACTTATTTATCGTATTGAGGTACTTATTTATCGTAATGGGGTACTTATTTATCGTAATGAGGTACTTATTTATCGTAATGGGGTACTTATTTATCGTAATGGGGTACTCGTTTGTTATAAATGCTGGCACCTTAGTAACAAAAGTTTGTTTATTTCTAGCAAATGCTTGAGCAAACCTGATTAGTATAGAAGTTACCGTAACAAATGGCTCCGCTTGTTTTTTTAGGTCATGCCTTTTGCTTGTTAGCCTTAATTATAAAGTTATATCAGTGGCAGTAAACCGCACACCAAGCGATCGCGCAATTATAGCTATTTGCTGCTTTTGTATTGCACTTGGATCATTAAAATTCAAGATGAAACCATAGTCCAGAAATGCAGGTCTTCCTAAAGCTACCGATGATGTGAGTTAAAATACTGATATATTCATAACTACCCACGTAGAACGCCCCAAAAAAATGCGTGGGCTTTGCCCACCGTAGGTATCGCTATGCTTTTAAAATTTTGTTAACCCTTTGGTTAAACTATTACTAAAGCACCCTCAAGTTTTTAATTAATTATGACTCAATCACCAGTAAAAACTCTCTATGAAACAGACCTTGCATTGTGGATTGAGCAGACTGTCAATAGCTTACAATCCCAAGATTATAGCAATGTAGACTGGGAAAATTTAATTGAGGAGATAGAAGGATTGGGGAGGAGAGATAGACGTGAATTAGAAAGTCGTTTGACAACTTTATTTGAACACGCCTTAAAACGGAATTATGTAAATTTACCAGAATGTTATGGCGGTTGGGAAGCAACAATTAGCCGCACACAACAGGAATTAAGTCGTATTCTTCGAGATTCCCCTAGTCTGCGTAATTATTTCTTAACTATATATAATGAATGTTATAAAAATGCACATAAAAACATCACTAAGGAATATGAAACAAAATTTCCTGATGATAGTCCTTTTCCTAATGATGTAGAAACATTATTGAATGAAAGTTTTTGGTGTTGTTAAAAACCTGTAGCAGTAGGGTGTATTACGGCTTTGCTATCACGCACCATGTTACTATCAACTCTGGTGATTTTATATTGAGACAGAATCAAGTGCGATCGCTGGTAGTCTGACTTGGCTGGCGAAGAGAAAGCAAGCAGCATTTCCCAAGGCATAAGTATAATTACGTCTTAGAATAAATTTGCTAAGTAGTTTAAATACGAAGCCCGCTCAGACTTCTCTCTGTGCGGGCTAATTATTTTATGGGCAATTAGCCGAACATAATATCAATTCCCTGAAAATAAAATACTTCCAGGAACCTTTATTAAGCCTCAACTTTTACACCCTTCCAGAAGGCTACATAACCTTCAATATTCTTAGCCTTCTCTTTAGTGCTGGGATAGTACCAAGCAGCGTCTTTATTAATTTCCCCATCAACGTCAATACTGTAGTAGCTGGCGACGCCTTTCCAAGGACAAGTGGTGTGGGTGTTACTTTCTGTGAAGTACTGCTTGTTAATGGTGTCAACAGGGAAATAATGGTTGCCTTCCACAACTACGGTATTATCACTCTCGGCTAAAACTGCTCCATTCCAAATTGCTTTCGGCATAAATGACTTTGTAAATAAACTATACATATAACATTTTGACACTATCAGCTTATTTGTAGTGAATTTATGGAACCTGTGATGCTGACGGCTGTTGTGACTGCAATACCTGCGGTGGTCACTGAGCTAAGTCGTACCCTTCGGGATCTTGCTACGCGCAGCGTCTCGTAGAGAAGTGTGGACTGCGCCAACGCTACCATCTGAGAGTGCTAAGTAAGCTCAAAAGCATTAATTACAATCACTTTTATTTATGTATTTAAGAAACAAAAACATTTGCTTCTATCAGAAATACTTTCTAGCATATTGGTATGCAAACTTAATTAGCCAAATTCCCAATTTATCAAACAGCAATATTGGCGCCAGTCGTCAGAATACAGGAAAGGTATTCTGAACGAAAAAGCGGATGAATAATCGGCGTTTTTGCACCCCCGCAAAACTAGAATTTTTGGTGGTAACAGAGCAGCCCCGAAGTGTGGTGCAACAATTCAGTCGCGGGTCTCTCTTACAAAGTTGCTCCTCTACAGCGCTTCTGGTGCGTCCGCAAAGCGATCGCGCATCCTGCGGCGGGGGAGACCCCAAGACCGCAATGCAGCGCTGAATCCCCGACTGATTGATTCTGAATTCTGGATTCTGAATTCTGGATTCTGGATTCTGAATTCTTCTTCAAAAAACAGTGGACTCTCTTCTAGAGATCACTGACTAATTGTACTTTGTTCTAGTTGGGGATAACTCTATGAAACTTACAAACTTGATAAATTCTGCACATATTGTTCTTTGGATTAATTCTATGTCTAAAATCATTAGCCTTCATACAGCTAAAAATAACAATAGTGGCGCATCGATAAATACAGCCGTCAACTCTGACGTTTTACCTAGTGATTCCACGAATGTTAATTACCTCAAACCCTTTGATACTGCTTTTATTGCTTATCAAATGATGGGTCTTAGCAATTTTGAATGATCTAAGTTACGTCTGTGCTTTTGAGTTGTAAATTACATCAATCGCCTCACCCTCTCAACAGAAAAAACAGCGTAGGCGCAGCCCCACCTTAACTATGTGTAAAATTTCGTGACACATCACTAGACTATGAGTTGTGAACTTTGAATTAAAAAATTGCTTTACAGCAGGTTTCATGTATTTGAACCACATCTGTCGTAGGGGCACAGCATTGCTGTGCCCCTACCGCCTGGTCTATTTACCTGAAAATTGCTTTAACTCAACATTCACAACTCATAACTTTCTCAGATTATCGCGCCGGTAGTTGTGGGTGTGTAGTCGAGTACTTGGCGACAACGCCAGAAATCTCAGGGTTGTAAAGCCTCAGATAATTCCAGTAGTTGCCAAATACTTGCCGCACATAATTTTTGGTTTCATCAAAGGGAATTTGTTCAACAAACTCATCTGGATCTTTTGTAGTTAGAGTTTGCAACCATTTGGAGACATTGCCAGGGCCAGCATTGTAACTAGCGATCGCTAACAGGGAGTTATTGTTATATTGCTGATGGGTGTGATCCAAATACCATGTACCCAGCATGATGTTATCGTTGGGATTTTCTAAGTTTATAGTTTTGATATCCACCTTGATTTGTGGGGCAATCCATTGAGCTGTACTCGGCAACAGCTGCATTAAACCAGTAGCATTAGCAACGGATTTGATTTTTGGCTCAAACCGTGACTCCTGACGAATTAAGGCAGTAACTAACAGAGGATTGAGTTTACGCTCAGTAGACCACTTTTCAATCTCCCGGAGATAGGGAAATGGATAACGGGCTTGCCAGTAGGTAATTTGCTTGCTTAAAGTTTGATATTGGGCAAGTTCAGCTGGTATTTCCCGATCTTCCAATTTAGAAATTTTATCAATTCCGATGAGATTTTCGCCCTTAGCCTGCCGCATCAACCCTTCAGTAAATTGCTCTGCTACCGTTGGCTGAATTTTGTTCTGAAATTCTGTCTGCCATTGTAACCAAGCATCGCGGTCTTGACCCAGCAGATATAATTCTTTGAAAGTTTCAGAACCAGCAGGCGGTAATGGACGCTCTTGTGCGATTACTTCTGGGTTCATGACGCGCACGTTGTCAAAGTTGCCAACATTTAGCCCCAGCATCGTCGCGGCTCGCCATGCATAGTAAGAGTAGGGAAATTGACTAATCACATACTCATAAGCAGTTTGAGATTGCTGCTGTTTCCCTAGCAAAGCTGCCCATTTTCCTACCCAAAAGCCTGCTCTCGGAGCCAAAATGCTGTTGGGATTGTTGGTGACAATTGGTTCTGCCCATTGCCAAGCACCGACGTAATCTTTAGCTTTGGCTTTGTCTTGGGCGATTTTCCAGCGATACTCTGCTGCTTCGTCAGAATTGCCGTATTTGGCTATGAGTAATTGCCACGCTTGGCTAGCTGACTTTTGATTATTCGTGGCTTGGAGAATTTTGGCTTTTTGTGCCAGTGCAGTACCAGCTTGTTTGGGAAATTTACTAATTACCTGTTCAAGATAGGGTAAGCCGTCTTTAGGTGTTTTTGCCATTTCTGCTAAACGCAGTAGAGCATTTCCAGTTTCTTCGCTATTTGGAAATTGCTGTACTAGTTGTTTATAGGTAGCGATCGCTTTTTCTTGATCTTTGCCTCCTACCTGTAACCCCCGTGCGGTGCGGTAGAGGTTGCGCGATGTTTTGGGTGCGTTGGCATAAGCATTCGCCGCTTTCAGAAATTGATTATTTTCCCAATAGCTTGTACCAATCAGTTCCCAGTCTTCGGCTTTCAGGGTAGACTCTTTTACTAACTGATCCAAAACGCCCACTATCCCTGGTTGGTCATAGGCATATTTAGCCAAAATTAATTGTAATTGTGGCTGATTGGGATTTTCTTGCAAGCGTTTGCGAATAATTTCCCAAGTCAGAGGATTAGAAGGAAATTGAGCGATCGCGGTTTCTTGTTGCTTCGGTTGAGCAATCAGATATAGTGCTTTCACGCTGGCCGCTTCTTTGGGATACTGTTTCAGCACGCTTTGCCTGAGATCCGAAGCTTTGCCATCCTCGCCCAGTATATCTTCTGCCTGCGCCTGTTTCAGCAAAATGTAGGGCGCAAGAATGGCATAGTCTTTCTCTAATCCGTCCAGTAAAACCAGCGCTTTTTTTGCTTGGGTTCTTTCAATGTAATCACTCGCCAAAAGATAACGAGCGCGATTTCGGTCTGGCGAACTAGACTGTGCTGCGATCGCTGCTAGTTTTGCCGCCCGTTCTGGCAGAGATTCTGATACCAGCGCAAAGACGGCGGATTGGGCAATGTTACCCTCTGATGTTTGCTCTGCTTGGTTTTGACTCAGTTTGAGCCATTTACCCAAAGACTTGCCAATCTCAGGTGCTGATACCATTGCCCCAGCTAAAAAGGCAAACAGTGCTGCACCCGCAATTATCGAAATTTGCTTTTTCTGTAGTTTCTTCAGCATGAATACCCGCTGAAAAGTTCCGGTGAATTTCTTGAAACTCTAACACTCCTAACCATCAGTGTTACCAATTTTTAATTTTAGATTTTTAATTTTATGTAGAAAAACCCTAATTTTCAATCCTACCTTTAGCAGTATTGAGTAGATAGCACATTTTAGATACTATTACATCTATCTTGGGTACTTGATAAGATTCATATTGCTAGATGCAAATAATCTCTGCTACTCATTTGACCATATTGGGATGTTCCGGTGCAGCGACTTGTTATGCTGCGATCGCCTCCAATGAATGCATTTACCCCACAGCCAGCAATTCATTCAGCTTGCTCTTCAAGTCTGGCGATGCCATTAGTGGTTTATAGACTTCACCTTCATAGAGTTTCCAAACATATCTAGGGCTGAATGGTGTGAACGCTGAAGAGGAGCCAACTGCTTGCCAAACTGTTTCAGCTAAAACCAATCCCGGAAACGCCAAAGTAGAAGACTCTTCAATCAATTCGCTATAAGTTCTAAACTCATCTACTTCCACGCCCACCAAGGCATACCGAAAAAGTGGAGCAGACTGTAAACGTTGATACAGCAAAATACCCAGTTCCGTCATCAGATAAGCACTTTCTGGTGTATCAGTTCCAATCTCACTAATACCACTGAGACAAACTCGACACCACCAGTTCTCCTCTAGTTTGCACAGAAGCCAATAACTTAATTAACTGTGGTATTTACTACTCTCGACAGTTTTATTTTAAGACGGGCAAATTTCCAAGCAGAGTGGATTTAATTACCGCAGTTGGTTTGAGTCAAAAAAACAAACATTATCAAGCACTTTACTCTGATACAGCCCAACAGATTCTAACTGGCGTTGCAGAATCCTTTAAGTCTTTTGTTGGGTTGTTGAAAGGTATAAAAAACGGTACGGTTACTCAAAAACCAAGACTGCCAAATTATAGAACATCTGGTGGTTTAGCAGTTGCTACTTTTACCGGAAGATCCATAAAACTAAAAGACGGGATGCTGAGATTTCCTTTAGGAAGTTTGGTAAAAACTTGGTTTGGTGTTGATGCCTTTTATCTACCAATGCCGTCAAATTTAGATTTCAAGGATATCAGAGAGGTTAGAATTTTACCAAGAAACAGATGCTTTTATGCTGAGTTTGTCTACAAAAAAGACACAACAAAAGTTTCGCTTGATAAGTCTAATGTATTAGGAATTGACCACGGAATAGATAACTGGTTGACTTGTGTATCAAATACTGGAACATCTTTTATCGTTGACGGATTGCATCTCAAAAGCATTAATCAGTGGTACAACAAGTCAGTTGCCAACATCAAAGAAGGAAAACCGCTTTCTTTTTGGTCAAGTCGACTTGCAGTAATTACAGAAAAACGTAATCGTACAATGCGAGATGCTGTAAACAAAGCTGCAAGAATTGTAATTAACCATTGCATAGAGAATAAAATCGGCACTATCGTTTTTGGATGGAATGACGGGCAAAAAGACGGCGCTGACATGGGTAAAAAGAACAATCAAAAGTTTGTTCAGATTCCCACAGCTAAACTAAAAGACCGTATTGAACAACTGTGTAAACAATACGGAATAGATTTTATCGAAACCGAAGAAAGCTATACCTCTAAGACATCGTTCCCAGATAATGATGTTCTACCTACAATCGGTGCAAAACCCGACGGGTGGAAAAGCAGTGGTATTAGAATCAGCAGAGGTTTGTTTAAAACAGCAAGCGGAATCAAAATAAACGCGGACTGTAACGGAGCCGCGAATATTATTCGCAAAGTAGCGATGATAGCTAAATTTAATTTGGCTGGAATCAGTAGAGGTTGTTTAAGTCAACCTAAGAAAGTTCTTTTATGGACTCTTCAGAAATCCCCGCGTCTTCAGACCGGGGAAGCTTAAACCCTCAGATCCTTGAAAATTGATCGTATATTATCCTAGCAAAAAGTAGGGTGGGCATTTGCTTACCACATCTGAGTGAGGCGATCGCTTCCAAAATGCTACTATGCCTTGGCCAAGCCCGCCGTAGGCATCGCCGATATAACAAATGGAGTCGCCGATATAGCAAATGCGATCGCCGATATAACAAATGGAGTCGCCGATATAACAAATGGAGTCGCCGATATAACAAATGGAGTCGCCGATATAGCAAATGGAGTCGCCGATATAACAAATGGAGTCGCCAATATAGCAAATGGCATCGCCGATATAGCAAATGCGTTGGCGAAGCCCGCCGTAGGCATCGCCGATATAGCAAATGCGTTGGCGAAGCCCGCCGTAGGCATCGCCGATATAGCAAATGGAGTCGCCGATATAGCAAATGCGATCGCCGATATAACAAATGGAGTCGCCGATATAACAAATGGAGTCGCCGATATAACAAATGGAGTCGCCGATATAGCAAATGGAGTCGCCGATATAACAAATGGAGTCGCCAATATAGCAAATGGCATCGCCGATATAGCAAATGCGTTGGCGAAGCCCGCCGTAGGCATCGCCGATATAGCAAATGCGTTGGCGAAGCCCGCCGTAGGCATCGCCGATATAGCAAATGGAGTCGCCGATATAGCAAATGCGATCGCCGATGTAGCGGTTCTCGAATGGATGCAATACACTTTGACCTCTCTCCAAACCTCTCTCCTAAAAGGAGAGAGGCTTTGAATCTTGCTCCCCAACGCTAGTAGGGAAGGGGCTGGGGGTTAGGTCTGTATTGCACACTCAACAGAGAAGCGCTATATATCATGCCCCATGCACTCGTGCTGATATTCTACTTACTTAAGCAATTCTCTGAGCTTTTACAGGAATCTCAATCACAAACTTTGTGCTTTGCCCCAGTGTGGACTCACACCAAAGATTACCGCCATGATTCTCAGTTACAATTTGATAGCTCATAAACAAACCCAAACCAGTGCCTTTACCAACAGCTTTGGTGGTGAAAAAAGGATCAAATAGTTTAGAGCGAATCTCTTTTGGAATGCCTATCCCATTGTCAGAAATCATAATCATCACTTGGTTTGTATCGATTTGACGAGTCTGAATCCAGATAGCATTGGGGTTGGCTGAAATGTCTGGGAACGATCGCCCCTGATTAGATTCTTCTAATGCATCAACAGCATTGTTCAAAAGATTCATAAACACTTGATTCAGGGAGCTAGCATCACATTCAATCAGTGGTAAGTGACCATACTCTTTAATAAGCTGGATCTGTGGGCGATCGCCTGTCGCTTCCAATCGATGTTGCAAAATCACCAAGGTACTATCAATCCCTTGATGAATGTCTACCGCTTTCAATTCTGATTCATCCAAGCGGGAGAAGTTTCGCAGCGATAACACAATTGTACGGATGCGCTCGGTACCAATTTCCATCGACTGAAGAATCTTGGTCAAATCTGACTGTAAAAAATCCAGTTCAAGCTTATCCAATTCTGCGTCCAGGGCTTCAGGTGGATTGGGATAGTGTTGTTGGTAAGCTTGCAATGCTCTCAACAAGTCTTGGATATACTCAGAAACATAAGTCAAGTTGCCATGAATAAAATTAACCGGGTTATTGATTTCATGGGCAACCCCTGCCACCATCTGTCCCAATGCAGACATTTTTTCACTCTGAATCATCTGCAATTGAGTGCGTTTGAGTGTTTGTAGGGCTTGCTTAAAAGTTGTATTCTTTTGATTCAATTCTTCAGTTCTCTGCTGAACTCGAACTTCCAGAGTTTCATTGGTTTTAGCTAATTCGGCAAAAGCTAAACGCAGTTTGGTTTCTGCTTGTGTTCGTTCGGCGATCGTTGCTGTCAACACCAGAATGGTGAGTGTAATCACGCCAATGAACGATTGCAGTTGCATCAAAGATTCGTTCAGATCCGCAGTCACAAAACCACCTTTTCCATTGACGGTTGCAATCACTGCGATCGCAGCCACAATAAAAGTTAACAGCGTTGCACCCGGTTGCCCCAGTCGAAAGGCAGACCAGATCAACGTCGGAATTAACATATACTCTAGGTGATATCCCTTACCAAAAGCAACTTTGGTGATCAGAATGACCAACCCTATCAGGATAACTGGCTCTACGATTAACCAGAATCTTAAAGGGTGTGAGTTTGCTCTTGAGTGTTGAAGATCAGGGAGATTTTCAGAATCCTCTGAAGTTGAACTCAGGGATAACCATTGCCAGATTGGATGTCGGTTTTTTTGAATGAATTGCCCCCAACTAAGCAGAATCGGGGTGACGATAAAAATTCCCGAAACATTAGAAATCCACCAGGTTAGCCAGACCATCCCATACGCTGTCCAAGGAACTTTACCACTCAACGCCAAGGAAGCCACTCCCACAGTTGCATTGACGATCGGCCCTACCATGCCGGTTAAGATCAAAAATTTGAATACGTTGGTGACACGTTCTAAGGGATAGTGATAGTTGGTAGTTTTCCGCAGCAGGAAGGCACCCAACAGAGTCCCCAGGGTTGTTCCGATCGCAATTAACAGAACTGGCAGCGTTGAAATCACCAGGGATAAGAAACTAGTTGGATCTTGGAACGCCCAGAAGTTGGCGAGAAATGAACCCAGCAAAACACCGTACCCCATCCAGTTACCAAACAACAGAACACCCCCAGTAGCAATTCCATCTGGAGGCCAAACTGGAGTCACATTCTGGGGTGTGGAGGCAAGCTGCCGGGAAATTTCAGCCATTCCATAATAAGCGATCGCTAAAACAATGATGCCTCCGATTTGCCTTAGCCGATGAGGGAATATAAAGGATTTTTGTGAAATCATCTGTTTAGTGGCTGCTTGATATCAAGGTTCCTTGTCTTTACATAGAATGCCCTTTTCCCTTAAGGTCGGAACATAAAGCAGCCATGAAAGTAGTTTACAAAAAGAATTCAGAAGTCAGAATTCAGAATTCTGAATTCTAACTTTAGGAGGATGATTTTATACCCTGGCTTTTAACCGTAGTGGAGAAGTTGTCCACAGTCAGCTAAAACAGCTACGGCAATTCGGGAAATAACTATTTTTATAAAAAACTCCACCCACAAGGGGATGGAGTTTTTAGTCATTAGTCATTAGTCATTAGTACCAATGACCAATGACTTTTGACTAATGACTAAAGCGGCGGGGCGGCTATCCCTCTACAGACACCTGGGGATGGAGTTTCCCGCCGCTTTCAATAAAGTCCTCCGACTCGGACTTTGTTTGTATAGCTGCGAATTACATTCGTTCGGAGATAAAATCACTCAAATACTACTGTTCTATTGCCATATACTAATACACGATTTTGCAAGTGCGATCGCACCGCTCTTGCTAATACAACTCTCTCCAAATCTTTGCCCTTTCTAACCAGATCATCAACTTCATCACGGTGACTGACTCGCACCACATCCTGTTCAATAATTGGCCCTGCATCTAAATTAGCAGTGGCATAATGAGCCGTTGCCCCAATAATTTTTACCCCACGTTCAAAAGCTCGGTGATAGGGATTTGCTCCGATAAAAGCTGGTAAAAATGAATGATGAATATTGATAATTTGCGGAAATTGACTAATAAAATCTGCACTAATAATCTGCATATATTTTGCCAATACAACTAAATCTATTTTGTACTGGCGTAGTAATTCTAGTTGTTGGGCTTCCTGTTCTGATTTATTCTCTTTAGTAATAGGGATATGCTGGAAGTCGATATTAAATTGCTCTGCCACTAACTTTAAATTAGAATGGTTGCTAATAATTAAAGGAATTTCAGCAATAAATTCTTTAGCGCGTTGTCGCCAAATCAAGTCAAATAAACAATGGTCTTGCCGACTTACCCAAATAGCAATGCGTGGTACTGTATCAGAAAAACGTATTTCCCACTTAGCGCCTACAGGTTGAGCAATTGCATTAAATGCAGGGGCAATAAATTCTCGTGGTAAATTGAATCCATCTAATTGCCATTCAATGCGGGTAAGGAATAATCCAGCAGCAAAATCTGTATGCTGATCTGCATGGATAATATTACCACCATTAGAATAGATAAAATTGGCAAATTTCGCCACCAGTCCCCGTTGATCGGGGCAGGAAATCAGCAATGTTGCTGTCGGATTTGTCATAATAATATCGCCACATTTTTAATTAATTATTTGCTGTTTGTCGGACTCGGTTTAGGAATGGTGAGCTGAGGAAGTTTCTGACTATTATCTACAGGTTGCTTCCACTCTGATAGTTCCCGATTCACGGCATTTGCAAAATCTGTAGATACCAACAGCACATTTATATTCCCATCGGGTTTAGCAGCAGGGTCAGCTTGAGCATACAAGAAAGTACCGTTAAAGTTAGATTTACCCAAAATCAACTGATGGCTTTGTCGGTTTTTCAGAGTGATATTGATAGTTGCTTGGGGTTGAACTAAGCCAAATTCTCCAAGCTCTTTTGCTGGAGTTGATAAAGTGCTATCGCTCTTACCTTTGACCAACAAATCCATTAAATAAGAAACAATAGCATCATTTGCTGGTTCCGATACCGGAGATTTGATTAACCACTTCGGATTATTAGATTCAGGGTTACGTTCCAGATTCAGGGTGAGTTTTTTTGTCTTGACTGTTAAAAACTGCACATCATCTACGGCAAAAGAGAAAATTTGCTGCTTTTGCTCCTTAATTTCTTCTCGCACAGTCGCACCTCTAATTTCATAGAAGTAAACAAAACCACCTAAACCCAGCGCTAGCAGTATCAAAATTAAAGTTGTTCGCGGCAATTTCATTTTTTAATCATTTGTCATTTGTCATTTGTCATTTGTCATTTGTCATTTGTCATTTGTCATTGGGCATTAGTGAAGAGTTAATATTGATAACTCCAAACTCTTGTACAGACGCGATTAATCGCGTCTCTCCTAACTCATAACTCACTTCTTACCGTCGTTTCCACCAGATAATAACTGCCGCCACCAACCCAATTAAAGGTAAAACCAACAAAGACGACAATATTAAAAGATTGGCTTGCGTAGTAGTCAAGGTTATTCTACGGTTTTTCGGTTCTTTGGGGCGAATAGAAAGGGGTTGCTTCTCCTGTTGACTCAGCCAAGTAACTGAGTTGAGAAATACATCTCCATTTAATTGCTGTTGAAACAAGCCATCGGTGGCGAAGCTAGAATTTCCTAAAACCACTAACCGGGACTCGGTGGCTGTTTGAGATGAGGGAGATGAGGAAGTAGGGGGAGATGGGGGAGATGAGGGAGATGGGGGAGATGAGGGAGATGAGGGAGATGAGGGAGATGGGGGAGATGAGGGAGTGGGGGAAGTTTTGCTTTGAGTGGTTGGTGATGGTAGGGGTGAAGGTGTCGGTGAAGCTTGGGAAGTGGAAGTAGATTTGGTTGGTAGTTTTCTTGTTAAGGCTACGCCCAAGGTTAGAGGGCCTTTGAGGTCTTTATCTGCATTAAACTCCAATTTTTCGCTTTGGAGGTCGCTTTCTGCCCAGCTGCTGGGATAGGGTTTGGTTCGCAGCAGTGGAGTAGCCTCAACACCAGGTACAGAGGTAATTTGCAGCGATCGCGCAACCGGATAAAAAGAAATGCCGTTAGCGAAATCTTTGGTAATTGGATGTTGTCCGTATTCTGTCACTAAGGGCGCAGCCGGGCCAAGTCCCACGCTATCTTTTGAGACATCTACTGCTAAACGATTATCTAGACGAACACCCCACTCTTGTAGCAAGCTGTCAACTTTGGGATCGGTATTGGGATCAATCATCAGCAGTAAGTTACCGCCCCGATTAAGATATTCTCGCAAGGCTTTGACTTCACCTTCAAACAGCCCTCGCTTGGGACCAGCTACTATTACGACAGCCGCATCTTGAGGAACTTTGGAAGTTTCTGCTAGATTTAGGGGTGATGTTGTAAAACTTTTATCACCTAATCCCTGAATCGCTTGTGATATTGCACCTTTCCCAGCCGAAAGTTGGCGTTCGCCATGACCTTGCAGTAAGTAAACTTTGGCTGTGGTTGAATTTGTTAGTTGTTGCAGGCGACTAGTTAATCTAACTTCCGACAGGCGCTCATTTTCATTTACTGTTTGTACTAGTTGCCGTTTATTCCCAGATTCTAGGTAAACTTCCCCATAATCTTTAACGCCAAACTTTTCTGCAAGTCCTGGTCTAGCTTGGGGGTCGATGTACTCATATTTAAATTTTGAACTTTGCCTCTGATAATTTTCTAGCAGTTCTCGGTCTTGGGGATTCTGGCTAATATCAAACACCCACACTTTAACTGGCTGTGGTAAGACACTCACTAATTCCCGTGACTGGGGCGCAAGGGTAAACAATTGAGTTTCTGTTAAGTCTGCCCGCAAGTGATAGCGAGTCCCTAAAAAGTTAATCAATCCCAAAATTGCCAATACTGCCAGAGTCGCTATTAGGGCATTAGTCCCAGCTTGGGTAGAACGACGCTTCCACCAGTTAGTTTGGTAGCTTTGCCATATTATCCACAACCCACTGATGACAATTCCCGTAATCAGAAATGCTAATGGAATTAATCCCCACTGTTCAGAGACTAATCCAACTGTTAAGCCAACAGTAATTAGGAACGGGCCAAACAAAAATAGATATTTCCACAGTTTCTTTTTTGCAATTATCTTCATATTATTTGTCATTAGTCATTAGTCATTAGTCATTAGTCATTAGTCATTAGTCATTTGTCATTAGTCATTTATCATTTGTCATCTGGGACATTGCCAATTGAGTTTAGGTAGGAGTTTAATTTTGGCGCTAGTTCGTTAATGATTGTTTTGATTGTATTTATCTGCTCGGTAGTTAAAAGGTTGCGAGTGTAAGCCCGTCTTAACCAATGTTGAGTTTCATTCAAAGAGCCTCTCGCTATTTTTATGAAACGTCTATTGTCTTGAAAACTACCTCTTCCTAGACCTTCCGCTATATTCGCACCGATACTATCGGCTGAACGTATAATCTGTTTACCAATCGTATCTTTTGCAAAAAAATTCCATCCTTCAACAATTTTCCAAATCTTATCTGCTAATTTTTCTGATAATTGATAAACCTGTAATTCTTGGAAACGCTTTGTTGCCATTTATTCAGTTGTCTTGCTGATTTCTAGTCACTCAATTTTCGTGCATATATTTTTACTTGTCACTATTTTTTGACAAATGACAAATGACAAATGACAAATGACAAATGACAAATAACTATTGCCTTTGAAAGCGTAGTGCATCAATTGATTGGGCGGTAAGAAAAATGCCCAAAAAAATGTAACTGGCGAATAAAATTAAGGCGCTAGTATCAAAAATGCCTTGAATTAAGGTGTTGTAATGTTTTAGCAACGACAGATAACCTAATGCTTCGCCCACGGGTCCAGGGACAATTTTGCCGATTAAATCAATCAATAACAATAATAAGATTACTGCAAAGGTGAGAACGGCAGACAGAATTGTGCTGTCTGTTAATGAGGAAATAAACATTCCTACAGATAAAATTGCTGCTGCTAGCAAGATTAATCCCAAATGACCCAGCAAGGGAATTGAGAGCGTCATTGGTGGATTTGATCCACTGATTGCGATCGCTTCCAACACTAGCATGGGTACAACTATTGTGGTAAAAAATGTGATCACGCCTAACAACTTACCTACAGCTACCGCCCAATTGGTGATTGGTGACGTGGCTAACAGTTCTAAAGTGCCCCGCTTACGTTCTTCGGCATAGAGTCCCATTGAGAGAATTGGCAGGATAAACAACAATAGCCACCCCATACGATCCAAAAATGCTCGCACAAATTCGTAAGGGACATCTATCGGCGGTACTGGCACTCCCTGTTGTTGCCCTTGTAAATCTATTGCCGCGACTCCGGTCAAAATGCCATCTGGCCCTAGCAAAATCATCACGAAAAATAAGCCCGCGATGAACCAAAATATGCATGCGATCGCATAAGCCAAAGGTGATACAAAATAACTCTGTAACTCTCGGCGATAAATGGCAATAATATTACTCAGCACTATACCCATTTACGCTGCTTCTCCTTCGTTGTCTGCTGCTAAGTCTACCTCAGTCTCGAAATTCTTTTCTTCTGTGGTCAGTTGCAAGAATACATCTTCTAAGGTGGCGTTAACACGCCGCAGTTCATGTAAACCGAATCCTGCACGCACTAATGTTGTGGCAATATCGCGCCCTGGTTCTTTTCCCGGTTGCGATATCACTCGCAGATAAGCGCGGTTTTCCTGCGGTTGATGACCGTGCAATCCGGCTGTCGGAATTGATTCTACCAGACTCACACCCGCGACTTTTTGCAATACCTGTTTCGCTAGGGCTGCTTCTCCTTCTATTTCCAATTCATACCCTGAGCCGCCTGTCAACTGTGCCATTAGATTATCGGGTGTATTAGTTGCCACAACTTTGCCGCGATTGATAATAGCGACACGGCTACAAGTCATGCTTACTTCTGGCAGAATGTGCGTGGAAAGAATAATTGTGTGAGTCCCAGCGAGGCTTTTAATTAAATTCCGCACCTCAATTATTTGTCGAGGATCGAGTCCAACGGTGGGTTCATCCAAAATAATCGCTGGTGGATCGTGGACGATCGCTTGAGCAATTCCTACCCTTTGGCGATATCCTTTAGAAAGTTTGCGAATAATCACTCGCCGCTTATCTTCTAAATTACAGCGTTCGATCGCAGCTGTTACTTTATTGGGGCGATCGCCTGCTGATACTCCCTTAATTCGGGCGACAAAATGTAAAAATCCCTCCACCGTCATTTCTGGATATAATGGCGGTGTTTCGGGTAAATAACCAATTCGTTGGCGCACAGCCAGGGAATTTTCATGGACATCATAGCCAGCAATCCGGGCATTTCCATTTGTTGCCGGTAAATAACCAGCCAGAATCCGCATAGTTGTGGTTTTACCAGCGCCATTTGGCCCCAACAACCCTAAAATCTCCCCCGGTTCGACGCTAAAAGTGACATCAGTAATCGCTGGGGTGGAACCGTATATTTTACTTAGATGCTCAACTTCAATCATAAATTTACATATAATAACAATACTTTCAGCCTTCACTCCCTTAAAGATGCTCACCTGATGCTCAATTACCCTGGTTTATGTGTTTGAGATGAGTTATTAGTAGATTTTCATACTCATTAACTATGCTCAACCCTTGGAGCGAGAATCTTCCTCTATCTTATATGTCTAAAGTTGTTGGAGTAATTAGACATCTCAAAGATACGTGGCTATGAGGATGTAGACACACTAGACATATATAACTTAGGGTAGCCGCATAAATAATGACGATGAAAAAAGTATGTATATTGATTGTACAGACCTTGGTGGTAAGAAAACGATACGTATCAGTGCAAACAAGAAAGGGGAATCAATTATGCCGAAAATAAGCTTTGGAGACTGGTTACGTTCTCAATCTGGGGAAGACACTAATATCGGTGACTTAGCGGTTGACTGTAAGCGCACAGGATGGAATGGACACACCTATGATTCTCTGATAGATGACATAGACTCTATATCAGGGCATTACCTAGCGCGTGAGGCGGCTTGGGACGCTTACGAAAAGTTCTATGGACATAAACACACAGAACACGAACAACATATACTTGATTGGGCTTTTTTAGTAGAGAAGTAACATTGTCAGCCGAAACAATGCTATTGCAACTCTAAGAGGATGTTTGAAAAGTCCTCTTCACGGTAGCAAAACGTTTTAGATCCCCCTAAATCCCCCTTAAAAAGGGGGACTTTGATTCCGGTTCCCCCCTTTTTAAGGGGGGTTAGGGGGGATCAATAAGTGCAAAGATACAGCGAAAAACTTTTCAAACAACCTCTAAAAAACTTATGTGTACCTGACTTTTCACGTTATGTAGGAAAGCCCACAAAAAACCTAACCCCCTAACCCCCTTCCCGACGCTCTAAGGGGGAAAATTCTATTTCTCTCTCCTAAAAGGAGAGAGAAATAGAAGTGAGGTTTTTGAAATACCGTGAAAAGTCAGGTTAATAATAGCTGCCAGATTTGCGATGCTCTAAAGCAGTGACACCATCATTTTCCAAGACTTCACCGTGATTGATGACGGCATAAATTAACCATCTATCGCCACATTCAAGCTGATTTTGCACCGTACATTCTAAATAGGCTAATGCCTCATTCAGAATCAAACAACCATTAAGAGCAGTTTGTGTGGCAAGATTTGCAAAGGGATTATCTCCTAAAGTGCTGTGACGAGAAAAATAGCGTCGCACATTTCTTCCTTCTTTGAGGATATTCAGCACAAATTTATCACCAGGATGATGCATTAAATCTGCATTTTGCTCGTTAGCGATCGCAATCATAATTCCTGGCGGGTTAAAAGTTGCCTGCGATACCCAAGAAGTTAAAACGCCTTTGTGGGTTTCTTCATCACGAGTTGTCACAACACATAGAGAACCAATGATCCGCCCCACAGCTTGTTCGGTACGATCTACATGGGTTTCTGTCACAATCTGCCGGGAAGTACGCAGTTTTTTGGTTTTCTTCAAGTTTTGAGCAAAGGAAGCACCTGCTTCTTGACACTGCTGGAGAATCTCAGGAGTAGGACTGAAACGCACCCGAATTGTTTCAAATCCTAGTTGATAATTAGCATCTTTAAGTTTGCTTTCTAGTAAATCAATTGCCTCTCCACTCCAACCGTAAGAACCAAACACCCCTGCTAACTTAGTTTTAGCCGTCGCCGAGAGGACTATTCCTAAAGCAGTTTGAATTTGAGTCGGTGCATGTCCGCCTAAAGTGGGTGAACCGATAATCAAACCATCGCAGGTTTCTACAATGCGGCTAATCTCCGCAGAGTCTGCTAATTCACAGTTAATCGATTCAACATTAATTCCATTTTGAATCAAACCTTGAGCGATCGCATTCGCCAGAATTGCTGTATTACCATAAGCAGAAGCATAGAGCAAAGCAACACGCAATTCTTGAGATTTTTGACCTTGACACCATTGACGGTAATCATAGGTAAAACGACTAAGGCTGTAACGAACAACCGGCCCGTGTGCTGGGGCGTAACATCTGGCTCCCAAAACCGACAATTTATCTAAGGCTACTTCAACTTGTTTGGCTTGGGGCGCATGGAGACATTCAAAATAGTAACGACGTTCCGCATCTAATCCCTTCCAATCTTCATCAAACAAGGTATCTTCGCAAATATGAGCGCCAAAAAGTTTGTCTGTGTAGAGAATTTTTGTGGCAGTATCGTAGGTACAAAGTCCATCCGCCCACCGAGGAGTTGGTACGGTGATAAATGATAGATGATGTTCTTGTCCTAAATCTAAAGTATCTCCCGATCGCACCGCTTGAATACGTGATTCCCATTCAGGAAAAGCGGTTTTTAGAGCATTGGCGGCGGGGCGAGAACAAATTAGAGTCACTTGAGGAACTTGAGAAAGCAATACTTGCAAGGTGGTTCTACGGTTGGGATTGACATGACCGAGAACAATATAATCTAGGGTAGTAAAATCTAGATGTTGCGCCAGTTGCTGAAGGTAAATTTCGGTAAAAGATTCACCAGGAGGATCAATTAAAACCTTTTTATCAGCTTGAATCAGATAAGAATTCGCCGTAGTTCCCCGTTGGCGGGAATACTCAACCTCAAATTTTAGTCGTTCCCAAGTCCGCGATCGCAGAATCAGAGTATTTTTACCAATTTCAGCAACCTGCACATCTCTAGGATGGCTGGTAGTTAAAGTATTTGCAGACATAATAACCTCATAATGGGGCATTGGGCATTGGGAATTGGGCAATTCAATTTTGGATTTTGGATTTTAGATTTTGGATTAAATTTAAATCTAAAATCCGTCTTAAAAAGTTTGCTCAACGGCGGGAACCCCCGCACGCAACTTTTGTCTCCGACACGCTACGCGAACGCAAAATCTAAAATCTAAAATTCTTACTCCCCACTCCCTACTCTTAATGACTATTGGTTTGTATGAATTCAGACTTAGCTTGGTTTTTATAGCGTTTAGATACTTCTTGTTCCGGGTCGATACCTTCAAAGGTTGGAGGTAGCCAAACTCGGAGGAACTGTAGTATTCCTAGCACTAATAAAAAGGCGCAAGTTGCTAAAACTTGACTCCAACTTGTTTCTAAAACACCTTTAACAATGACTTCTCGCAAGGCGGAAACGATAGAAACTTCAACAGCTACCCCAATAGATACTCGATGTTCCTGTAGGTAAATAATCAGCAGTCGGAATAACTCAACTAAGATGAGTAAAAAGAGAATATCGGCAGTAACAGCATGAAAATCTAGAGGTGGAAGTAAGGAGAGAAACATATCTTTCACCTGAAGCACCATGAAGCTAAATAAACCGATACACAAACAAATCACAATCACATCTTGAATAAATTCCAAGGTTCGCACGACGCGCGCTCGATTGATTTCGTACATGTTAATTGTGGTATTTTCAGGAGATTTATACATAGTTTTTTGGGACTTTGTAGAGACGCGATTCATCGCGTCTGTAGGAAGCAGGGGAAAATAATGACAAATGACAAATGACAAATGACAAATGATAAATTAGTAATGATTGCCAATTTTGCGGTGATGGGTGGCGGTAAGTGCATTTAGCTTGGCAACTCTTCCAGTTTGAACTGTGCTATAAATTACCCAATGATCTCCACAGTCCATGCGGCTAGTAATTTCACATTCCATGTAAGCTAAAGCTTCAGCTAAAACCGGCGATTCATTGGTGGCTGGATATGTTTTCACTCCAGCAAAACGGTCTGCACCAGGAGCAAAACGCTTCAGAAAATGTTTCATTAATCCTTGATATTTGCCTTCTTCTAAAACATTTAAAACAAAGCGATCGCCAACGTGCATCAAGGATTCAATTGCCCGATCTTTGGATACTGCGATCGCCACTCCTAAAGGCTCAAGACTCGCTTGTGTTACCCACGAAGCCAACATTGCACTCTGAATTTCTCCTTTTTTGGCAGTGATAATATACAATCCCGTGCTAATACGTCCTAAAGCTTTTTCTAGCTCAGTATTGATAGATTTAATCTGTTTAATGGTGCGATCGCGTGTCAACCATTGACCCATATCTGTCCCCGCTTCATCACAAAGTTTTTCCGTTGCTTGAGTAGGAATTTCCTTGACTAATATAGGAGGAAAACCTTCAGTTAATCCTAATGCTTGAAACTTATTGCGTAAGGGGTAAACGGGTTCATCTTCTCCACCTCCTGACTCTAATAAACCAATTGTCTGTTTCTTGTGAACAGCAGCTAATATCGTACTTAAAGCAGCTTGAGCCACCATCGAAGATTGGGCTGGCATTCCAATTACTAAACCAGAAGCTTGTGCAACTAATTCTCGAACTTCTTGAGGCTCGGCACTATTAAGAGCTACTAATTCTACTGCCACCCCTGTTTTCGCACATCCATGTGCTATGCTGCTAACTAAATGCTCACTATAGCCGTAATCTTCAACATAAAATAGGGCCACTAATGTCTCTGTTTTTGCTTGTTCTAAACTCCAGTTTTCATACCGTCCCAGCCATTCGGATATATAGTGTTGCAATAAAGGGCCATGTCCGGTGGCAACTGTGACTATTTCTAACTTTTCAATCCGTTTTAAAGCTGCCAAAACAGACCGGGCATTGGGTCCCATGAGACAATCATAGTAATATTTAAAATCCTCCTCTATTGAGGTAATATTTTCATCATAGGTGTGGTCATCACAGTAGTGCATCCCAAACACATCACAGGTGTAGAGAGTGCAAGTTTTGTGGTCATAAGTCAAGATTGTGTCAGGCCAGTGTAAGTTAGGCGCAGAGATAAATTCTAATTCGTGTCCGTTGCCTAAATCTAATCGCTCTCCACTTTTCACCTGCATTGATTTAAAAGGCTGGTGAACCATATTTTCTAGAAATTGAATAGCTACCTTAGCACCGACGACAGTAATCGAGGGAGCTAATTGTAAAATATTTTTCACTAAGCCACTGTGGTCGGGTTCTGTGTGGCTAATAATCAAGTAATCTATTTTAGTCGGATCAATCAATCCCACCAGTATCTCAAGATATAGTTGCTCAAACTTGCGGTGAGATGTGTCAATTAAGGCAACTTTTTGCCCCTGGATTAAGAAAGAATTATAGGTCGTTCCATTCCGTAAACCAAACTCGATATCAAAACGCTCTCTATCCCAGTCAAGACAACGGATAGCAGTTGTTTGAGGAGCAATTTCAACAGTTTGAATCGTCAAACGTCCTGGATTGGAAATAACTTGAGTAAGTTGTGTGAGTGCAACCATTTATTTTCTCCAAAAAAATATTATCTGCTCTGGAGCAAGTGTTATGTTTCTTATATTTACCTGAAATACTCAATTAGTAAAATGCCAATTTCTAAAGCTAACCATCAGAAAGATTTATCGAACAGAATTCAGGAGTCAGGAGTCAGAATACAAGAAGGGTATTGTTACCGAAAAAGCGGATGAATAATCGGCGTTTTTGCACCCCCACGAAATTGAAAATTTGGTGGTGCAACAATTCCTGCGCCGGTCCCAATCCCCGACTGAAAGATTGGGACCGGAGCTTGTCGTTTGTCTCCGGCTCCGCTCCTGAATTCTGAGTTCTGAATTCTTCTTTATTTTGATTGACTTACCATTGAATTACTCAATGTTTACCATTACTTTTATCTTCAATAATCAACGTGAGAGAATATAAATTCTAAGTTATAATGTTTAGCGATGTCGTTAATATTTTTTCCTCCTCCTCTACAGCAAATCAACAGCGAAATCGCCCGCCACGCTGGTGTTGATCTGTATGTGCTGCGCCTCGATCTCATGCACCCGTGGGTTAACGGCAACAAGTGGTTCAAGCTGAAATACAACCTTTTGGAAGCCCAGGAGAAAAATTTCACGACGCTGCTTACTTTTGGCGGCGCTTATTCCAATCACATCTATGCAACTGCGGCGGCTGGTAATCTTTTCGGTTTTTGCACCATTGGTGTAATTCGTGGCGAGGAGAGGCTACCACTCAACCCGACGCTGAGTTTTGCTGTACAACAGGGTATGGAGCTTGTGTACCTGAGCCGTGAAACGTATCGACAGCGCAACACAGTAGCGCTACAGGAATATCTGCAACAACGCTTCGGTGAGGTGTTTATCATTCCCGAAGGTGGTAGTAATTTAAATGGTGTGCGCGGCTGCACAGAGATAGTTAGTAATGCGATGCCTACGGCTGGCTACGCCTACGCATTTGATTATATATGCGTAGCCTGCGGTACGGCTACCACACTGGCTGGTATTGCGCTATCGTTACATCAAAACCAAAGAGCGATCGCTTTTCCCGTATTGAAAAATGCGGCTTTTCTTGCACAAGAAATCGAAAGTTTATTGACAAATTACCTCGCATCTGATTTACCCGCACCATATACCTCACCGGCTGACTGGGAATTAGTGTGTGATTACCACTTTGGCGGCTATGCAAAAGTGAACGACGAGTTGCTACAGTTCAGCCAGCAGTTCAGGGAGGAACATGGCGTACCCCTTGATTACGTATATACGGCTAAAATGTTTTACGGAGTGATGAATTTACTAAAGCAGGGATTTTTTTGTAGAGGCGATCGCTTGTTGCTGATACACACAGGAGGCTTACAGGGCAACGTTGGCATGGAAGGAAGATTGCAGAGATTTTCTCAAATCTGAGTTGCCACTTAATTTAATATCAGTTACCTTTGTATGGAATTTTACTGAAAAAAGTTAAATTCACACATCAACCTTGATATTTACTCAACGTTAGGTAAGGTTAATTTAATGTCTACATACACTGATCGCATTCAGCCAACTAATTCTGCCATTGCTACCTATTTAGATAATCTTTTAGCTAGAAAGTATCAAATTCCCACTTTTCAACGAGATATTGTTTGGGAGAAAGAGAATGTTAAAAAGCTCTGGGATAGTATTTATAAATTTTACCCTTTAGGAAGTATTTTAATTTGGAAAACTAGTACCAAGCTTGAAAGTCATAGAGAAATAGGGGGTATTAAGCTTGCTGACGATTTTTCCTCTAACGAATACCAATATATTTTAGATGGACAACAAAGAACAACAGCACTTCTAACCTCAATATATGGAGATAAGAATAATATTTATTGTAAAAATAAGTTTAACCCAGCGTTATATGTAGACTTGACTATTAAATTTACTGATCCTACAGATGATACAAGTTATATCGAAAGATTTCTATTTTGGGATGAAATAGATGATAACAATGGGCAAAATAAATTAAACAAGGCTAAAAATAAACGTTATGAGGAAAAACTGATAGTCAAGTTAGAAGATATTAAAAATGATTATGGCAATATTGAAAGAAATCTTCATAAATGTGGCTATGGTGACTTTGAGCATCCTTATAGACAACAGCTAGCGAAATGTAAAGAAGTTTTAGATAATTATAGAATGTCCTTTATTGAGTTACGAGGTATTGAAGTTGCAGAAGTATGCCAAATATTTGAGCGGATTAATCAAGCTGGCAAACCTTTGAATATCTTTGATATTGTGGTAGCTAAGACTTTTCGTATTGAAGACAAAAAGAATAATATTTCTGGGTTTTACCTTCGGGAATTGATTAATAATTTTAGAGAGTCTATTGCTAACAGTCTGTATACGAGTGTTGATGATTGGACATTACTTCAGATGTTAGCTGTAGTAGTAAAACTTGAATTCCCCGATGCAGGGATACAAAATATTACTGATATATATCTTAATAAGCTAAAAACAGAACATATTGAAGCTGTATGGTCTAATTTTCAGAAAGCGATCGCTAAAACTTTTGATTTTTTTGATAATATTTTGCATATTAAGGGTGGAAGATTAATTCCTTACCGATATTTATACCTGACTATCACAGCATATTTTTATCGTAATTCTAAACCAGATTATAGTTTTTTAGATAAATATTTTTGGTATTATAGTTTTCATAATGCAGACTTACTAACAAACACTACTCACCTCTGGAAACATATAGACTTTGTTAATCAACAAAAGGCTAATAGTACTTACTCATTCAATCAATTTGATATTGATAAGAATTCACTCAGAAAATCTTTCTATAGTTATAGAGGTCGCTTATCCAGAGCAATACTATCACTTTACGCAAATCAAAAGCCGCAAGATTGGGCAAAACCTCACAGAGATGTTTTGTCTGATGTTTATTATCAGCTAACAGATAAACCTAACTTGCACCACATATTTCCAGTTAACTTTATTAAACAGAGTAGTATTGCTAGTCAAATAGAATCTGACAGCTTGATGAATATTGCCTATCTGTCTCAAATAACTAATCTTAAAATTAGCGATAAAAATCCATTAGATTATCTCAAAGAATATGACGAGCCTGGTTTAGAAGAAGTGCTACGCTCTCATCTTATACCTACGATTATTCTTGAATGGTCAAGAGCCGATGCACTTCCTGAACACGCCCTGACTATTTTTATTGAAGAAAGGGTAAACCTCTTACTAGAGGCTTTGAGGCTGAAGTTAGAAGGCATTGAATTTAATGTTTTTGATATGGCTAATCGCACAGAGAATATCATGTCCGCATAATTAGTTATGATTCCCACAGTCATTGCACCCCACACACCAGATGCAACAAGAGTGGCTCGCCGCCCAACGCACTGGCTCCCCTTAATCCCCTTCCCGCTTGCGGGGCTACCGTGTATACACAAGTCGGAAAACCTTATCCAAATTGACTCTCAACCCACAAATCAAAACCTCTAAGTTCAGCATGAATTGCTGCGATCGCACCCGTGAATCCTGGGGTATCGTGTTGGTAGGTGATGTCAGCAATATTGGGTGATTTCTAGATTCTTGCAGAGAATTATCGGAATGACGACCATGTTAAAACCTCTGAAACTTTCACTAGGGGTAATTAAACTAACTATATAGCCATAAAGCGATGATATTGATTTAGTCTAGAGAAGTTTCAAAACTTAATACATTATTTAAGCCCAAGTCCTGAAATGCTTTGGGTTTGTACTTTATAGGACTTACGCATTGACAATAAATACCAAATATGAATCAAGGTTAAAAACCATATCTTTCGTAAGGGCACAGCATTGCTGTGCCCCTACAGCATGATCTATTTACGATCGCAGGATAATTAAGAAAAGCCTAAAACAACCTCAAGATCGTTAATGTACATCACGATGCATTTGTACAGTGCGTAAGTCCTATTTAGTGCATTCGGCCATGGTGAATTTTCTCCTTTACTGAAGGATTGTAAAGAGGTCTAGACAAAGAACCACATTTAACATAATTTAATAGTTATATAGCTATTAGTGTCAGCGCCGATACCGAACATCCCAAATTTTTCCCACGTCTGCAACGCTGTGCAGGTTACAACTTGAAAATTGCCGAGATTGAGGAAAGTTCTCTGCCTAAAGTTGTGAAATTGATTCGCAAACTACCTTTGATTGCAGCAATTGTTTGGAATCTAGTGTTGGTTTACCTGATCAAACCCATTGATACTGAGGCTTTGCGGGGAACCGTGCGTTAAATTTGGAGAGTCAGAAGTCAGAATTCAGGAGTCAGGAGCGGAGGCGGAGACGCTCTGCGCCTTGGCTTCAGAATCAAGTATTTAGACAAAGTATTTTGAGTATAAATTTGTAAATTTTATTTAAATACGGTAATTTGATGCAAATACCGTAGTATTATCTAAATAATTCTGATTATCGAACAGCAATATTGGCGCCAGTCGTCAGAATTCAGTTGGGTATTGTTACCGAAAAAGCGGATGAATAACCGGAGTTTTTGCACCCCCACCAAATCTATGATTTGGTGGTGCAACAATTCCTGCGCCGGTCCCAATCCCCGACTGAAAGATTGGTGAATTCTGAATTCTGGATTCTTCTTCAATTCTGTAAACAACAATAACTTACTGAACAAGGAGTAATTTATTTTCTAATATTAATTGCGTAAAAATCTTGTCAATTTAAGAACAAACATAAACCAGAAATATGCGGTACAATCAGCTAGGTAATAGTGACCTAAAAGTTTCCGAAATTTGCCTTGGCACAATGACTTATGGGCAGCAAAATACTATTGAAGAAGCCCATCAGCAGCTAAATTATGCGATTAAACAGGGAATTAACTTCATTGATGCGGCTGAGATGTACCCAGTACCAACCAGTGCTGAAACCTATGGCTTAACCGAAACTTACATTGGAGAATGGTTAAAACATCAGCAGCGAGATCAACTAATAGTTGCTACTAAAATTGCGGGGCCGGGTCGCGGCTTTAAATGGGTACGCGGTGGAGCTAAAGCCATTGATCGGGATAACATCAAACAAGCTGTAGATGATAGTCTGAAAAGATTGCAGACAGACTATATTGATTTATATCAAATCCATTGGCCGGATCGTTATGTACCACGTTTTGGGCAAACAGTTTTCGACCCAGATCAGGTAGGAGAAGCAGTTACCATCACTGAGCAACTAGAAGTTTTTGCTGATGTCATTAATGCAGGTAAAATTCGCTATATTGGCTTAAGTAATGAAACCCCTTGGGGTGTTACACAATTTAGTCAAGCAGCGAAACAATTAGGATTACCTAAAGTCGTCTCGATTCAAAATGCCTATAATTTACTCAATCGAATTTTTGATGGCGCACTTGCAGAAGCAGTTTATTACGAAAACGTTCCTTTACTAGCTTACAGCCCTTTGGGATTTGGCTATTTAACTGGTAAATACCTCAACGGGAAACCAGAGAAAGCAAGAGTTACTTTGTTTGAAAACTTTGGTCAGCGATATTTAAAACCAAATGTTAGGCAAGCAGTAGCAGCTTATGTAGAAATTGCCAAACGCCATCAACTAAATCCTGCACAATTAGCGATCGCATTCGTGCGGAGTCGTTGGTTTGTCGCTAGTACAATTATTGGTGCTACTACACTAGAACAACTCAAAGAAAATATAGACAGTATCAACGTAGTTCTTGATCAAGATATCTTGGCTGAATTGGATTCAGTTCATACTCAATATCCGAATCCAGCACCATAGGAGTCATGTTAGCCCGTGCTAAGTTTTGAGTGCAGAAAAGTAGGTTGGGTTAAGCGCAGCGCAACCCAACAAAGCAACGTAAATTTTGGGTTTGAAAACAGTCTCTAGCCCTTATACCATTTCTTTGTAAAGCTGCGCCAGACCCTTTTAACTTCTTTCTTTCTTCTCTGCGAGAGGCTACGCGAACGCGTCCTTTGCGACGGCAGTCGCTACAACGGGGGGAACCCCCGCAACGCGCTGCCTCTCCTTTGCGGTTCGTTTTTCTTTCTTGTACTTAAATATGGTTTAGCGCATCTTCATACAGAATTGGTATTAATCCCTAATCCCTTATTTACACAATTCATGATAGCCATTTAAAATTATGACGATCGCAACAGCATCAGTTGAGCAAAATACTATTCGTCGCCGTGGTACTGGTTTAAGAGCTTATAATCCCGACAAAGTATTCAAGGGTTATACACTTTTTACACCACTTACAGGTAACGGAGAAGTATATCTTCTGAATCTAGAAGGAGAAGTAGTACATCAATGGAATCTGCCATATTCACCGGGTTTATATGGTTATCTTTTACCCAATGGCAACCTTTTTTATAATGGTAAGACGTTAGATATTCCGCCACATTTTCCTTTGTGGGCTGCTTTTAAAGGTGGCGTTGTTTTAGAAGCAGATCCCAAGGGAAATATTATTTGGGAGTATAAACATCCAGATCATCATCATGACGGACGCAGACTACGCAACGGTAACACGATTTTATTAGCCATTGAAAAGATACCTCAGTCTTTGATTCCCCGGATCAAAGGCGGTGTAACGGGAACGGAAGCAGACGGTGATATCTATGCTGATGTACTTTATGAAGTTACCCCTGGGGGTGAGATTGTTTGGACTTGGCATGCTCACGAACATCTAGATCCAGATATTTTTACTATCACTCCCCAAGATCAACGACATGAATGGACTCATGGTAATACTGTAGGCGAACTCGCGGACGGCAATATTATAGTTAGCTTTCGTAACATCTCTACCGTAGTAATTGTCCATCGCCAAACAGGAGAGATTATCTGGACACTTGGAGATGACGTATTAGCACAGCAGCACTTTCCTAACGAATTAGCTAACGGCAATATCCTAATTTTTGATAATGGCGCACATCGCCGTCACACTGCTCTCAATTTCTCTCGTGTGATTGAAGTAAGCCGTCAAACTAAAGAGATAGTTTGGGAGTACACTGACAACCCACCTCAAAACTTCTTCAGTTCGTATATATCAGGCGCACAGCGTCTAGCTAATGGCAACACTTTAATTACAGAAGGTGCTTTCGGTCGCATATTTGAGGTGACAGCTACAGGAGAAATTGTTTGGGAATATGTCAATCCTCACTTTGCCGTGAGGAATCTTGGTGAGAAATCAGCAGTAGCTAGTGGGGAGCAAAATTCAGTCTTCCGTGCCTTTCGTTATGCACCTGAAGAAGTGCCTTGGCTCTAGTTCAATTTTAGATTTTGCGTTCGCGTAGCGTGTCGGAGACAAAAGTTGTAAGGAGGGTTTCCCTCCGTAGCAAACTTTTCAAGACGGATTTTGGATTTTGGATTGAATTAATTGCCAAAGCTAATAAACCAATCATATTTATACAGGAAGATCAAGATGGCTGAAATCAAGATATATAGCGCAGTGGTTTGCCCTTATGCTCACCGTTCGCGTTTAGTACTTCAAGAAAAAGGCATCGATTTTGAATTGATTGAGATTGATTTGCAGAACAAGCCGCAGGGATTTACAGATATTTCTCCTTATGGAAAAGTGCCTGCGATCGCACATAATCATCACCGAGTTTGGGAATCGGCAGTAATTAACGAATATCTCAATGAGGTATTTCCTAATCCGCCGCTTTTACCCAGTAGTCCCATTGCTAAAGCCCAGGCTCGCATCTGGATTGATTTTGCTAATACTCGATTTGTTCCGGCTTTTTCTGCTCTCTTGCGTAGTCCCGATATTCAACAGCAAGAAGCAGCTAAACAAGAACTATACAAACATCTGGAATTTATCGAGAATGAAGCTTTAGGGAAGTTATCAGAAGAAGGTCCTTACTGGTTTGGCGAATCCGTCAGCCTGGTTGATTTCACCTTTTACCCCTGGTTTGAGCGTTGGCCTGCACTGAAGCACTATCGAGGCTTTGGGATACCAGAGGAATTTACTCGTCTACGTCAATGGAAAAAGGCTTTAAAACAACGTGATTCTGTGGTGGCGATCGCTAATAGCAAGGAGTTCTACATAGAGCGATATGCTAGATTCGCTACTCCTGTTGCTGTGTAGAACACCAATTCAGCAATCCTCGAAGAACCTCTCCCCCAACCCCTCTCCGTTGGCGTCAGCCTGCCGTCAGGCAAGCGGAGAGGGGAGTTTGGCTCCCCCAACGCTAGTAGGGAAGGGGGCTGGGGGGTTAGGTTTTTGATTACTGAATCGATGCTCTAGCACTGCTTTTTGCTAGTCAAAATAATTTTATCTTTCCCTAAGTTTTCGCCGCGCAAAATCTTTTTGAGTGGCGAAAAACTAAAAAAAATTGCCCCGCTAATTCATTCTGAGTTCTGACTCCTGACTCCTGAATTCTGTTCGATAAAGCTGATAATTTAGAGCAAGCGATCGCTTATTACCAACAAGCTCTGAAAGTCTCTGGTATCAAGCCTTACGTCTTTCTTGCCAATCGACATAGAAAAAGAGAATTGCAAGCAAAATATAGCCAATAGCCCAAGGCGAACCAGTTCCCCAGCCGAAATTAACAACTGTATCTGCGACAGTCCAACGATAACTGTGCATTAACCCAATCCAGGAAATTACAGCAGCGATCGTAGACCAATAGGCAGCTTGGCGAAACTTTCGCTCAATAATGTAAACTGTAATACCAGCTAAAATCATCGCTGAAAAAATAAACCCTTGCTCAAGAGCAAAAGCGCCATCAATATAGGTATCGCTCAACCGAAACTGCTCAATCAAGGTTGGTGTGAAAGGTCTTTCTGGTGTACCCAAACCTGCTGCCCGGAGTGCATTTTTCGCAATTAGCGCACCCCAACCAGCAATGCCGGGTAATAGACCAACAACCACAGCAGGTGCATGGTGCGATGGGGTGGCTGTAAAGCTTTGAGCGACAATCACAATCCCAATCCACAACACAATTGCCATCCCAGCTTCAATGGGGACAAAATAAGCCAGCATTGCCACAGTTCCAGTTAGGCACAGCAAGCCCATGATTATCCCATTGAGGATAGAGTAACCGACTCTTGCTCCCAAAGCTTTCCAGCCAGGATGACCAATATAAATAGTAGTCGGAAAACAGGAACCACAAATAGCAGCAACCAATGTACCAATACCATTTACCGCCAGACAGGGAGCAGCAGGATAAGTATCACCAGCAGCTTCTGCACTTTCTAAATTCTGGAGACTGCCAACAAGATTAAATAACCCCATTGGTAGAATGATACTGAAATATTCGACCAAGACTGAACGACCGCTCCACAATTTTCCCAGCCACAAAGAAGGTAGATAGAGCCTTATTGGTTCCAAGGCAGCAGCAAACTTGGCATTATCCCAACTTACCAAACCTGTTCCCCAGGCAAGGGCAATTCCCAACAGAACAGCCAACAAGCCGCCGGGGATGCCAAATCGGACTCCTCCAAAATAAGTCAGCAGAATCACCCCTAAAGGCACCAAGCCAACTACGGGATTGGCAAAGGTACGAAATAGAAAACCAATGGCAATAAAAGTGATGGCAATACCGCCCAAAGTGGAAAGCAGTGCCGCACGGGGGGCGAGGCTGCGGAGTCTCTCGCCAACAATAGCCCCGGCAAGTTCTATCAAACCAGAACCAAAGCAAGCCACCAGTCCTGCTTGCCAAGCTAATTCAGCAGCTTGTTCACTAGATGCACCACCAGAAATTGCGGCCAATCTTACAGGCAACATCACGAGAAAAATATAAGCAAAAAGGCTGATGGTGTTAATACCATAGGGCAAAGCAGTAATATCATCTCGTTGTTCACGTTTGCCTTGCTCTTTGGCTAGCCTTGCGTAATAGAAGTTGCCGACAATCAAACTTATTGCAACTCCTGGCAAAATGCGTTCGTAGACTAACGAGGCCGGAAAGCCTAGCACTCCTTGGCACAAACTGACAATCAATAAAATTTGAATAAAATTATCAAGCGCCAGCCCAAATAAACCATCAATGTCTCGGCGAACGAACCAACGGGGTACTCTGGTTGTAGCGATTTCCATTGTTTTACTTTTGCTTTGCCAATTTTCTGGCAATGGTCTTGCCGCTTTCAGAATACCAGCAATGGTAGTGAAGGTGATATGTTAACGCTCAGATTGATCAAGCTGTTACACTTACCATTCCTGGGCAGCTTGTTTAACTATCTCCAGAAACCTCAGCACGGTTGGGGATATCTCGTTTTTTCGCCAAATTATTGCGATCGCAACGCCAACGTCTGCAACGATCGCTACTTTCGACATAGGTTCTTGTAAAGTTTTATAAACTACCCCAATCCGTTGCAGGTTTTGCAAAGATGCTGGCACGATCGCAACGCCCATCTCGGCTGCTACTAGGCTGACAATCGTTTGCATCTGGATAGCTTCTTGGGCAACCTTGGGACTAAAGCCTGCTTGTTGGCAAAGACTGATAATTAAGTCGTAAAGTCCTGGTGCTAATATTCTGGGAAATAAAATAAACGGTTCATTGGCAAGGGATGTTAAACAAACATTAGATTGACTTGCTAGTAAATGTGCTTCAGGTAATGCCACCATTAGCGGCTCTTGAAAAATTGTTTCGCAACTAAATCTATTTTCTTCAACAGGTGGACGGAGGAATCCCACATCCATTCGACCTTCTCGTAACCACTCTAACTGTTGATCTGTAGTCAGTTCATGCAACTCGATGCTCACACCAGGAACGGAACTACGAAAAGTCCGCAGAATAGTTGGCAAAATATTATACGCCGCAGAACTAACAAAGCCGACCACCAACTGTCCAATTTCGCCCCGACTGGTTTGCCGCCCAACTTGGATTGCCTGTTGTAATTGCCTCATAATTTGCTGAACTTCATCGAGAAATACTTGCCCCGCTTCTGTTAACTGCACATTTCGTTTCGTGCGGTGAAACAGTTCAAAACCCAATTCCTTCTCTAGCTGCCGAATTTGTTGACTTAGGGGAGGTTGGGCAATGTGCAATCGTTCTGCTGCCCGTCCAAAGTGTAGTTCCTCTGCCAAGGTGACAAAGTAGCGCAAGTGTCGTAGTTCCATCTGTTATCTGAATTAATATCTTTAAAATATTAGTTAAGGTGAAAATATATATTGGACATAATTAAAAATCTTTTTTACTGTGATGAATAGGCGGTGATCAACACACATCACCAGGCGACTAGAAGTCGCGGCTACACAGGCAAAACCCACCTACGTGGGTTTCAAATCCTTAATTTAGTGTTAGTCCGCGCAGGCGGACTTCGTTTGTATAGCCGCGACTTCCAGTCGCTAGGGCTTGGTGCAAGATAATGAGTCAACCCAAGGCACATGCTTGATTATCGGAAAATCAACACTCTGTAATTTAACCAGTTATGAACAATCTTTCAATACCTAATAATTATTGGGATACTTCCCTTTACGAAGATAAACACGCCTTTGTTTGGCAGTATGGTGAGGATTTACTAAAATTCCTCAATCCTCAGCCAGGAGAATCGATTTTGGATCTTGGTTGTGGTACTGGGCAACTCACAGAAAAAATTGCCCAAGCTGGGGCTGAAGTAATGGGAGTTGATCATGCATCCACGATGATCGAAAAGGCCAGACAAAACTATCCCCATATCCGCTTTGATGTTGCTGATGCTACGAACTTTCAAGTAGACAAGCTATTGGATGCTGTGTTTTCCAACGCTGTACTACATTGGGTGAAAGAAGCAGATAGTGCGATCGCCTCCATACATCAATCACTAAAACCAGGGGGACGTTTTGTGGGAGAATTTGGTGGTAAAGGGAATGTAGAGGCGATCGTCACAGCTTTAGAAAGCGCCTTAGAAGCATTTAATATTTCTGCACAAACCCTAAATCCTTGGTATTTTCCTAGCATTGGTGAGTACGCCACCCTACTAGAACAGCAAGGCTTTGATGTCATTTATGCCATCCTGTTTACTCGTCCAACTCCTTTGGCAGAGGGAGAAGCAGGTATGGCAAACTGGATTCAGATGTTCGCCAGCAGTTTTTTAGCAGAGCTTTCTGGTGAGCAACAAACACAAGTAATTCGCGCCGTAAAGGAGCAACTTAAACCAACACTGTATCAACAAGGAACTTGGACAGCAGACTATCGAAGAATTCGCATAGTTGCCATTAAACCTTAAATTATGCGAGTTTTGACTTGTGCCTTAATTACGAATTACGAATTACGAATTACGAATTAGTTATGCATATACCTAAATTGTGCGATCGCTGCGGCGGGCTGCGCCAACGCCAGATATCATTTTCATTACTACTAACCATTTGCCTCACCACTTTAGTCGTCCCCCCCTCACTAGCGCAACCCGGCCCAATACCGTTGCCTTCTAGTGCGCCTCTAGAACTAGACTTATTAACCAAGCCAAAAAACTATGTAATCACAGCTAACACCATAAACCCAGAACGATTAACCGTTCCCAGTTTATGGTGGGCACAGCAAAACTCTGAGAAAAAGCTATTGGATAATTGGATAGCATATCCAGCTTCTGACAAAGAACCTGCACGAGTAGACTTAATCGTGAATCAGCAAATTTGGAGCTTACTAGAGTATGTAGAGCGCTACGACTTCGTAAATCGCTTGGGTAGTGCTGCACGGAACTTTGGTTACAACGTCCGGGTATTTAATTATCAAAAAGAACCCTTGGCAACCTACACTTGCAACTTTAATACAAGTCCAGCTTTATGCAATATCCAAACGACTGTTAAGAATAAGATAGGGTTACTGCGTTCTTTGTAGGGAGTGGGGAGTGGGGAGTGGGGAGATGAGGGAGATGAGGGAGATGAGGGGGATGAGGGGGATGAGGGAGAGTAAGAATTTTAGATTTTAGATTTTGGATTAAAGAATTGAAATTTAATCCAAAATCGCCAATCCAAAATCCAAAATTGAATTGCCCAATGCCTAATTAAACTTTAATTTTGGCGAATAAAGACTCGTATTGTTTTATTGTTGATGGGGGTAAGGGAAGCAAAAATTCGCTTTTATCGAAAACTTCGCTATCGCTTTGCAAAAGACTCCGTAATGATTCTTGGATATCGGAAGCAGCAATATTTGTAGAAATTGGCGAATTACTTTTAGTCAGCACTGAAATTTGTTTAGCTGTGCTTGGTTGCCAACAAAAATCAATCCATTGATCTGATAAAGTACCCTTAGTAACACCTGCGGGACGTACCCACAAGTCTGCCCAGATTGCTGTTCCTGACTGGGGGATAACTGCGGCAAGTTGCGGATAACGTCCCAGAACTGGCAGTACATCGCTTGACCAACCAACCGCTAGCCAAGTGTCTTCCATAATTAGAGGTTCCAAGTAGTTATTGGAACTGTAGAACTTCACCTGTTGATTTAATGTCTGTAATTCCTTTTCCAAGTCTGGTACTTGGTCAAGATTGTCTGTATTATAAGATTTTCCTAGCTTCTTTAAGACCAGACCAATAACTTCTCGTGGTTGATTGAGTAGGGAAATGCGCTGCTGCACTCCATCTCGCCACAAATCACTCCAATCTTTGGGTGTCCATCCCAATTTTCGCAACTTGTCACGGTTATAAACAATCACTGTGCTACCCCAACGGTAAGGCGCACCCCACACCTTCCCTTGAGCATCCAAGTTACCTTCGTCGTTGCGCGTTACCAGTTGTTTCCACCTTTGCTCTAAAGCAGACCACTGCTTTAATTGGTTTCCCTCAACCTCTTGGAGTGGTTGAATCAATTTCTGCTCAATAGCCGCTTTTAGCCAGTAATCTCCCAATGTCACTAGGTCTGCGTCAGCCGTTTTTTGATCTTGCCTAAAAGGTATAAAGCGACTCCATCCCTGCTCATCAGTGGCTTTTGGTTTCTGCTGCCAATTTTGTAATTGCTGAAATAAATCCTGTATTTGCTCAACTGGAGCAAACTTTAACTGCACCTGTTGCTGCAAACTTTTGTGAAACTGATTAACTACCTGACCAGGTATAGAACCTTTTAATAACTGTACTTTTAGTTGCGTCTGGTTGTTTCCACCACAGCCAAAAAGCAGTTGTGAAAGTGCCAGTGTACTTGTACTTAGCAAAAAAGACCGTCGATCCATTGATTTTGGATTTGAGATTTTTAATTATACCTAATATTAAGCAGAGATTCACCAGAGACTGACTAACTGAAAAAGTCAAGTTGGAAAATTATCGGTATTTTTTCTTGGTAATATCGATAAATTTGAATATTTGACTCAAATTAGCGATTTTTTCGGCAAATCACTACCTAAAGATTAATTTTTCTCCATAAATTTCCTTAGTGGTACTTATACTTTACTTATAAACCTCATCTAAGTTGAGAACCGTAGTTTTTGCCCTCACCCTAAATCCCTCTCCCAAATATGGGAGCTATGGTGTACACACAAGTCATCGAATTACCCAAAACCTCAAAGAGTCCTGACGGACATCCCTCTCCTTACTAAGGAGAGGGACAGGTTTTGCGTAGCATAACCAGGGTGAGGTTTCTTTGGGCTATTCGATAAAATGATTTAAATGTCACATTTCCACCAAAAATTATCAATACTTAAATAATCCCTAAGTATAATTAAGCTTGCGAGTAAATTGAATAACATAAAGAAAATGTATGGATGAGGGTATTAAATGGAGCTATTACAGCAGCAAATCCTGACTTTAAGCGAAAAACTGGATGCCCTGTGCCAAGTAATTGAGCAGCTTGATGCTAAAGTCACTCAAGCTTTCTCAGAGTGTTCTTTAGCGAATACACAAGCAAAGGATAATTATCAGGAAAATGGCGCGGCTGGGGGCTACCAGTTCAAAGGACGTAGCAGTTTAAATCCAGAAATGGCACACAAGGATGTATTGACAGATGGCATTTATCTAGATATGCATCGTCAAGGTGGAGATCATATAACACCAGAAATTCAAATACAACGACTGACAGCGCAATTAACAGCAGCATACAATCGCATTGCTGCTTTAGAAGAACAATTACTTAGAGAGAGAATTCATTAAATTTAACCTGAGTTGAATGAATTAAAAAATGGCTGGAGGTAGGAAAGGCAAACCTTTAGGTTCAATGTGGAGCGATCGCTTTATGGGCAGATATATAAGTATAAGCAACTAATTCAGCCATCAAATTGATAAAAAACTTAAACACGCTATTACATATATTTACGTAAGAGTGTGATATATCTACCTATAGGCTTTTAGTCATTACCTCACTATGAAACAAAAAAACAACAACCCTAAGACTGGTGTCTTTAGGGTTTTGTATCGTTCAAAAACCAAGATTTTCTTATTAATCTGCGTTTTTATCATTAGTGTTTTTGGCATCTTGTTATCAAATTGGTTGATGACAAGCCAGACAGCTTTCGCAAAAATTGACTTTTTGCAACCTGCTCCGACTCAACCGCTAGGCTATTACGACTATTTCGGCAAACTGCTGAGTCCTCAAGAAGCATCACAACTGGTTGTAAATAAGGGACTCAATCCTAATAACCCCATTTCCTATCAACGGGTAGGAGCAGTTAAAATTACTCAGGAATTAATCGCGCAAGGCGAAAATATATTCCTCAACCGTAAGATTGGCGACACGTTTGGTTTGCAAGGAGTATTTGGTTTAGGACAAGGCTTCAATGTTATATCAGATGAAATAGGTGCAGCGATCGCTAATTTGCACGGGCGATCAACGACAAACCTAAAAATTACCCTCCAGAAGAATTTAACTATAGGTAGTCGAACTTTTCCCAAAGGGACTGTTATTCCTACAGGTTTAAAAATTCAAAAGGGACAGAGTGTTGCAATAGGAAGCGCACCTAACGGCGACATTACCTGTGCGATCTGTCATGCAAGCCTTTCTAGTGATGGTAAAACTCTTTCAGGAGTACCTAATGGTGAACTTGCTGTCTTCCTTTTCGTTGCCTTATCACCAAATTCAGCCGCAGGGTTTGCGCGGTTAAACTTCAATCCCCTAGATCCACAATACAAAGGCAATGGGAAAATTATTCTAGACAGTAAAGGTAATAAAGTAGAATTACCTGATCCTGAAAAGTTTGAAAAAGCTTTCGACGATGCAGTATTGGATGTGCCTTTTGGTAATTCTGAGAATTCATCAGATAGTATCAACGATACTACTCAAATTCCCAGTATGTTCACATTTAAGAATCATCCTTATTTCCTTGATGGACAGTTTGCTGTAGGTCCGTTTGCAGGACTCAGCGCTGTCAGCAATGGTGTTCATTCTTCAGAAAACAATCTGTTAGCAGCTGCTCAACTCAGTCCAGAAACCCTTGGCATTGACCCAGAGGTTTATATTGGTACATTTCTGCAAAACGCTGCCGTTAAGAGCCTACGTTTACCGGAAGGAGTGATAGTAAAACCCTCAGAGTGGCTACGGAAGATCGCACCAAATCCTACACAAGCAGAATTAGAAGCCCAAATTCCTGCCCCTGGCACAGGAACTTACCCAAACCTACGACCTAGTTTGTTTACTTACAACGGTTTGGTTTTCAGCCCAAATACTGGAAACCCCAGTGATATTGCTAGTGGTACTTTCCTATTTGCAGACAACGCCATGTCTGCTTTCCAAAATAGCTTAGTACCACCTGCTAACCAGACTTCGGACAACTGGCAAGCTTTGAACAGCAATTCTGTTAAGCGTGGCGCAAAAATATTTGAGAAAGCCAATTGTGCAACTTGCCATATTCCACCATTCTTCACTGACAACAAAATTCATCCAATTAATGAAATTCATACTAACCCAGCCCGTGCCCAGTCTCGCTTGGCGCTGAGTAAGTTGTTAGTACCACCCAAGCTATACACTTTTAACACTCCAGTTCCCATACCTGCGAATGCTGAAGTGCTGGATTTACCAACGCAGGGTATCTCCGATACTCCCACAACTCTACCCAAAGGAATATTGCCAAAAGGTGGTTATAAAACTACTTCCTTGCGTGGTCTTTATGTAAGCGCACCATATTTGCATGATGGTGGTGCAGCAGTACGGGCAGGAAGCCTGAAAGTTGACTCAAATGGTAGTTTCACAGTTGTTAACAAGAGTGGCTTAGGGCTTTCTGGCACTCTAAGCCAAGGTATACCCGCCGATGCAGCTAGCAGCTTGCGTGCCTTGGTTGATCGTGATCTTCGTGCCTTAGTTGTGAAAGCCAACAAAGCTAACCCTAGTTTAGTGCGTAGTAACCTTGATGGCACAGGTCATTACTTCTACGTAGATAGACAGGCTGGGTTTAATTCCAACCAGCAAACAGACCTGATTAATTTCTTGCTGGCACTTGATGACAATCCTGGAAGTTTTTAATTTTAGCTACAGCTAATATTTTATGTTAATACCAAGTCGTCTAGTGATATATCATGAAGGCGACTTGGTATTACTTTAAGTAAGAATATTACAGATAAATACCTTTATGGGGTTTGAAACTGTTCAATAATTTATGGCTACAAAGCCGATAGAGACTTAAACGCGGCTCAAAACATTGACCGATGGTTTGAGAATATTTTTATTCCTGAACGGTCAGAAACGGTAAGCAGCGCGGTCTTGGAGTCTCCCCAAGTAGAGCGACTGCTCTCCCTTTGGGTAAGCTCTACCGAGATTGCCTGCGGAGCGGAGAAACCTCTTAGAAGTCATTCTAAGACCGCGATGAAACAGGAAGTTAAGACCAAAACTACAAATGTCCAGTTGAGTCTAGACTTGGGTAGTTTTGGGTAAGTTTAACCGAGCGGCTTCTTCTGAAAAGCTACTGCTTGCCTTCGCTTTGTCCACCAGCCAAAACCAAGAGCAAGCAATGAGCCACTTACTGTGTAGGGTTCGGGAACAGGACGTGGTATGACACTAAAACTGCCAAAATCTACATCGCTTGAAAGCTCTGAATAACCTTCATTGAAACTACTGTAGAAGAGGTTAACCTTCCCATTTCCGTCTTCTCCGCTTCCAGAAACCAGGTAAGAAAAACCGTTCTGGGTTAACAGGGGCGTACTCGCATTTAAGAGATTATCACTGATTCCGTATGTACCTGGTGAGAGCAACCCGATGATTGTCTCAGAGATTCCTTGGGCTTTCCTTGTGCCACTGATTCCTGTGATTGTGTAATTGTTTTTTATGGGATCTAGATCGGTAGTAGTAAGGATGCCGCTAGCGGAAATCGGTGTACCATTTGCCTGATAACTGGGAAAAGAATACTGAAAATCAAATAACTGTACAGCTTGTGCCGCAGAAGATGCACCGACACCAGTGATACTTATAACAGCACTAGCGGTAGCAATACCAAGCTTTTCGACTATTTTCATCAGATAATTCTCCTGAAAAACAAGAAGGTAAACAAAGTTGCATAATTCAAATTGCTAGAAAGAAGCGCTATAGCTTATTAACTGTTGATTTGCCTAAGTACGGCTTTGGTAAAATTGTACCGAATTGAGGGTTAAAATTTAAACCCATAACTCTACGCGCCTTCCCGCAGGGTAGGAGCGCAGAGTTATGCAGAGAATTCGCTACAAATCAATGAGATGCTGTACTTAGCCGTTCAAGTTGGGCTTCAATGGCTGCCAAAAGTTGGTGTTGCTGCCAATCTTGGCTAAGATGGGCGGCTATGCAAGCTGCTCCAGCACCAATACCTTCTTTCACAAAGCCCTGCTCGTAAGCTCTCAGTTGGGGATAACGAGAATCAGCAAAGCTCAGATGAGTTGCTAATAGGGGAGGGGTTCTTCCACTCTGAGTTAAGCTGCCTTTTCCTAAGCTGAGGGCTAAGTCAACTGTAGCCCCAGTGGGGTCTTCTGCCACCCATCGGGTTGTGCCTACAACTACTGCTTCTGGTCCCCATGATAAAGTGTAAGCTTCAGCGATCGCACTGATCAGCGCATAAACCGCCAGCATTTGCGTCCCACCAGCTAGCATTACACCACAACTACGACTAGCTGCGATCGCCATCCCAGCTACCACCACTTGCATGGGATCGCCCACGGCGGCGACGAGTTGTAGAGGATCTACGGAATTTTGGATTTTGGGTCGCACCTTTGGTGCGCTTTCAGCGCAACTTGGATTTTGGAAGTTTATCTCCTCCTGCTCCCTGTTTACCCTCATCTTCTCCAGCCCAACTTGCACTAGTGTCCACTTTTGCGCGTGGTTACAAATAGGGTGACTACTGTTAACTTTTCCGGCAGCTTCTATACCTAAACCAGTTAAGATTGCCAGGGCAGTTGTAGTGCCTCCAACGACGCACTCACCGACAATCAGATACCCCTGTTGGATATTAGCAGCAAGGCGTTCTCCCCAAAGTAGCCCTTGTTCAAACAAGTGGTGTACCGTTGTGATTTCCATAGCAGCACCTCCACTTAAACACTTAGCAGGAGCGCCACCCAAATCAATTACTGGCACAGCCGGAGACTGGGGTAAACCAGCATTAAACAAATGAACTGGGATCTTTAATGATTCAAAGACAGCGCGAGAAATCAGCACAGGCGAAGCCCCAGCCGCTAATGGTGGTAAGGGATATTGGGCTTTATGTTCTGCCCCGTAATACAAAAACTCGGCATCGGCACAAGCAGTATATTTCCGATCCTCTGGAGTGCGACCAGCTGCTGAAATCCCTGGAATTAAACCAGTTTCAGTAAATCCTAAAACACAGGCAAATACGGGTAGACAGCCACGATACCGTCGTAGCCATTCTTCACCCTGTTCTTTTTGAGTATAAATACGGATTTGGGCATTGGGCATTGGGAATTGGGCATGGGGCATGGGGCATGGGGCATTGGGCATTGGGCATGGGGCATTGGGCATTGGTGATTAGTTAGGACTCATCATTTAACCAAAAACTAATGACAAATGACAAATGACAAATGACAAATGACAAATGACAAATGACAAATGACAAATGACAAATGACAAATGACAAATGACTATCCTTCATAATCCATGAGGACTTGCACCCAGCGTGGTGGACGGGGAATAGGGTTGCCCAGACGGTCAAAAAGCAACCATGCTGCCAGATGTACCACAAAAAGGTAGATAAAGTTGTTGAGTACAATTAGAGCGATCGCTCCCACTTGAATCAAAAACACACTGGGACTCGCCAATAAACTCAGCTTCAAAAATACCCACTCAATGAACTCAGTCACCTGGGTAATCACATAAATCCATAGGTCTTCACCCGACAAAACAGACAGCAACCACAGCCGAAAAAAGACTCCCAAAGTACCCAACAGCGTACCCAAGGTGATAGAAACAATCCAGGGAAGACGACGACGATACCACGTCGCCCCCAAAAGTACGCCCATAAACCCGTAGGGCATGACAAACAGCAAACTGCGGGCTGGTCCCATCAGTACCGTCAGCAGTAACCCGGAGGTGAGCGCTGCCATCCATGCAGCCCGTTTGCCCCAACGCAGATAAACTAGAGCGATCGGCACCGGAAAAAATATCCGCAAAACTGGACCCAAGGGAAAGTAGAAATTAATAAACCAAATTAAGCTAGCGGTACTGGCTAAAAATGCCGTTTCCACCATCCTCAAAGGCGCATCAGCCTTAAGTTGAGGAGGCATTAACTGCTGTTCTTTGTCTAACCAATGATTCTGGGGAGTTGGAGATTCAATCGATGGATCTTCCTCCGGCTCATCTGGTAGAGAATCTAAAATACTCATATCTAATAATTTATAAGAAGAATTCAGAACTCAGGAGCGGAGCCGGAGCAGGGCGAAAGCGAGGCGTCAGAATTCAGTATGAATTGGAGTCCGAGTGGGTGATGAATATTGGTTAAAACCAAGCCGAATTGCGATGCCCTGAGCTTTGTCGAACGCGAGTGCGTCTCCAAGAGTTGGGTGGGCGAAAAAAATTCAAATATTCTCGCCTTAAAACTCTATCCCTTTATGGGTAGAGTATTCACAATTGGTGAATTCTGAATTCTGAATTCTGAATTCTGACTCCTGTTTTATTAACTGATTGCCGTAAGTCCCCCGCTTGATACTTCACACTATCATTCTTTCCAATGCTGACAAATCGGGAATACAAAGACTGTCTTGCTCCCGTCTAATCAAGCCTTTTTTTTCTAGCCTTGTCAACACTCGTGTCACCGTTTCCCGCGCCAGTCCGCTCAAACTGCTCAATTCCCGATGAGGTAAATTGGGGATTTCGGTTCCTGTTTGCCCTTTTTTTCCCTGTCCTTCTGCCAAAAATAGCAACGTATCTGCCACCCTTGACTGACTATCAGATTCCCGCAACCGCAATCGGCGATTTACTTGCCGCAAACGTCGTGCCATTAGTTGCGCCAATCGAACTCCCGCTAAGGGTTCTATCTGAAGCAACTTGACAAAATCTTGAGCAGGCATACTGCCAATTACCGTCGGGGCTAAGGTAATCACATCTGTGGATCGAGGTACTTCGTCTAGTGCGGCCATTTCACCAAACAATTCGCCTTTACCAAGAATATTCAGCGTTACCTCTTTTCCTTCCAGATTGTAGGTGCGAATTTTTACCCATCCGTCCAAAATAAAATAGACAGAACCGCCCCAGTCATTTTCCAGCAGAATCACCTGATTGGCTGGGTGAGTGCGGGTGACAAGATGGATCAAGGCTGATTCCACAGCACTTTCTGGCAACCCTTGAAAAAAGGGAGCCGAGGTGATCATCCAGGGATTAGCCTGTGCTTGCAAGCTATATCGGTCTTCCATTACGACATTTTATTTAAGCTGCTATATACACACAACAAACAAGAGCGCCATTTTCAGCCTAAGCTATCATTGCACAGCTCCCTTTCAAAGGGAAAACTAAACTATGCTACATAAAAAAGCAATAAGAGTGTTTTTCTAAACAATCTTTACCTATCTATAAATTTAAACAGGGTAAAAGTGGCAGCAATCCAGGGCAAGCGCATCTTGTCAATAAGAAAGCCCTAATATCAATAAAAAACTCCATCCCCTTGTGGGTGGAGTTTTTGGGCATGGGGAAGAAGTTACCTGTTTGGCCCATGCCCTATGCCCCAAGGGTTGGGGGGAGCAACCTCGACCACCCACGTTCGCGGAGCGTCCCGAAGGGAGGGGATGGAGTTTCCCGCCGCTTTCAATAAAGACCCAAATAATCGCATTAAGCCCTACTTATTGATAATATACTAGACATCGCTTTTAGCCTCTAGAAATAAACCGAACCATAAATTCCTGTTCTCTCCTTAATACATCAAATGTATTTTTTGTCAATCCCATTTGAGATGCGCTTACCCTGGGTAGCAATGCGATTTTGTGAGATTGGGGAGGCTGGGGAAATTTTTGATTTTACCAGACAAAACAAATGGGTGTATTCCTTATCCAGTAATGTTTTTTACTTATTTAGCCAGAAATTCGCTTATTTGGGTAATTAAGATATGCATAAAAATAACTTCCTCACTTAATACCATTTCACGCAGCCAATTTATTATTTTTAGTATCCAGCTTTTAAATTGATCTAGCTTATGGTATAGCAACGAGCATTGTACATAATTCCGATAAAGATATAGTATTTTTATGAAAAACGTTAATTTTTATGCCGTGAGCAAAGTATAATTACTCAGGAAATTTGTTCATATACACCCAGAGGAAAACAACAATGGAACTGGAAGCTTTATTACTTGGATTAGAACCGAATGGCACTAAGTTATGATACAGCCCTTACCCTGAATGGTTCCCAGCCTCTAGGCTGGGAAACCACTCTGGGAGGCTCCGCCTCCTGTTTCTTGACCAGAGGCAGAGCCTCTGGGAATACATTCCCAGTCTTGAGACTGGGAACGAGGTTACACAAGCCTTTGGGCTTTTCTTAGTGCCATTCGGATTAGAACCAATAACCGCACTTGCAGTAGGGGTAGGAGCAGTTATTCTTGCACCTGTTGTTACTTCTATAGGTTCAGCGTTAGGTAAAGATTCTAATTTGAATGAATCTTTATTAGAAAGTACAAGAGAAGTCACAAAGAAAGGAATAGTATGGAGTTTTGAAGTTTTAGAAAGCGCCCAAACAATTTTTTCAGAAGCAGAAGAATCATTCCGCGATTTGCTTGCAGATGCTAAGACTGAGCATTTGCAGAAAAAGGATCATACTGAGAACTCTGAAAGAACACAGGCGCATGAAGTCGAGATAGTCGAAGAAGTAAATAACTGAGAACATCGGTTTTTTGAATAATATTAGGCTCTTAATTCGGAAAAGTTTTATCCTGAATTAAGAGCCAAAGTTTTAGCGTGTTGATTTTGAACACCTGTTTGTAATTGTATCAATAAGGTCTTAAATGAATTGCAAGGTATTCATGCTATTAAAACAAGTGCGAATACCTCGCAAAATGTAGCATAGAAACACCTGAATCAAAGCTGTTAGATGGTAGCAAGGCACGAAAAGATGGTCAGTATAACGCAGGGGAAAGTTCCATTAATCTATGAAGAATTGGATAAACTGGGTTGCAAAGTTATTCACAGTAACGAGCGACGGTTACGCATCTACCTTCCAAGATTAGCTGTTGATACAGAATATGCACAGACGCTATTAAAAATGGTATTCCAGGCACCAAGGGGAGAATTAAACCTACAACACCAATTACTAAGCTAACTGTTCCTACAGTGATAAACACAGCTTTTTTGATTCCATTCAACACGTCGCTCATAATTTCGCTCTTTGACTCGATGTTTTCAGGATTATTCTACAATAATTGCTCTGTTGATTAAATAGTTTATAAGAAGAATTCAGAACTCAGGAGCGGAGCCGGAGACAAACGACAAGCTCCGGTCAGAATTCAGAATTGAATTCTGTACGAGTGGATGATAGCGTAGCGGTAGCGAGTCCGCGAGCGTCTGAATATTGCTTAAAACCTCGCCCGAAGTCAAGCGAAAACAATTAAAATCTTCTCGCCTTAAAACTCTATCCCTTTATGGGTAGAGTATTCACAATTGGTGAATTCTGTATTCTGACTCCTGTTTTATAGCCTGCTGAAGTATTGGTTAGGGGCTAGCTGCACTGCAAACTTGATTACTTCAGAATATAGGCAAAAACTACTGATTATACTCAAGCTAGTAAATTATTGCTCAGATATTTTAGCGATTTTGAGGAATCAAGCTAAGGTTATTAAACAAATGCTGACTGAAGATTGCCACGACTCCCAGTAATCCATAACATAATGACAGTCACAAGTCCAAGTAGCGGCTTTTGCCACTCAAAATTTCTCATCTGGTTGAGGCTGTGCGTAGCTTGCTTCCCGATATGGGTACGGTGATTGTAAAGTAATTGTGATATTAGTTGACATACATTTATAGGTAAGGTAATAAAAGTGACTTCCAGTGCAGATGAAATTCAAAGGCTGATCGCAGACATTGACAACTTACTTGCCAACGGTGGCAAGCGCCTGTCTAAATTTCTGTCTGGTCAGGCGCAAGAGCCTAAAGAAGTTCTAGAACGAATTCGTGATTTCTTGGTGAGGTTACAAGAAAAAGAAGCGTTAGAGAGGGGCATCCCAAATCAGTCTTCTGAAGAACCGCGATCGCCCTACAGCCCTTCGGGCATCCTACGGCAGGCGTTGGCTCCGCCATCGCCTTTGTTAACAAAATTAGTTGATCAAGGTCATAACCAGTATCCACTACCGCAGCTCGAACCCAGTCAGGAACAGAGTGCTGTTGAAGCCGGACAATTAAAAAGTGAATTTTCGAGATTGATTGGGCCATTGCGATCGGAATTAGAAGGACTATTGCAAGAGCGAGCCACTCTCATACAGGAAATTCGGCAGCTAGAGCAAAGGCGATTGCAAAACTACTCCTTAGCGCAGCAGTTGACAAACCAGGATCAGATAATTACCGAGTTTTTACAGGTACTGATGAGTCGTCTTGTGCCAACTTTAACGCCACTGGTAGGACAGACGGGGGAAAATTCCGCCAGTTCTTCAGGAGTAACGAATCACGGAACCTCTGCAACTCAACCTTTTTTAGAATCATCAGAGGGTGGGGAGCGGTTAACCCAGCTGTCCAGGGAGTTGGATCAACGCCTATTATCACTAGATGGGACGGTGAATGTAGTCTTTGAGGCACTACAGCGCAACATTAATACTTATTACGAATCCCTGTCGCAAGCGATCGCAAGAATGCATAGCAAGGGGATGCAAGGCGAACAGCTGATGGCCAGCTTTCTCAACAATTTGACTCAGAATTTGCAGCAACAATCCCCTAGTTCTCAGTCATCTTTCCTGGGGGTAGAATCGGAGACACTACCTTCATTGGCTGACCCGGTGGCGATCGCAGCTGAAGTTACGCCCCAGCCGTTGGAGTTTATACAGCCAGAAACTTCATCTTCACTGACAATTAATTCTGAGCCACAGGAGACTACCCTCACGGAGGATTTAGATGCAGCGCTGTTGCAGCTGGGTTTACACTCGTCTCAATCTTCTGAAACCCCGACCGAATTAGCGCAAGATATTTCTGCGTTAATTGGTGATGAAGTAGACCAACTTTACGCCAGTTTGTTTGGTACTGATGATGTTAATAATTCAAGCCTCGATGTTGACTTATCTGCTTTTATAGCCTCCCCATCACCGTTAAACATTGCTGAGGGCGCACCTGTGCCTCCAGCCCTGGATATGGGTCTTTCAACCCAAGAAACTTTAGCAGAAACCACAGATTCATCATCCGAACCACAGGAAGAATTATTTTTTGAAGAGGATACTGACCTAGACTCCCTTCTTAGCAACTCTGTGCCACCAACAGAAAGTTTGGCTGTGGAACTCGACACTCAGCCAGTTAGTGTTGATACAATTAATACCCTAACTGAGCTATTACCTGATACGGGTAGTGAGCAGGAACTCCTGGAAGTATTATTCTCTGTGGAGGATGCCACAACTACAGCCCCAGTTACTCCAGAAGTAGCAGAAATTGCCACCGCCACATCGGAAATATTAATTAACGATGATCAGCCAGAACCGTCTTCAGATAACTACATTACTGCTTCATCCCAGGAAAACTTGCTTTCTGTTGAGTCAAACCAGTCTCCAGCCGTACCTGATATTTCTTTAGATGAAGAACAGTTGCAGCAATTAGATCGGGATTTGGCTAATTTTGATCGGCAGCTAAATTCTGAGTTGCAGCCAGATACTAACTTGGATATTTACCCGGAAGTGATTGGTAACACTCAAGACGCGATCGCCACAACTTCCCCTGAGCCGCAAACAGAAAATCTCCAAATAGCAGAAAATACCTCAACTGCTGCTTTCTCAAGTTTGGCAGTTCCCCTGGTAGAAACTGAAAAAAATGAAGTCACAACTCCTGTTCAAGAAGGTTCTTTACCTGCAATTTTCAACTCCATAAATAATCCAGAAGTTTCGCTCAATGTTCTCGAATCAGTCTGGTATTTAGGAATTGATTTAGGTACAACAGGAATTTCTGCCACATTATTAAATCGCTCGACTTTTGTTGTACATCCTATCTACTGGTCAGCAGAAAATCCGCCGGGAACGACTTCCTTCCAGCAATCGTTTCGTTTACCAACAGAGGTTTATCTGCCTACAGCTTCTATACCCCAAGGTGAAAACGAAAGTATCGAAGCACATGAGCAGACAGCACCTGCGGCTGTTGCCCAAGATAAAGTGCCCGATCGCTCGGCTACCACTCCTGCAACACCGATATCAACAGCAGAACCGATCAGAAATAATCTCTACTCGGCGCAGTTGAAGCCCTATTTACAAGTAGCCATTCCCTACAAAAGTGAACAGCAAAAATGGGAACCTGTTTTGCAATTAAATGAATTTTCGGCAGGCCCTTTGATTTGGGTGGTGCGATCGCTATCTAAGCTACTATTAACCCTGAAATCTGATCATACTAGTACCACCCCTAGTTTAATGGCTGCTGCTGTTGGGATCAGCGAACAAAATTTTCCGCAGATTATCAATAATATTGCTGGTGTAATTTGTACCTGTCCATCTAGCTGGTCGGAACAATACCGCTTCAACGTGCGGGAAGCTTTACTCACTAGCAAACTGATCCAACATCCGCAACAAGTCTTTTTTGTGGAAGAAGCGATCGCTAGTCTACTCCCAGAACTGGATGGTGCTAACGGTGAGCAAGTAAAATTAAGCGATAGTCAAGGTTCTCATTCGGCAAAAACTAGCGAACATCCCATTCTTGGCAACACTCTTGTAATTAACATTGGGACAACTGCCACAGAAATGTTGCTGGTCGATGTACCAGAAAGCTTGTTGCAATTGACATACAATGATTTCATGCTCCACAGTTTTGCCTATGCTGGCAAGGGAATTGAACAAGATATAATTTGCCAGCTGCTTTTGCCACCTAAATCTCGGCAATCACGCCCAGAAACACCAAGCGATAGCAAAACTATTACCACTAATCCTTGGCAATGGCAACCCTCAATTCCGGGTTTAGATCAAATGCGTTGGCAGAGTTTAGGGTTGGAAGAATTAGAATTACCCAGAGTCGGAGAACCAGATATCATCGCTCGGATTCGCCTTCAGCAGCGTCTAGAAAGTTCTCTACTAGGACAGGCGGTATTAGATGCGGCACTAGCCCTAAAGCTGATTTTGCAACACCAAGACTCTTTTACCCTGGAATTGGCCGATCAGCAGTGGATTTTGCAGCGACGAGACTTAGAAAGTCAGGTATTTATCCCCTTTGTGCGCCGCTTAAACCGAGAACTTAACAAATTATTGGTAGCTCGTGGTATCCCTACAGAAGCAATTAATCAAGCTATCCTGACTGGTGGGGTGGCTTGTATCGGGACGGTGAACCGATGGCTACGGCAAAAACTCCCCAGCGCTAAGATTATTCAAGATTTATATCTCGGCGAAAACGGCGCTCCGAATTGCAGTCGCGTTGCTTATGGTTTGGCGATGCTGCCTCTACATCCCCAGATTTTAGATATACCCAGGCAACAATACACTGATTATTTCCTATTTACAGAATTGCTGCGGCTACTACCAGATCGACCCTTATCTTTCGGTGAAGTTATCCAGTTATTTGAGGGTCGTGGGATCAATACTCGCACTTGTCAGCAACGGCTGCTGGCTTTTTTGTCAGGTGAATTGCCTTCCGGTTTGATACCTTCAGTTACAGACTCAGCGTGGCTTACCCAGAGTTCGCAAGAAAATCCCGACTATCAGGCGATCGCTACAGCACCACTTTTTGAAAAACAGGGAAGTCTCACTTATCGTCCGAATTACCAACAACTGTTGTCTTTGCGTCGCTATTTAGATGCGATCAAGGCTAGTAATCAGCAATCGCTGGAGGAACCATATACGGTGAATTTCGTTTTAGAGGTTCATCAAGGTGCAACGCATTTATAAGCCAGGGATGTAGCCGGGTTTACGGTCGCTCTCGTCTGGCATCCCCATGCCCAAACGACGTATACGCCGATTTTACGTCGGCAACATCCTCATCTGGCTCTCTACTCTAATAATTGTAATTTTTTGGATGTGTACGAATAAGACTATATTTTTTATCTGATGGAAAAATAATGCTAAAAATACTGTAGATTTATAATTTCCCATGTTAATTGAAAGATTCTGTAAACTTTGGGTTTTCGGTTTTTATATTGTTGAAAATTTGTGTATGTTAACACTCAGTAGGAGTGACAAAACACGTAAAAATCGCCTAAAAATGATGTCCATGTCTACACTACTGATGCAAAAAATCCTGTTGTAGATAAGTTAGCCCTTGTGAATAATTTTTATCTTTATTCAGTTAATTGTTCGGAACACCTTTCACACCCGTCAACTTTAAGCGCCAGAAAACGATTAATTGACATTGTTGGAGCTATTGTGGGGCTGATTATTACACTTATAGTAGCAATCCCCGTAGCAATTGTTACCTTTATACATGATCCAAATACAATACTTTATTCCCAAATTCGCTGTGGTTTGAACGGAAAAACTTTTCGGATGTGGAAATTCCGTTCGATGGTCGTCGATGCCGATAAACTCAAGCATTTGGTTGAAAACCAGGCCAAAGGTCACATTTTTAAATCTGTTGACGATCCTCGCATTACTTCTGTGGGTAAATTTTTGCGGCGTACTAGCTTGGACGAGTTACCCCAATTTTGGAATGTTTTGTTAGGGGACATGAGTTTAGTTGGTACTCGCCCACCGACTCTTGATGAAGTTAGCCATTACGATCTACACCACTGGGATAGATTGCGAGTCAAACCAGGCATGACTGGAGAATGGCAGGCTAATGGACGTTCTAGCATTACAGACTTTGAAACTATTGTCAAGATGGATATAGATTATCAAAACAAGTGGTCTGTAACTTATGATCTGAGTCTGATTATTAAAACTATCTGGGTAGTATTGAAAAAGACTGGTGCTTATTGAATTTGTCATTAGTCATTTGTCATTTGTCATTGGTTATTTCTCCCCCTACCTCCCCTGCTCCCTCATCTCCCTCATCCCCACTTTCTTGTTCACCCCTTGACGCCGCTACCTGTTTCTGTGGGTACAATGTAACGTTGTACAAATAAAAATAGTAATAATACTGGCGCGATCGCAATCACTGAACCAGCAGCTACCAACCGCCAGTCAAGAGAAAATGTCCCTGCTAGCTTTGCGACTCCCAAGGGAAGAGTGTATAAATTTTCGTCTTGGATGATAATTAAAGGCCATAAAAAGTCACTCCAAGCACCAATGAATACAAAAATCGCTAAAGTTACCAGTGCTGGGCGAACTGCTGGTAACATTATATGCCACCACAAACCTAACTCCGAGCTGCCATCCATCCGGGCGGCTTCTTCTATTTCTTTGGGGACACTCATGAAAGCTTGACGCAACAGAAAAATACCAAAGGCAGAAGCTAAACTCGGAAAAATCATCCCTAAATAACTATTTGTCAAACCCAACTGGACTGTCAAAATATACAGGGGAATCATCACGATTTGGAAGGGAATCATAATCGTAGAGACGATCGCTACAAAAATCCAGTCTCGCCCCACAAATGATAATCTTGCCAACGGGTACGCAGCTAAAGCGCAAAACAGCAGATTTAAGCCCACAGTCAGCACTGACACCAAAGTACTGTTATACAGGTATTGTCCAAAAGGTAAAGAGTTCCACACACTAGAGAAGTTATTTAGTGTTGGTTGAGTGGGCAATAACTGTGGCGGCGACTGAAAAATATTTTCCGTAGGCGATTTTAAGGATGTACTAATTAGCCATAGTAATGGGAAGAGCATCACCAGTGCGATCGCTCCCAACAATACATACATTAGCAGACTTTGCGATCGTGATTTTTTCCAATTCAGCATTTGATTAATAAGGGAAATTGTCTTTTCTGAAAAATTTTTGCACAGTAACCACAAAAATCAGCAAAACGATCGCAAATTTTATTTTATAATTTAAGATGATGTAAACATTCACGCTAATTGCTGCGATCGCATAAATATAAAATAAATAATTTGATATCTTATGCTACCTCTTACTGTTGGCGACCCGATTCCCTGGTTCATTCTTCCCTCAACTTCAAATCCAGCCTTTCACTTTAATTCGGTTGGCGGATACCGTAGTATTTTGTTTTTTTTCGGAAGTTCTAAAAATAACTATATTCAGAAGATTATTGATGAGTTATCTCATCGACAGCAGCAGTTAGCTGCATATAAAGTGCCATTTTTTGGTGTGAGTATAGACCCAGACGACACTTTCCTGGAACAGTTAATACAGAATAAAACTTATTTCAAATTTCTTTGGGATTTTGAACGAAAAGTCAGTTTCCAATATGGGGTTTGTCAACCAAGTGATCAGGTAGGCAAGGAGCTGCAATACAGACCAACAATCTTTATTTTGGATGAAAATTTACGAGTTATAAAGGTTTTGCCAATCTTAGCTACTACTCAACCTTGGGAGCAAGTATTTGAGTTTATCAATAGCTTACCTGCAATCTCACAAAATATTCCAGCAGCCAGACAAGCACCTGTTTTATTTATACCCAATGTGCTGAATCAAAGCTTTTGTCAACATTTAATTGAGTTGTACGAAGCAGATGGTGGTCAGGATTCTGGCTTCATGCGACAAATAGATGGCAAAACAATCGGAGTCTATGACTATGAATTTAAAAAACGCCGAGATTATTTAATTTCTAATCCTCAACTATTAAACCAAATCAATGAAATGATCGTGCGACGGGTTAAGCCAGAAATTGAGAAGGTGTTCCAGTTTAGCATTACTCGCTTTGAACGCTACCTGGTATCCCGTTACGAAGCAGCTGATAAAAGCTTCTTTAATCGTCATCGTGATAATACTACCAACGGTACGGCGCACCGACGATTTGCTATGTCGCTGAATCTCAATACTGGTGCTTACGAAGGTGGAGAATTACGATTTCCAGAGTATGGACTCCAGCTTTACAGTCCCAATGTGGGAGAAGCGGTGATTTTTTCTTGCTCTCTACTGCACGAAGCTACTACTGTCACAAGTGGACGGCGTTTTGTTCTCCTGTCGTTCTTTTACAATGATCAAGATGCTCGGTTACGGGAGGAAAATAGCAAGTACGTTATACTCGATAATACTGATGGTGATTAGAAGTAAAAAAATTTGTACGTTTGTACGTTAATGTAGAAACGTAAAATTTTACGTCTCTACAATAGTTTTGGTTGCAAAACTTATAACTTTGATACATCAAATCAGCAAAGCAAAAAATCGGATCTAATCAAGTAGGCTGATAGCCGATCATCCTACAGTTTGAAGCTAATTCACAGTGGTTAATCTTCAACCGCTTCATAAGGTTGTGGTTCCCGCAAGCGTTGGGCAATTTGTTCTCGCCGATATTTTGCAAGTTCGCTGTAAAGCCTCTTGCGAGAAAGATTCACACTTCCAACAGGCTCATGCTCTAACAGTGTATGCCAAGGAGAAAACAATATGCCCTCATCTAAACGTTTGCGTTCTTCAAAGTCAAATTTCTGACTGGGAATGCGGACAGTTGCAACTTTAATAAACGGTGAATCTGCTTCTTGCCATTCCTGAATATGGTCTTCAATCGGCGTTTTCTCATCATCTACATAAAACTGAATCAGGAAGTCAAAAGACGCTTCTCGACCTTCTTCAGTCAAATATTTGACCAGCGTTTCTCGGAGGTAATTTTCTGATTCTGGAAGTGTTTCTGGTGGTTGTTCAGGTTGTTGAGATTTGAGAGACAATTTTACAATTCGACTACCAAACTTAAACGGAGCCTGACTCCAATATTGAATCAAAAGCGGATTTCCTACCTTCTGGCTGCCAATTTTTTGCAAGATAGCAAAGGCGTAACCAAGTTCCTCCAGCCGTTCTGGGGTAAGTTCTCCACTACCTGCTTTGGAGAGATCGGCGTAATCACGAACGTCTTTGGTCAAGAAAATAGGATAATTGTTGAGTATAAAATCTTGAGTTTTTTCTTCATCATCCAGCACTTTTTGCCCGTCCACATTCATCACCTTGATGGCGATACCGCGAACATCAGGCTGGCTATCGGAGCGGAATTTACCACGTTTTTCAGGCGAACCACCACTTGAGAACCGAATCCACGCAGGATAGGTTTGAGGCGTTTTGAACAAACCTACTTTCAGGTCTTCAGGAAGATTGGGTTCAATAATAAACTCTCCCCAAAGGAGTCCATGACTTTTGCTATGAATTTGGCGGAGGTCTGGGCCTGTTTTTTGTTGAGCTTGGAGACTACCTGCGATAATCTCGTCGATTATTGCTTCCTGTTCAGTGGTAGATGACGTTGGATTAGTCTTGACATCCTCTCCGCCGTAGAACGGCGAAGATTCCCAAACCTCACGATTTAGGTTTCTGCTTCTTCCCATTTCTGGGGTTTCGCAACTGCCTCTACCCTCAAGGAGTTTTTCGGTCTTATGTTCGCTCCACAGAGTTTAGGCTTATGCCTTCCCGCAAGAGAAGAGCGGTATTCAAGAAAAATGTTTGTGTTTTGGACTTGGTTATCGTCCCAACTTCTTAAATATACAACATTACACCAACAATATAAAGCCGTCGTACAACGACGGGGTTTTAAACCCATTTCTCTGATAAACATTTGATGATGTTGTCCTTCATCATCCTGAATCCTTCAGCCTTTCGGAGTCAATCCGGTTTCCGTACAAATAGCTTGTAGTGGTTTATCCCAAGATTCAATCGGTATTTGCGACAAATAGGCAAAATCAAAGACAATTCCGATAGTCGGCTTTGTCTGCCACTGCGGTAAACTGAGCAAGCGATCGTAATATCCGCCGCCATAACCCAAACGATATCCTTGATAGTCGCAAGCTACACTGGGGACGAGAATCAAATCTACTTCGCCCGGATCTAAGATTGGAGCGTCGGGGTGTGGTTCAATAATCCCATAAGCGCCACTTTGGACAGAATCTTCAGGTGCCCAAATATGCCAATATAGGGATTTATCAACGCAGCGAGGAAATCCCCAACGGTATTTGGTGTCTGCAAATAGTGGACTGAGGTCAGGTTCTTGACGAAAGCTGAAATAAGCAAGTATTGTTTTTGCTTGGGTAAACAAAGTAGAGTTTTGTAAATTAGAGCATAAGCGATCGCTTTTTTCTCTCCACTCTCCAACGGACATTGATTGACGTGTTTTAAGTAAAGTGCGGCGTAGTTCTGCTTTATTTAATTGATGATAGGACTTACGCATTGACAGGAAAGACCAAATATGTGTAGTTGGAAAAACTATATCTGTTGTAGGGGCAATTCATGAATCATGCGTGTCAACTTAAGCCTTGGCGAATGGAATTCGCGGCTACACAAACGAAGTCCACCTTCGTGGACTAATACAAAATCAAGGATTATTAACCCACGGAGGTGGGTTTTGTCTGTGTAGACGCGGTTTCTAACCGCCCTTTTAGCTTAAGTTGACACCAATGTTCATGAATTGCCCCTACAGCTTTGTCTATGAAAATTTATACAAAGAAGCTGGGCATCGCCCAGCTTCAGTACCCTACATTCACTAATACATCGTTATACAGCGTGTTGACGGTACCATTCAATGGTATTCTTTAGCCCTTCCTCAAAGTTCACCTCAGCAGTGAAATTAAAGGCTTGTTTCGCCCTTTCAGTATCTAAACAACGGCGGGGTTGACCATTCGGCTTGTCAGTTTGCCAAACAATTTCACCTTTAAACTCCATCAATTCGCAGATTAAAGTTACTAAATTCAGGATGGAGATTTCCTCACCCGTTCCCAAGTTAACTGGTTCCGATTCGTTATAGAATTGAGTCCCCATAACAATCCCCCGCGCTGCATCTTCAGAATAGAGAAACTCACGCGTGGGACTGCCATCACCCCAAACTGGAAGTAGCTTTTCTCCGTTAATTTGGGCTTCGTGAACTTTGCGAACTAATGCTGGAATAACATGGGAACTTCCGGGGTCAAAGTTATCTTCTGGGCCATATAAATTTACTGGCAGTAAGTAAATCCCATTAAAACCGTACTGCTGGCGGTAAGATTGCAATTGGACTAAAAGCGCTTTTTTTGCAATTCCGTAGGGGGCGTTGGTTTCCTCTGGGTAGCCATTCCAAAGATCATCTTCTTTGAATGGCACTGGGGTAAATTTAGGATAGGCGCAGATTGTGCCAATACAAACGAATTTTTCGACTCCAGCTTGATAGGCAGCGTGAATTAGCTGGGTTCCCATGATCAAGTTATCGTAAAATAACTCTGCGGGTTTTTCGCGGTTCAGACCGATGCCACCGACATGAGCTGCTAGGTGAATGATTATGTCTTGTTGGTCAACTGCACGTTGGCTATTTTCCCAAACACGTAGATCGGAATCATGCGATCGCGGTATTGTAATCTTCTCACGATCAGCCCCTGCTTTACACAGTTGATCGATCACCTGACGACCCAGAAACCCCGACCCACCAGTTACCAGAATACGTTGATTTTTTAGTTCTAAGGCGGTCATATTTTTATTCTCTGTGGTGCGAAATCAGAAGTGCAAAGCACCCAGTTCTTGACGAGTAGTAGCAATATCATGTTGAAATTGCGAACCATTTCCATTAGGTGAAGTGTGACCCAATGCTTGTAAGTCTGCTTCTACCATTAGAGAAACTAGTTCTTCAAAGGTTACTGATGTTGTCCAGCCTAACTTCTGCCGTGCTTTCGTAGAATCGCCAATCAATAACTCTACCTCAGATGGACGGAGGTAACGCTCATCAAACTCTACATAATCTTGCCAATTGAGATTCACATAACTAAATGCCAGTTCCAAAAACTCCCGTACCGAGTGAGTTTCACCAGTAGAAATTACGTAATCCTCTGGCTGGTCTTTCTGCAACATCAACCACATGGCTTTGACGTAATCTTTCGCATAGCCCCAATCTCGCTTGGCATCTAGATTACCCATGTAAATTTTTTTCTGCTTACCAGCAACGATACCAGCCACTGCTCTAGTAATTTTGCGGGTTACAAAGGTTTCACCTCGTCGTGGTGACTCGTGGTTAAAAAGTATGCCGTTACAAGCAAACAAACCATAAGATTCACGATAATTTACAGTTTGCCAGTGGGCGTAAACTTTCGCACAGGCATAGGGACTGCGCGGATAAAAGGGCGTTGTCTCAGTTTGAGGTACTGCTTGTACTAAACCGTACATTTCTGAAGAACCCGCCTGATAAAATCGCACCTGAATTCCGGTACGCTGTTGGTAGTCTCGAATTGCTTCCAACAGACGCAGCGTACCCATTCCTACAGTATCCACCGTATATTCTGGTGAATCAAAGCTGACTCTGACATGGGATTGAGCGCCCAGGTTATAAATCTCTACTGGTTTGACATCTTCTAAAATACGCCGCAAGGTCGTACCATCGGTCAAGTCACCGTAGTGCAGAAACAACCGCACTCCCTCTTTGTGGGGGTCTTCGTAAATGTGATCGATGCGGTCTGTGTTGAAGGTAGAAGTTCGGCGAATAATGCCATGAACCTCATAACCTTTTTCCAGCAAAAACTCAGTTAGATATGAACCATCTTGACCAGTAATACCAGTAATTAACGCTCGCTTTTCTTGCGTCATGCTCAATTCTCCTTTATTGTCTTTGATTAAAAAGTTACAGGCAATCTGATCCAACCTAGCAGCTAATTGCCGAATTGCGTAATGGGAAACCTACGAGTTATTGTGGTTATGATACTTTTTCCCTAAATAAATATACTTACATAAAAATGAATTTAACACGTAAACCAACCTGAGATAGATGAAGATTGTTTAATTATGTATATTTTTTTAGATAAAGATTCTTTTTGTGTAGGTTGTTTTTTGGTAAAACTTTATATATCTCTGGTTTTGTGAAGACGGATTGAAGAAGAATTCAGAATTCAGAATCCAGAATTCAGAATTCAGGAGTCAGGATTCAGAAGTAAAATAGGCTTTATACCTTGGTTTGAGACTTAACTTCTGTACTTCACTTTCCTTGAAATCTGCTGTAAGTATACGTAGGTTGGGTGGAGCGGAGCGCAACCCAACTGATTATCAGGATGTTGGGTTACGCAAAGCCTCCACCCAACAAAGCAATTTTTTTTTGAGCATTTTAGCCTAGACGGTCTACTACAAGACTACCGAGATTTTTTCAGAAATCAAATATGATTCCTATAGATAACTAAAAGTAAAGATGAACAGTCCGTTTTACAGGTAGAATTTGGTACTTAGGGGCATTAACTGCCCCACAGAATCGACCCTAAGTAGTTACTCAGTATGCCCCGTTATTTTTGGGCAGAATGACTATATCAACAGTTTTCAAGATGATCCATAAATCAAGCCATAAATTCCGAAATTTGACATAATGCAGGTCTATTTGGACTCGCCGAGGGTAGGGAATGTCATTACGCCCAGATACCTGCCACAAACCAGTAATTCCTGGACGGATTGTTAAAATCTCATCAATGTGAAAACCGTATTTTGGCAGTTCCTCTGCTACTAAGGGTCGGGGTCCAACTACACTCATGTCCCCTTTTAAAACGTTCCAGAACTGGGGAAATTCGTCTAAGCTGGTAATTCGCAAAAATCGACCAATTTTGGTAATCCGGGGGTCTTGTTTCAGCTTAAAACTGCTCTCAAATTCTTGTCGCAACTGGGGGGATGTTTCCATCATTTGCACGAGGACTTCGTCCGCATTGCTCACCATTGTTCGGAATTTAATACAATTAAATGCTTTGTAATTTTTCCCTACCCGTTCGTGGACATAAAAAATTGGACCTTCGGAGCTGAAAGCAATCAGCAAGGCCAAGATTAAGTAGACGGGGAAGAACAAAATTAACACCGACAGCGAAAACACTATATCGAACAGTCGTTTGGCAAACTCTCCGTTTAAACCCTGAAAAGATAAACCTTTGGGTTTAACTTTCGGCGTCTTTGTTTTTTGACCGCGTTTTAAGAAAGTACGCGTAGACGCTCTAGTGTCTTGCCGTACGCCTCGCTTGCCGGAGAGGAGTGAGCTCTGGGCAGTCATCATACTCCTTAATAATCCACACCACACATAGTCCCAATATTAAAGCCAAAATGAGGTGCTTCTGGGGGGAAATTGCCAAAAGCCTAAAAAAATAAGAGATTAACCAAGACCATCACTGCAAAAACGGTCTTTTTTCGTTGCACTTGTTTACAAAATCTAGATAACGAGTTGCAAAGATTTGCGGTGAAAACTGGGCGGCGTGCGATCGCATATACTCGGAACTGAATAAACTCTCATACATTTCAAACTTTTCTACTGCCTCCACCAAAGCTGCCTCTGTTTGTGTCCTGAAAAATATACCTGTCCCTGTATCCACATCAGAGCGGATATCTCGCACTGTTTCTAGAGCACCTCCTGCACCATAGGCAATCACTGGCGTGCCACAGGCTTGTGCTTCCACTAGGGCAATACCAAAATCTTCACAAGCTGCATACACAAAAGCCTTAGCCCTAGACATATATTTTTTTACCACATTATCGGGTTGCCATCCCAGTATTTGGATATTGGAGTTTGCCATCTCACGAATCTTTTTCATTTCATCTCCTGTACCAATTACTACTAATGGTCGTTTTAGTTGATTAAAAGCGTTGACAATCAACGATATTTGCTTGTAACTCACTAATCGGGAAACTGTCAGGTAAAAGTCCTCTTTCTCAGACAGAAATGGAAATTCCGCAATATTCACTGGTGGGTAGATGACTGTGGCTTCTCGCCGATAGCAACGCCAAATCCGTCGAGCTGTATGCTGGGAGTTGGCAATGAAGTAATCAACGCGATTGGCACTCAATACATCCCACTGGCGCAAACGATGTAATATATATCGCGTCATCCACCCAGGCAAACCACTACCCAATTTGCTGTAGCGTAGATAATCAAAGGTCAAGTCCCAGGCATAGCGCATCGGGCTGTGGCAGTAGCAAATATGCATCTGTTCGGGAGTGGTAAGAATTCCTTTGGCGACAGCGTGGGATGAAGACAGAATTACGTCATAATGCCGCAAATCCAGTTGTTCAATTGCCAACGGCCACAAAGGCAAGTATTTTTGTACACCGTTGCGGGCATAGGGAAAGTTCTGGAGAAAGGTCTTGCCAATCTGACGCTTGTATAAATAACTTTCTCTATTGCTGGATTCAAAATCGATGAGGGCATACAAATCAGCATCAATATGATTCAAAATTTCTCGGACAACGAGTTCTGAACCACCGGTGGCTTTAGGTGTCAGCCACTCATGAACTAGAGCATATTTCAAGGGCACAGCTAAACAATTCAAAATTCAAAATTCAAAATTGAAGATAGTTTTCTTAGACTCCGACTGAAAAGTTTCTCCTTGTGATTAATTAACGGGAAGCGCCCTAGATTAGCAAATGGGACGCAATCTTTCTTTCAGAGGTTCCAGATGGATGCTGCAACCTGATAACCTCAGATTGGGGCATTGGGCATTGGGCATTGGGCATTGGGCATGGGGCATGGGGCATTGGGCATGGGGCATTGGGCATTGGGCATTGGGCATTGGGCATTGTTTATTCTCATTGTCTCCCTCATCTCCCTCACTCCCTCACTCCCCACTCCCCACTCCCCACTCCCCACTCCTTAACAACAACTGATATAGAAAGGGGAAATTTATGCGAATTCTAATTATGGGTGGTACTCGGTTCATTGGTGTGTATTTGACTCAACTACTAGTGGAACAAGGACACGAGGTGGTGCTGTTCAATCGTGGGAATCGGCCAGGACCTCCTTTACAGGGAGTAGGACAAATTATAGGCGATCGCACGGATGCTACTCAATTAAAAGCAAAGTTATCGCCAGAAAACTTTGATGTCATTTTTGACAATAACGGACGGGAACTTACTGATACTCAACCACTGGCAGAGATTTTTCAAGACCGAGTGCAACATTTTGTGTATATGAGTTCTGCGGGGGTGTATCTCAAATCTGACCAATTGCCCCACATCGAAGGTGATCCGGTAGATCCCAAAAGTCGCCACAAGGGTAAACATGAAACAGAGGCTTACCTGACTCAAGTGGGATTGCCCTTTACCTCTATTCGTCCTACTTATATTTACGGACCTCGTAATTATAATGAATTGGAAGGTTGGTTTTTTGACAGAATTGTGCGCGATCGCCCGATTCCCATTCCCGGAAATGGACTGCATATCACACAGCTAGGTCATGTAAAAGACTTAGCACAAGCAATGACTCAGGTTTTGGGCAATAAACAAGCCATAGGAGAGATTTATAATATCTCTGGCGATCGCTTTGTCACTTTTGATGGTTTAGCCCGTGCTAGTGCTGTAGCTGCTGGCAAATCACCCGATGCTGTCAAAATCGTCCACTACGACCCGAAAAAGTTTGATTTTGGCAAGCGCAAAGCTTTTCCGATGCGGGTGCAGCATTTCTTTGCTTCGGTGAACAAAGCGCAAACAGAGTTAAACTGGCAACCTGAATATGATTTAATTTCCGGGCTGAATGACTCCTTAGAAAATGATTATTTGGCTAATGCAAAAGACAAAGCCGAAGTAGATTTTTCTGTAGATGAGGAAATTTTAAAAGCCTTGTGAGTCAAGATGTTTAGGGGCACATCGCTGTCATGCGTGTCAACTTAAGGTCAAATGCTTATCCCACAGGCATTTTACCCCACACGCCAGATGCTCCACTTGGGGAGACCCCAAGACCGCACTGGCTCCCCTTAATCCCCTCCCCGTGAACGGGGAGGGGAGATTTTGTCGCTAGACAAAAGCGGGGTGGGGTTCCGAGGACTTAATTGGTAATTGAGTAGGCTTGATATAACCTCATTGCGAGGGTTTCACGTTAAGTTGACACGTATGCACATCGCTGTGTGCCCCTACTGATGCGATCGCATCTTCAAAACTCATCAGGGTTAACGCCTAACTCTCGCAGTTGTGCTGCTAATCTGTTAGCACGTTGACTTTCTCGTTCTAGTTTTTCTAGCGGCGTGGGAAGCCAATTCCCGGATGCATCATACCAACGTAGCCACAATCGCTCAATTCGTTGGTAAGAACCTTGCCAAAGTCCTAAGCCCAGTTCCAAACCCGGCATCCACACCCGTGGGGTACTTAAGTCCAATTCGCTGTAGCGGTCTGCAACTAATTGGAATGCTTGGAGTTTGTCAGTGTAGCGGTCAAACACAATGTAGTAAGGAACTCGCAAAATCCGCTCATAAACTTCCCATTTGGTTGGGGGTTGGTTAATCTCCCGCAGAGTTTGTCCTAAGTCTTCTTTTTCAGTGCCAGGAGAAAGCAATTCTACCACTACAAAAGGAGCAACCCCTTCTTGCCAGATAACATAACTCAGACGCAAGTTTTGCTGTTCGTAGAGACGCGAAACTCCCACAGCAGCAAACCAATCTGGGCGTTTATACCACAGTGTATGCCGGAGGTCATAGTAAAGGTTTAAGTCGGTGGCAACAAAAACCTCCTCTGCTGTATAGTTAGGTGGATAGAAGGTTTCGCGCAGAAGTTGGGGTTGAAAAAGGTGAAATTCGTCAGGCAAACCAGAGTCCTCCGGGTATTCACTGGGAAGATCATACATGGTAGGTAGGACTTCTTTGGGGGAGAGAGGCGGGTCTGTTTGGTACATAAGGGGAATCTTGACCGACTAACTTTAAGTTAACGGATCAGGGCAAAGGTTTGGCAAAAATCAAAAGACAAATTTTTGAAAATGAATGAGCGCGAAAATATTCAACAATATTTCATAAATCTCCTAAAAATTCTCGAAAATCAAAGACCTGGATACATTGCTGTTTTAAAACAAGGTTTACTCGATGATGAAATTCAGAATAGCATTACAACTCATCCAATTCCTGAAGGTTTAATCGCTATATATTCATGTGTTAAAGGATGTTGTTTTGAACATCCTAATAATTTTGATTTTCCTACATACTTCCTTCCTGGATACGATTTAATCGAAATTGATAAAGTAGATAGCGTTATAAATCGTTTGCATAGCGTACATAAAAATCCAGACTGTTGGGGATGGCAACCAGATATGATTCCTTTTTTATACGGTAGCGGAGGTGATTACTATTGCGTCAGAACTTTGTCAGACGATCAATCAGTTGTATGGACTCCTAAAGATGATGTTTTATATATAATTTGTCAAAGTATTAAAGATTTTATTTTAATAGTTACGGAATGCTATAAACAAAATGCTTATTTTTTGGATGAAGATAGAGATTTGGAATGTAATTATGATTTAGAAGAAAAAATTATAGTAAATTTCAACCCGAATTATTATTATCAAAATGGTTTAAAATAAAAAGAATGATAAAACAACGCATAAAATCCATTTATTATAAATTAAACCAATAACTTAATACTAGAGATTGAGTTGACATTGGGTAAAGATGTATACTTGATTTAATATTTAAATTAACTGCTTATGGGACAATATCCACTCCACAATGTTCTAGAAGCCCGTGCGCGCTTAGGGGAAAGCCCGATCTGGGACTCTACACAAAACCTACTGTACTGGGTCGATATTTATAACCATCGGGTGCATCAGTTTCATCCTGCTACGGGGAAAAACTGCTTTTTTGATGTGGGAGATGTCGTAGGTGCGATCGCAACAGCAGGTGCAGATAGATTAATTATGGCGCTGCGTCATCACCTAGCATTTCTCAACACCCAGACAGGTGAAGTTACCCCCATTTTGGAGATTGAAGGAAATCTGCCAAATAACCGTCTTAATGATGGCAAATGCGACTCTCAAGGACGCTTTTGGTTTGGCTCAATGTGTTCTTTAGAAAAACCCCAGGCTAACCTCTATCGCTATGACCCTGACAATTCATTGCATGTCATAGAAATAGGATTAACTATCTCTAATGGTCTGGGGTGGAGTCCTGACGAAAAGACGTTTTACTTGACAGATTCCCCCCATAAAAAAATATACGCTTACGACTTTAATTCACTAACAGGAAATATTAGTAATCGCCGTATTTTTGTTGATTTAACTAATGAATCCTTCTATCCAGATGGGTTGACAATAGACAGTGAAGGATATATCTGGTCAGCTATGTGGGATGGATGGTGTGTGATTCGTTTCAACGCCAAGGGTGAAGAGATACTGCGGATAAAGCTACCAGTACAATTGCCAACTAGCTGTACTTTTGGCGGCGAAGATTTGCAAACACTTTACATTACCACTGCTTCAGTTGGACTCAGCCAATCAGAGATCGAAAAAAGTTTCTACTCTGGTGATTTGTTTGCTCTCAAAACTGATGCTACTGGATTACCTACTTATAATTTTTAGGAGTTATATAGGAATCATATTTGATTTCTGAAAAAATCTCGGTAGTCTTGCAGTAGACTGTCATGGCTTTAATGTTGCAAAAAAATTGTAGTTGGGTGGAGGCTTTGCGTAACCCAACATCCTGATAATCAGTTGGGTGGAGGCTTTGCGTAACCCAACCTACGTCTAATGCACTATTAAAGCCTTGAGGGTCTACTACGTGCATTTCAAAAATCAAATACTAGTCCTATAGCAACTTTCAGGTAATTAAACCATTGTGCTATTGTTTATTCTCTCCACAATCCCACTTGCTGTTTTAGTTCTCTCATATCTAAATAATCGCTAGCAAAAGCTTTTCGTAAAAGTGGATGAGGAATAAATTGATCATACTTTTGAATTTCTGGTGCTTCTGAAGTACTGACTAAATCTTCTGGACTAACTCTTTGTTCACACAATGAAGCAATTTCACGATAAAGATATTTAAATTTATCCTTGCCTAATTTAATTGTTAAATAATAAGGATTTACTCCGCCAATACTTGTAATTTCCAACGATTCCCGACAGTAGGAGTTGAGTAATCTTTCTAAGGTGCGATAAGCAACCGTACCCATCCAGGGAAAAATACAGCATTTACCTTTTTCCAATTGCAAGATATTTTGTTTATCTAATCCAACCTGCTGCACCAATTGGCGAACTTTATGTAAACGTTGCAAAGCATTTTTTTGCAAGTAACTATACTCGACATTCTCAAATAAAACTTGCTGCATTCTTTGCAAAACTTTGGTATGAATAGTACCACCACTACCACGCCAATAAATACTAGCTTTACCCTCAGCTTGTTTGACAAAAATAGCCTTCTTTTTAAAATCAACTTCTACAACTTCCCAAGTTCTTCCAGCTAAAGCAAATTGATTGCCAATAGCAGGCGGTGTGACGATACTGCCAATTTCCGTTGTACCTTGCTTCACAATATATTCTTGTTGTTCAGCAAAGACAGCATAAAACTGAAATTTTCTCACAATCTTTTCTCCTGCCAAACCCAAGATTAGTTTACCTTGTTCAGTATGCTGAATATGACCAATATCAATTAGATAGCGTAGCAATAGTTGGAATTCTTCTTTGGAAATAGCAGCAAAGGGCGGCAGACTAAAAATTTGTTTAGCTAGTGCATTAGGTGAAATTTCCCCCGTCGCTGTTAAAATACTCATTGTTTGGTGATAAAGTAAACTCAAAGGATATTTAATCGGTCTGATTGGTTCAATCCATTGCTCCTCTAAATAAAGTTGAATGATAGCGATAGACTGCAAAAGTTGCCAGGGTATTTGCTCTGGTAGAGAAGCTTCTGGTAAGGGTTTATCTTCAGCACAGATAAAACGCATATCGGCAGCTTCACCTCGTCTGCCACTACGTCCCAATCGCTGTAAAAAGCTAGCTACAGATAAGGGCGATTCTAACTGAATAACTCGCTCTAAATGACCGATATCTATGCCTAATTCTAAAGTCAGAGTCGCGGCGGTAACAGCTGGATTGTTGGGTTCACGCATCGCATTTTCAGCTGCTTGCCGCAAGCTAGCAGATATACTACCATGATGCACATGATATATATCTGGTAGTCCTTGTTGGGTGGCAATTTTTCGCAATGATGCTATTACAGATTCGGTACGCGTCCGATTATTAGCAAATATCAGGCATTTGCGAGATTTGCTGAGGTTGAAAAGATATTGTTCATCAGCTGTCGCCTCTGATTCATCCACTTCATCAGTAATATAAAAATGTTCTACAGCTAGTTTTATTTGGCGTTTTCTATCGTCAATTTGCGGTGTAATCACTGGCTTCTCTGTTCCAGAACGCAACCACTCTTCAGCTGTTGAGTAATCACCAAGAGTTGCTGATAAACCAATCCGGCGTGGTTGTTTTTGCGTCAACTTTGCTAAACGTTGTAATTGGCAAATAATTTGACAACCGCGTTCTGAACCCATAAATGCGTGAATTTCATCAATGATTACAAATCTTAAATCACCAAATAAGCGAAGTAGGTCGTTATTTTTGTTAATTAACAAACTTTCTAGAGATTCTGGTGTAATTTGGAGAATGCCTTGAGGATTCTTTAAAAGCTTGTTTTTTCGACTTTGAGAAACATCACCGTGCCAGTGCCAAACTGGAATATCTGCTTCTTTGAGTAAGTCGTTGAGGCGCTCAAATTGATCATTAATTAAAGCTTTGATTGGACTAATATATAATGCCCCGATAGTTGCAGCCGGGTTAGTATGTAATAGAGTCAAAACTGGCAGAAAGGCTGCTTCTGTTTTACCCGCAGCAGTTGCAGCAGTAACTAGTAAGTGAGCATCAGTATCAAATATAACTTGACAAGCGGCAATTTGAACTGGGCGTAATTCAGTCCACTGGTGATGATAAATATATTCTTGGATGAAGGGTGCAAGTCGGCTAAAGGCATCACTCATGTTTTTTATGGGTAATTAATAATATAGGAATCATATTTGATTTCTGAAAAAATCTCGGTAGTCTTGTAGTGGACCCTCTAGCCTAAAATGTTGCAAAAAAATTGTAGGTTGGGTGGAGGCTTTGCGTAACCCAACATCCTGATATATGTTGGGTTACGCTCCGCTCCACCCAACCTACGTCTACGTCTTTTGAAGGTTTGTAGTAAGCACTAAAGTGCTTAGAAAATAAGGACTGAAGTCCTTACTACGAACTTGCTTATCCATCAATTTAAACTTGACAGACTACTAGCTTATTACATAAAGAATGTAGGTAATGAAGGAATATTGATAAGAGATAACCTTGTAAAACTTGCACCATCAAATACTAAATCTGAATTCTGGTGAGTTCGGAAAAAGTGGTATTTTGGAAAATTTTATCGATTTTTCCTCCTATTGACTCAAGGCAGATTAACATTTATAAGTCAAACTGAAGTAATAGGGGTAAGTATATAATCAGGCAAAACCTATGAATAAGTATAAGGAAATTTTACGTGTCGTCCTTGCCATATCCATCATTGTGGTTGGAGTGACACACTTTGTTATTCCAGAACCCTATGTCAAAATTATGCCGCCGCAACTTCCTTACCCTTTAGGATTAGTTTATCTCAGTGGCTTTTATGAAATTTTGGGTGGTATCGGTTTATTAGTCCCGCCTGTAAGTCAAGCTGCTGCTTGGGGACTTATTGCTCTTTTTATTGCGGTTTTCCCTGCCAATATCAACATGGCGGTTAATCATATTCAGCTAGAACATATACCAAACTCACCTTGGGTACACGTAGTTAGACTTCCCTTTCAAGCAGTTTTAATTGCTTGGGCTTGGTGGTATACGAAATCTTCTGATTGGGAAAAACAAGCTTCTATCATTCCTAAATCACTGATTCCCAAAGGACTAAAATTGAAATGAGTGCGTTTTTTATATTTGAATCATGCGCGTTGCAACTTTATTTGGGATAACACTCTCGTTAGCAATAAGCATTGGAGGAGTTGCCGTGACGGTGACTCAAGCAGTGCAACTCAGAGATGGTACTGTCTACTTTGTCGAACCGCCAAAACTTGTTAAAGCTACAACTACTTACAAAGATGTGAATTTTTGGGGCGGGACTTATTATTTTACTATCAACGTGCCGGAGAATGCTGGAGAATCCCTCCAGAAGGTAACGATCGCACAAAAGGAGGGAGCAGAAAACATCGACTACAATCTTAATGATACCCGCGCTTTTGTCGGAACGAGCGATCGCAAGGAAACGCAACTTCCACTAGGCCCAGTCACAAATGAGCGCGAGACACGCACGGTTTCTGTTACCTTTGACCCACCTGTAACTCCGGGACAGACTATCACAATTGCCCTCCGCCCTGTGAGTAATCCCAGCTTTTCTGGTGTCTACTTATTAGGTGTCACAGCGTTCCCGGTGGGTGAAAAATCCCACGGCCAATTTCTGGGCTTTGGACGGTTTCAGTTCTACAGCAATAGGGGAAGCTGGTTTCCATAGGGTGCATTAGGTCAATATCGAAAAAATAGAATTAGTGCGCGTATAAGGAAAGTGTTTTTTATGAGCATCCCACTTGTAGACCAGCCTACAGAAGAAAAACTGGTAACTCTCAAGGATGTTTCTTGGGAGCAATTCAAAGGGATTGAGGCACAACTTCAAGACAACCGCAATGTCAGACTGTCTTATTTGTCAGGAATCTTAGAAATTATGTCGCCCATTGGAGATAAACATGAAAAAGTAAATAGAGATTTAGTTATGGTTCAAGCTACAGAGCATATTTAGATAGTTAGGGATGATGCAATTCTGGGTGGTGAACCGATTATTGGTGGAACACGCACACCTGTGAGAGCAATTGTGGAAACTTGGCGCATGGGAGTTGCACCGGAATAAATTCCCCAAGGCTTACCACATATTACTTTAGCTCAAGTGTTTGATGCTTTGAGTTACTATCTTGATCACCAAAATGAAATCAACAGTTATATTGAGCGTAACCGAATTCCAGATGAGCTAATTGACTCCTGAGTTCTGAATTCTTCTTATAAAACTCAGTAGTTTTAGACCAGTAAATTCAGCAATCATGAATCAGAATATTGGAAGTACCAGAATTTCTATTATTATTCCAACTCTCAATGAAGCGGGGAATATTAAAGAAGCAATCGCAACTACTCAACCCAGTAAAGATATAGAAATAATTGTCGTAGATGCTGGCTCAGAAGATGGCACATTAGAAATTGCTCAGTTATTAGGTATCAAAGTTATCTCATCGTCTCCCGGTCGGGCTGTGCAAATGAACGCGGGTGCTTTAGCTGCTAGTGGTGATATTCTATTATTTCTGCATGCAGATACTCGTTTACCGACCGGGTTTGATAACATGATTCGCACAGCGCTACAACAACCGGGGACTGTGGCTGGTGCGTTTAACTTGCGGATTGATGCATCAGTTTTAAGTTTACGATGGGTGGAGTGGGGAGTAAATGCGCGATCGCATTTTTGCCAAATGCCCTATGGCGACCAAGCAATTTTTTTAACAAAGGCAGTATTTCAGCAAATCGGTGGTTTTCCCGAATTGCCTATCATGGAAGACTTTGAACTCATACGTCGTTTAAAAGGCATCGGATACATTGTAATTATTCCCACACCAGTTGTTACCTCAGCCCGTAGATGGTTACAAAAAGGAGTATTCAAAACTACGCTACTTAATCAAATAGTAATTATTGCTTATTTACTCGGTATTTCACCTCAGCGAATTTGTCGCTGGTATCGCCGAGAAAAATTTAAGAAGGTTTAAGCTATTTCTGATGTAGGTAGTATATCCTGACAATTCAGGTCATGTGGAAAAACCGATGAAAGACCTAACCCCCTAGCCCCCTTCCCGACAGGGGAAGGGGGAAAATTCAAAGTCTCTCTCCTTGTAGGAGAGAGAAATAGAAGTGAGGTTTTCCAGATACAGTGAAAAGTCAGGTAGTATATCTTAGAGATATTAGATTTAAGGTGTAAATATCAACATTGAGCCTCGGAAGGCCAACATTGAGCCTCAAAAGGTCAACATCGAGCCTCGGAAGGTCAACATTGAGCCTCGGAAGGTCAACATTGAGCCTCAAAAGGTCAACATCGAGCCTCAGAAGGTCAACATTGAGCCTCAGAAGGTCAACATTGAGCCTCAGAAGGTCAACATTGAGCCTCAGAAGGTCAACGTCGAGCCTCAGAAGGTCAACGTCGAGCCTCAGAAGGTCAAAAATTCATCCCGTGCAAGTTATGAACAAGCAATTTATAGCAAATCGATTTAATCCGGGAGATTTGCGGAAGTTTTTTAGATTGATTGTATTAATATTACTAATACTTAGCTTTGCTTTTTTGTTAAATACTGACTTTGCCTTAGCACAAGAATCTGTAAATTCAAATTCTTTTAATCCTCAAGCTATTTTAGCGAATGCGTTGCAGTGGATTGATAGCCTTGGTACAGTAGGAGCGATCGCTTTTATTGCCCTTTACATTATCGCTACCGTCGCTTTTTTCCCAGGTTCTATTCTCACCTTGGGAGCGGGTGTAATTTTTGGTGCCGTTTGGGGTTCTCTCTACGTGTTTATTGGTGCAACCCTTGGCGCTACTGCTGCTTTCCTTGTGGGACGTTATTTAGCAAGAGGCTGGGTTGCTGGTAAAATTGCAGATAATAAAAAATTTGCCGCCATTGACCAAGCTGTTGGTAGAGAAGGATTAAAAATTGTCCTGTTAACGCGACTATCCCCGATATTTCCTTTCAATTTATTAAACTATGCCTTTGGCATCACGGGAGTTTCACTTAAAGATTACTTCATCGGCTCTGTAGGTATGATTCCCGGAACTGTGATGTACGTTTATATTGGTTCCCTTGCGGGTAATCTGGCCATGATTGGCACTGAGGCTCAACCTACCAACCCGACTTTACAATGGGCAATTCGCATCTTGGGTTTGATTGCAACAGTCGCTGTGACAGTTTATGTAACCCAGATTGCACGCAAAGCTTTAGAAGAGCAGGTAAATAGCAATTAAAATGCTAAAGATAAATTATTCCTTGCTGAAACCGGGAGCATCTCAGTGAAAGCAAATATACCAGACGAGAAACAAGATTCTTGCTCCCTCTCCTTACCAAGGCTACGGTGTATACACAAGTCAAATTACCCCCCTTAATCCCCCCTTATAAAGGGGGGAAACAAGAATCTAGTTCCCTCCCCTTTCCAAGGCTATCCATTAGTCACATCTTTCTTAACAATCTTGAAACCATTGTTTTATAAGGTTCACAAGGCTTGGATTTTATTGCTAGCTTGACAAATTAGCACTTATTGTTCTCGATAAAAACTCACTTTTATTGAGAATAGACGACGTAGCTTTAAGGCTTCGGGATTTGGTGAGCTAGCGATCGCAAATGTTAAGAAAGATCCGGGTAATGGATAGCTTATAAAGGGGGGAAACAAGAATCTAGTTCCCTCCCCAATCCATCGGGGAGGGTTAGGGTGGGGTAAAACTGAGGTGAAAAACGAGGTGAGTAAACTATTTCAGACTTGTGTATACACCGTAGCCTTACCACGGAGAGGGTTGGGGTGAGGTTTTACAAGGCTTTTTACACTCATTGAGATGCTCCCTCTAAAACCTTTATACAGGAAAGCTTTAATAGTATCTGTCAATTCCAGACGGACAAAACAGTTCAAAGGCTGTATTCATTGTTAAATAAGCATTAAAAATAAAAGATTGAGCCGCCTAAATTTATCGGGATTCTTAATTTTGAATACCGCAAAGGCGTTGACTTGAGCATTTTTAATTCTCAAATGAGGTTCCACTAATGACCAATTCAGAATTCGAGAGAGTCACAGTTCGCCCAATGGATGAGTATAACCAAAAGTTGGTGTCTTACGTCCATCCGCCAAATTGGGTTAATCCTCAACCCGCCGATGTTTACGACTTGGTAGTAATTGGTGCTGGGACGGCGGGATTAGTAGTGGCGGCTGGCGCGGCGGGTCTGGATTTGGGTTTAAAAGTGGCGATAATTGAAAAGCATCTCATGGGTGGAGATTGCTTAAATGTTGGTTGCGTACCATCTAAAACTATTATTCGGTCTGCCCGCGTCGTTGGCGAAATCTGGGATGCTGAAGACTTAGGAATTAATATTCCCCAACATAATATTGATGTTGATTTTACTGAAGTCATGGCCAGGATGCGGCGGATAAGAGCTGATATTAGTCATAACGACTCGGCTGAACGCTTCTCATCGTTGGGTGTCGATGTCTTTTTGGGTAGCGCTCGATTTGCAAGTAAAAATACCGTGGAAGTTGGCGACAAAACTCTCCGGTTTAAAAAAGCTGTAATTGCTACTGGCGCAAGAGCTGCACAACCCCCGATTCCGGGAATTGAAAAGGCGGGTTATCTAACTAATGAGACGGTTTTTTCGCTGATTCAACGACCGGAACATTTAGCAGTGATTGGTGGCGGCCCCATTGGTTGCGAATTGGCGCAGGCTTTCGGGCGCTTGGGTTGTGAGGTGATACTTTTCCATAGCGGTTCTCATCTTCTGAATAAAGAAGATGCTGAAGCGGCTGAAATTCTCCAAAAGGTTTTGATTAGCGAAGGAATTCGCGTGGTGTTGAATTCTAAATTAGAAGAAGTGGTGACAGTTACCCAAGGTAAACGGCTTTACTTTTCCTCCAATGGTCATCGAGATTCGGTGACAGTAGATGAAATTTTAGTCGGTGCGGGGCGATCGCCGAATGTGGAAGGTTTAAATTTAGAAGCAGTGGGTGTAGAATACGACAAGCGCCAAGGTGTAAAAGTAAATGATTACCTCCAGACAACCAATCCCAAGATTTATGCAGCTGGCGATATCTGTATGAATTGGAAGTTTACCCATGCTGCTGATGCCGCAGCGCGGATTGTAATTAAAAATACGCTGTTTTCTCCCTTTGGTTTAGGACGCTCCAAACTCAGTAGTCTGGTGATGCCGTGGGTAACTTATACTGACCCAGAAATTGCCCATGTCGGGTTGTACGAACACGAGGCGGAGAAATTGGGTATTGAGGTGACGACAATCAAGATACCTTTTAATAGTGTAGACCGAGCGATCGCTGATGGTGAAGAGTCAGGATTTCTCAAAATCCACCATAAAAAGGGGTCTGATGAAATTATCGGTGCAACTATTGTCGCCAGTCACGCGGGTGAGATGATATCAGTTGTGACTACGGCAATGGTAAATAAGATCGGTTTGAGTAAGTTAAGCAGTGTAATTCATCCTTATCCCACTCAAGCTGAAGCGATTAAAAAAGCAGCTGATGCTTATCGTCGTACACTCCTGACATCAAATACCAAAAAATTGTTGGGATTTCTAACAAAGTTATCTTGAAGAAGAATGCAGAATTCAGAATAGGCTAGGAGGGGATGTCTGACGAAAGTCCGCTTTGCGTCTACGCTAGGGCATTATTGGGAGGAATGTTAGATGCGATCGCTACTGTCTAAGGTTTATTTTCTGTAAGGAAGATTAGAAGTAGCGATCGCTATAGGCACTAATCTGCTATGAAAAATCAAAAATGACTAACTTTTACAATTCTGATTCCGTTATTGGAGCAACAATTTCGCCAGTACCCAATTGTAGTATCAAGTCCTGATCAGTAATCAATCCGCTAAGTTCCTTCACTTGTAAATTCATTTCTTCACAAGCTTGTCTGAGTTGTTGTGCAAATTTGTTGAGGTCTTGACCATAGCCACACTGATAAGCAGCAGTTTCAATTCCTTCCTTGGCATTTGCTCTAGCACAATCTACTAGTTCCGTGCCATGCAGTGGTGTAGGAGATGCCATAGACGTAGTTATTATTTCTTAAATGTTTGCTGCTAGATAGATTATCAATATTTGAACATTCACTCATCCCTCCAATGGAAGACAATTAGGGGAGAGTTAGGAGTTAGCAGTGAAGAATGAAGAAGTAAAAATTTCTCACTCCAAACTCTACCAGTTTTAGATAGATTTTGAATTTTGGATTGAAAGAAAAATCTAAAATCCAAAATCCAAAATCCAAAATCCAAAATTGAATGACTCCTAACTCTTTTACTTACCCATTGACAACTTCTCCACCATTGACATGTAACACTTGTCCAGAGATATAAGAACCATCATCAGATGCTAAAAATACGTAGCTAGGAGCAACTTCTTCTGGTTGTCCGGCTCGTTCCATTGGTACTTGTTTGCCAAAAGTTTCAACCTTCTCTTTGGGAAAAGTTGAGGGAATTAAAGGTGTCCAAATTGGCCCTGGCGCGACAGCATTAACCCGAATTCCTTTTGACACCAAATTTTGTGATAAGGAGCGAGTAAAGGCAACGATCGCACCTTTTGTAGACGAATAATCTAGTAGTTGTGGGTTGCCTTTATAAGCTGTTACCGATGTGGTATTAATGATAGAACTGCCCGCTTGTAAATGCTTGAGTGCAGCTTTAGTCATGAAAAACATCGAGAATATATTAGTGCGAAAAGTGCGCTCTAGTTGTTCTTCGGTGATTTCCTCGATACTTTCTTTGGGATGTTGTTCGGCGGCGTTGTTGACGAGAATATCGAGTTTGCCAAACTCATCAATTGTTTGTTGTATAGCTTGCTGACAAAAAGCTTCATTGCCAATATCGCCTGCAATGGTTACTGCGCGACGCCCTTGTTTTTTTACCAAATGTTTTGTTTCTTTGGCATCGTCGTGTTCATTAAGGTAAAGGATCGCTACATCTGCACCTTCTTTAGCAAATGCGATCGCTACAGCACGTCCAATACCACTATCTGCACCCGTAATCAATGCTACTTTATCTTGCAACTTGCCACTACCCCGATACTGAGCATCATCTGCTTTGGGTTTTGGTGTCATTTCTGATTCAACACCTGGTGTTTCTTGTTCCTGTGGCGGTTGTAATTTTTTTTCTTTTTGCTCTTTTTGCTCTTTTGATTTAGCCATAGGTTTTGTCTTGGTAATTGTATATTGAATTGGGCATTGGTTATTTCGCCCTGCTCCTCATTGCAGAAGTAAACCTTGGATCGAAAATTCAACCCAAGGTTTATTTTTCGCTTTGGCTCCCACTAGCCATTAGCAATTTCAGGTATTTATACTCACAACAGCTATTCACCTGACCACGAAAAACAAGTACACAACTCGCATCTGATGAAGAATTTATCCTTTTCATCTGCTTTCAAGTTAACTATTATGTTGTTCTACTTTATCGCTCCTTAGAGGTAAAGTAAGCTGGAATTTACTCACCCTTAAGACGGAAAATAAATTAAGGAAATCAGAGTTACTAAATTAGGTTTATAATTATCTCTTGTCACTTACTACGAGCAAATCTCAATATTTAACATTACAAAACATATATAGCAATACTCCCAACTAATTGTCCAAAAGCGGCATGGTACGCTACATTGGGATTATTAGAGAGCAAGGGTTATGGCAACACTAAATATTTCCGAGTTAGAGCAGGCTGAAAAGTTTCGCCACTTACAATTAACCCTGCGCGATCGCTGGAAAACGAGCGAGCTATTTGACAATAGTGAAGCAGATATTTTAATTATTCCCTCCCTGAGTATCGACCAGCGCGAACTCCAAAAGATTGAAGGCTGCGAACATTATGAAGAAAGATTACTATTTTCCTTAATTCGGTTGCAAAATCCCCGGACTAGACTAGTTTATGTGACATCAGTACCGCTACATCCTAGTATCATTGATTATTATCTGCAACTGTTGCCAGGAATTCCCTTTTCTCATGCTCGCAATCGCTTGCTGCTACTTTCTACTTACGATTCCTCCCTTAAGCCTCTAAGCCAAAAGATTTTAGAACGCCCCCGCCTGCTAGAGCGAATTCGTCAAGCTTTGAGACTAGACAAATCATTTATGATCTGCTACAACTCTTCGCACTGGGAAGGCGAATTGTCTTTAAAATTAGGTGTACCCCTGTATGCTGCCGCACCAGATTTACAGATTTGGGGGACAAAAAGTGGTAGTCGGCAAATATTTGCCGAAAGCAAAGTACCACATCCAGATGGCAGCGAAAAAGTTTGGAACCACACAGATTTGGCAGAAGCTACTAGTGATTTATGGGAACGACAACCAACATTACAACGGGTGGTGGTAAAACTTAATGAAGGCATTTCTGGAGAGGGGAATGCATTGCTCGATCTCAGACCGATTCAGAATTTAGCACCTGATAAAGGTACTCATGCCCAAAGGGTAGCAGCAATTAGCGATCGCTTCTCAACAATGCGCTTTCAAGCAAAACAAGAGACTTGGGACAATTTTTCGGGAAGAATCACGGAATTAGGGGCAATTTCCGAAGCATTTGTGGAAGGGAAAATTAAGCGATCGCCCAGTGTCCAAGGACGGATCACACCCAATGGCGAAGTCGAAATTCTTTCAACCCACGACCAAATTCTCGGCGGCCCAGACGGTCAGATTTACCTTGGTTGTCGCTTCCCGGCTGATGAAAGCTATCGATTCCAATTACAGCAATTGGGATTACAAGTTGGCAGAAAGCTAGCAGAGAAAGGCACTTTAGAGCGATATGGCGTAGATTTCATCGCCGTTGACAAGGGTAACGAAGATTGGGATATTCAGGCGATCGAAATTAACCTGCGTAAAGGCGGCACAACTCATCCATTCATGACCCTGAAATTATTAACAAACGGTCGCTATGACCTTTCCACGGGCTTATTTTATAGTCAGCAAGGTCGTCCAAAATACTACATTGCCACTGATAATCTCCAAAAAGAGCGCTATCAGGGATTATTGCCGAATGATTTGATGGATATTATCGCTGACCAGAGACTACACTTCGACAGTGGGACTGAAACGGGCACAGTGTTTCATCTTATGGGTTGCCTTTCGCAGTTTGGCAAGTTGGGATTAACCAGCATCGGTGATTCCCCGCAACAAGCACAAGACATTTATAACAAAGTTGTCAAAGTTCTGGATGAAGAAACCCGCAGCGAAAATCATGATTTCTCGGCATTTTCAGATTATTCCTTTCCCGTGGCTTGGGATGAACATAATTCGTAATTCGTAATTAACAGGACTTACGCATTGACAAGAAATATCAAATATGTATCAGGTGAAAAACCACATCTTTCGTAGGGGTAAAGCGCAATGCTCATTGGTGTCAACTTAAGGTGAAAACCAGCCTAGAACCAGCTTTTAGAGATTATCTCGTTCCCAGTCGGAGACTGGGAATGCATTCCGAGAGGCTCCGCCTCAAGACTTGCGGCAGAGCCGCTATGAGGTGCATTTCTAGCCTCTGGCTAGAAACGAGGTTTTAAAAGGCTTTCACGTTAAGTTGACACCAATGAGCATGGCTTTTCCCCTACAGCATCGTCTATTTACGACCAAAGGATAATTAACAAAAGCCTGAAACAACCTATTTCAATACGCTTGGGTTAAGGATAATCGTAGGTTGGGTGGAACGTAGTGAAACCCAACAAACCCACGAAAATGTTGGGTTTCGTTCCTCCACCCAACCTACGCAGATTTTGTTAAATTATAGACATCTGGTAGAAATTAAATATGCGTTACCCAGAACCCTTGTAGAGACGTAGCAGTGCTACGTCTCTACATTCATTTTCACTCCTATGTCTAATGAAAATTGCTGTAAGTAAAAAGCAACTATCAAGCGGCAAGTTTTGTGTTGGGGTTAAATCCCCATGACAAAACTTTACTTCCGACTTCCTTAACAAAGTATGTTCAGTTTAATTCCCCTGCCTAACGACGGCAGCATGAATTGAAGCCTAATTGAAATCCCCGTATTTCGACTTCGCTCAACACAAGTCACAAAACTTACTTGCGACTTCCGACTTGCGACTTCCGACTTCCTTAACTCCCCTTCTTCTCTTGCCGTTCTTTGAGTTTCAGCATAATTTCTGCGTGCATCTCGCGGGTAATCGGGTAAAAATACGTTAAAACTAAGCCCAGAATCAAACAAACTGTAGGTATGGGGCCAACAGCAACGCGAATAGCAAACAGTGCCGATTCCGGTTGGATGGGTGGTGGACTTCCGGCTACAGATGCTTTGAAACCCGATACTTGCAAAGCATTTCCTACCAAAAACAGCCCGAAAGCTAAACCAAATTTTTGTAGCAAAACCATGAAGCCATAAAAAATGCCTTCTCTGCGTTGTCCGGTTTGGAGTTCATCTAATTCAATCACATCTGGAATCATCGACCAGGGAATTAGATAAGCTGTGGATACACCAACACCCGCCATCACAGCCATCACATACATCAAAACTATTTGACCAGGCTGTAAGAAAAATAGTCCGGCTGCTGCTATAATCCATAAACTCATTCCCAGAAAATAAACAAGTTTTTTCCCGATTTTTTTACTCAACGCCCCCCAGACAAATAGCATCAGCAGGGCAGTTCCTTGGACTGCAATCAGCAGTGTGGGCACATCTGATTCTTTAAGACCCATATAATAGACTACAAAATAGGGAATAATGCTGGCTGTAATCTGCACACCTAGCCAAGAAAAAAGATATATACCAATAACAAATAGAAAAGGTCGGTTGCTAAAGACAATTTTTAGCTGTTCTAAGAAGGGGAGAGATGCAGGTTCTTCGGCTTGGATGCGTTTGGCCTCAAAAGCCAGGATGCGATCGCGGACTCCAAAAACGCACCAATATAATGCCAAAATCGAAATTACGGTACAAATTGCTGCTAAAACGAGATATCGTTGTTGGCGATCGGCAATTTGGGAAAAAACAATTTGCGCTAAAATCAACGACAGAATGCTACCACCAATGGAAAATGTAAATCGAAAGCTGTTAAGACCGGTGCGTTCGTCGTAATCTTGAGTTAGTTCTGGAGTCATCGCCGTATAAGGCAAATTCACAACCGTGAAAAAGGACTGAGATAGCACCCCAATCGCCACGTAATACCAGAACAGTGGCCAAATATTATCACTCTGATTTGCCCTAAATTGCGGTACAATCCACTGCAAGAAGAAGAAAATTCCAAAGGGAATTGCTCCATAAAACATCCAAGGAAGACGACGACCCCAGCGACGAGATTTCGTTTTATCGCTCAGGAACCCGATAACCGGATCATTTATCCCATCCCAGATTTTGCCAATCATCAAAATAGCGCCAGCTAAACCCGCAGGGATACCAGCGATATTGGTAAAGAAAAACAGCAGATAAAAGACGGAGATATTTGCAGTAATTGCTGGGCCTAAATCCCCAGCACCGTAAGCCAGTTTTGTTTTAAAGTCGAGTTTTTGACTCTTAGGATCTCGTTGGGCATCGCCATCAGTAGCAGAATCGTTCATAATAACTTGCACTCATACTAAAATATAAAGTTTGCGTCACCGAACACCCCGCATTTCGGCGCAAGCTCAGTGACCATCGTAGACATCGCCTTCAATACTAGTTATCTACCACTCCCGTTAGACTTATGCCAGACCTTTATGTTTCTTGGTCAGATTATCACCAAAAAATTGAACAACTGGCTATTCAGATTTATGAATCCGGTTGGGAATTTAACCAGATTATCTGTCTTGCTAGAGGAGGACTACGAGTTGGAGATATTCTTTCCCGTATATACCAGCAACCACTGGCAATTTTAGCAACCTCATCTTACAGTGGCGCTGGTAAGCAAGAAAGAAGTAATTTAATTTTCTCGCGCCACTTGACAATGACCGCCGAAAAGTTAGATTCGCGCATTCTTCTAGTGGATGACTTAGTAGATTCTGGGATCACACTGCAACAGACTATACCTTGGCTCAAGCAAAATATTGATTTTCCGATTGAGGAAATTCGCACCGCCGTACTTTGGTATAAAGCCTGCTCAGTTATAGCACCCGATTATTATGTCGATTACTTGGCTGACAACCCCTGGATTCACCAACCCTTTGAACACTACGAGCAGATGAACCCTGCACAACTCGCGGCTAAGGTAAATCATCTGTGTTGATAAATACCTAAACAAAATTAATTTTACATAGATCGGCGATCGCCTGCTCTCCTCCAGCGATCATTCCTTTTGAGTGGCACTATCATTGATTAAAGAAGTCGGAAGTCGGAAGTCGGAAGCGATGCCCTGAGCGTAGCCGTTGGGTACAGTAATGTATAGGGGATTTAGCGCTGCATTGCGGTCTTGGGGTCTCCCCTCTTGAGCAACTTTGTAAGACAGAACAAGACTTACATACTTGCGGCTTGTTAGTTGGTATGAAACTTAAACCCACCGAATGAAAGTTACAGCAGTTTTCATTTATTTGAACCACATCTATCGTAGGGGTTGCTGAAAAAGTATGAAAAAGCAATTCTTTTGGGTTGACTAGTTATTCAAGCAAAATCAAAGATAAGCTTTTGTTGTTTATAATTAGC
>NZ_JBALBY010000103.1:0-19396 GCF_036919575.1 Nostoc sp. | reverse complement strand
CTCTGAACTCGGAACTTCGACCTCTGAACTCGGAACTTCGACCTCTGAACTCGGAACTTCGACCTCTGAACTCGGAACTTCGACCTCTGAACTCGGAACTTGAGCTTCTGAACTCGAAATGTCAAGTTCTATACTCAAACTCCGAGCTTCTAAGCTCTAACTTTCAACCTTTTAGGCACAATTGCCGATAGATTTTCTCCACTATTGATGCTTAGGGCTGCACTTTCCTTTCTTTACAAACGAAATTGCGCCTTCATCAACTTTTAGTTTCTACCTTTGAAAGAGTTTAGCCATTCTTGAACTTGCTCTCGTGCAATATCTCGCCCCCCAAGACCAAAAGCTAGGGCAATAGCAACTGCGATCGCACCTAATAAAAGTCCAAAGGCTAAATTTACAATATCACTGGCAACTCCAATCTGTTGCAGTGCCATTGCAGAGACTAAGGCAATGATCGCAATCCGCGCCACCTGACCCAATATCTGTGCCTGACGTTCGCCGGAACTGGTAATGATGTTAAAAGCCAGATTTGCGAGGAATAAGCCAATGGCAAAGATCACCAATCCCGCCAAAATCCGCCCGAATATGATTACAATACCAGACACTAATGCTGTCAGGGCTGGAATATTCAGGATATTCACCGCCGCCACCGTTGCAAACAGCATGATACCCACTAAAGCAACAATGCCTGCAATTTCCGATGGCGTGCGGGTTGGAGTCGGTTCAACTGTTGGTTGTGTTGAAATTATGATTCGTCTGCTGGGTGTTGTCAGACCCAAAAGAGTGAAAATGTTATTAAAGCCTAAATTGGTGAGGATACTTGTAACCAAATCCGCGACAAACCGCCCCACGAAATAGGCCACAATCCAAATTGCCACGGCTGTAAAGATGGCAGGTAGAGCATTGAGAATCTGTTGCAGCATGGCGATCGCCGGCACTGATATCGCATCAATTCGCAAAGCATTCAGCGTTGCGATCGCCACAGGAATCAAAATCAAAACATAGACAATTGTGCCGAGAATACTCGATAGAGGTTGCACCCCCGCAGTCGTAGATAATCCCAACCGACTACCTAAATGGTCGATACCAGTTGTCGCCAGTAAATTCGTGACAATCCGCCGTACTACATTAGCGATGAACCAGCCAACTACAGCAATTAAGATCGCCGCTAAAATGTTCGGCAGAATTAGCAGAACTTCTGTAATTAGAGCTTGTACTGGTTGTAGAGCCTGCCTGAGTCCGAGAGTATCCAAAACTGGGGCAAGAAACAGTAAAAATATAAACCAATACAGAGCATTGCCAATTGTCTCACTCAGAGACAGCTGATTGAGGCTGGGTGCGCTGTCTTCTGGCTCTGGATTCAAACGCTCATCCAGGTTAAATGCCTGTAATGAGCGCACAGTGATAATCTTCACAATGATCGCCAAAAACCAGGCGGTTCCTAAAAGGATTCCCGCACCAACCAACTTTGGCAAAAAGCCAATAAGTTGATCGAGAGAATTATTCAGAGGTCGAGAGACGACCTCCAGATCCAATGTCTGTAAAACAGCTACCGCCGTCAACAAAATAATGATCCAAAAGACTAAGCCGGAGATTAATTTCTCCACTTGGGGAACATCTTGACGACCCGTTATCCCTGCGGCAATGCGGTTATCTATATTTGTGCGCTTGAGAATTGCTTGCGTCAGTGACGCTGCGATCGCTGCAATTAGCCAACCTACTAACAAAATTGCTACCGCCCCCAGCAGACGGGGTGTAAACAAAATCAACTGTTGAACAATACCTTGCACATCAGCAATTCCTTGATTTACTGCTGGTTGCGCCGATTGCAGGCTGGGCGATTGTGCCAAAAATGGCTGCCCCCTCGTAGACAAAGCAACTCCTATCACCTGGGTTATTCCTTGCCAAGTTGTGTTCATGGTTTTCGGGAATTAAGCTTAAGTATTCGCCGCAAACACTGAGTCAGTGTTTCGCCTATCAATTTAACAGTAAAAACATACATATATTGATATCAAGACTAATTTTTGAGTTTGTTACTCATATTTGACATTGGGCACTTGTACTGAGCGAAGTCGAAGTATTGTGCATTGAGCATTGTTCAATAATCAATACTTCTTCTTCTCTACTCCCTCATCCCCCTCATCCCCCTCATCCCCCACATCCCCCACATCCCCCACTCCCCACTCCCCACTCCCCCCTCCCCAGAATTTTGCGTTACTCTAATTGCAGCAACAGCATCAAAGATGTGGAATGTCCCAAGTTTTGTCACAATCGATTCAAATTAATGCTACAGCTACGGTAGTGGAGCGGTGTATTAGCGATTTAACCCTCATGCACCGTTGGCTCAACCCCGTCCTCCGTTGCGAACCTGTGGGCGAAGCTTGGAGTACCGATGTTGGCAGTCAAAGTCGTTTTATCATTCAAATTCCTCTACTGAAACCCACGTTGAATAGCGTAGTTGTGCAACGAGAACCGGGTTTGATAGTCTGGGAATTTCAGGGATTTTTTCAAGGGCGCGATCGCTGGGAATGTCAGCCAACAGAAAAGGGAACCCGCCTACTCAATCGCTTTGAGTACGATATCCCTAACCCCTTAGTGAATTGGGGTTTCAACACCTTTGCTGCATCTTGGACAAAAGAAGATATGCAAGCCCAACTGCGCCGCCTCAAACGAGTCGCAGAAGAACAAGATTAAATAATTCGTAATTCGTAATAGAGCCTCCGGCACGCTACGCGAACGTAATTCGTAATTAAGTTTTGTGACTCTTATTTCTTCCAGATGTATGACGAATCCCCACGGGTTTCTGGTAGGATAGTTAATATTTTGACCATCAATGCTATAAGCGAAAACCAAGCTAATAAGTATATGTCGCAAGAGAAAGATTTGGGTCTTGGGAACCAGGATTCCTGACAAGAGGAGGGAATGTAAGACCAAAAAAACTACGGAGTAATTGATGGCTATTCCCAATGAATTGGGAGAGCTACGTCCGTCTTACGGCGGGGTAGTTCACCAAAGCACTGCTGTGTCAATATAGTGCTGACACAGCATTTTTGATTCAAGCATTCTTACCTAATTTAGCAAGTAACTGGCGAATCACAGATGCATCCTCGGCGTCAGGAACTTTTGCTAAATAATTTTGTAAGTCGTCTACAGCTTGGGGGTAGTAACCGAGGTGATAATAAATCAAACCGCGATCGCGCAATTCTAAAGTTAAATTAGGAAACAGCAACAAAATTCGTTCAACCGCTCCTAGGGTTTTTTCTAAATCTTGTTGTTTGATATAAATAAATTTTAAATTTGTCAGCATCCGGGCCAAAAATTGCCGATGACTGACTACGGCTAAAAATTCTGCTTGTAGCGTCACAGGTTGCTGATAAAGTTGAGACAGCCGTTCTTCGCAATCTTGAGCAAATATTATTTCACCACCATTGAAAGCATCGACGAAAATCTCTATGTCTGGAACATCCGGGCGGATTAGGAAATGCCCTGGCATCCCCACACCCACCATCGGAAAATCAATCCGTCGGGCGACCTCCAGGTAAACCAGTGCTAAGGTAATGGGAATCCCCAATCGGCGGTCAATTACATCATTGAAAAAGCTATTGCGCGGGTCGTAATAGTCATTTTTGTTACCAGAAAACTTTAAATCATCGTAGAGATACTGATTAATACTTTGAACTATCCGCAAAGGATATCGTGAAGAAGGCAGGCGTTCTTGAAGTTCCCATGCCATTGTATCGAGAGCATTGAGGTATTCTTCTGGGTCTAGATTGGGATATTCTTCTTGTGCAATATACAAAGCTGCCTTTGCTAGGTCAATGTGTTCGTCAGACTGCTGAATCTCCTGGTAAAAATATTGTCGTGCTGACGAGAAATTCATAGGCTGTTGCTCGGTGGAAATGTGAGGATGAAGCGAGAGCGGCTTGGCTGAACTGAAAACAGTTTTTTGTACCTACTTAGTTGACAAAATATCTGTAAAAGCTTCTTTTGTACGTTCAGACAAGTTTGATGGCTGAAAATTGACTTGCCCGACTCTTCCTTGCAACGAGTTGTCTAAGGTATCAGTAGATGGGTAACTTGAGGTTTCATTAGTCAGGATTATTAATCTTACTCGTCGTCCAGTCAGTTCAGAAGCACGCAGGAGAATTTCCTCCCATGTTCCTTCAAAAGTTTGTTGTTCCATAATTACCCTTTACTCATCGTTATAATAATTCACTCATACCATGCCAGCAGCATCTTTTACGCTCAATGCTAACGCATCGGTTTAAAATGCTGAACCTGTTTGACGTTTTCACGACTTGATTTTAAGTGTTCTATCTTAATTTTCTTTGGTAATTCGAGAGCAGCGTAGGTCTAGCCCATCATAGACATCGCAGGCTGACAAAACTACATCATGACCAAGGCTAGCCTTCACAGTCAACTAAGCGCGATCGCTGCACAATTCCAGATTTTTGAATGTGTTCCCTGTGCGTAGGTGCAGCCCGCCGTAGGCATCGCCTTGCGCCAATTCCTCATTGATCAAAAGATTTCTGGCAAACAGGTTAGCCTCTTTACAGGTAGCACAGAAGACCCCTTCTGCAACATTTACCATGAACGCCTCCGACAAAACATTTCCATTAATGGGCGACATGAAGCGATCGCCGTTGAAATTGATGGACAAGAACTCATCTTTGACAATATAGATCCTGAAGGAATTTCCAGAGTAGACTGGATCAATAACCTATACTGCCCTGCCCAAGATTTAGGCGGCAATTTCCAAATCACCGAAACCAATTTTTAAGTTGGAGGGACACATGGTTGATTTGTATGACCTAATCCACAATATACAGAAACGTCCTGCCATGTATTTGGGACGAGCTTCTATATCCAACCTCCGCACTTTTCTAGCAGGTTACTGCTTTGCCCGTCGCCAGATAGGAATTCCTTAAACATCACAAGAACAGCAATTTTCAGAATTTCAAACTTGGATTCAGCAGAGATTTCCTGTAAGTTCTGATCATACCTGGGATCAGATTATTCTATTTTTTTACCAAGATGAGCACACTGCACTAGAGCAGTTTTTCAAATTATTTGACGAATTCACTCAAACAGAAGATTCCAAAGAACTTCAACCGAATACAACGAATAACTTGATAGTATAGGAATCATATTTGATTTCTGAAAAAATCTCGGTAGTCTTGTAGTAGCCTGTCATGGCTAAAATGATTGCAAAAAAATTGTAGGTTGGGTGGAGGCTTTGCGTAACCCAACATCCTGATAAGTAGTCAGGCAAAATTATTTACACATCTATTTAACCTAGAATGACGGTTTTACAGGCATTTCAGACGATGTTAGTATGAAATTAATTTTGCACAGGTACTTATATGTTGGGTTGCGCTCCGCTCCACCCAACCTACGTCTAATGCACTATTAAAGCCCTGACAGTCCACTACGTGCATTTCAGAAATCAAATACTAGTCCTATAGTTTCAGGAACTCAAGATTAAAAGAAACTTGAAATGGATGCTTTAGTCCAAGAACTCGACACAAAACTACGCCAATGGCAACCTGATATTGCTCAACAAGTGCGGCAATGCCTTGCAGAGATTATTGAACTGGCAGATCAGGATGCTCTAGATATTCTTCGTTCGAGAGTGGTTGAACAAGAAGTATTGGATTTGATTGATGAACCCGAAACCTGGTGAAGTGTGGCTGGTTGATTTAGGACTTGCAGCTAGAAAGCGTTAAACTGCTACATCCGCAAGAATTATAGAAAGGTATGTATAAGTTTACTTACTATTTAATTGATCTAGGAAAGTTCTGGTGGAAACCGAGGTTTTTTGCGAACATACTCACGAATTACATTGGTTGCTCGCCAAGCAATTCCACTACCAGGAGGAACGGGACAAACAAGAGTCCGTGCCGCCCCAAGGTTATTTCCCAATCCATCAAAGACTTCAAGCCATCCATGCTCCCCATCTGTTATTACCCGAACGGCTAGTGTATCTTCTCCTTGAATCGTGATTTTCAAACCAAAAACGCTTCCAATATCTGCTGCCTCAATCGTATTCTTATAGAAGTTATAGGCTTCCCAGAAACTATCTGGTGCTATTAGTGCTGAAGAGTCCTGCATATCGTAAAGCCATTTTTGAATACGTTCAAGATGAAAACTAAACCTTACCTGACGTACCCATTGATCATAGTCATCAACAGAAGCAAACTCTTCTTGATTGAGATTTTCTACTCTTGGAAGAGCTAGCCCATGAACATGAAAAGACCTGGGTTGGAATATCGGGAGTGATTCAATATTTAATAACTCACCCTGATCGTAAACTCTTGGGTAGCCTTGAGAGTAAAAATGCTTTACAGTTTCAGCGAAATTGCTCATATTAAACCTTTGGACTGGGATTGATTAGATATAGTTTGCCCCACAATCAACCTCAAAGTACTGCTTTACCACAAGATCACGAGCGTTACTAATGTGGTAACTTAACTTATGCTGTTTTTGACATATATTTATTAATCTGAGTATTTTACACTTTTGACTTAACTGCTGGCTGTGATGCTTGTAATGATTGGGGCAAACTCCAGTCGGGACGCAAACTAGCGGCGTTGCGTAAATAGATATGATGAATTGAGGCGGAGGCTGGTAGATAGGCATGGATTAAGAACCGAATGCAGCGCTGCAAGCTACCTTCGACGTGCATTTGCTGCACATCCAACATGGCCACATTATCCCAACCAGGACGCGCTCTAGCGATCGCAGCTGGAAAAATAGCATCTAAATCCCGTGTCACTGAGAAAGTCACACTAATCATGTCCCTCGGCTGGAATTGATTCCGGTTTTCCAGTTCATCTAGTAGTTCTGTCACTACCTCTTGCATTGCCTCAACGGTATTTTCTGAAACGGTTGTTGCTCCGCGAATCGCCCGCATTTGCCACTCCACGCCAAAATCCTCCTTAAAACAGAAAAGTCAGGAGCAAGGACTTAAGAACGAGAAGTTAAGATTTTTAACTCATAACTCCTCACTCATAACTCCTAACTCATATTAGGGTCGATATAACCACAACGGTAAACCACTAGTAGACATTTCAAATTCGAGCCAATCAATACCAGCCCCAATTCCTGATGAAAACTGACGACTCCCTGGTAGAACGCGACTCAATAAAGGTTTACGTTCTTCTAGGGTATAGCAGAGAGTTTTTTCCGGATCAAGACCGACCAGTTCTGCTGTCCAACGACGGGCATCTTCTTCTGTGCCCAGGCGGTCTACAACACCCAACTCTAGGGCTTGCTGTCCAGTAAAAATCCGACCATCGGCGAAAGTTTTCACCGTTTCGACTGCTAAAGAACGGCCATCAGCTACCGTTTGGACAAACTGCTGATAACTTGTGTCAATCAACTCTTGCAAAATGTTTGCTTCTGGTTGAGTCAGTTCCCGGTCGAAAGCCAAAATGTCTTTGTAAGGACCAGACTTAATTACCATGAAGGAAACACCGATTTTTTCTAGCAAGCGTTCCAAGTTATTCCCACGCAGAATCACACCGATACTACCCGTAATTGTACCTGGGTTAGCGACGATGTGTTCGGCTCCCATGCCGATGTAGACTCCTCCAGAAGCCGAAATATTGCCAAAGCTGGCGACGATTTTGATTTTTTCGCGCAAACGCTTCAGGGCGCTGTAGATTTCTTGAGAATCTCCGACTGTACCGCCAGGACTATCGATACGTAGCAATAATGCCGGGAACTTTTTTTCTTCTACAGTTTTTAGGGCTTCTAGGACGCGTTTGCGAGTAGCACCGGCGATCGCACCAGTAATTTCAATCCGCGCAATTTGTTTTTTAAACTTGGGCTTAAACGGCCAAACCATGAGTTGTCAACATACCTCGTAATAAATTCAATATAAGATGCCCAACGGTCAGACGCCCTGCTTTACTCTGTTAAGAAACATGAGCAGGCATTGTGCTGATCGCGATTTTAAGGAAATTTTTATATTTTGCAGTGAGTTTTATTTGATATTCTCAATGAATCCTAATCAAGTCCTTAAAGATTGCAGCTAACACAAAATGCCAAACTCTAGTTTAGCGTTCAACGTGATGATTTAGTACAGACTATTTTAGCTGTTTTGCGGAATTCAAAATTCCAAAACCCTTGAGATTCTATCTTTATGCACTTTTTGAGAATTAATTTGCTAGGGCTACACACCTGAACTAGTAGTCAGTCAGTAAGTAGGCGTAATTAAACATAAGATCAAACCTCACCCTCAATCCCCCTCCGTGAGTTCGGAGAGGGAAGCCGGAGGCAGGGTGAGGTTTTATATTTGATTTGACCCACTTACTTAATTAATAAATAATAAGTATTTAATCAATAATTTCGTTACTCAATTTAATGAATAAAAATTCATTCAGCAACACTAATCCCTGTCTAGGTTAAAACCAGTAGTACTTTCACTTTCGGAAATATCACTTTTTCCTCTCTTGTACAGCCCATGAGCATTTGAGGCAGCTATTTCTCTTACTTAGGAATCAATTCGTAAAATTTGATACCGATAATGAGCGTACATATCAAACAGTGCCCCGACGAAACCACAGGTCAAGCTAATCACAAATAATCCGCGTAGGGGAGTTCCACTGCCAAAGGTGACGAGAAAAAGGATAATCTGAGTAGCGATCGCTTCAGTTAACTCTTGTAAGGCAGGGATGTTACCGATGAGGGATAGAAGGAGCAATCCGCCGCCAACTAGGAACATGGGAGCGACAAAACTAAAAATGATCGTGAGTAGTAGGGAGCGGAGAAAGTTGGTGAAAATAGTCATTTGAAGACAAACTCCGTGAGTAGAGATGACAATAGCCCGATAGTGGTTTGTCATTTTCTACAATACGTGCGATCGCTCCTGAGCAGAGAATCTGTCAAAAATCTTAAGTTTTCATTAAAATAAACGACTAGCAGTTACAGCAGATGCTGGAGATATAAAAAATGACTTCAATCTACAAAACCCTTGCAAAATCTAGGTTAAAGCCAAGGCTAGCACCTATTTATTAGTTTGCAGCACCTTTAATAACAGCTTCATTTTCTGAGAGCATCTTTAATCTAAGTTAATGTTTAGCCTTTTTAGGGGAGTAGGGAGTGGGGAGTGGGGAGTAGGGGAGCAGAGGGGAAAGAGGTAATTTTTCATTTTTTCATTCTCCCCCATGCCCCATGCCCCATGCCCAAAACATAAAAGGATACAGAGCAAGTAAATTTATTTATGGAGATTGTAATGCAAGAATTTTGAATTTTGAATTTTGAATTCCCCGAAGGGGTTGACTTCCGCTATTCTTAAGGCAGTTACCGAGTTAGCTACAGAACATTGAACCAGACTACATCCGAATCCAGTTTAGGAAAATGGAGTCAGCGGCTGCTGGCAGCGATTTTTCTGGGTGGGCAAGTACTAGTTCACCTATTAAGGGGCAAAATCCATCGGCGCAACACCTTAGAACAAATGGCAGCAGTTGGTCCAGATTCCCTATTTATTGCCCTCTTGACGGCTATTTTCGTTGGGGCGGTGTTTACCATTCAGGTGGCGCGGGAATTTATCAACTTTGGCGCAGGAAATGTTATCGGCGGAGTTCTTTCTATAGCGTTGACACGAGAACTCGCTCCCGTGTTGACAGCAGTGGTTTTGGCTGGGCGAGTCGGTTCTGCCTTTGCAGCCGAAATCGGTACCATGCGGGTTTCAGAACAAATCGATGCCATGTTGATGTTAAGAACAGATCCAATCGATTACCTAGTTATCCCCCGCGTCCTTGCTTGCTGTTTAATGCTACCAATTTTAACCCTCTTGTCTTTGGTAACAGGGATGTTCGGGGGATTCATCATTGCGACAAATATCTACAACCTGTCTGATACGGTATTTATAGACTCAGCCCGTAACTTTCTTGGTATCTGGGATATTTTTAGCGCCATGATTAAGGCGTGTTGCTTTGGCATTTTAATCGCTGTAATTGGTTGCAGTTGGGGGTTAACGACAACAGGAGGAGCCAAAGGTGTAGGACAGTCAACCACAACTGCGGTTGTGACTGCCTTGATGATTATATTTGTTAGCAATTTCTTTCTTTCTTGGTTAATGTTTCAGGGGACTGGTAGTGCATTCCTAAGCCTATAAAACTGATAAGTTAGGAGTTAAGAGTTAGGAGTGAGGAGTTTTAACTCATAACTCTTAACTCCTAACTCCTGTATAGACGCGATTAATCGCGTCTCTAACTCCTAACTCCTAAAATAGGAGAGATGCCTACTAAATAAAGCAGGATTTAAGACTGTGACCAGTTCATTTGTTTCTAACTCCACATCAACTGTGGAACTCAAGCCTAGCTACAATATACCTATAGTGTTAGTGATTACCGCTATTCCACTACTGTTAGTACAACCGTGGGTAGGCTTGATTTTCACACTATTTGGTTTGTTTCTTATGTTTCAGGCGTTAACGCTGCGTTTGCAATTTACCGCCAGCAACTTAGATATTTACAGAGGGGAAAAATTGATTCGGCGCTTTCCCTACCAGGAATGGCAAAACTGGCGGATATTTTGGAATGTAGTCCCCATCCTGTTTTACTTTAAAGAAATTAAAAGTATTCACTTTTTGCCGATTTTATTTGACCCAAACACCTTGAAAACTTGCTTAGAACAACGTTGTCCGCGTCTTTAGTGCTGAGTGCTATCTGTGCTGAGTCGTTTTGCTTTAAACTCATAACTCAGCACTGATGACTCAGGACTTTTATCGCAGGTCAATTGTAATATTTGTGAAAGCTATTTATTCGCGTCATCGGAATTACACTATTGTTTATGAACTCAGAGGCATCTCAAACCCCAGAACCAATTGATGAGCGGTTGGCAGAAAAACAAGAACAGAATAATGCATTTGTTCATCCAGTAAATTCATCTGTTGAGTCAGTGGTAGAAGCAGGAGCCATTAGCTCGTCAGAAGACTACACAACTTTTGAGCCACTCATCTCCAATGCAGAAGTGGTAGATTCGACTGTAGAGCTAACAGAAAATTCAAATGGCGAGTTTGTAGCGCAGTTAGAAGCGGAAAATGTCGCACTGGGGTCAGAAATAGGAGCAGAAAATAATTCATTATATGCAGAAGCAGAGCAGCGAGTGGCAGAATTGCAGAGCGCCGAAGCAACTCTCAAGTCAGAAATAGCCAAGCTGCAAGCTTCTTACAAAAACCTTCAGGGACAAGTAAGTGAAACTCAAACATCACTAGGACGACTCGTGCAAGAGTCGCTGGTGCAGTTAGAACAACGCAAACAAACTCTGCAAATTTCTGTAGAACAACTAGAACGCCGTCAAGAACGTATTCGCAACGAGATGCGAACCACTTTTGCTGGTGCATCTCAAGACTTGGCAATTCGGGTGCAGGGTTTTAAAGACTATCTCACGGGTAGCTTACAGGATTTGGCCTCTACTGCTGAACAGTTGCAACTGACACCAAGTGTGGTGGAACGAGAAAAACTACCTGTAAAAGAAGCTAAACCAGTTGAACCCCAACCTGGAATACCGCAATTTGCCCAACAGCAGTTTCAAGATACTACAAAGCAAATTCGCCGCCTAATTGACCAATACCGCAATAAACCAGATTACTACGGCCCGGCGTGGCAACTGCGTCGCACTTTTGAACCAATCCACGCTGAACGAGTCTCGAACTGGTTTTTTACCCAAGGGGGACGGGGTGGTTTGCGGACAATGGGTAGCCGCTTACAGAATATTCTGATTGCCTCAGCCGCAATTTCGATATTACACAAGCTGTATGGCGATCGCGTCCGTACCCTAGTCTTAGCTAATACACCGGAGCGATTAGGTGAATGGCGGCGCGGCTTGCAAGACTGTCTGGGAATCGGTCGCCCAGATTTCGGGCCAGACCGAGGTGTGGTATTATTTGAGGCGTCTGATGCTGTCGCTCAGAAAGCAGACCGATTGACAAAAGCCAATCAACTGCCCTTAATTATCATTGATGATTCAGAAGAACAAATCAGTTTGTCACTGCTGCAATTTCCCCTGTGGTTAGCCTTTGCTCCTGACCCCAAAATAGTGAGAAACTATGATGATGACTTTTAATTAGTCATTGGTCATTGGTCATTGGTCATTAGTCATTAGTCATTGGTCATTGGTCAAGAGGTATGTGATTTGGAACTATTACTCTTGACTTTTTTGAATTTTGAATTTTGAATTGTATTATGGCTATTTGGTTAACTCTGTGTGGGGTAATTGTCGTCACAGCTTACCTATTGGGTTCTTTTCCCACTGGGTACATTGCTGTGAAGCAGCTAAAGGGTATTGATATTCGAGAAGTTGGTTCAGGTTCCACTGGCGCAACTAATGTACTAAGAACCTTAGGGAAAGGGGCAGGAGCCTTGGTTTTAGTACTTGATTCCTTGAAGGGAGTATTAGCGATCGCTCTAGTTTACTGGTTGTTCAATTTTGCCCAGATTCAAAATTATATCCCTCCAACGGTAGATGCACAACTGTGGCAACCGTGGGTAGTAACAATATCTGGGTTAGCTGCCATCCTGGGACATAGTAAATCAATTTTTTTGGGCTTTACCGGTGGTAAATCTGTTGCTATCAGCTTGGGGATTTTGTTGGCAATGAGTTGGCAGGTGGGTTTAGCAACAGCAGGTGTGTTTGCCGTCGTTGTGGCGATATCGCGGATTATCTCTTTGAGTTCAATTGCAGGTGCGATCGCAGTTACCATTTTGATGGTAATTTTGCATCAACCCTTACCCTATATTCTGTTTGGGATTGCCGGTGGATTATATGTGATTTTCCGCCATCGCACTAATATTCAACGGCTGCTTGCGGGAACGGAGCCAAAAATTGGGCAAAATGTAGCGGCAGAACCAGAACAAACTGCTTAATTGACTTAATTACTCTTTTCAATCTAAAATCTAAAATCCAAAATTGTGTGACCAACCACAAATAGATATATTTTGCCCCTGTGCTTCAGTCGGGGCTAGGTTTAGGAACGAACGTTACCTTTAATTAAACGGTGGAAAAGGCGGCAAGGCCAGAAAAAAGCTCCACAGATACTTACTGAGGCGATCGCGGCCACAACTCGCCAACTTGAACTATTCCCAGTGGCAGACTCTGAAGGATCAGCTTGTGTACTTTTAGCTAGTTCTGGCACTGAATGAGATAGCTGACTGGCTGTACTCATCCCTTCAATCGCTGCTCCAATTAGATAAGCTATCAGGGCAATTACTAGCCAGTGATTCATAATATTCAACTGTTTGAACTCTGACAGGTTGTTTGAAAAGTCTAATTTATTACTCACCGGGCGAATACAATGAGACTGTTGGGAATTGATCGGGGGTCTAACCCATCAGCCCCAATCCATCTTAATTCCTTTAATTTCAGTGCGTTTCAACGTACTTTAGCTATTAGCCCGCAATTTATTGCAGGGCCCGAAAGCAACGCTCTCACTGAGGTTTTAGGGATGGGGGGTTTAACAAGAGAGTAAATTTACCAATAGTCTCATTCTATTCGCCCAATACTTTTCAAACATCCTCTGAGCGTATACTTGGCAATGAGCAATCATTTGATTTCTCGTGCTAATGATTGCCGCCTTGCCCGAAGGATAATCGACCTTCAGCTGTATCCCGAATCAGGGGCAGTTTAGATTTTATATAAGTATTGAGGGTGCTATCTGCCTGAGCATCAATTCCCTGCTTAACTTTTAACTGCTGGAGGAGTAATTGTACTAAAGCAGCATCCTCAAACTGGAGCAGGGTGTTGACCTGAGTAGACTCGATTACAGCCCAGAGCTGTTGCATGATTTTGGCACTGACCATGAGTCTGTAACCTCTTAAGCTTTTCTTTATATTTATATTTGCATGAATTTCAAATTTGTGGTTAGTTTTTATCTGAAGATTTATAAAGATGTCGGGTAACAGTGAAGGTGTAGCACTGCGCTTTTTGTGGAGGGGAAACTTCAGTGGTCGTCATTAGGTACTTTTGCTAGAAGTTTATTGTGAAACTCTCACGCAAGATCCTTCCTGACCAGAATCGGGAAAAATTGCTAAAGTATGATATTCAGGGTTATCTGTTCCATATAGCACTCGAAAAGTATACAACTTGTTTCTACCTTGTCCTTCGGTAACAACTGTTAAAAGTGTATTGCTAGTAGGAGGAAGTCCAGGAATGTCCAGTTTTTTAATTCGTCTGAGTTGAATTACATTCGCTGCGGAGTTTTTACAATCTCCTGAACTACTATTAGCTTCTTGACCAAATTGCATGCATACTGGCCCATCAAAATCTATAGTTACCTGTGATGGATCGTTTAACCAAACTTTTTTAATTACTTCTCCAGCCGGAATAAAGCTTAAGTTTGTTCCTTCTTGATACCAAACCGTGATCGTAGGTATTAGTCCCCCTAAACCCTGTGCTTGGCAGGAAAATATGGAACGCAGAACGGCGTTATTAGCTACAGCACGGCCTACTAACAAGAACATAGCAACCGAAAAAATTAAGGAAGCTATAGGTAGGAAATAAGAATTATGTGGGGTATTTCCTGACAAGTTAGGATTATTTTTCATGGTTGCAAATGGGGAGATTGGTAGATAGAACAAGGGGAGATAGAAAGATGGAAAGAAAACTAATTACCAATTACCATTACCCAATCCAAAATCTAAAATTGGTATAAATCCTACCTTCTAAAACTGAGTTGGTTGATTAACGTATACTTCAATATTTGTGCCTGCTGGCAAAAACCAAACATTAGTTTGTTGTGACATTTGAGCGATCGCCTGTTGATTACGTTGGGCAATTTGGGGTACTACAGAGTTCAAACCACCTTCCAGAACTCCAGCCGCAAGGTTGCGTCTGGGTTCAGTGACAGTAGTATAAGAAGTATAAGCTTGTGCTTGTGCTTGTGAAGTTTGTGGGTTGGTAGAGCCGTCAGTGTTAGTGGGAACTATAGGACTAGAAATTGCTTGGAGATGAGTATCAGGGAGATTTACTAACTCTGCTGCTTTACCAATACCTCCCAAAATGAATAGTCCTGCATCCATCGATGCTATGGATGAACCTTGATTGGGAAATTTATTGGCGATTAAAGGTTTACCTTGAGTACCGCGAAGAATAATTGCATTGTTGGATAAGCTGCGTTCTGTAAGGTTGCCATTATCATGGGAGATAACTTTAACTACGTTCATCTGCAAAAGACCTTGTTCGGAAAGGGAACGAATTTCAGCTAGAAATTCGGTGTTTGCAGGTAGAGCGATCGCACCATCCGTAGATTTTAGCGCTTCTTTCAATCGGATCACAAATACGTTTTTATCTTCGCCTTCTTCACCACCACCGTTTGATTTGGTAGTAGTTTCGCCAAATATCGCTGTTGCTAACACAGCTTGAGCACTACTCCCGACTGCTACGGTTTTCTGTCCCTGCGGTTGCGCTTGGCTCACCTCAGGAGGAGGAGTGGTTTGTTTAGGATTGGGGTTTGGTGTCTGTTCCTGCGCCTGCGAATTGTTTGGAAGTTCAGGAGCAGCTGCGATCGGTTGATTGCTAGTATTTACTTGACCATAGCTACCTAGCTTTGCTAATCTTCTCCACTCTTCAAGTGGGCTTGGTGGAGCTGGGGGAGTTATATTGGCTACTGGTTGAGTGTTTACTACCTGGGGTGATGGCAAAGGTAGGGGAGCAACGCGCTCAACTGGTACTGTCTGAGGTACGTAAACTGTTGGTGCGGGTGCGGGTGTTGGGATCACTTTCTCTCGATCTCTGGAAGAAACTGAGGGTTTTTGTAAGGCTACTGTCGGCGTTGATTTGGCAATTCTGAGCTGTTGTTGGGCAGCTTTTACCATCTGTGCTTGTTCAGTCAGGGCTAATTTCGTTTTCAGAGTATCTACTTCAGCTCCTAGTTGTTGAGAGTTAGAAGGGGAAATAGGCTGCGATCGCGCTTCTGGAGAAACAATATTTTTTGGCTTTTGATTGCTGGTACTCATCAACTTGGACAAAAACACACCACCTACCAAAACTATCGCTAAGGTAGCGGCTCCTACCAAGGCTAACTTTGCAAACGGATTAGATGAGAAGGGTTCCTTAGTCTGAACTTCTTGTGGTTGAGAAAGAAACTCTTGCGCCGTTACAGAGCCTTCTGATCCTTGGATATCGGTAGAAGATTCTTGTTCAAAGCCGACTAACCTTGACATCTGTGATTCCCAATTTAAAGATTCTACTTCTGGTTGGTGATCGTCCGTGGTTAGAGTAAATCCATTTTGGGGAGGAGTTTCCGTCGGAATTGGGTATCTAGTCATGGTAGAGCTTGGTTTGGATTTACAGAACAATTTTGATCTTGGATTTCACATATATTATAAATTTCTAGTCTGGCTTCACCAAGGCGGTAAGCTGCGAAGTGCAATGGTAGTGCTGCATTTGGTAGTGAAGTTGCTGGTTGATCTATTGCTCTAACTAAAATTTGTTTATTAAAGGGAACTGATTTTCCCAACTTATCATAACTGCTAAAAACTAATTGATTGGCAACTATATCCACTTTCCACTTTCCATTGTCTATTTCTGTAGGTTGAGAAATTTTTTGGATTACTAATACATTTTCCGCTCCTCTATTAACATTTTCAAATTGGCTATCTGGACTTAAGTTAGTAAGTTGTGACTTAAGTTTTTGTTTAAAATCATCAGCTACCAGTTGAGAGGTAATTTCCCAGACTTGTGTTGGCGGCTGTTGTTGTGACCAGGTAAGCATTAAGCTCATAGTTTCACCCACAAAGCGGCGAATAGCCTCTGGCTGCCGCCCTAAATTTGGTTGGGGGTCTACGGTTATAGTCCGACCATCAACAAGTTGCACTAAACTTTGAGGTGTTAGTTGCCTACTTAACTGTTGTAACATAGACCCGTTAAATATTAGTAAAAGCAAGGTAAATAGATGTAAGCCGAATGTTCCTACTACCAAAAGTGGTAATGGGCTATTTTTCCGATTTTCTGGTTTGAGTAATTGCATTAATAATTAATTATATAAATTGAATTATCAGCCAGGAATTTAGAATCGATTATCTGATAAAGCTATCAGATGTTTGTCCAGAACCGCACTGCTTTAATTTATCTTCATTCAGGTTATTGTAGTCATCTAGCAAACATAAGTTACGAATTTCATAAATTTCTAATCTATCAGCCCGGACACTATAAATTGCTTTTTGCAGGTTTGTGCCATTGTCGCCTTGTGGATTCCCGAAATAATCTGCTGCACGTACAAGGAAATCTTTGTTAAAAGGAGTTATCAGTTTTGCACCACCAACTCGATTCTTTTGAATTAAGTCGGCTACCATACCCACTCGCCACTTACCTGGTGCAATTTGTTTTGGTGGATAAACCCGCTTAATAACTAATTGTGATGTCATAATTTGGTCGGGATTTTCAGAGAAAACTTCTGGCGGTGTCATTTCTGCAACTGTGCTTAAGAAACCTTTGCGAAAGTCTTCTGATAATGCAAAACTAGCTACCCAACTGGTGGTACTAATTTTTTGGCTACTCCCTTGAGGTGTTTGAATCAGAATTCCTAAATCTGATTTTGGGTTTGCAACTTCTTCGATAGTTTGTGGTGGTAAGGTTCCAGACCAGCTAAACATTGATATCATTGTTTTGCTGACAAATTGGCGAATTGCTTCTGGTTGTCTTGCTAAATCATCAATATTACCTACTGGTTTACCATCGATTAATTGCACAAAGTTGGGAGGTTTTCTCAGACTGAGTTGGCGAATATTTATCCCTTGGAATAAGAATAAAAGTAAAACTAATATATGTAAACTGAAGCTAGCGATCGCAAAAATTGTTAAGACACTTCCCGTTCTTTGTCTTTTTTCGAGTAAACGCACCATTTCCTGATCTCCTTCTGAAAAAAACCTCAGCTACTATATATGATGTTTTGCATATAGTCACTAGTTACGACACTTGCCAAAATTGAGTTTATTCATTTGGAATTTTCAATTTCCTATATCCTCTCCTTTACTAAAGAAGCCGTATTGCTGATCGCACTGAAGACTGCAAAACCGCCAGCAGCAGCCACAAGTAACGATAAAATTGGTGCTAAAATTCCCAGAAAAATTATGAACCACATTAAATCTGGATCAACATTAACATCTTGACCCGGCCCATTCACAATAACTGAGGCAGTCAGCACAGCAATAATATTGAATGAAATCTTGGCGATTCCAATAGATAAAAATCCGGTCAGCCATGCAAAAATAGGCTTACCAGCTACAGGCAGTAAAGACCCACCTACAGCCAGAGGCCCTAAAGCCGCTATCAGCAACATAGTCGCTTCTATCAAATTCTGGAAGGCATATTGTAAGGAAACTAAAAAGTTTTTGATACTTGTTTGGACTGTAGAACCTAATAAAGAATTAAATGAACTTTCTGATACAATGCCAGTGCCATATCTGATATTATCGACCTTAGTTTGTAGTCTAATTATCCAGCTTCTATTTCCATAAGTATCTCTATATTTCTGCCAGAGAGTGTTGATTTTTTCCGCAGCTTTGATAAAGCATTCACTTTGTTGTTGGCCAGTAAGCGACTGACAAGGACGCAAGAAAGAACCAGCTACTTCTTCGGCAACACTCATATTCAGTGCTTGTTGGTATATTTTATTTGCATCTGCCGTTACCAATACTTGTTGATTCACAGTGTTTAGAAAATTCCGCACTCCTAGTGTCAGATTAGAAAGGATACTTCCATTGCCGGAATTATTTAAGAGGATCACCACAATAAAAGGCCAAATCAAAGCTGATATGGGACGGGTATATTCGTAGGATATTAAGTCTTTGAGGAATTGTATCATAAAAAATAACAGGGTTCCTACCGCAAAAAAAATACCCAGATTGGTCAGCGCTCCATACAAATTATTACTGGTATTATTTTGTAATAAATCTAGCCATTGTTTGTCCCAACCTGCGGCAATACTTCGGGAAGTTGCGGCCCCATTATCGACAATCTGATCAATGCCTACTTGGGCAAAAATTAGTTGAATAGCAAGTTGCATTTTGAGTTTATGGGCTGTTTTTTTAGATTTCGTAGTCTGCGTTACATTCCTAACGCACCATCCTGGATGCTTTCGGTGGGTTAGCGACAGCGTAACGCACCTTACCAAACTGTTTTTTAGACTTCTTGTTGGTTTGTCAGAAGTTTAGAGGATGTTTTAAAAGTCCTCTTGTCGGTAGCAAAACATTCTATTGGGGGACTTTGATTCCGGTTCCCCCCTTGGAAAGGCTACGGTGTACATACAAGTCTGAAATAGCTGATTAACCAAGGTTTTACCCCACCCTAACCCTCCTCTTATAAAGGGGAGGGAACTAGATTTCTTGTTTCCCCTTTCAAGCTACAAGGAACTGTGCGAAATTTTCTCTACCTTATAAAGGGGAGGGAACTA
>NZ_JBALBY010000102.1:0-67955 GCF_036919575.1 Nostoc sp. | reverse complement strand
GTATCACTAAGAACATCAATTGCAATGTTCTTAGATTACATCTTATGCTGACTTTTTGCTTAAGTTGACACCAATGAGCACTGCTGTGCCCCTACGACAGATGTGGTTCAAATACATGATTTCTGCTGTAATTCCCCTGCCTAACGACGGCAGAAAGTATGTAAGTCTTGTTCTAAATCCCCGTTACAAAACTGTACTTCCGACTTCCGACTTGTTTAACTCCCCATTCACAAATTCCAGTTGCGGCGGAAATGAAAGAAGCCTTCTAAAAACTCTTGCAAAGCAATATTGCTATTTAACCTCTGCTTACTCCACTCTCTTGTAGTTTGTTCCAGAATTTCTGAGAAACTAGGATAGACGGGAGATAGATTTGCTAAATCTTTGACTTTAATTTTTTGTGACATTATTAAACCAATCAAATTAATCAACTCTCCACTTTCTGCCCCTAATATCGAAGCTCCCAAAATTTCGCCGTTGCGTAGCACAATTAATTTACACATACCAGTGGTTTCGTCCCGAAGTTGGGCTGCTGCCACAGTTTTAAAATATTGTCGCAAAACTAAGATTTCATCTCGACTAAATTGGCGTTTTGCCTGCGTCTCTGTTAAACCCACTTGCGCCAGCATCGGTACAGAAAACATCGCCCAAGGAATGGAGCGATAATCTACTCGTAACCTGGGGAAAAAGAGTGCATTGTTCAGCGCAATTTTTGCTTCATAATTAGCGATATTGGCAAAGTCGTAACCACCAATTACATCACCACAAGCGTAAATGCGGTGGTTAGTGGTTTGCAGTTTATCATTCACCACTAAGCTACGCCGATGCCATTTCACACCTACTGTTGCCAAATTTAATGATTCAATATTCGGCTGATGTCCAGTCGCCACTAAAATTTCATCAGTTTCAATTGCCTTATCTCCTGCTTGAACCCACTTTTTATCCTCAATTAGCCTCACCTGAGTTACTGATTTTTTGGTGAGGACGCGCACACCTTCAACTTCCAACTGCCCCTGAAGCAGCATGGCTATCTCAGGGTCTAGATATGGGAGAATATAGGGATGCTTGACTACCAGCGTCACACTGCAACCAAACCGCGCTAAAGTTTGAGCGATTTCAATGCTTTGGGGAATTCCGCCGATAATCACCCAATTTTTGGGTAATGTCGCTCCCTTTAAGGATTGCCAAATATTAGATAGGGTTAGATAGCCGGTGGCTTGCAATCCGTCAATCTCTGGAATTTCTGGACGCGAACCACTGGCCAGCAAATAGGCACGGGCGCGTAGTAGACGATTATTAACGGCAAAAGTCAGTTGGGGTGAAGATTGAAATTCACCACTGCCAACGATGACATCGACTCCCCGTGCGGCTAGGATGGCTGGAGAATGCTGTTCTTTGAGATTTGAGGCGACGCATTCAGCATACAGCATCGCTTCTTGCCATGCCATAGATATGTGGCATTCTTCTGAGGTATGAGAGTGTGTGGCATGAATACCAAAAGTAGCGGCATCATTTAACTTTTGCGCCAGTTTACCAATTTCGGTAAGAGCATGGTGATAAGTAAACCCATAGTCTACTTTCGGTTCCACCAGGGCAACTGTAGCACGTAGTTGGGTTGCAGCAAGGGCAGCGTAGTATCCAGCAAGACTGCCGCCAATAATTACAACATCATAATCAATAGTCATTTGTCATTTGTCATTTGTCATTTGTCATTGGGCATGGGGCATTGGGCATTGGGCATTGGGCATTGGGCATGGGGCATGGGGCATGAGGCATAAGGCATTTGGCATATTTATTTTCCTTGTCCCTGTTCTCTCCCCTGCTCCCCTGCTCCTCTGCTCCCTGCTCCCTCATCTCCCCTACTCCCCACTCCCTACTCCCCACTCAGCGCTGTTAGTAAGCGTTGGTTATCGGACTCTCCACGTACAGCAACCCGGAAAAAGCGATCGCCTAGTTCTTTAAAGCTAAGGCAATCGCGGATTAAAATCTGGTGATGCTTGAGTAATTGTTGCTGTAACTGGGAAGTAGACTCTTGGGACTCAACTAGTAAAAAGTTAGCGGCACTTGCTTGGGGTTGTAATCCGGGGATTTTAACCAAACCCTGAAAGAGTTGGTTTCGTGCAGGTGGTAGCCATGCCCAGGTTTGCTGCTGAAACTCCGTATCTTGGAGTGCCGCAATTGCCGCCGCCGCCGCTAGCGTGTTTACGGGCCAAGGATCACGCCATAGCTGCCATTTAGCTAGGCAGTCGGGGTGTGCGATCGCATATCCTAATCGCAGTCCTGGGAGACTGTAAAATTTGGTCAGCGATCGCAATACTACTAAATTCGGATATTCCTGCACCACCGGAATCAGGCTTTGTTCCTCATTGGGCGGCACAAAATCCATAAATGCTTCATCCACCACAACTAAAGCAAATTGCTCCAAGTAGGGCAAAATAGACTCCCGCGAAAATAGCTTTCCGGTTGGGTTGTGGGGATTATTCAGCAATAGTCCTTTGTCCTTTGCGAATGACCAATGACCAGTGACTAATGACAAAGGACACTCCAGCACTTTAGCCTTGTACGCTACCAAGGTTCGGTAGTAGTCGCCAAAGGCTGGAGTTATTAAAATTGTCGCGGCTAATTGAGCTAATTCCTTACCGATTAAAGTGAGTAATTCTGCGGAGCCGTTACCCGGCAGAATCCACTCAGGCGGCAGTTGATGGAAGTGACTGAGAGCTAGTCTCAGTTCACTATAATTTGGGTCTGGATAGTGCTTAAGATTACCAAGTTGGGACTTAATAGCAGCGATCGCGCTATTTGGAGGCCCCAACGGGCTGATGCTAGCAGAAAAATCCAGAATAGCATCAGGGGAACAGCCAGCCAGTGCTGCTGCCCAGGCTAAATTTCCCCCGTGTGCAGGTTGCCGCATTAAAAAAGGGTTCCCGAAGACAGAACCTATGCTTTTGGGGGTGCTACCTTTTCTCTAAACAGTTTTCCTGCCGAGAACGCCGGAACCCTCGTGGCTGGAATTTCCATCTTTTCATTTGTTTTCGGGTTGCGACCCTCGCGGGCTTTACGTTCCCGTGATTCAAATGAGCCAAATCCTACCAACGTTACCTTATCACCAGAGGAAACCGCTTCAATAATGGTTTCCAAAGCGGCAGTTAAAACTTGATCCGCTTGTTTCTTGGTAACACCAGCTTTTTCAGCTACGGCATCAACTAATTCACCCTTGTTCATATCAAACTCCTGAAGGTTTACTTGAGATTCTTTACGGATGCGCCTTGACACATCTGTACTGAAATCTCGGTTCGCGGAAATACAAAAATCATCCTTTGGGAGTATTTTCACTCAAAATCGCTGTACATCCCATCGGCTCGACTTTTCAATGAATCATTCTAAGGTGTTGTAGCCTAATGTGGATAGATGAAACCATTAATTTATATAGATTTCAGGATGTTTTGTAATATTAGGGTAGTTGTTTCCCTAAAAACCACCCCAAAACTAGGAAAAAATACCTAGTAAATACCGCGATTGCCAGGGGAACAGAGGAGTGGGGAGGTGGGAGATCGTTAGTATTTGTTGGGATTAATTACTAATGTTGAAGAGTTGTTGCTGAGAATAAAGTAAATATCTCGTCCTGCCAGCAGAAATCATATATTTAAACCACATCTATCGTCGGGAACATTGATCATGGGTGTCAACTTAACGTTACACCAGAATTCGGGGACTCCGATCGCAGCATAAAGCCTCAGTTTGTCTATTGCAGACCTGGAATGTTCCACCTCTAACACCAAGTCTGAGGGTGGGGCGATCGCTATGTCAATATTTTCTTGATCTCGAACTAACGCTTCATTTTGGATGTAGTAGCTACTATCTGGCTCTGCTCTTTGCTCTAAATCATCTCGCGTTCAAGTTAGCGAACCAGCACGTTTAATTTCCCAGCCCAACTCTTCGCACAATTAGTTGTACTGAAAGGTTTCAAATTGTTACAAAATCGATATTGGCTAGCATGGATCAGAACAAGGCGATTAGGAGTTAGCAATTGTCTTAAGAATAACTTCCCGCCTTTTAAGCTTATTTGATGTTATCTCTGAAAAAATAGATTATAGTCACATCAAATAATCAAAGGTAAAAAACTACATAGTCTGCGTTAACGCTAAAGTGACTTATCCTGCTACTGACTTTTCACGGTATCTGGAAAACCTCACTTCTATTTCTCTCTACTTTCAGGAGAGAGACTTTGAATTTTCCCCCTCTTCCCTTGTAGGGAAGGGGGCTAGGGGGTTAGGTCAATCGTTAGCTTTTCCACATAACGTTAAAAGTCAGATCCTGCTAAAATCACTATTTTGCTGATATAAAATAAATTTAATTTGAGGTAAAAATGAGACACGAAAAACTTTCCCCCGGACTACTTTTGGCATTTCAAGACTATCAAAATGAAGGAGATAAAGCTTTAGTTCATCACAAAAAATCCCTTGGGATTATTGCCCACAAAAGTCCAGTTAAGCCTACTAAGAGCGTCGTTTTTATCTACTGCGACCCTGATGCAGACTTGAGTTATTTATCACAACATAATATTGAAGTTAATCAAAACTCTGGGAGTGTGCGGACGGCTTTTTTACCCTTGGATAGTTTAGATGTGTTATCTGAAGAAGATGTGATTCAGAGGATTAAGCCATCACGCAAACTTCATTTGAGGATGGACACTGCACTGGAAAAAGTCAAACTGCCGGAGTTCAAGAACCAAACCGGATTGACTGGTAAAGGAGTAATCATTGGCATTATAGACAGTGGCATTGATCCGAAACACCCCGCCTTTGCTGGACGAATTTTACACATTTGGGATCAAACACTGCCAGGCCCAGGAGTGACAGAGGGCGGCTATGGGGCGGAATTTACGGGAGCGCAACTGACAATTTCTCAGGATACTGGCGGTCATGGTACTCACGTTGCTGGAATTGCCGCCGGTGCCGATGCTAACTATGGCGGTGTCGCACCAGAAGCGGAATTAGTTGTCGTCAGGTCAGATTTACAGGATGCCCACATTGCTGATGGCGTTCGTTATATTTTCCGAGTTGCTAGAGAGTTGGGACGCCCAGCAGTGGTAAATCTCAGCTTGGGTGGACACGCTGATGCTCATGATGGTAGCGACTCCTTATCGAAAGTCATTAACGCCGAAACGGGACCGGGAAGAATTGTTTGCTGTGCTGCGGGTAACGAAGGAAACTATAACATTCATGGAGAAGCGACGATACCCAGTGGACGCAGTCGTGGTATGCGCTTTAATGTTCCTTTGAATCAAGTAGGCATAGTTTGGTTAAACGGTTGGTATTCCAAAGACAGCGAATTGGAAGTGTCGCTGCAAAGTCCTAACGGTTTTGTCACCCCCTTCCAAAAAATAATTACTCAGGGTAATGCTGCACAAGATTACCAGTTACCAGATGCACGGGTGCAATTAGCGACACCAGGGCCAGATAAAGCCAACAGCGACCATAATTTCTTTCTGCAAATACGTGGTATTGACCCCTCGCCAGTAATGGGAGGTGTTTGGCAGTTAAAAGTACGCAATGCTTCTGCAACTGACACATGTTTAAATGTGTGGACACTAGATGACAGTTCCTCAGTGTTTTTCACAGGTAAAAGTGTGAAAGATGCGATAAAAATCGGTTCGCCAGGAGCCGCCAGCAGTGCAATTACAGTTGCCGCCTATACTACTAAAGCCACGTACACAGATATTGATGACCAAGTGCGAGAAATGGGCTTAGAATTGAATACTATTTCGGAATTTAGTAGTGAAGGGCCTCTACGGAATGATGGACAGAAGCCGGATGTAGCAGCACCAGGAGCAATGATTGTTTCTACGCTTTCCGCCGATGCAAATTTTGACCGCTCATCGATGATTAATTCCAAGTTTGTGGTTCAGGCTGGTACAAGTATGGCGACACCATTAGTCAGTGGGTTAGTGGCACTCCTGTTGCAGCGCGATCCTCAACTCGATCCGGCTGCTGTGAAAGATTTGCTACGTAAAAATAGTGCTATTCCCGGAAAACCCGCAGGCACATTTGATCACAAATGGGGTTATGGAGTGATTAACGCCTTAAATCTCTAATTAGGATTTAGAGACACGGTATATTTAAATACTCAATATCGTGTCTCTTGAGTTAATATCAGATTTCCCTTCTCGACTCTCAATATTAGATTGTATAGGACTAGTATTTGATTTCTGAAATGCAGGTAGTGAACCCTCATGGCTTTAATAGTGCATTAGACGTAGGTTGGGTGGAGCGGAGCGCAACCCAACATATAAGTATCTGTGCAAAATTAATTTCATACTAACATCGTCTGAAATGCTTGTAAAACCGTCATTTTAGGTTAAATAAATGTGTAAATAATTTTGCCTGAGTACTTATCAGGATGTTGGGTTACGCAAAGCCTCCACCCAACAAAGCAATTTGTTTGCAATCATTTTAGCCATGACAGGCTACTACAAGACTACCGAGATTTTTTCAGAAATCAAATATGATTCCTATATGATTATTTCATGATTCTCTAATTCTGTACAAGGGTAGGCAATAAAAACCTATAAATTTGATAAGTTGTAGGATGAGCGAAAATTGCCTACCCTTTTTACCAAGTTACTGCTCATGAATTATCAAAAGCTAGATGCTGCCCTGGCGACAGCGCTCAATGATACTCAAGACCCAGAGGAACCGAGTTTAGCAGTTTTCATCCATACTGAACCAATTTTAGACTCTGCTGCAACTGCTGTTTTAGCAAGTTTAGGCGTCAGTGATGTTACCAGTGGCAAAGATATTTTCACGGCAACACTGTCAGCAAATGCGATTTCCCAGTTGTCAGAGCAATCTTGGGTGAAGTATTTGAAGCGATCGCACCAATTACGTTTGGTTAATCAGAGCAAAAGTTTAGGTGGCTTCAGTGTTTGATCAACAAGAATTCAGGAGTCAGAATTCAGTACGATTGGGGTTGGCTGCGCGATCGCTCCCCAACTTTTCCCGTCAATTAATACAAATGTTCTAATTGTTTATTTGCTACCACCATCATTCATCACCACCAGCATTCTAGAAAATTCATCCCTAAGAATCATATAATCACCCTTACCAGCTGCCACATACAGTCCTAAACTGGGAGTGAGAGTTGAAAGGCAGTCGGGAGAAATTTTGTGAAAAAAGTATTATCAATCATTCTTGGTGGTGGCGCGGGTACGCGTCTTTATCCCCTAACCAAACTCCGTGCTAAACCAGCAGTACCAGTAGCAGGGAAGTACCGCTTGATCGATATCCCTGTTAGTAACTGCATAAATTCCGAAATATTCAAAATCTACGTCCTGACACAATACAACTCAGCTTCCCTGAATCGTCACATCGCCCGCACCTACAATTTTAGTGGGTTCAGCGAAGGCTTTGTGGAAGTGCTAGCCGCACAGCAAACGTTAGAAAACCCCAACTGGTTCCAAGGTACAGCCGATGCTGTGCGTCAGTATCTATGGCTGTTAGAAGAATGGAATGTAGACGAATATCTGATTCTCTCAGGGGATCACCTCTACCGCATGGATTACCGTCTGTTTATCCAGCGTCATAGAGAAACGGGTGCTGATATCACTCTCTCAGTCATCCCCATAGACGAGCGCCGCGCCTCAGATTTTGGTTTAATGAAAATTGACGATTCTGGTAGGGTTGTTGACTTTAGCGAAAAACCTAAAGGCGAAGCTTTAACTAAAATGCGCGTCGATACCAGTATCCTGGGATTGACAAAAGAACAAGCCCAATTACAGCCTTACATCGCCTCAATGGGGATTTATGTCTTTAAAAGAGATGTTTTGATCAAGTTGTTGAAAGAATCTTTAGAACGGACGGATTTTGGTAAAGAAATTATTCCTGATGCTTCTAAGGATTACAACGTTCAAGCTTATCTATTTGATGACTATTGGGAAGATATTGGAACAATTGAGGCATTTTATCATGCCAACTTAGCGCTGACTCAGCAACCCCAGCCACCCTTTAGTTTCTACGATGAAGAAGCGCCAATTTATACCCGCGCTCGTTACTTACCTCCAACTAAACTTTTAGATTGCCACATCACCGAATCAATTATCGGCGAAGGTTGTATTTTGAAGAATTGCCGCATTCAACATTCAGTTTTAGGAGTGCGATCGCGGATTGAATCTGGCTGCGTCATCGAAGAGTCTTTGCTGATGGGTGCAGATTTTTATCAAGCTTCTGTAGAACGGCAATCTAACGTAGAAAAAGGTGACATTCCCGTAGGTATTGGTACTGACTCGCTCATTCGCCGTGCGATCATCGATAAAAACGCCAGTATCGGTCACGATGTCAAAATTATCAATAAAGATAATGTGCAAGAAGCTGACCGTGAAAGTCAAGGTTTCTACATCCGCAGTGGCATCGTTGTCGTACTGAAAAATGCTGTAATTCCTGATGGAACGATCATTTAGTCATTAGTCATTAGTCATTAGTCATTGGTCATTAGTCATTGGTCATTAGTCCAGGACTTACGCACTCAAAACCTGAAACCTAGATCCCCCCTAACCCCCCGATAAATTGGGGGGAACCTTAAAAGCCCCCAATTTATCGGGGGTTGGGGGATCTCTTGTGCGTAAGTCCTATAGTCATTAGTCATTGGTTAATAGTTACAAGTGACAAAGGACAAAGGACAAAGGACAAAGGACAAAGGACAAAGGACAAAGGACAAATGACTAAACTCATCTTGTTAATTGGTCTTCCAGGTAGCGGTAAGTCAACTTTGGCAAAACAATTACTGGCAGAATGTCCCCAGATGTCACTGATTTCTACGGATGTCATCCGGGGACAATTATTCGGTTCCCAAGCCGTTCAGGGTCCGTGGGTGCTGATTTGGTGCGAAATTGAGCGGCAATTTCAGCAAGCTATTTCTACAGGTAATACAGCAATTTTCGATGCCACCAATGCCCAACGCCGCCATCGTCGTGAAGTCATTGCTTTAGCCCGTGACTTGGGCTTTACCCACATTACGGGAATTTGGGTGGATACGCCAGTTTGGTTGTGTTTGGCACGCAATAAAAGGCGATCGCGCCAGGTTCCTGAAGAAATTATTTTGCGGATGCACCGTCAACTCCGAGATGCCCCCCCAAGCCTGGAAGAAGGTCTAGACAGCCTGATCCGCCGATCAGAAAAATCGGAGTACGGAAATTGCGATCGCTCGGTGAGCAAGAACCACACTTGATTTTCTATATTGTTTGTTAATTTAAAATCAGATTCTTTTTGCTTGGCACTATACCTGGCAAACTACAAATCTCTGATCTTAAAAAAACATAACGGGAATTTCTATAGGAGGCTGGTAGATGGCTGCAACCGACTTCAAAGACTATTACGCTATTTTGGGAGTTAGTAAGACTGCCACTCCAGAGGAAATTAAACAAGCCTTTCGGAAACTAGCCCGCAAATATCACCCTGATGTTAATCCAAACAACAAACAGGCAGAAGCACGCTTCAAAGAAGTTAGCGAAGCTTACGAAGTTGTCTCAGATGCAGATAAACGCAAAAAGTACGACCAATTTGGTCAATATTGGAAACAAGCTGGTGAAGGTTTCCCATCCGGTGGCGTTGGTCCCGACATGGGTAACTTTGACTTCAGCCAATACGGTAATTTTGATGAGTTCATCAATGAGTTGCTAGGACGCTTTGGTGGTGCTACCCCTGGTGGTGGGCGACAAAATTACTCACAAAGTTACTCTTACAGCAGTTCTACAGGTGCGCCAAGTGGTTTTAACGGCTTTAACGATTTTGGGTTTCAAGATGCAGGTGCGGCTACTACCCAAGATAGTGAAGCTGCGATCGCTCTAACTTTTGCTGAAGCATTTAATGGTGTGCAAAAGCGCTTCAGTTTAGGTAACGAAACAATAGATGTCCGCATCCCATCTGGGGCTAGAACTGGTACTCGCCTACGCGTGCGGGGTAAAGGTCAAATTAACCCGATGACTCAACAACGAGGGGATTTATACTTAAAAGTCGAACTTCAGCCGCACTCGTTCTTCCAAATGGAAGGCGATAATCTTGTTTGCGAAGTGGCAATCACACCAGATGAAGCTGCTTTGGGAGCGTCTATTGATGTACCCACTCCCGATGGTCCAGTTAATGTTAAGCTGCCTGCGGGGGTGCGTTCTGGTCAATCCCTGCGTTTACGTGGCAAAGGTTGGCCTGTAGGCAAAGGTGGACGCGGCGATCAGTTGGTGAAGGTGGCGATCGTTCCACCAAAAGACCTCAGCCAACAAGAGCGGGAATATTATGAAAAAATCAGGGCTATACGTACTTATAATCCCCGTAGTCATTTGCAGCAAGTCAGGCTGTAAATATTTTGGATTGTAGAGACGTGAAACTTCGCGTCTCTAAATTAAGTAACGCCATGTGCGACTTGATCTCAAACCTAACCCCCAACCCCAACCCTTGTAGCGTTGGGGAGCAAAAATCAAAGCCTCTCGACCCTTCGGACAGAGGAATGGAAGCGGGGTTCCAAGAATAAGTCGCACATCGCGTTAAGTATGAATTTACCGTGCCATTCTCGCCACCACGATGGACTTAAACACTTCGATTGCCTCCGGTGTAGCCTCGGTAGCTTGCCACGATGGACGTACAATCAAGCGATCGCACCAAGCATTTAATTTGGGATAGTCACTCAAGGATACGCCTACACTTGGCAACACATTTACCACAGTTCCAGCCACAACCTCGGCGAGAGTCAGGTTGTGACTAGCAAAGTAAGGGCGATCGTCAAGTAAATTTTCAAAAAACTTCAATACTATGGCAATTTTTTGCTGTGCCTTCTCGATTTTCTCTGGATCTCCTCCAGGCAAGCCAAGAAACTGAGGTAGAAAGGTAGTGGTTGCTGGCAAAAGTTCATTCACAGTTACCAGTTGTACCATCCGGGCGATCGCTAAATCCTTGGCATCTTTAGGCAACATCGCAGGTGTCGGGTATTTTGCCTCTAAATAGTCCAGAATTGCTAAAGATTCTACTATATTAAAGCCGTCATCTACTAACGCGGGAATGTGATGAAAGGGGCTAATTGCTAAAAAATCTGGTTTCAACTGCTCCCCATTCAGTTTTATCTCTACTAATTCAAACTCAAGTCCTTTTTCCAGCAGAGTAATCCAGACGCGGCGCGAATTGGGAGAAATTGGCGAATGATAAAGTGTCAACATGAGAAAACCTTACAAATTTATGAGTAGGGTAGACATTTTCACTTTACACTTACAGTGGTTTTTAAATGCTGATTTATCATTCTTGGCTTCATCTGTCTGCCTTTTAAATTTAAACTAAGAAATGGCATCACCCGCATTGCTTTCTCCGGCGTTCAGTACTTGCTCTGCGGTTAGCTGTAATTCTCTTAAGATGGTAGAAGCGATCGCTGTATTTCCTGTAAACACAGTTTCTTCATAAAACCCATCAACTAAAGTCAGTACGGTAACTCTGTTCCTTTGGGGGTCAACAATCCAATATTCGGCAATTCCCCTTGCAGCATACTCGGAGCGTTTGTAGCGATAGTCCCGGTCTTCGTTAGCTTTGCCAGGAGAAACAACTTCGACAACTAATGCTGGAGGTGGCATATCCAAGGTGATTGTAGATCGTGTTGCACGTTCTAAGACTGTTGCTAGTTCATCCGTCAGCACAACTAAGTCAGGAATGCGAGTTGTCGCACGAGAACCAGCAACAACAATTTCAGCTTTATTACTCAACCGATTAACCGGGACAAACTTGAGGAAATTTACTAGCAAAAAGAGAGATATCTGGACATTTTTTGGGCTTTCGGGTGGCATTACAACTAACTCACCTGCCACCAGTTCATATTGGTTATCAGTGCGATCGTCATACTTCAAATATTCCTCAAGCGTTAGACGTTTGCCAGTGATTGCGGTCATATAGCGTAAAGGGGAGTCGCGTACTGATAGTTTACTTCAATCTCGTATAGTCTCTATATTGAATTGTTCTAACAATGTCTCAACGCTAGCATTGTGATCCAAAAAAGAAAATAAATGCCAGTAGCGAAGTTTTCCTTCTTTATCTAATACGAACTGTGCTGGTAAAGGCGCTCCCAGTGCTTGTCCTACTTGATATTTACGAAACACTCGACAACTGGGATCACTCAGCAACGGCATTTTTAAACCTAAATCCTTCACAACTATTTGACTCTGCCGTTCATCGGTACTAGTAATCATTAAAACTTCTATACCACGATTTTTAAATTGTTCGTAGTTTTCATTCAAAGCTTTGATGTGAGGAAAACAAAATGGACAATATTGCTTTTCGGTAAAGATCCGAGTCAAGGCGAGTAACACTGGTTGCTTGCCTTTATAATCACACAATTTTACTAAAGTTCCGTTGGTAATATCTGGCAGTTGAAAGTCTGGTGTTCCCACTCCCAACCTGAGTTTATTGCTAGCTGGAACTGGTAAAAAGTTGCGGAAGAATCGCTCATTTAATAAGCCACTAAAATCAGTTGAAGTCAGCATAATAACATTTTGGATTTTGGATTTTGGATTTTGGATTGTCAAAGAGTTATTAGATAAGCTTTTGGGCGCTTAATCTGTCGGAATAATTGTTCAAACTGGATTATTTAAATACTATTTTATAAGAAAACCACAGATAGATACGGAGGTTAACACTGTTTAATGTGTATCTCTGTTTATCTGTGGTTTTCATTGATTTTGCTCTCAACTCCAACAGGATGGATTAGAGTTTGCTAGCTAGCGAAATTTAGACGGCAGAGAAGTAAACTTTAGACTTCACTGGGTCAGGATTCATTGTCTTGTCCCCAGGTTGCCAACCAGCTGGGCAAACTTCGTCGGGGTGAGACTGAACATACTGAATTGCTTGTAATGTCCGCAGGGTTTCATCAACGCTGCGACCAAAAGCTAGGTTGTTAATAGTGGCGTGCTGTATGATACCATCTTTATCAATGATGAACAGACCACGCAAGGCAATGCCTGCTGCTGGGTCAAGAACGTTGTAATCGGCACTAATCTCTTTCTTGATGTCGGAGACTAGAGGATAATTCAGGTCGCCGACGCCGCCAGACTTACGATCTGTTTGAATCCAAGCGAGGTGGGAGAATTCACTATCAACGGAAGCCCCAAGGATTTCCGTATTAATTTTATTGAATTCTTCGTGGCGATCGCTAAATGCTGTGATTTCAGTAGGACAAACAAAGGTAAAGTCTAGTGGGTAGAAAAACAGGACGACATACTTACCGCGATAATCGGAAAGTTTGATTGTCTTAAATTCCTGATCTACCACAGCCGTTGCTGTGAAATCGGGAGCTTGTTGACCAACGCGGAGGCTTGCTTCGGTTCCGTAAGTAAGGGACATTAACCTAATTCTCCTTTATCGGTTTAGTAGCGTTGGAATTCGGGTTAAGTAAAACTCACCCATCCACGCTCTCACAGTTTAATTACAATCTGTTACGACTATATCATACTCATAACGATTTTGAGTAGCAAATGGCTGATTTAGATACAAGAGAATGGGTACTTACCAATGGCTTAGGAAGTTTTGCCAGTGGTACAGTTTCTGATGTCCGCACGCGCACTTATCATGGTTGGCTGTTTGCGGCGACAAACCCGCCTTCTGGGAGGACTCTGCTGTTTTCGCACCTAGAAGCTAGCTTGGAAGTATTAGGGAGCGTTGTGGCACTGGGGACAAACTTTTGGGGTAACGGTCAGATTGAGCCGACAGGCTACGAACTGCTACGTTCTTTTGATATTAGCCCAGTTCCAAAATGGACTTGGGGTCAAGATAACTGGCAGTTAACTAGACAATTGATGATGCCTTATGGTTGGGGAGGGAGTAGCGAAGAGAATCCCACTCCCCACTCCCTACTCCCCACTCCCTACTCCCAATTTTGCCATCGGATTTTAATCCACTATCGCTACGAGGGAAGTCATACAGCGATTTTACGGCTGCGGCTGTTGATCGCAGAACGTGACTTTCACCACCAGCAGACTGCTGGCCCAAAATTACAGTTCTCGCAAATGCTAGGACAACAGCAAGTCTGTCTGCAAGCAATCAATTCTGGGCGCTTCGGTATACCTTGGAACTTGCGCTGGACACAAGGAAATTATCAACCAGATGCAGTTTGGTATTGGCATTATGGATTGCCGGAGGAGACGAAACGGGGATTAGGCGACAAGGAAGACCTCTACAGTCCTGGTTACTTGATAGTCACACTCCAACCAGGAGATGCAGTGACTCTAGAAGCACGAGTAGGTTTTCCCGACTCGATGCTAAGTGTTATCACGGACAAAACTTTTGCAGAAGCTGTGGAGGCAGAGCAAGAACGGCTCTCACAGATTTTTGGATGGGGAGAGAGGGGCGGAAATCAATTCAAAATTCAAAATTCAAAATTCAAAATTAAAGAACTTCTGCCTCCTGCCTCCTCTTTGCCACTCCCCAGTACAGACGCGATTAATCGCGTCTCTCCTCACTCCCCACTCAGCCAACAACTACTCAAAGCAAGCGATCAGTTTATTGTCTATCGAGCCTCAATTGCTGGCCCCACAGTTATTGCTGGTTATCACTGGTTTAATGACTGGGGACGTGACACATTAATCGCCTTACCGGGGTTGGCACTAGTTCCACAGCGCTTTGATCTGGCAAAAGGAGTATTGCGAACTTTTGGGCATTATTGTCGTTACGGTTTGATTCCTAATGCATTTCCTGATGTGAATGGCGAACCAATTTATAACAGTATTGATGCGGCGTTGTGGTGGATTGAAACTTTAGGACTTTATTTAGAAGCTACCCAAGACTGGAATTTTTTGGCAGAGCAATTCCCTGTAGTACAGCAAATCTACAAAGCATTTGTCGGTGGTACACATTTCAATATCCAGGTGGATGCTACTGATGGGCTAGTTAGTTGGGATGCTCGTGGTGTAGCCCTCACCTGGATGGATGTGGTAATTGGGTCACACCCCGTGACTCCCCGTTACGGTAAGCCAGTGGAAATCAATGCGCTGTGGTATTCTGCTTTATGTTGGCTGAGTCAGTGGGCAGAACGATTGAGCCAGCTTGAGTATGGTGAGCCAGTGCGTCTCACTAAGCAAGCACAGCGTTATGCTCAACAAGCAGAACACGTAAAAACCTCGCTGCAAAAGTTCTGGAATCCTCAGCTAGGTTATCTTTACGATACTATTGAGCCGGACGATCGCCGGAATTTTCAAATTCGTCCCAATGCTGTTTTGGCGCTATCGCTGCACCATTGTGGGTTTTCTGAACAACAAGGGTGTCAGATATTAGATTTGGCAACTGCCAGCTTGCTGACCCCCTATGGTCTTCGCAGTCTCGATCCAGGAGATCCCGAATATAAAGGGAAATACCAAGGCAACTCAGAGCAACGCGATCGCGCTTATCACCAAGGCACTGTTTGGGCTTGGCTAATTGGCCCATATATTCGGGCTTGGCAACGTTTTTATCCACAGCGATCGCTACCTTTTGATTGGCAACCTCTGCGAGATCACTTTTTATCTGACGCTTGCCTTAGTTCTATTTCTGAGATTTTTGATGGCGATTTACCTCATACACCCAGAGGTGCGATCGCTCAAGCTTGGTCAGTCGCTGAAGTCATCCGCCACATTAAATAGTGCTGAGTCTACCAATCAACTCATGAGCGAGAAACGAGAAAGAGCCGATAATGATTCCCCGTGGAAAGAAATCCTAGAAGCTTACTTCCCCCAAGCAATGCAATTTTTCTTTCCGCAAACAGCAGCACTAATTAATTGGGAACGTCCCCATGAGTTTCTTGATAAGGAATTTCAACAAATAGTCCGCGAAGCAGAACTTGGTAGAAGATATGCAGATAAATTGGTCAAAGTCTGGCAAATTCAAGGAGAGGAAATTTGGCTGTTGATTCATGTCGAAATTCAGGCAAAATCGGAAGATAATTTTGCTCAAAGGATGTTTTCCTACAACCTGCGAATTTTTGACAAATTTGCTAAACCAGCCATTAGCCTAGCAATTTTGTGCGATGCTGACTCGAATTGGAGACCAAATCAATACAGTTATAATTATCCCGATTGTGGTCTGCATTTTAGATTTGGAACCGTCAAATTGCTCGATTATCAAAATCGCTGGACAGAGTTAGAAAAGAGCGATAATCCCTTTGCGACGGTGGTAATGGCACATTTGAAAACCCAGCAAACTACTAAACAGCTGGGAGAAAGGAAAACGTGGAAATTTAGTTTAATTCGGCGATTGTATGAACAAGGGCTGCAAGAAAAGGATATTCGTAACCTCTATCGTTTTATCGATTGGGTTATGATTTTACCAAAAGGATTAGAAGCAGAATTTTGGCAGGAGTTTAAACAATTCGAGCAGGAGCGTACCATGAGTTACATTACCACAGGCGAGCGCATTGGCTACGAGCGAGGGAAGGAGGAAGGACAACAGGAACAAGCACAAACACTTGTACTACGACTGCTACAAAAACGGGTAGGAGAGTTACCACAACAGGTTCGAGAACAGATTCAGGGTCTTTCTCTAGAACAATTGGAAACACTGGGTGAGGCTTTGTTAGATTTTAGTGCGATCGCTGATTTGCTCAACTGGCTACAAACTCATCAAACAGTTAGCGCTGAGTCCTGAATATTAGAGGTCAAACTTGTCTCTTACAGAGCAGTCAAAGTTACTCTATCTTTACTCGACTTATCGCTCGCTACTTATAAATTTTAAAATGGCTCAGGTCGGAGTTGAACCAACGACCCCAGGCTTATGAGTCCCGTGCTCTAACCAACTGAGCTACTGAGCCAGATTTATTCAAATCATTAACTAATATAGCATACAAATTTGCTCAAGACTAGCCTCTTTGGGAATTTTGTTAGAACTTGTATCCCTGTTGAGGTCATAGAAAGCAAAAGAGGGAGGTGAACTCCCTCAGTTACAGACAGTCAAGAATTACAGGCGATTTGGTAGGAAGGCTATTGGGTTAACAGCACCCTTGCCTGATGGATGAATTTCAAAGTGGCTGTGTGGCCCAGTGCTGTGACCGGTGCTACCCATTAAAGCAATTGTTTCTCCTTGATGCACTAGCTGACCAGGTTGCACCAGAATCTTGCTGTTATGACCATACCGAGTCATACTGCCATCGGGATGACGAATATCGACAAGGTTGCCGTAACCGCCATTGTTCCAGCCAGCTTTTTCTATCGTACCCTCTGCTGAGGCAACAACTGGCGTACCAGTGGAGTTAGCAACGTCAATTCCCTTGTGCAATCTACCCCAGCGCCAACCATAACCAGAGGTGAGAGTACCCTTCGCCGGCCATGTGTAAGCTATAGATGAGCTAGATGGAGGGGGTATAGTTTCGTCAATTTGTCTGGGCAGATATTGATCCACTGCTGCCAAAGGTGGTATCCGCATCTGTGGAGAAACTGTACTTCCCCGCATCTTTCCTAAAGAGTCAGAGGCATTTACTCTTCCAGCAGGCGTTTTAACCCTTGTGCCAGATGGATTGCCAGATGGATTGTCCGAGGGAGTCCACTGACTAGCAGAGCCTAGATTGGGCAAGAAATCTGGGTTTACTGGCTCGTTAGCCGGCATAGTAGCACGGTATTGAGACTTAATTGGTTGAAAGCTATAGTTAGCTCTAATCGGTGTAGGAACTGGAATTTGTATCGCTACACTATTCGGTCGAACTACAGACTTGGGTACAGTGAAATTATTGGGGCTAGAAATAGGAATGAGCATCGCAGCATTATTAGTTTCGCTAGCTGCTGCTGGCACAATTAAGTTCCCAGACTGTTGAGCGCGATATTTCTGCTGTAACCTCTGGATTTCCGATTGTAAGCCCCGCAAACGGTCATTATTGTTGTTATTGTTTACCCTTGCTACCTTATTTGTTGGCGTTTTCGGCTGTTGCATTTCTACAAAAGCCTGTGGCACTGGAATGTCACCACCGACGCCATAAGAAGTTACAGCAGTGGGGGCTGTTTGGCGTTTGGTTGCACTATTTGCCTGAATCTGAACAATTACCGGTGTAGGGGCGGCAACGCTACTGTTGTCGGCAATAGTTGGTGATTGTGAAGTAGGTAGATATGAGTTAGCACTACCAATGTTGACATTATCGGAGGTGGCAACATGAGGAGTATTGCTGGACTCTACAAAAGTGGGGTTACTTGCTACAGTTGCCTCAACTTGAGCAGTAGGAATAATCAGTTTTTGACTAATTTTCAGTTGATTTGGATTATTAAGGTTATTTGCCTTAACTAGTTGTGATACTGAAGTTTTGTATCTGCTGGCGATCGCTGCTAGTGTATCTCCAGGCTTAACTTGGTAGGCTGTATGAGTCGAGGACGCAATAACTGTTGGTTTGGCTGGTACCAGTGCAGTCGTCTGTGTCTTCTGTTTTAACCTCGATATCAGGTTCGCTTTGCTGGCATTCTCAGAAGTATCCGACTGGGCTAATACAGTCTTCTCAACGACAGTCGCCGGCTGCACCAACCCCATATCAGCTTGTGATAAATTTTTAGTCTCCCCAGACCGCAACTGCGCCAGACTCTTTCTTAAACGATTCGATTTTTCTTGTAAGCGATTCAGTGCGAACTCTTGTTGCGCCTTAAGTTGTGCATTTATTTCACTGTTGGCTGCGGTTGACGTTGCCACTGTTTGTGGCTGGGCAGTTAGTGATGCATTTATACTACCAACACCATCAGCACTATAGTCAGACAGATTATTGACTGTTGGGAAACTAGTTTCCGCTAAGGTATTGTTCAATCCCTGTGCCACTTTCGGCTTCAGGTAGGTAGAATTTTTATAACCTGGTGTTGCTTGAGAAAATGTGTTTGATGCCGGAACTTCCAAAGACATTCCACTTGCCGCAACTTGCCATTTAGCTTCAAGCCCAGGCACTTGTGAGACTGCGGTTGGTTCCACGATCGCAGGATTTTCCGGCACGCTCGCTGATGAGACTGCTTGGGACTCCAGCTTTGTGGAGGCGAATTTCACCTCAGTGTCAGGAACAGCAGGAATCGCTGAAGTTGCCTTTTGGCTGCCTACAGGCACTGCTGCTTGGGCTTGATCGCTTTGTCGAGTCACCAAAAGGCTGGTTGCTCCCATAGAGATTGCCAAGCCAATCATCGCGGCTTTTGTTCGCACCCGGCGGTTAACTTTTGGATTCATCATATTTACCAGTTTTACCGGGGAATCATCATCGCTAGGGTTATTGTTCAACACAGCTTTTACTCTCTTTTTCAATGCTCGTTTCAAAGACGACCTCCTACGATCACTAGCGCTTAACTGACCTCGATTTTTCAGTTGGATACTAGTCAATGATTTAGATCACAACGAACGATAGATCAAGATCACATTCACCAGAGATGCTTACGCAAGATTAACCTGCTTCTCTGATTTAGACAAGTTCACCTGTTTTAGCAAAATTTAAAGTTTGCTGTGTTTACTTGTCCGAACCACTCCTAACACCACTTAGGACGTTTTACTCTTTACCATTGTCCGCGCTTGTCTTGCGTCAATCGCGGCGACTGGGCAAATAGTTTGCCTAGTCCATAGTCGCTGTTAATAATTAAATTCCTGCGACTTCTGGAAAAGTTATATCCCCTGCTGTAGATATCTTCAAGATATTTCTACCCAATCCGTCTTCTCAACAAGAGACTTTAAGTTGATTATTCCCTAAAAAACAACCGTATGAAGCATCGGCTACTTTTGGGCTGCTTTCTGGCGTTCATTGAGCCAGAATAGCTCAAATGTATAACATGAACGGATTTTAGTGCTTTTGTTCCCCCATTTAGGATGTTTCAAATTCATCAAAATCTATCATTCAAATTTGGGAATGTCCCAAGTTTTATATACAGATTTCTTATAACAACCTTCCTATGCTTGTAAGTATCTTCCACTACAATTTGGCGATCAATCTTATTATATGTATTTTTTTTGACAATTTATTCCAGTAACCAGAAAATTTTTGTCGCCACAAATAACTCGTATAATAGATTTCTGGAGATACTATAAGTATATTTACTTATGCTTCTGGAGGTAAACAACTATTGTAAATAGCCTAACTGACGACGGGTTTCAAATAAGCCAATTGCCACACTCACTGACAGATTCAAGCTACGAACCCCGGGTTGGCTCATGGGAATATACAGGGTAGCATCGCAATCTGACAGAATTGCTGGTGGTAAGCCCGTGGTTTCACTACCAAACAGCAGCCAATCATCAGGTTGAAACTGAAAGCTGACATAATTAAAATTTCCACCAACCGTATAACCCAACCATCTGCCTCCACGCTCCTGATGTACGGTTTTAAAAGCTTCTAGCGATTCATGATAGTGTAATTTGACATAAGGCCAGTAATCCAAGCCCGCTCTTTTGAGGTAGCGATCGCTAATTTCAAATCCCAAAGGTCCCACCAAATGTAACTCTGTACCCGTAGCTGCACAAGTACGGGCAATATTACCTGTATTAGGGGGGATTTGCGGGTTAACTAAAACTACATGAGGCATTGTCCGTATAATTTTCGTATTGTATAAAACAATTTATTGTAAATGTTAAATCTACCAAAAGGTAGAGGCGATTCATAGCTTTTATTAATAATAATCAACCATCCTCCATCGATTAGATTTTTAAAACGAAGCACAAATCCTCCCAGAGGAATACCTGAGAGGATATTTGGTTAAAATCAGAAAATATTAAGTTTTATGTAGAAAGAGTGGGGAGTGGGGAGTGGGGAGTGGGGAGTGGGGAGTTATAAGAATTCTTTCCCCAATGCCCAATGCCCAATGACAAATGACAAATGACAAATGACAAATGACAAATGCCCAATGCCCCTACCTCTTCAATTAAGCCAGTAGGGACGAACACAATTTGTCTTCAAGTTCGATTTCGCGTTCTTGGGTGGCGATAATAGCCTGAGTAATGACACGCTGGCTGTCGAAACCGACTGCGTGTAATTGCAACCACTGTTGAGCTTCATTGCCTTCGCGGAGGATTTTTTGCAAAGGGGAAAGGAAACAACTAAAGCCTTGTTGTTTAGCGATCGCCCAAACATCTTGGTACATTTGAGCAATCCAATCTCTCGCTAGGATACTTCTGCCATCTTGCCAATGTCTCAAATTAGCATCAAGACTACTAACAGCAGCAGCAGCTTCGTTGTCAGCAGTCAGGGTGACGAGTTCTTCAGCAGAGAAGGTACTTTGGGTTAACGGATCAATGCTGGGATTTTCGATTATTTGCAATAAACGCGCTTCTAATAAGGCACTAATCGCTAGCAAGGCAATGGGATCTGTGACTAAATCACATATTCGCAATTCTAGACGATTCAAGTCGTAGGGACGGCGATCGCCATTTGGTCGTACTGATGCCCATAAATGTCGTATATTTTGCATTGTTCCAGCAGCCAGTTGATCTTCCACCCACTGAATATGATCGGCGTGGCTGGCAAATAACGGTACATGACTAGGCGTTTGCGGAAAGAGTCCCCAACGGGTGGAGTGATAGCCAGTAGTTTTCCCATCCAAGAAGGGAGATGAGGCGCTGAGGGCGAGAAATAGAGGTGCTTCCATACGAATCACCCGACACGCCCGCATTAATACTTCTGGGTCGCTGATGCCGACATTAATATGTACACTAGCGGTGACTACTTTTGTTCCGTAGGTGTTCTCAATGTAGTCATGATAAGGGTTTGCTGGATCGGAACGCAGAAAGCGATCGCCACCACCCAAAGATAAAGTACTTCCCGGTATCAAGGTATAATTGCCCAAGCGATCGAGGTAGTTTCGCAACTCTCGCCGGGGACGCAGCAAGGCACACAATAAATTATCGTAATTAGGGGATGGTTGAGTTATGTATTCCACGTTGCGGCTATCTGGCTCCCGCATAAATCCATCCAAATCTGCAACGATTTTGTCGGAGAGGCCCACGATTTCACCTTGAGGCGTGCCAGTGTACATCTCTATCTCAAAGCCTTTTAATAAAACCACATTGTTCTCCTCGGCTCTCTCTGCCTATAAATTGTATCGAATCAGACGAATTTCTGTATCTATCTTTAAGTCAATCAAAGGTTAAGAATCATTTAATTGCCAACTCACCCGAAATCAGGACGACAGATTTCTGGGCTGTCTTCCGTAAAATTATTACTATTGAAGTATGAAAAATATTCTAATATGTGTTATTCACGGGAGAGAATAAAATCATTGGGTGAATCACTCTCTTGGGCAATATTGAGACGTAGAAACTGCGCCCATACTTCATCACTCAGTAAGTTTAAAGCAGTTTTAGGATTGTTAATTGCGATCGCGCGGATAACTTTACGCCATCCCTGCTGTAATGACTCAATAAAAGCCTCTTCAATAGAAACTTGATTCAGCAACGAAAGTGCCGTTTTAAAACTTGCTGAATCAGCTTGTATATTCTTCGATCTTAACCCTTGAAGTGCTACATTCAACCACACAGGCAGAAGTTCCAGCCAGTTGTTTTGCTGTATCTCTTTGAGTGCAATATCTTCCATACCTAGCGCACCCCACATACATAAAGACTCTACAGCAAGTTTATAATCGCGGTTTTCTAGAGCATTTCGCCATAATTTTTGAGCGTGATTTTGGAAGCGATTAGCGAGAAATTCATAAGCTTCCTGAACTTGATGCAAAATTGTAACTTTATAAACTGACTCGCCTCGTGGTAGGTAGTCGCCGCGATAGGATAACCAGTTATGAGATCCACAAAGATGGATTTCCTGATCAACTATTACTTCTTTGACATGGGAATCTCCCAACCAAAAAACCTGTACAGATGGTAAACCATCAGGGGTTTTTATCGCTCGAAGTTTTTTCTCTACTTCTGGTGGAATTGGCTTATCTTCATCTTCTTCTCGCCGCGAAATTCCATGTCCAATTAAAATCCAAACTCCGCGATTAGCTAATTTCTGTAACAGAGTTATAAATGTTTCATTTACAACTGCCTGATTCACCCAAGGAGAATAAATTATAACCTGATTTTTAGCCGAATTTAAAACTTCTGAAAAAGCTTGGCTAATTTGTCCATCGCGTAACTGTGTAGCTTCACCTACCACTGTAGAATTATCTAGTTTTTTACCAGCTTTTGTGGCAGTTTCTAGCGCCTTCTGGCGAATATTTTCGAGTCTAGCTTCTATTTCAGTATTTTTTTGCTTGAGAATGGCTTCACGTTCAAAATTGATGGTTTCGGTTGACAATTTACATAATGCTTGCAAAGATATTTTCTCTTCAGCGTGTAGCACTTCCAACCAATTTGATGCTGACTCTAAAATTTGCTTTCCATTTCTTATTTGAATATTCAATTTATCTTCAAGTGCATCGAAGATAATGAAAAGCGATATCTTTTTCCAAAATTTTTCAGTCGAAGCTATTACCTTATAGGAAGTGACAATTTTTCCCTCTTCTCGCAGATGAAGCGCTAAACCTGAAGCTTGAATACTTTTTTGTATTTCCTCAAGCGATAACAAAGAAATCTCACTAATTGTATGATCAATAGTTATAAAGTCTGCCAAGTCAGGCAAATTTATCACTGTCTCATTTAAAGATTCAGATTGAAAGGTGATTTTGTCGCTTAAAGGGTCTGTAATAGCATTAAGCTGTACAGGATATGGCGGCTGTGGTACAGACCCTTTTTCATAAAATGAGCGACCTTCAGGAGTGACTGTTAGTGGCGATGTTGCTGATAGAGTTTGTAATGTCCGAAGAGTTGCAGTAGTAGTTTTAATAAATACAGAATCCAGCCCAAGTACAGAGGCTAATTCATCCTCTGTTGGTGGAGGTTGAAATTCAATAGCAGCGCGGATAATAAATTCTTCGAGTACGTTAAACTGGCGGGGTTCTTTGATATTTACTTCTACCGGAGTTTGACGCAAACTATAACGGAATTGACGCGCTGCTAAAACTGATAAACTAAGGCTTTGCGCTTCTATTTCGTCTACCAACTTCTTAAGATTGTCATCAATTGGTTTAGCTGAAGAGGCGAGAAACATCAATGAAACCTCCATGTTGACGCACGATATCTGAAACATTGGAGTACATACTCCCGACTTCTCCACCCTGTTGGGTGAATAGCGAATGACAACCGACAATTACTAGTAGTTCTGAGCGCGGGAAAAAGCAACGTTAACTCGTTCTGGCTTTTTGGCAAATCCCACATCTCCTCTACTATTATTGCGAACCATACTCACAATTACAACAGGTCGTTCCATACCTTGAAATCGGTCTACTGTACCAGTGGTGATTTGCAACGATGGGAAAAGTTCAGATTGTAGGCGTTCATCAATTTTTCTGAGTTGATCGCCATAAAAAGTAATCACGGCGATTTCTTTTTTTGGTTTACCATTAGCAACTTTAGAAGCCCAAGTAGTCTCAAATTGCTTACACAGACGTACAATGGCATCAATTTCTTGAGTATTAAAATAAGAAGTTCCGTTTCGTTCTTGTTCCTCTAAAAATTTCTTCTCTATAGGCGTTTTTACCCAAATAATATGGTGAGATTCTTTGATGATTTTGCCTGCTAAATTATGTGCGCGTTCGGTATCAGGCTTCAAAATACCACATTCTAGTTTACCATGATAAAACTGATTGATTGCGCCCATAATTATGGGGTGCATTCGATATTGAATATTTAACATTTTTTTGATGCTATCATTAGCAGTCTCAAAGTGAATTTTAAACAGTGATTCTTGCAATAATTGTAATTCTGTATTTGTGCTGCCAATCTCTTGAGAAACTTCCTCTAAAGTCTTAGTGTCAAGCATGGGTGGTAATTGTCGATGATCGCCTACCATGACTAACTTTTTGCCTTTCAAGGCTGGAATTAGTAACTCTGGTGGAGTACATTTACTAACTTCATCAATAATGACGACATCAAAGTATTTAAATTATTTTGAAAAATCGTAATTTGCAGCTTGAACGCAAGTGATACCAATGACGTTGGCATTATTTAGATAAATCTGCCTTAAATCAGTGCGATCGCCTTCAGTTGGCTTTCTTAATTTTCCAATCCAATCTTGAACAAAATTCTGATATCTGTTGAGATAAATTTCGTCTTTTTGGAGTTGCTGTTGCCAAGATTTAAACTGAGTATTGATAGTGTGTAAAAAGTCTATATTAAACAAGTCTGTAGAATCAACTTTAGGCTTGAATTTACTAGGGATATCTTCCCAAATTGACTGCCACCAAGTTCGCTCAGTGGATATATAGTTTAATTGCTGCCGCAAATTCTCAACAATTTTCTGTATTTGGCTTTGAGTTTCTATAAATTGTTTTTTGTAAGTTTCAGTTATTTTATGCAAGCTAGTAATGCGAACTATCAGCAAGTCTTTGCTAGCCGAAAGTGTAGCAAAAGGATCGATTAAGGAAATCAAAGTATTAAGTTGTTTTGTACAATTTCCCCAGTGGCGGATTTTTGCTGTAAATCGTGGTGTCTCAGTTAGAATATTTGAAGGATTATCGAGGTATTGTTGCACTAAAAGCCTTAATTCTTTGGGTAAGTATGGGAAGGGAAAAAGTTCTTGTAAGAGTGCGATCGCTCTTTTTAATTTTAAGTCAGCCTCACTACAAGAAGTTTCTAGCTGCTCTTGATTAGCAGATATTTTTTGCTGCTCATTAACCGCCAACCTCATCTGTTCATTTAATTGAACCTCAAGCTGCTTTTGCTCTTTTTCTGTTTCAGTCTGTAGTTGCTTGAGCCATGTACGCGCACTTGTAACTATGCCGTTGACCACTTCTGCGGTAATTTGAGAGAGAACCAATTCACTCTCAACAGGTTGAACTCTTTGACGTATAATCTGGGCTTGTCTTTTAATAGCCTTAAGAGTTATCGCCGCACCATAACGGCGGCTATATGGACGTAACTTTTGAGCTATAAAATCCAAACTTTTCTGCTTGAGAGCGATCGCAAGCACCCATTCAATAATCCGACCCCAGACCCCTAGTGGTTTCTCAATGTTATCAATGCTATGTTGTGCTAGTTGCTTCAGGTTTATAAGGGATTCCATAGGGTCTAGCGCTTTACTAAAGCTGACTTGGGAAATAGCAGCTTTATTGATTGAGTGATTACCTAGTAGATTTCGCCCCCGCACGAGTAAATTGTTTATCTCAATAATCTGACTCCATACCCTATCCCATTCATGGTATTTCTGAATTAACTTATTAACTTTTACCCGACACCGATCAAGACTTTGTTGCCAGGGTAGATATTGATCTGCGATCGTCATGCTTTGCAATCCCGAAGGTAATGAGATTAAGTCAACTGTAAAGCCTTGACGATTTTGTAAGCACTGTTTCAATACATTGACAATATCTAAATTAGCTGTAGATAGCCATATATCAAGGTCATTTATTGCTAAACTGACCTCAGATTCACGGTTATGTAAATTCCTAATTCTTTGGTGCAAACTTTGCTGGTTTGCAAGCAATTGTTGGTGATTTGACTTTAAGCGAGCAAGAAATTCTGAATTTTGTGTGTAAGTCTGTGCAGTTAAATCCGCTTCGGTCATTACCATAGCTATATCACTGGCGTAGGCTAATGCTGTGCGAACTTCAGTAATCCAAGAAGCTACAGTTTTATGCAACCAACGAGCTAAACCAAATAAGCCGTAATTTGGGTGAACTATACCAAGTTCAGAAGCCAAATCAATTGCTAACTGAAGATTTACAGCAAAGTTTCGCAAGGAAGCGTCTGTAGATGTGTATTTGTTCAGACCCGCCCACAAATTAAGAAGTGCTGGATCTTGCCAGTCTACTGAAGGTGCTTGATTCAGCAACTCCTCCAAAGCAGTTTTCAAAGATTCGACCTCACCCAGTTGAGATGCAGCTTGATTGTATTCTTTTTTTTGGGTCGTACAAGCTGACTCTAAATTTGCTTTACGTGTCTGTAATAGATTCTGCTCTCCCTTAAATACCTCTTCTACTTTCAGGTATGTTGTGAATCGTTGTGATGCTGCCAAAAATTGAGGTAAAACTCTTACATTATCGAGGCGTTGGGTAATATTTTTTTCGCAGTAAGTAGCAGTATTTTCTAACCATGTGCCAATCACTCGATCTTCTAGAAATGGCTGTCCTTGTACCCCAACTTTTTCGGCTTTTCCCTTTCGCACAGCCCGGATTACAGGGTTATGAACTAATCGACTCAGGACGTTATCTACTGCTAAATTGGCTTGAGAAGTAATTAGAGTACGTCCACCGCGTAGAGCAACTTGATAGCAAATCTCGGCAATTACGGTAGTTTTACCAGTACCTGGCGGTCCTTGAATGACAACTAAATCTTCAGCTGCAAGCACCATTTCTACTGCTGCTTTCTGACTAGGATTAGCTGAGGATAACAACAAATCTTCTGGTCGCAATTCGACAGTTTTTAGAATAGGTCTTGCTTGGGAAGCGTCGAATAAAAAGTTTCCCAAATAAGGATTTTGGGTGCGTCCCTGTTTTAATTGTGCCAACGCTTCTTTTTTGCGTTTAATCTGTTGGATGTCACCAACTGCCTCGAAAAACAAAAATCCGGTAGCTGGTAGCTGATAACGCCCTGCTGCCATATTGTCAGCTAAATCGTCTTTTAGCGTCACGCTTATGGTACAACTGTTTGGGACAACTTTTTCAATAGTTCCCAATTTATTGCGGTTGCTATGCCAGTTTTCTCTTGTGGGAGTAGTCTCGGAGAGCTTAATCTCTTCGTTTTTTGCTAGTTTTACCCGTTCCCAGAAGTTTTCCACAGTTAAGGAATTTTCATCAGAACCCTCAAGAGTAGCTGAGGTTACGTCAATCCCAAAAGTGACCTGTCTTCCGAAGCCATTGTGGGTGAGAAAAGAGACACAAAATTGGCGTCCTTTAGCGATTTTTTCCTCAATCTGTAAAAATACTTCCCAAATTCGTATGTTAGAGGGACGATTTGTTACGATTATAGGTTTAGGAATTTTCAAAATTTGTTGTTTGAGAAGTGGAGCAAGTCGATTTTGAGAGATAATCTCTGGTGATTTTGGTTGATGACTGGTTATACCTAATTCATTTTTAGGTGTCTCCTTTTTAGATGCAAGTTTTTCAGCAGCTAAACGGATTTGTTCTGCCTCAGATTCGGAAATCCTGCTGCTATGGCTTCTGACTACGATATTGAGTTTGTCGCAAATTGCTAGTAACTCTTTGTTCTCCAAATTCAATTCTTTTGATAGCTCATAGATTCTGAGTTGGGCGTTGTTCATCCACAGCTTGCCTTTACTAACAAAGGTTTCCAAGTCTAGTATTCCCAAATGCTGGCAAGGAACAACATCTTAAATTTCTGCTGCTTTGCCTATTTTAGGTAGTATTACCCACCAAGAATAAAATTCCCGACTTCTCTAAGAAATCGGGAATCTAAGCTTTTTAATTTTCACAAATCAAATATAATTACTATCTAGTGTGTATTGTCAATACTACACAGTCACTCAAAACATAAATTTAGGACGAAAAATGTCAGCTTTGGTGATGGCTAATTTGTCCACTATATTGCCTCAATTTTATATACCAAATTTTTGAGATTATTATTAATAGGTTTAGCAGAAATCGCCAGCTATTTGTGAAGCGCCTGCTGAAAAGTCTTGATGGCATCAACATGATTCACCATATTAATGCAGCGTAACAACAAATCCAGATCGATACCTTTAACCTCCTCACTACTAGAAACCCTTTCATAGTGAAGTGCGTTGCCTTCTTTCCGCAGGTGATAAACTTCTAACACTCCATCTTCCCAGAACCACACTTCTGGAATCAACAGCCGCTTGTATGCCTCCAGTTTGTTGATACCGCCACTGGTAAACACCACCTCGATCGCCAAATCGGGACGCACTCGACCAGGGGCAAGTTTATAAGATTTATCTGCTTCTCGCTTGACAGCACCCGATTCACTTTCTAAGGTCATTGATCCAGTTGGAGTAAAGTCAAACCCTGCCATGAGCAGGTAAAGCTCTAACAATGCGCCGAGTCTTTCCTTAACGGTTTCGTGTGGTTCTCCAGGCATTCTTCGGATCTCCAAAATGCCATCCAGGAAAGACAGCCGATATCCTGGACGGTCTAATAACTGCTCAACTGCTTTGAATTCTCTCCAAGTCAGTCCTTCAAATAAAAGGGGTGATTCTTTTGTGGGTGTAGCGTAGACGCTTTGCGGCTTGTCGCCAGACATCGCTGCTGGGGTCATAAAAGTCTCCAGTCTGTTTCTAAATGAGAAATAATCAGTTTTGGAGGGCAGTTTGTTAATTGTAACTTCTTTCTAGGAGCTTAAAAATTACTTTTTCTCAGCCTTTTATATATATTTTTGGACTTTGGACAAAAAGAAGTAGTTCGCGTAAAACAAACGTTTTTGCATTTGAACGCAAGAGATACCAATGAGGTTGGTATCTCCTCCGTGTCCAGGTGTCCGACCCCTTTCCTCAGCGCCCAATTTCGACATCTTCGAGGATGCCGAGTGCGTCGGGGACGAGGACGGCTGCGGAGTAGTAGGCGGTAACGAGGTAAGAGACGATCGCCTTTTCACTGATGCCCATGAATCGCACAGACAGGCTGGGTTGGTATTCGTCGGCGATCCCAGTTTGGTGTAGCCCGATCACGCCTTGGTCTTTCTCACCAGTGCGGAGTACAAGGATAGAACTGGTCTGGTTCTTGGTAATCGGGATTTTGTTACAGGGAAGAATAGGTACATTGCGCCACGCGATTACCTTGCTCCCATCCATGTCGATACTTTGTGGATAGATGCCCAGACGGTTGCACTCCCGACTGAAGGCTGCAATAGTGCGGGGATGAGCTAGGAAGAACTTCGACTTCCGCCGACGCGTGACCAGTTCATCAAGATCATCGGGAGTCGGGGGACCACTGCGGGTGTAGATGCGCTGTTTGAGGTCAGCATTGTGCAGCAACCCAAATTCGCGGTTGTTAATCAACTCGTGTTCTTGACGTTCCCGCAATGCCTCAATCGTCAGCCGCAATTGTTCTTCCGTCTGATTGTACGGTTCATTGTACAGATCCGCAACGCGAGTATTCACCCGCAACACAGTCTGGGCAATGCTCAACTGATATTCGCGGGGTGAGAGTTCGTAGTCAACAAATGTTCCTGGTAACGCCGTCTCTGTGCGATGACCCGAAGCCAACGCGATCAAAGCTTCTCCATACTTGTTTTGTGGTTGTTCGGCGCGAGTCCTAAACTGCTCAACCTGAGCCTGCAACGCCTGCGACTGGTTGAGCAGTTCCCGAAACGCCTGTTGTGGTAGCGCCAATATTGTGCATCGGGTCACAGCCTTGACCGTGAACTTCCAACTGCTTTCTGACTCCACCAACACCTGATCGCCGAAATGGTCGCCATCCGCCAGCACATCCAACAGAGGCTGCTCGTCATACTTGCCAATACCAATCTTGTTCACCTTGCCATGAGCGATTAAGAACAGCCGCTCGGCTGGCTGACCTGACTGCACTATAATGTCACCAGGTGCGAACTCCTGCTGCACAAACCGACCCGCCAAGGCGCTCAACACCTGGGTGTCTTCAAACCCCCGCAGCAATGGCAACTCAGAAAGTTCTTGAGGAATCACCTGCACCGTAGCTCCGGTGTTGCTGAAAGTGACCTTTCCATCACCCACAGTATAGGTCAAGCGACGGTTTACCCGATAGGTGCCACCCTTCGTCTGCACCCACGGCAACATCTTCAACAACCACCGAGAGGTAATTTCCTGCATCTGCGGTGCAGATTTGGTGGTCGTGGACAAATTACGCGCAGCTGCGGTACTCAAACTCAGTTGAGGTTGTCCGCTCTCAATATCCAAACCCGAATCATTAGAATACGTCATTACCTCATCCTCTAGTTACTAATAAAAGTTAAAAGGGCGGTTAGAAACCGCGTCTACACAAGGCTTAACCCACCTCCGTGGGTTAAGAATCCTTGATTTATTAGTCCACGGAGGTGGACTAAGTTTTGTGTAGCCGCGTTCGCGTCAGCGTGCCGGAGGCTCTATTCCATTCGCCAAGGCTTAAGTTGACACTGTAATGCTTATAAGCTTTGATTTATCACCATTAGAGCCAAATCAGTTGTATGTGACAGTTGCGTAAGTCCTCTCACGAATACTTAACGCCCGATTTCGACATCTTCGAGGATGCCAAGTGCGTCAGGAATGAGGACGGCTGCGGAGTAGTAGGCGGTGACGAGGTAGGAGATGATCGCCTTTTCGCTGATGCCCATGAAGCGGACGGACAAGCTGGGTTGGTATTCATCGGGGATACCAGTTTGATGTAAGCCGATCACCCCTTGTTTTTCTACACCAGTACGGAGCAAGAGGATAGAACTGGTGCGGTTATTGGTGATGGGGATTTTATTGCAGGGAAATATCGGTACACCGCGCCAAGCTGTAACCTGAACGCCGTTCACATCTACACTTTGTGGATAGAGACCCAGGCGGTTGGCTTCCCGACCGAAGGCAGCGATCGCACGGGGGTGAGCCAGGAAGAATCCCGGCTCCTTCCATACCGTCGCCAACAACTCGTCCAAGTCATCGGGGGTGGGTGCGCCGCTAGTGCTGTAGATACGCTGTTTCAGGTCGGCGTTGTGCAGCAACCCGAATTCGCGGTTGTTGATCAACTCGTGTTCTTGACGTTCCCGCAATGCCTCGATAGTCAGCCGCAGTTGTTCTTCCGTCTGGTTGTAGGGTTCGTTGTAGAGATCCGCAACGCGGGTACTTACTTGCAACACCGTTTGGGCGATGCTCAACTCATATTCGCGGGGTGAGAGTTCGTAATCGGCGAAGGTTCCTGGCAATGTAGTCTCTTGGGGATGATCAGCCGCTAACTCAATGGCGGCTTCACCTTGAGAATTCTGTGGCTGGCTCAGGCGATCGCGCACCTGTTCAACATGAGTTCGCAACGCCTCGGACTGACCGATCAACCCCTCAAACACCTGTTGGGGCAGCGACAAAACTATGGTTCTGGTAATTGCCTTGAGGGTATACTGCCAGGTGTCCTCAGACTGCACCACAGTTTCATCGCCGAAATGGTCGCCGTCGGCGAGTACATCAAACACAATTTGCTCGTCATATTTGCCAACACCAATTTTGTTAACCTTGCCACGAGCAATCAGAATCACGCGATCGGCCGGCTGACCAATCTCGACAATCACATCGTCTGGGGCGAACTCCTGCTGCACAAACTGGTTTGCCAACGCGGTCAACACATCAACGTCCTCAAACCCACGCAACAAGGGCAACTCAGTAAGTTCCTGGGGAATTACCTGCACCGTCGCTCCGATGTTGGTGAAACTGACGCGCCCATCACCCACGGTATAACTGAATCGACGGTTGACGCGATATACACCACCTTTGGTCTGCACCCACGGCAATAGTCTCAACAACCACCGGGATGTAATTTCCTGCATCTGCGGTGCAGATTTGGTCGTCGTCGCCAAATTACGCGCCGCTGCTGTACTCAAACTTAACTGGGGCTGCTGATCTTCAACATTCAAACTGGGATCATTAGAATAAGTCATAACTTCATCCTCCAAGCTCTAGTTAGTAAAAAAATCGATCTCACATGAATTACGAATTATCAAAAAATTGGGTTTAAAACCCCGTGCTTTTAGCACCGCTTTAAGTTTTGTGGCTCTTTCTAAATCCCCGTTACAAAACTGTACTTCCGACTTCCGACTTCCGACTTCCGACTTCATTATCTTGACCCTAGACTCCCTGTACCGAGCAACGAGCCGATCCGTGCAGCCGAGGTTCCCAGTCCTCTCGGACCGTTGAGCAGCCGCACTATTGGGGAAGCACTATTACGCAATTCAAATTCCTTATAGCGGTCTACCGTTATATGCCACTTGAGAACGCCGCACATCCACTGTTCTAATTTCTCAACGTATCCGAGCAATTTCTTGCGGGTACTTTCATCCAGGTTGAAATCGTCGAAAAGGACAGGCAATTCTGTGGCAACAATGTGTTGAAACTGTTGCGCCCGAGCGGTCATCAGATTGTTAACAATCTCGACCGCCTGGGGCAAATCGCAGTTGAGGAAATTCTGAACAACCAGCACACAGTTATGGATTTCGCCTTCAAATTCGATTTCTTTCTGGTAGGAGAAGATATCGTTAGTGAAACAGGCGAAGTCGGCGGCAGAATTATCCAGCGATCGCATTGGTCGGCTGCGGTAAATTTCCATCGGGATCTCGCCACCCTGAGCTAGTCGAGATAGGCTCATCGTCAAATCTGAGCCAAAGGTCTTCCGGCGCATCTCCACATAATCTATCGGGTCTGGAATCCGATTTTGGATCTGGTTGGCAAGTTCCCACACCCAGCTGTCAGTCATATCCTGAATCGCTTGGCGGAACTGAGTCCGCGCGTTGGCAGACATCGGACTAGCAGTACGAGACCAAATATCTGCCAAGCCCCGCTCTACTGGATTAGTCGGCACTGCGGGGGGTGTGGAGTCGTCGAGGGGCATGAACGCCGACAGTCTGGCATTGAAAACTTTCGCGCCAACCATGTCCCGGTTATTCCCGTAGAGTGCTGGGAAGTAATCGTCGGCATAGGTTCCCCAGACAAGCCAGCAAGCGCTTAGATTTAGCTCATGAGCCGAACCATTTGGATGGATCAACGCACCGCATAGGGCAACATCGGCAACATCAAACTTGTGGTCATTCCAGATGAAGGCATCAGGAATACCAGGTAATGATTCCAGCATCCCCATTTGACGCGCCCATTCTTTGGAATGCTTCCGCGCAGCATCCAGATTGGGATTCAAAGTGGTAGAGAACGGCATATAAAACTTCGGCAGTTTCACCGGTCCCACAGCTTGGTATGGAACGTGCGTGAAGCTCTTGAACCTTCCCAAACCCAAGGTGGCGTATAAAGATTCAATCCGCGCCCCCGATGTGCCTAGCCCTTTGGGTCCGCCCAGAATCGTCGGTGTCGAAGAATTGTCCGATTCCTTGTTCATGTAGCGGCTCGATCGCATATGCCACTCGTGACCGCCCGACTGCCAATCTTGAAGTCCTTTGATGTAAAGGAGAACGTTCACACGCTCTACTGGGTCTAGTCCGTACTCCTCAAACAGGGAGGGCAACTCGGTGACGGCAGTGTTATCAAACTGGTATAACCGCGAACTCAGGAGTTCGTTAGTGAGGTTAGCTGCCTCCTGGGTACTCACATTCAGGAAGCGTTCCAAGACCAACACGCAGTTTGCATTCTCGCCTTCATCCTCTACTTCTCTCTGGTAGGAGAACAGGTCGTTGCGGAGATGCACCCCATCAGCAAATGTGTCTTTGAGTACACGCATTGGCCGAGTGGCGGCAATTTCCGCCGGCACCTCTACAAACACGGCATGTTCGATCAGATTCGCTGACCAGGGTGCGCCACCAACCTTGCGCCGCATCTCGATGTATTCGATGGGGTTGGCAATCCGATTCTGGTTGATATTGGCAAGTTCCCACATGGATTCTTCCAAGAGGTTCTTAGTACTCTCGAAGAACCGGAGCCGCCAGTCCACAGACTTAGTAAAGGCGGTGCGAGACCACAGGTTTGCCAAGCCCCGCTCTACTGGGTTGGTAGGAACGGGAGGGGTTTCGGTGGGGTACACCGACATAAATGCTGGCAGTCGGTCGAGATACTCCTTCGCCCCAGCCATATCTTGGGTGCGCTTATAGATTTCAAGGAAGTGATCGTCGAAGAAGAACACCCAAACATACCAGTCGGTTACTAGGTCAAGCTCGGTCCCTGGCGCATCTGGATGGGTATATGAGCAAAGCAAGGCGTAGTCGTGGGCATCGAATGTGCGCTCGTCCCAAATAGGCGAGCCTTCTGCTTCCTCTTGTGAGCCAAGTATCCCCATCTCGTAAGCCCACGCCTTGGAATGGACTCGTGCTGCTTGCAGGTTGGGGTTCAGCCGCGCCGGCCAAGGCATGTAAAATTCTGGCAGTTTAAAGGGTTGCATGATCTGCGTCTAACCTTCTCTCAGGTCTTCTTGCTATCTTCATTTGCCATCTGAACCAGTCATCCGTGGCAGTCAACGAGCATCCTTGCCACCTCGGACACGTTCTCAGTGCTGTTTCAATACATATTGGAGGATATTTTGTCAAGATCATGAGTGAAAAATTTAGATGACTTGGTAATCAACAAGTTACTTTTTTGACACAATTGAGTGCGATCGCACTCAATTTGTTCAATTAGATTTTTGAATAACCTGATTTTTTGTCCTAGATCCTTGCAACTCAGAACCTTTTCGGGAACGAAACAGCTTTGAAGCACCTGTGGTTTGCTCGTAGTGCTTTTCGTAAAAAATAGTACAGCTTGATCGTTGTTTAAGTAAAGAACTATACTTATTAATGATATATTTCTTAACAATTTTTACTTTGAACAAGAGATATTGTCCAGAATAGACCTCTTGCATAAATGCTTAAATTGTCATATTGAGTGGAGCAAAACATCTGTGAGATTCTTCTCTCCACTGCGTTCCGCTCAGAATGACATTCGTGATTTTTAGCTATTAGCCTCAGAATTCATTCTGAGGCGGTTGTTGGAACTGGTGCAAGATTTCAGTTAGACAATTCTTGAGATTGTCATCAATAGGTTTAGCAGAAGAGGCGAGAAACATCAACGAAACCTCCATGAAGACTTACAATATTTGAAACTTCCGAATACATACTTCCGACTTTACCTGATTGATGGGTAAATAAATTATGACAACCCACAATTATCAGCAGTTCTTGCGCGCGAGAAAATGCAACATTTACCCGTTCTGGCTTCTTGGCAAATCCCACATCTCCTTTACTATTGTTGCGAACCATACTAACAATTACAACAGGTCTTTCCATACCTTGAAATCGGTCTACTGTACCAGTACGAATTTCTAGCGAAGGGAAAAGTTCAGATTGCAGACGTTCATCTATTTTTCTCAGTTGAGCGCCATAAAACGTAATTACAGCAATTTCTTTTTTTGGTTCACCATTAGCAACTTTAGAAGCCCAAGTAGTCTCGAACTGCTGACATAGACGTTCTATCGCATCAATTTCTTGAGTATTAAAGTAAGAAGTTCCATTTCTTTGCTCTAAAAACTGATTCTCGATAGGCGTTTTTACCCAGATAAGATGCTGAGATTCTTGGATAATTTCGCATGCTAGATGATGTGCGCGTTTTGTATCCGGCTCCAAAATACCAGATTCTAGTTTACCATCATAAAATTGATTGATTGCTCCCATAATAAATGGGTGCATTCGATACTGTGTAGTTAGCATTTGTTTGATGCTTTCATCGGCAGATTCAAACTGACTTTTAAACAGTGATTCTTCTAAGAATTGTAGTTCGTCTCGTGTATTACCAATTGTTTGAGCAACTTCTTCTAAAGTGCTAGTATCAAGCATGGGTGGTAATTGCCGATGATCGCCTACCATAACTAACTTTTTACCTTTCAAAGCTGGAATTAGTAACTCTGGCGGAGTACACTTACTAACCTCATCAATAATCACGACATCAAAGGATTTGAATTCTTCAGAAAAACCTCTATTTGCAGCTTGAACACAGGTGATACCAACGACGTTAGCATTATCTAAATAAATGCGTCTTAAATCATCGCGGTCGCCTTCAGTTGGATTTCTTAATTTTTCTATCCAATCTTGAACAAAATTATGATATTTTTTCAGATAGTTTTCTTCTTTTTCGAGTTGCTGTTGCCAAAATTCAAACTGAATATAAAGACCGCGTAATAACTCTATATTAAATAAGTCAGCAGCCAAATTTTCTGGTTTAAATTTATCCGGTATTGTTTCCCATTCTGTCAACCACCAAGTCCTTTCTACCATTAAGGTTTGTGATGGGTGTGGTTGTAATTTCTGTTCTATTTCGCGGAGATTAATTTGTAATTTATAAAGCTCCTGTAGAGAAGTTTCAGTTTCTTTTTGTAGCTTTGATAAATGCTCATGTAGAGAGTTTTTAATTATTCCCAACACAGCAAAAGGTTCTAATGATGAAATTAAGGTTTCAAGTTGACTGATGCAAGTTCCCCAATGATTCACTTGATTTGAGAATTCTTGGGGTTGCTCCCAAATATTTGATTGTGTTGCGAGATATTGTTCAGTTAGAATGCGTAATTGAGCAGGTATATTTGGCTGTTGGTTAAGTTCTTGCAAGATATTAATAACTTGTCCAAGTTGCAAATTAGCGTCTTGTTGCGCTTTTTCTACCTCAGCTTGAGTAATAGATATTTGCTGTTGGCTGATTTCATTTTTCTGAAGTTCATTTAATTGTCGTTGCAGATGTTGAAGCTGTTGTTCAGTTTCCGTTTTAACTTTTAAAACGCATTGACGTGCATTTACAAGAATAGTATCTAACAATTCTTGTGTAATTTGGGTGAGAGTAGAATCGATGTTATTCCATTCCCATGATGCGCCATAAGTTCGTTGCATTCTAATTAAAAAAACCTGGGTATTTTCAACTAGTAATTTTCGCTGTTTTGCGGTTAGTAATTGATAATTGTTAAACTGTTGATAGGTTTCTTGCCATTGGGTGCGATCGCTCTTTGATAGCACCATTGGAATCTGACTAAAATTTTGTTGTAAAAAATAGCTAAAATTATGCTGTTTCCCTCGCCTATCAGCGAAACCTCCGTCTATTTCATAAGCGATCGCCTTTTTTAAGACTTCCCATTCTGGGAGGTTAATTTTATATATCGTTGGTACAATTGTTAATTTTAATGTATTAGCAAACATCAACAAACCTAGTGGTAAATCTACTAAATTATCCGTTAGTGGTAAACCGGATTGCTGACAATCTTTCAAAGTTTGATACAGATAAGAAGGTGCTGTAGATTTCCATTCCTTAACTGCTGAGATAATATAATCTATTTCTCGTTTGCGGTTTTCCCAAATCTTGATTGTTTGCTGGATATTTTGCAGTTTGGAAAGATATTGCTGATAATCTGGTTGTAGCTGATTTAACGAGGCGAAATTTTGTTTGACAACCTCCACTGATGCTGCAACTTCTAAGATTGCTTCACTTGCATTTTGAGCATGAGTCAAAACACTTTGAAATTCAGAAATTTCTGTTGCTACAGTTTCACGCAACCAAACCGCTAAACCAAAAGCACCAAACGTCGGTAGTACCAAGCCAAGTTCATCAGTATATTTAATGGCTTTACGAACATTTGCTAAAAATTCTTCTACTAAACTGTTCCCTTCTGTGTAAGGCTTAAGAAGTGGTAAGAAGCCTGTAACTTCTGGAGCTTTCCAGTTGATATTTTGTGCAGTATTTAGGATGTTTTGTAGACCTGCAATTAGAGATTCAACCTCATTCTGTTTTCCTACGGTTTCGTTGTAAGATTTTTCTTGATTTTTAAAGTTTGACTCTAGTTTTTCCTTGTTTTTCTGGAATTTATTTTGTTGATAATTGAATTCTTCTTCGGCTTGAAAGTAGGCTGTGAATCTTGGCGATGATGCCAGTAATTGACTGAAAATTTGGATATTTTCGAGCCGTTTATTCAGATTATTTTCGCAGTCATTTGCTGTATTTTCTAGCCATCTGCCAATCACTTGATCTTCCAGAAATGGCTGTCCCTCCTCTCCAACTTTCTCGGCTCTCCCCTTGCGTACAGCCCGAATCACTGGGTTGTGAACTAATCGACTTAGGGCGTTATCTACTGCTAAATTGGCTTGAGATGCAATTAGAGTGCGGCCACCGCGAAGCGCAATTTGATAGCAAATCTCGGCAATTACGGTAGTTTTACCAGTACCCGGTGGCCCTTGGATCAGAACAAGATCCTTAGCGGCAAGTACTTTTTCTACTGCTGCTTTCTGACCAGGATTTGCAGAAGATAATAATAAATCTTCTGGTTGAAGTTCGATAGTTGTTTTGATTTGTCTAGCCTGAGAAGCATCGAATAAAAAATTGCCCAAGTAGGAATTTTGGGTGTAACCATTATTCAAATCATCTAAAGCTTTTTTCTTGCGCTGAATCTGCTGAATATCACCAACTGCCTCAAAACATAAGAATCCGGTAGCTGGTAATTGATAACGCTCTGCTGCCATATATTCAGCTAAGTCGCGTTCTAATCTTAGGCTGATAATACAACGGTTGGGATCAATTTCTTCAACAGTCCCTAATTGACGTCCGGTAATCCAATTTTTGCCGACGGGAGCAGTTTCAAAAAGCTTCAAATCTTCGTTTTTTGTGCGTCTTGCTCGTTCCCAAAAGTTTTCCACGTCGAGGGAATTTTGATAAAAGCCGTCAAGGGTGGCTGAGGCTACATCAATTTCAAAACTGATTCGTCTTTTAAAGTTATAGTTATGACTTACGTAACGCACGCAAAATTGACGCGCTTTAGCGATTTTTTCTTCAATTTGCAAAAACGCTTTCCAAGCTTTAAGCTGATCTTCTGTAGGCACATGATCGCCACAAACTAGCGCGGCGGCGATGCGTTTCAATGTCGTTGGCGGAATATCGAGATGATGCTGATGATTAGGTAGCAAACGTAAGCGACAAGGTACAGCATAACTATCGGCGTGTCCCCGTGAGGGTTGTAACAACTGAGCCGAAAGTATTTTTAAACCGCCGCGTCCATCTTTTTGTACAGCCGCTCTAAATCCTAATGTTTTTCTGAGCTTATCAAGTCTTGTGGGTAACTGAAAATCATCGGAGTCTGTTGCGATTGTTAAATCCCAAATTTCTTCTCTTGCTTCTTTTCCCGCACCTTTGCGACGCACATAAAATAGAGAAGGCTTTTTCCCGACACATTCCAACATTAACTCATTGGCGCGATCGCGCCGCTCCCTAAATTCGGGATATGCTTCCAGAGCAGTTTTACCTTCAAGATGGCGGATAAAACTATCAATTGCTGAAGCGATAAACATATAGCCCCAATCTTCAGAGTTTGTTTTAATTTTCGAGGATTTTGCTGTTAGTTTATTTACGGCTACACGAATGCGTTCTGCATCGGATTCTGAGATTGTACTGGTATGACTTTTAACTGCAATTTTCAGTTTTTCGCAAATTACTAATAGCTTCTTGCTATCCAAATTCAATTCTTTTGCTAGTTCGTAGATTCTGAGTTTGCCGTTGTTCATCCACTGCTGCCTTTGCCGACAAAGTTTTGCTATTTAGGAAAATCAAATCACAGATGAAATAGATAATTCATCTGTAGTTCCAAATCAGGATTTTTGCAATAAGTCATATTACATCAAAGTTTGTACTGGTGATAAACTTCACTGGCGGCGCGATGCAGCAGAGAATGCCGCCAAACTAAAGATTTCATATCATCAGCATAACCGCCACCAATGACGCAAGCGACAGGATAACCGCTACTCATACAAGTACTCAAAACCTGCATTTCCCGGCGAAAAATGCCAGCATCAGTTAAAGCTAATTTTCCCAAGCGATCGCCTATATGAGGATCAACACCTGCATCATAAAATACTAAATCTGGCTTGACTTTAGACAATAAATCTGCTAAGTAATTCGCTAATGTTTGTAAATAAGCGTCATCCTCCATTCCCACTGGTAAAGCAACATCCAAATCGCTGTTTTGTTTAGTACCGGGGAAATTGACTTCGCAGTGCATGGAGAAAGTAAAAACACTCTCGTCATCCTGGAAGATAAAAGCGGTGCCGTCTCCTTGATGAACATCCAAATCCACAATTAGGATTTTTTGGACAAGTCCAAGTTTTTGTAAAACGCGACAGGCGATCGCTAAATCGTTGAAAATACAAAAACCAGACCCATAACTAGGAAAGGCATGATGAGTTCCACCAGCTGTATTACACGCTAAACCCTGACTTAGTGCCAGTCTAGCAGTAAGTATTGTACCACCTACCGCTACACAAGTACGATTCGCTAATGCTGGACTCCAAGGCAAACCAATGCGTCGCTGTGCTTTGGCATCTAGGGTTCCTTCACAATAAGCTTGAACATAGCTTGGAGTGTGGACTAACTCTATCAATTCTGGCGACGGACGTTCCGGCGTGTGAAATTGTTCTTGATTAGCCACACCATCAGCTAACAGCAATTCATAGAGTTGTCGGAACTTAGACATGGGGAAGCGATGCCCTTCAGGTAGGGGAGCAATGTAATCTGGGTGGTAAATAATTGGCAAGTCCATAAGGAAAGAAAATCTCAAGCAATCTGAAAATTAACAAGCTAAAATTTAGCCATAATCACAGCAAAAATGCTGCTCTCCTAAATCTAAAATTCCAAATTTAAAATTGATATGATGGAATGGATTCTGCCGATAGCGTTTATTCTAGCTGGCTTACTAGCTAATCTGACTTTTGACATCATGTGGAAAAGCTAACGCGAAACCTAACCCCCCAGCCCCCTTCCCTACAAAGGAATGGGGAGAATTCAAAGCCTCTCTCCTTGCAGGAGAGAGGTTTTCCAGATCCCGTGAAAAGTCAGACTAGTTAATCATATTACAAACGGTAGGTGTTGAAATTACGCCGATAATCACAACTTTAGGTATTGGTGGTTTAGCAGTTGGTTTGGCACTTCAAGACACACTTGCAAATTTGTTCTCTGGTTTTTACTTAATTATTTTAAGCAATTTAGAAGCGGAGATTATGTGAAATTAGATGCTGGGCATGAGGGATATTTCATAGATATTTATTGGCGCAATACGACAATTAAATAAATTTCAAATAATGTAGTTATTGTTCCCAATTCTAAGTTGTCTTCTGCAATTTTCACAAACTATCATTTACCAGCAAAGGAAATTACTTTAACAATGGATGTGGGTGTCAGTTATGATAGCGATTTGGAAGAAGTTGAAAATGTGACTGTAGAAGTAGCCATTGAAGTCATGCAAGAAATTGCACCGGAATTAAAAGAAAGTGAACCATATATCAGATTTCATACTTTTAATGATTTTAGTATAGATTTTACGCTTTATATGCGCGTTAGTGAATACTTTGATCAGCGTATTGGTAAACATCTATTTGTCAAAAAATTACACAAACGCTATCAGCAAGCAGGAATTCAAATTCCTTTTCCGATTAGAGAAGTGTATATGCAAGATAATTCATAAAGCCTGGGCGACTGGAAGTCGCGGCTACACAGGCGAAACCCACCTCCGTGGGTTAAAAACCTTTGATTTTTTCTTAGTCCACGGAGGTGGACTTTGTTTGTATAGCCGCGATTTCTAATCGCTAGGGTTTATATCTTGCACCAGGCGACTAGAAGTCGCGGCTACACAGGCAAAACCTGCCTCCGCAGGTTAAAGATCCTTGATTTTCTCTTAGTCCACGGAGGTGGACTTCGTTTGTATAGCCGCGATTTCTAATCGCCAGGGCTATATGCAAGATGTCAGCTAACTTAGATTGCTAATGATCGCTTTTCTAATCGTAGTTCAAAGCGATCGCCTGGTTTCGCCTCAAGTACCCGCGTCGAAAGATTATTTTTCTCTACTAGCGAACGAAATTCTTCAGCACTTCCTTTAGTCTGAATGAGTTTCATTAGCAATCCCTCAAACGCCACATCCCCACCAGCTGCTGTAGGTAATATTACTTGAGGTTTTAACCACCTTACCACTTCCAAAGCGCTATTTCCCCCTTTAATAAAAGACCCAACCAAAGGCAGCGTTAAGTCAACAAATGGTGTAATCACCACATCAACTGGTGCAGCCTGCTTAAGTTGCGTTGAATGATACCCGTGAGGCTCGTAGTATACAGTTAAACCACTCTCCAATTCTTTGAGGAGATAACTATTTTCTACCAGAGTGGGGCCAACGGGTGAGCCGGGGAAAGCCTTGATTTCAACTTGATTATTTAAAGTGAAAGTTTCCCCATGAGCCAGAGTTGTTACTTGGCTATAACCTAACTGCTGTACTACTTTGGCTGCATTGGGAGAAGCTACAACTTTGATGCTGCGATCAAATAATTTGAGCGTTTCTGGGTGAGCGTGGTCTTCTAAACCCTGAGATAGCAGGATCAAATCAATATTATCTGGTATTGGACGATTTTGCGATCGCGAACCTTTAAACAACCAATCCAAATTGCTGAAAATCAAAGAACCAACCAACCAAGGGTCAATTAATATTCGTTTCCCGCCGATTTCCAGTAACCAACTATTGCTGTCTAACCAAGTTAAGAACATAAACTTATGTGAAGATAACGCCTACATTCATTATCAAGCGTATACAGCCACAGTAGCCACAGCTTCGGAACAGGTTGTATTAAAATATGCGATCGCATCTTATACCATTAATGAGTAGTTGAGCCTCATTACTCCCGGTTCGCTCTACAACACCAGGGAAATGCAAAACTTTCTCGGACACCGCGATATCAAACATACTGAAAAATATACTAAGCTGAATGCTCGACGCTTCCTGAATTTTGATTGGGGTGATTTGTAACGATCTTTGCGTCAAGCGACCCCAAGACATTGCAGGGCTATTAGCGATCCCATAAGCATTCTATCCATCAACATTTTTTGCCATGTTCCAAGTACCCATTAATCTGTATGCGCTCATTTGACCCCAGAGACTAGGAACCCTGAGAGATGTTTCTTGGCTCATTTCACCCTCAGTCAGTCATTGGAAAATAAACGACAGATTGTAGTACAAACTGCTAATTTACCTCAGAATAAGTATAAAATCAAATGGATAAAAGATTACAAACATCCCAGGTTTTTATAGATACAGAAGTATTTATTAATGCAAATTTTCAATTTTCATCAGGACGTTTATCAAGACTATATACTGAGCCGTTTTCAACAAGTCATCTGTTTATAGCGATCAGCGATCACTACGCTCAAGAGCGATCGCACCTCGCCACCAATGCAAAACCCCGTAGCTATAAGAAGCGCTACGGGGTTACAAAGACAATTATCGGTATTGAGGTCGATTAATTGATATGGCGGGCTGTAGGGCCTTGGGATAGATAAAGCGAAAACTTTAAGACGCAAGTTTAAGGCTTACATAGCGATTTAAGCTAATTTTTTGCTCTGCTGCTTCTATAGCTAGTCTACGATGATGTTCTGGAGGTATACGAACTACAAATTTACCACTGTAATTTTTTTCTGAAATGGGTTCTGGAATAGTTTCATCATTCGCTCCCATATCAGCTACTACATCTTTTACCAAGTCTGTAATACCTTCGAGTGCTGTATTACGATTTTTATCGAGAAAAGATAGACTAGGAAATTCAACGCACAATCCTACAAATTCTTCATCTTCCCTTGACCAAGTAACTTTATAGGTGTAGTGATCGTAGTTAATCATCTTTCGTTTCCTCAAATTCTTCAATCGCTTCTAATTTTTCAATTGCCTCTATAACCTGCTTAACTTGATAATCCTTAGCTTTTCCATTCTTTTCTTGAATGTTTATACGCGGATCTCCAGACCAGGGCATTTTATAGACACAATGGCTCGTTCCTTGTTGTCTGGGTTCTCCAAAGTAGTGATTGCAAACCTTCATTAAATCGGTAAAGTTTACATTCTGAGGATTTTTCTTTAATTTAGCAACAAGTTTTTCTATTTGTGACATACGTTTTATACCAAGTTGTAGTCAATAAGTAGAACGTGTCTACGAAATGACAGATTAAAAGCAACTTGGTTTTAGCGTTAAATTAATAATAGTATCAATATTGATACTATGTCAAGCATGATGATTATTTTAGTGTCAATGGGAGGAAAATCTTTGCTATATATAGGTTACAGCCTATTCATTGCAAAATACTGTCTGATGAAAATCAGAGATTTTGCTTTCTTGTACTTCATTACTCCCGGTTGGCTGATTTTTTTTGGAGTTCGAGAAATTGCCGAAAAACAGAAAATCTAGGTGTAGTAATGGTTTTAGCTATTTCCCTAAATTTACCTTGAACTACCACCCGGCTCTAAAAACTCTATTTTTATGCGATCGCGCCAAGTCAGAACGAGTGTACATTTGTATTACAGGCTGGAACCCATATTAAATCATTCAGCTTTTTTCTAACTCAATTTAAAATGGGCGAATCAGGAGTCATTAATGAGTGATTGAACTCCGTAAAAGTTACTTGTTTAGGAACGTGGATTAAATAAAATGCAAAACTTCATCCTATCTCTAGCTTCCCTCTCCAATATATCGGAGAGGGATTGAGGGTGAGGTAAACCAGGGACATAAATTGTATGTTATTTAATTCCTATTCCTTAACGAACCGCAAAGGAAGAAATAGGTATTGTGGCGATGCGATCGCAGTAGATCATAAACTAGCGATCGCCGAAGCAACTAATTTAGAAACAAAGGGCAAAATAGCCCGACTCTTAGCCTGTGCTTTACCTTCAGTAAATACCACTAAGAGATAGGGACGCTGATTTGGTATCTCAATATACGCAGCATCATGGCGAACTTGACTTGTCCAGCCTGCCTTTGACCAAATTTGAGCATTTTCAGTCAGTCCACCACCTAAAAAACCTGTTACCTGATTTTCCTCGGTATCAGCAGGCAAATCGTTGAGATTGCGTTTGAGCAAAGCCATCATTGCTTGCGATCGCGCACTTGAAACCGCCACTCCACCTACAATACTATGCAGTAACCTAGCGATCGCATTTGTTGTCACCATATTGCGATTTTCCAGTAACTCTCCCACAAACGCCCGCTCCCGTCCATATGGCCCATCACCCCAAGTTTTTTGACAGACGTTAATCGTCTCCATTTCTTCCCAACCTAAAGTTTGGTAATAACGGTTAACAATATTACGCTGATATTTCCAAGTTTCAAAGGGTCCGATTGGTAACTCTGCCCCTGATGTGGTACCGCTCAGGATATCCACAATCAAGCTAGTAGCATCATTGCTGGAATCTACAATCATATCTCGCAAGGCTCGCTCCAACTCCTTGGAAGTTTGACTCATGCCTTTTTCTAACCATTCGTTGACCGCCACCAGATAAAATAGTTTGACTACACTGGCGGGATAAATCCGCTCCACACCGCGATAAGTGAAACCACGAACTGGGTGATCCCAAAAAGCGTTGGGAGTCAGCGCACCACCAGTATTTACTCGTACTGGTGGATCGTAAACAACCCAAGTCAGGGCAATTTGATTACGGGCTAAGGTCGGAAATTCTGCCCAAGTTGCATCTAAAATGCCTAACCCAAGATTTTCGAGTTGTTCGTCTTTATTAAAAAAAATCATTCTCTAATAATGTCCTTTAATCTAAAATCCCAAATCGTTCGATGGTTCCTGAGCTTTGTCGAAGGACTGAGCCAAGCCGAAGTCCCAAATCGTTCGAGTGAGCGTTCGCGTAGCGTCTCGGAGAGAAGCCGAAATCCCCAATCAGGGGAGTATCAATGTTTAGCTGACCTGAATTTATATGATTCTCCTGAATGTACACGGGGAGCAACTCAAGCCGCATCTGGGCGACATTTATGGGTAACATCAAATCATCAAAATTCAGTGGTTGAGGTGTATTTGTGTGAAGATGACTATCCGGGATGGCTATCCCTTTCAGATTTTGATTCATTACAATTTGCTACTGTACCTTATCAGGCTGCAACATTTTCTGAATCTGAGATTAAAAAACTCCTAGCAGAGGTTATTGCCTTTACCCAAAAAGCGATGCAACAATCAAATTATTACCTTTGGGGTGGTACAGTTGGGCCAAATTATGACTGTTCTGGGTTGATGCAGGCGGCGTTTGCTTCGGTGGGTATTTGGCTACCCAGAGATGCCTATCAACAGGAAGGATTCACTCAACCAATTACTATTGCAGAATTAGTAGCCGGGGATCTAGTATTTTTTGGAACTAGCCAAAAAGCCACCCATGTCGGACTTTATTTGGCGGATGGTTATTACATCCATAGTTCTGGGAAAGATCGGGGACGGGATGGGATTGGGATTGATATTCTCTCGGAACAGGGAGATGCAGTTAGTCAGTCGTACTATCAGCAGCTGCGAGGTGCTGGTAGAGTTATCAAGAGTTACGAACCACAGAGACGCTGAGGACGCTGAGGCTTATGAGGAGTGGGAAGGTTTATCAAGGGGTGATTGAGGAAAATGGGGTGATTTCCGTAATTGTCCCAGATGTTTCAGTGGTGGTGCCGATACATAACGAGGTGGAAAGTTTGCCACTTTTACTAGAAGCGATCGCATCTATTTTATCCTCTAGTCAGATAAATTATGAAATCATTTGTGTGGATGATGGTTCTACAGATGGTTCTGGGGAATTTCTCAAGCAAGAAGCGCAAATCCGCACTGATTTAAAGGCGGTGATTTTGCGTCGCAACTACGGACAAACTGCGGCGATGGCTGCTGGATTTTATTATGCAGTCGGTAAAGCGATCGTTACTTTAGATGCTGATCTCCAAAATGACCCAGCTGATATCCCCATGTTATTAGCAAAGCTGGACGAGGGTTACGATTTGGTGAGTGGTTGGCGGCAAAAACGCCAAGATGGTGCCGTAAATCGGTTACTTCCTTCTAAAATTGCCAATTGGCTAATTCGCCATACCACTAGCGTGAATATTCATGACTATGGCTGTTCACTGAAAGCCTATCGTACAGAACTGTTGGCAGACATGAATCTCTACGGAGAATTACACCGATTTTTACCTGCCCTGGCGTACATTGAAGGAGCTAGAATTACCGAAATGCCCGTGCGTCATCACGCCCGTCGCTTTGGTCGCAGTAAATATGGGATTTGGCGGACATTCCGGGTGTTGATGGATTTGTTAACCATTCTGTTTATGAAAAAGTTTCTCACCCGCCCGATGCACGTTTTTGGGCTGTTAGGCTTGATTTCAATGGTTTCAGGGACAGCGATCGGAATTTACTTAACTTTCGTCAAATTGGCTTTAGGTGAAATGATTGGCAATCGCCCTTTGCTGATTTTAGCAGTTCTTCTGCTAGTCACTGGAGTACAGTTATTTTGCTTCGGTCTTTTAGCAGAATTGCTCATGCGTACATACCATGAATCCCAAGGACGGCCTATCTATCGCGTGCGAGAGGTGGTAGCAAAAAAGGTTAAGTAAGGTAACAATGGTATTGATTTGTCATTGGTCATTCGTCATTGGTCATTAGTTAAGAGTAAATATTGATTGACAAATGACAAAGGACAAAGGACAAAGGACAAATGACAAATGACATTAAAAGTTAGGAGTGAGGAACTTTAATTCTTCACTCCTAACTTTCAACTCTTAACTTTCAAAAACGGGCGAGGAGGGATTCGAACCCCCGACACCGTGGTCCGTAGCCACGTGCTCTAGTCCACTGAGCTACACGCCCTCACCGACAATCAATATTAACACGTTCTAACCAAATGACGCAAGATAATTTTCCATCTCATTTTGCCAACTTAACCCATCTAGATCACCAAGGACAGGCACAGATGGTAGATGTGTCTGAGAAAGCACCCACTATCCGCCAAGCAGTAGCCGAGGCCAATGTGCGAATGCTGCCAACCACCTTCGCTGCCATTCAAGCCGGAAATGTCCCAAAAGGGGATGTGTTAGCAACTGCAAGATTGGCTGGGATTATGGCAGCAAAACAAACAGCCACTTTAATTCCTTTGTGTCATCCCTTGCCTTTGCAAAAAATCGCAGTCGAGATTATACCCAATCCCCAACTACCTGGTTATCAAATTCAAGCCACAGTCAAAACCAAAGCTGAAACTGGTGTAGAGATGGAAGCCTTAACTGCTGTTTCTGTGGCTGCCCTGACTTTATACGATATGGCAAAAGCTTTAGAAAAGTCGATTCAAATTGAATCAATTCGTTTAATAAGTAAGAGTGGCGGGAAATCAGCAGATTATTCCTCGCCAGAGCAATAACAATTCCAAATTAAAGACTCCTCATCATCTGGTAGTTTCTCTAATAGAGAGATCATCTCCCTCATCTCCCTCATCTCCCTCATCCCCCTCATCCCCCTCATCTCCCTCATCTCCACTCCCCACTCCCCACTCCCCACTCCCCACTCCCCACTCCCCACTCCCCACTCCCCGATGACTGGTTATAGGAGTCTAATAGCAACCGCTACCCCAAAAACCTTAGAATGAATAGGGTGTATTTAAATCTGTAATAAATATTTATGCCTCCTCGTTGGCCTCGCAAACCCGATCGCAAAGACCCAGATTACCGCAAGATCGATGACCGGATGAATTTTGCCGTGCATGTAGCGATCGCTGCTACTATTAATTCTGGCTTGTGGTTTTTCCACATCTTAAAAGGCACTACCTGGGAGTGGCTGCCGTGGGTAACAGCAAGTTGGATAGTAATAGTGTTGGTGCATCTAATTTATATTGGTGCGATCGCTAACTACACCGAAACTCCACCCAAATCCACCTGAAGACGGATTGCTGATGCTGGGGCGATTGTAACCTGTGGTAGTAGAATCAGCCTGTTAATTGAGCGATAATGTAAAAAAGCCTGAGATTTCGCACTCTTTCTGAATATAGGGTTATTTTTTATGGCTAAGACTAACACCACAGAACTACTGGAAGCCCTAGCAGCTGAAATTGGCGAAAACGTCTACATAGACGTTGCCAAATGGCATCTTTATTTATCTAATGCCAAGCTGCATACCCTTGTTGCCGAGCAACTCTATCCCTTAATTACTTCCAACGCTGTAAATGAAGACCGAGTTTTAGAAGTCTTAGGATCAATTCCAATAAAAATTGGCGGCGGTAGAAGTGAACTTCCTTTAATCGATTTACTGCCACTGCAATGTCAGGTAACATTAGTAGATATTTTGGAAAAATATCAACGCGAAATCTAATCGCTAATACCAAGATTATTTGAATTAAACAATTTTCTCGGTCAGCATTCCCTGATTAAATTTGGAATTTGAGATGCTGAATTGGGGATGAGTTAACAGTGTCAATTTTATAAAAGTAAAAACCACAGATACACATAGATGAATCTTGTACAATTTATATATGCATATCTGGTAAAAATTTCCTTTAACAATTAAGGAATCTCAGCCCGATCAATCGGTTGAGATGTGAGTGAGTTGTTGAGACTTACTTTCAACTTTCATGCAAACTTATTGAGGCAATTTAGATGCTTTTACAAGTCAAAGATAGTGGCGAATTGGTAAAAATTGTTGAAATTCAGGAATTACTTGACCCGAATACTAATGTTGTTCACGCAAAAGACCAAGAAGGTCAAGAAGAACAGCAACCTGAGACTTTTAAAAAAGAAAATCTCGTTTTTCCTTCAGGTGAAGTTCTACCACGGTGTTGGTTAGATGCCGACTATAGACATGACAACGCTTAATTGATTTTAAAATCAGGTAATTGGCAATGGAAGTAAACTGATTATCCATTATCAATTTACGTAACAAGAGTCTGACAATTCAGGTCATGTGGAAAAGCCCATGAAAGACCTAACCCCCTAGCCCCCTTCCCGACACGGGAAGGGGGAAAATTCAAAGTCTCTCTCCTTGTAGGAGAGAGATTTTCCAGATAAGAATGAAAAGTCAGAACAAGAGTAGGGGCGTACATCTGTTTGCGCCTACTACTATGTGCCAGTTGATGATATTTCTTGTTCTGTTACCGTCGCCGTTTTATTCTGCTGAAACTTCGGGAAAAATGCTTTAGCAATCCAGTCAGTCAAGATGTGAGAGAGTAATCCCAAAGGCCCAGCAAACAAACACAAAGCCAGAGAGTGAATTGTCCAAATACCCGTTTTCTGTCCTTCCCAATAAATCCAACGACCGACGAATAAATCCATCACTAAAAAATGAATCCAACCCGTTGCAGCAGCTGTTTCATCTGCAAAAAATCGCGCAATATCAGCTAATTGGGGATTCGATAAAGCTTGGGCATTTTCTGGCGTAATGCTGTTGATAAACAAATACAAATACGCCCCAGCTAACAGCACAAAAGGCAAATATGATTCCATGATCCGCCGTGTGACTTTCCAGTTTGGCAAGAAAATCATCAACGCCCAAAATGGTAATACGAAAAGATTAGCAACGTTAAATAGTTGAGATATCATCATATTTTTATGAGGTGGAGAGTGATCAATTATGAGTTGCGAATTTTCAGTTATTATTCTCAGGATATAGATCCCCGACTTCTCAAAGAAGTCGGGGATCTGGGTATACTTATAAAGCTACAAGTTGTGATTCGATTTCTGAAGACTTCAAATCACGACCGATGAAAACTAAGCGCGTTTGTCTGGCCTCTTCTGGTTTCCAGGGGCGATCGTAAAATTTATCAAATCGGGTTCCCACGCCTTGCATCACTAGGCGCATGGATTTATTTGGCACTGCTACAAAGCCTTTAATCCGGTAAATTTCTTGTTCTTGTGCCAATATTTCCAACTGCTGTTGTAGCTTTTCTGGGTCAAAAGTACGATCCAAAATTAAATTAGCTGAGGTAATTTCTTCGTCGTGATTGTGATCTTCTTCAGTATCGTGATGACTAGGACGAGAATCTAAGTTATCTTCGACTGCGGCTTGGAATCCTAATAATATAGATGCATCAAGTTGAGAAAGATCGCTCTCGACAATCTTCACCACTCTGGGCAACTCTTGCTTAATTAATTCCTGAACTCTGGCTTTTGTCTCGGCGTCTACCAAGTCAATTTTATTCAACACCACCAAGTCTGCACAAGCAAGTTGATCTTCAAACAGTTCTTGTAAGGGTGTTTCATGTTCTAGACTATCATCTGCTTGCCGTTGGGCTGCGATCGCCTCTGGATCACTAGCAAATGTCCCCGCCGCTACCGCCGCACAATCTACCACAGTAATTACAGCATCCACAGTGGCGGCGTTGCGAATTTCCTGCCAGCGAAAAGCCTTAATCAGTGGTTTAGGTAAAGCTAAACCACTTGTTTCAATCAAAATGCAGTCGATGCTATCTCGCCGCTTGATTAACTCTTGCATCATCGGGTAAAATTCTTCCTGTACGGTGCAGCATAAGCAGCCGTTAGTTAATTCAAAGATATTAGTGTCGCCCTCACCATCTTCCGGGCAAACTTGACAGGATTTTAACAATTCGCCATCAATACCGAGTTCGCCAAATTCGTTGACTATAACGGCAATGCGGCGCCCTTGGTTGTTTTGTAGCAGGTGGCGAATTAGGCTGGTTTTTCCACTACCTAAGAAGCCTGTGATCACTGTGACAGGAATTTTTGCAGCCATATTTTTGCCTGATTTACTCAGTATGGTAAGTTTTATGGATTACAAACTTAAATACTGAGATTAAGCTTGGTTTGAAGATTGACTTAGTTATTTTACAGCTATTTTCAGGTAAATAGACTCACGGCGTAGGGGCACAGCAATAGCCTATTTGTTACAGCAATTTAATACGGTACAACAGGGGTTTGAAGCCCTTAAATTTCAGGGACTTCAATTGATACAGTTTAAAATGAATTATGCCTACATTGCATCCACCAATTCCAAACGTATCCGCTTACCAACCACTCTGGCAGCACGAGCAATGGTGTCTAAGGATACAGATGAGTTATTGGGGTCTAACAGCCGATCAAGAGATGATCTACTAGTTTTCATCTCTTTTGCCATTGCTGCCTTATTCAACTTTTTTTCTTCCATTGCTTTGCTAATCTGCCATGCAATAACACGTTTAGCAGCAATCAGGTTAATTTCTTCAAGTGTCCCTTCTTCTTCAAGAAGGTCATCAAGAGACGAACCAATATATGGATTTTTGTTCATCTTTGCGCCTCCAGTTTTTGCTTGCGTTCTTTATAGCGGTTCTCAATTGCATGGAATACAGACCACTCGTAAGGGGCACAGCATTGCTCATACGTGTCAACTTAACGTGAAAGTTAGTCTAGAAGCAGCTTTTAGAGATTATCTCGTTCCCAGTCTCCGACTGGGAATGCCCGTCGTTGAGGCTCCGCCTCAAGACTTGCGGCAGAGCCGCTATGAGGTGCATTTCCAGCCAGAGGCTGGAAACGAGGTTTTAAAAAGCTTTCACGTTAAGTTGACACCAATGAGCATTGCTGTGCCCCTACCATGTATTGCATCCAAAGGAGAACTGCTATAGATTCATTTCACATCACATTACTCTTGTACCTTTTTTGGTACGAATAGTCAACAGTAGACATAAGTTACTTTTCACCCATTTACTCTAAGGGCGATCGCCCCAATCCTCAACACCCAATGTGGTCAAACCAGGGACAATGGAGTCAGCAGTGGGGGAGTAGGAGCCTTAAAATAATTGAGGGGCAATCTCCCCATGCTTGCTTTCACAAATCAAAAGCAGTCACAAGGCTATTGCCCCTAAATATTTTATTTTGAGCGTTTTTAGCGTCGGCGTAGCCCAACCTAAGCATCGCTCTTTCCCCAGAGACACCTATGAATTATCCTTCATCAGGCTATCCAGACTTCTAACTCCACACTCCACACTCCGCACTCATTACTCAGCAGTGGCGAGTTCAGTACTACCGCGTGTACGACGCCGTGTGAGGCTGTTGAAAAGCATTACACCGATCGCCTTAATTAAATTGCCTTCCAATTCCTGGAACATCTTCATGTTCGTACCAAAGGCGGCGTTAGCTTCATCAACTATGCGATCGGTTGTAGCATCGTCAAGGGGTAATTCATCCAAAGTTTGCCGATATTTCGCTTTGAATGCCTTCTCATCAGGAATCTCTGGAAACTCATAAAAGGCTGTTCCTTGCCCATCAGACAAATTCATTGCTGTTACGGCAATATTTTTGAGAATTTGCCCCCCGGATAAGTCACCCAGGTAACGGGTGTAAGAATGGGCGATTAACAGTTCTGGTTCTGTTTGAGATATTTCTCGGATGCGCTTTACATAAGCTTCACCTGCGGGAGATAGTTTGATTTGCTCCCTCCAGTTGGCACCAAAATAATAACTCAGGTCTTGCTCTAAAGTATACTTGCGGTTTAACTGGGGAAAGTTAATTTTAGAAACTATTGGGTGCTGGCGATGCTTTTCCATTTCCTCTTCCATCGCCGAGTAGACGAAGTAGAAGTTAGCAACTAGTTTCCGGTAAGAGTTTTTTTCGACTACTCCTTTTAAAAAGCACTTGACAAAACCTACATTTTCTGCCATTGTGTGGGCTTTTTTAGTGCCTACACGTAATTTGGCTGCTAAATTGCTGCTCATGCTAAATTTCTCAACTTTAAAACTCAACTGCCGAAGTTTTGATTCACTAACGGCTAAAAAAGCCATTAAAACGTTACCTTAAAACTATTTGATGAGAATTTATATTAAAATTTTTTAAGCTGCCATGATTTTGTAATTTTTTACACACCAACAGGGCTAAGGGAATAGAACTTTAGATTTCAGTGTTTTGATTTTTTGTTGTTATTAGCTGAATTTTGCTTTCATTCTCAGCTTTGGTGAAAAACACTTGTGATTAAATAAGGTTGAAGAAGAATGCAGAATCCAGAATCCAGAATTCAGAATCAATACTTCAGCAGAGCTACGTAACCATCAGTCGGGGATTGGGACCCGCGACTGATTGAACACCACAAAACTAGAATTTTTGGTGGGGGTGCAAAAACGCCGATTATTCATCCGCCAGTACTTCGACCCTTCTCTACGAGACGCTACGCGTAGCTTGCTTCCCGAAGGGTACGACAAGCTCAGGGCAGGCAAAAGCTCAGTAACCATCGCACAGAATACCCTTCTTGTATTCTGACTCCTGACTCCTGAATTCTGTTCGATAATATTTATTACAGTTTGTTCTTTGTTAGTAGCATTGCAAAGTGGATAAAAATCAAGACACAAGTTGAGAGTATAAAAGGAATAATTAGCTAAAATGTGGAGACTTTACTGATAATGCAAAAACCAATATTGGCTTTATAAAAAATTTACAATGAAAGAGGTAAAATTTAAGTACTATTACGTAAGTGCGGCCTGATTTAGAATGAATTTCTAAAAAGAAAAAGCACGTCAAAATTGCTGAATAAAATCTTAAGTGCTATTTTTCGGTGTGATTATGTGGAGTGTTTAAAGATATGGTTTCATCTATAATTCGGACATCGGGCATTGCTGAGGGTTCTGCTTCCGAAGTTGAGGGATTGGGCAAAGGGATTGAGAGCAGTTTTGCACTGAATTTAATCCCACTACCAGCAAATCCCTTATTTGGCACAGATGGGATTCGCGGACGAGTCGGAGAATTACTGAGTGCGCCGCTAGCATTACAAGTTGGTTTTTGGACGGGGATTGTTTTACGTAACCATGCGACTCAAGTCGGGCCAGTCATTCTCGGACAGGACTCTAGAAACTCTAGCGATATGTTGGCAATGGCTTTGAGTGCAGGGTTAACAGCAGCAGGATTAGAGGTCTGGTATTTGGGATTATGTCCTACTCCTGGCGTTGCCTATCTCACCAGCATCAGTGAAGCCATCGGCGGAGTGATGATTTCTGCCAGCCACAATCCCCCAGAGGATAATGGTATTAAGATTTTTAATGCCGATGGTGGGAAGTTACCGCAAATATTGCAGGCAGAAATAGAAGCCGGAATGCGTGGCAAGATATCACCCATTACTAGAGTCAGTAATTGCGGACGGCATTACTCACGTTTGGAGTTAGTGGGGGATTATAGCTCGGCGTTGAAAAAACCCTTGAACAGTTCCCTAAATCTTCAGGGAATGAAGATTGTTTTAGACTTGGCGTGGGGAGCAGCCGTCGGGTTAGCACCATCAGTATTTACAGAAATGGGGGCAGAGGTAATCTGCTTGCATAACGAACCGGATGGCGATCGCATTAATGTTAACTGTGGTTCCACTTATTTAGATATTCTGGCAGCAACAGTACAAGAACACAATGCCGACATCGGCTTTGCCTTTGATGGCGACGCCGATCGCGTCTTAGGAGTAGACAATACAGGAAGGCAAGTTAACGGCGATTACATTCTCTATCTCTGGGGACGCCACTTACAACAAAAGCAACAACTGCCGAATAATCTGATTGTATCTACTGTCATGGCCAACTTAGGCTTTGAGAAAGCTTGGCAGCAACAGGGTGGAAACTTAATTCGCACCGCAGTCGGCGACCAATATGTGCAAGCCGAAATGTTGCGGACTGGGGCAATGCTAGGCGGCGAACAATCAGGTCATATTCTTTGCCGTCATTATGCTGTGACTGGAGATGGCTTGTTAACAGCATTACACATAGCAGCTTTGGTAAAAGAGGCGGGTGTTTCCCTAGCAGAATTAGTAGATCAAAGCTTCCAGACCTATCCGCAATTGTTGCGGAACGTGCGAGTTATCGATCGCGATCGCCGTTTAGGATGGCAAGATTGCCAACCTCTGCAACAAGCGATCGCTCTTGCGGAAGCTGCAATGGGTGATTCCGGCAGAATTTTGGTTCGCGCCTCTGGCACAGAACCAGTGATCAGGGTTATGGTGGAAGCTGCCAATGCTGAACTTACTAACTACTGGACAAATGAATTAGTTTCGCAAGTCCAGCAACACATAGCAGTCTAAGTTACGTTTATTGTAAACCTCTTTTATAACCGACATTCCGCACTTATGTTTGTAGTATGCCCGTATTACAAGTATTGACATACTAGTACCGCAAGGCGGAAGTCAAAAGTCAAAAGTCAAAAGTCAAAACTGCTGTACTAAGTAAGTGGGTCAAATTAAATATAAAACCTCACCCTCAATCCCTCTCCGAACTCACGGAGAGGGATTGAGGGTGAGGTTTGATCTTATGTTTAATTACACCTACCTACTTAGTAGTTGAATAGCGATATCTACGACGGGCTACGCCTACGCCATAAGCCTAGGCTAGATCAGTGTTAATACTTAATTTTATAACTAATTTTGGTAATATTTGTCGAAGTATTCAGATTACAGGTTGAAGTTAAAAATGTGGGTTATAACAAGGAAATAGTACTCTGTGTATTCTTTAGTTATCTTCTATAAGGTAGTAAAATGCTTGTTTTTGTTATCCTACTTAAAAGTCAGCAAGTTTCCAATTCCTGGGAGCGTGTCACCCAATTATTTGAAAGATGCCTCAAATCAATTTGCAATCAAACCTCTCCTGATTTTCACGCTATTGTCGTTTGCCATGAACAACCAAAAATAGAATTTAACCATCCCCAGATTACGTATATTACAGTTGACTTTCCTCCTCCCAACGAGCCAAACCCTATAGCTAGAGGAGAAACAGATAAAGGGCGAAAAATATTGAAGGGATTAATGCATGCTCGTCAATTTTCTCCAACTCACACTATGGCAGTTGATGCAGATGATTGCATCAGTAAAAACTTAGCCGCATTTATTCAGCAACATCCTAACTCTAATGGATGGTTTATCGATAAAGGTTATAAATATAAAGAAGGTAGTCAATATATATATATTAAAAGAAAAAATTTCTATAGAATATGCAATACATCCAATATTATCCGATATGACTTAAATTTCTTACCAGAAAACGCAGAATATAATCGGGGTTATGGATACTACAAATATTATATAGACCACGGTAAAGTCAGAGGCGTATTAGAAAACAAAGCTAACCCTATTGAACCATTACCATTTCCTGGAGCAGTTTACATTGTAGAAACAGGAGAAAATCTTTTTTACGGTTCAATGAAGTTAAACTTCATCATTTTTAATCGAAAATCCTTAACTCAATCACTTAAGGATGAATTCGGCTTGTACACGCTATAGCCATTCCAATCCATTTGTATGTAAGCTATAGATGTTTTTTAAGGCTGATAGGCTAGAGCGCCACTATGCCGAAATTCAAATCAAAAAATCAAAAATCAAAAAAACAGGCTAAAAAAGAAACTCCTACTCTTAGCCTCAAAGAACAGTCAGCCCAAAAGCGCAAAGCAGCCCAAGCACGTAAAGAATTCACTAGCTTACTCACCACTGCCACCTTTGGCGGTATCTTCGTTGGCATTCTGCTTTTTTTCGTAGCTGGAATTAAAGCGGCAGTTCCTGGGGTTTTAGGGATAATCATCATGTCTTTTTCCTACAAATACCCGCGCCAAGCATTATATGCCTTCATCATTTACGTACCTATTGGGGGTACTATCACTTACTACTTGGGCAATAGTCCCATACTCCAATTAGCTAAAGATGCTTTTTACGTTCCAGCGCTAATTGGACTTTGGCAGACTTGCCGTAAACAGGGGCTACCCCTAATTATTCCCCAAGGCATTAAAATCCCACTTTATATTGTTTTGGGTTGCAGTCTGCTAACACTGTTGTTTATCAATGGTGGACAGCAGTTTAATCCGCCTAGTGTGGGACTATTAGAAAAAGCAGAGAAAGAAATACCATTAGGCATGGGAATTCTGGGACTAAAAGTATTTTTAGGCTATGTCCCCCTGATTGGTTGTGCTTACTATTTAATTCGCGATAAGCGGGATTTTCTATTTTTATCACGTCTCCAGATTGCTCTCATACTGATTTGCTGTGTGCTGGGATTTATTCAATACTTCTTACTACTAACTGGTGTATGTCAAGGCACTAGAGGTCTTGAAGGAAATGCCCTATTTGTCACATCACTAGAAGCCCGGTGTTATTTTGGTGGAGCGCTCTTATATAGTCCCGAAGAAGGGGTTATTCGCCTACCAGGGACATTTGTAGCTCCTTGGCAGTGGGCATGGTTCTTAATTTCTAGCACCTTTTTTACCTTTGCCACCGGCTTTACCGACCCCTCCCCAATATGGCGGTTGCTTGGTTTAGGTTCTTTAGTGGCAGTCTTTATCAATGCTCTAATCTCTGGACAGAGAATCGCCTTAGCTTTAGTACCAATCTGCTTCGGGATTTTGCTATTGCTCACCGGACAAATTGGCAACCTGAAACGATTTATCCCCATAGGCGTGGGACTTGCCTTGATTTTGGGAATTGCGATCGTGAGTAACCCTGTTCTCGTGCAAGAGAGAACCGAGAGTTTTACCGGTCGCTGGGACGCTTCACCACCTCAAGATTTTATCATCCAGCAATTTGAAGAGAATTGGAAAAACGTAGAGGGGCCATTGGGAAGTGGCTTAGGTCGAGCAACCAACTCTGCCCGTGTAATGGGTAAAACTAAGCTTGTGGAAACCTACTACCCGAAACTGCTTTATGAAGTTGGAATTATTGGAGTACTAGCGTTTCTGGGTTTGGTAACAAGTTTAACAATTATTGGCTTTAAAACCTATCGCTCCATAAAAAACCGTAATTTCCGCAGTTACGGAGCAGCTTTGTGGGTGTTTATATTGTTTATTAGCTACAACACCTACTACTATCCTCTAGATGTTGATCCAGTTGCTGTCTATTATTGGTTTTTTGCGGGAGTTCTTTTTAAATTGCCGATATTAGATAAACAAGAGAAGAAAGAAGCAGATCCTAAGAAAGCAAGAAAACAAAAACCTCTAATAAGCTGACGGGACATAGTGAAAATATTCCAGTATGCTGTCGGTAGACAAGTCATGAATAAGCAAAATTAGTGTTTCCCATGATTAACGAAAATTCCAATTACCTTTAGATAAAGTAGTAGAAAAAATTATGGCTAATTACCCTTTAATTTCTGTAGTTATACCAACCTATGGGCGAGAGGAACCGCTACGCGATAGCATTGTGGATGTTCTAAAACAGGACTATCCAAATTTTGAAGTTTTAGTTGTAGACCAAACCCCAAAACACCAACCAGAAATTCAAGCCTACCTGGAGGAGATGGCAAAGGCAGGTAAAATTAAATGGTTGCGCTTAGATTGGGCAAGTTTGCCAGGGGCGCGAAATTATGCCGTCCGGCGGTCATCTGGTGAAATAATATTATTTATTGATGATGATGTTCAGCTAACCCCAGGATTGTTAGCAGCCCATGCAAAAAATTATTTGCAAAATCCAGAGGTGGGGGCTGTGGCTGGACGGGTATTTGACAGAATGAAATTGGACGATTCTGGGGGAGATTTAGAGATTGAATATCTGCCCCCCCAGGCAATGGACCCAGGAATTGCTTGGTATTATATTGATTTAGTACATACCATCAAACCTCAGCAAGTACTGACAGCGAGGGGTTGTAATATGTCTTTTCGCCGCGATATTTTTACTAAGTACGGACTGAAATTTGATGAGAGGTTTGGCGGTAGTGCAGTGCGCGAAGAGTCAGACTTTTGTTTGCGGGTACGGCAAACGGGGTATAAAATTTGGTACGACCCAGAAGCCCATTTGGTACATTTAGGCGAAGAAACAGGGGGTTGTCATGATATTAGTATGCGATCGCTAAAATATCAACTCACCTTCTACCACAACCATTTCTTACTGGGGCTGAAAAACCTCACTCCAACTCAAGCTTTACGCCTATTCGCCCGTTTATTTGACTGTCACGTACTGGGACGCCCACCTTGCCATAAAAGTGGTTCCCCCATCAAAATTGCCACTCGCGCTATTTTCTACATTTTGGGTTTTTTCAAAGCCTTGGGTACTGTCATTCAAGCAATATGGAACGATGGTCAAATTTACAGTCGATTGGATGAACAAGTTTAGTGATTGGGCATTGGGTATTGGGCATTGGGCAAAAACTCTCTAAAACTCTTATTTCTTTGCGTCCTTTGCGTCCTTTGCGGTTCGTTTTTTCATAATTTTGCGTAAGTACTGGTTATTAAAAAAATGACAAATAACAATGAAAATCTTAGTTGCTAGTCACACTTATATCGTAGACCTCAACTGTGAAAAATTACGCGCTTTATCTCAACTAGAACCGGGAGTTGAAGTGACAGTTGTAGTCCCAAAGCGCTGGAAACCAGGTGGCGTGCAAAACAGAATTATTGAAACTGAATACCGCGATGAAGGCACATTTAAAATAGTTCCCGTTTCTAATTTCAGTCAAAATCATCAGGGACTTCTGACATTTGGTACTGATTTGATATCTTTGTTAAAACAATTTCGCCCCCAAATCATCCAGGTAGAACAAGGGTCTAGAGCATTGGCTTATACTCAGATGATTGCCTTAAATAAACTCTTGGGACTGAAGGCAAAAAATGTATTTTTTACTTGGTGGAATCTACCATATAGCCTGAAGCCACCAGTTTCTTTGTTAGAAAAATATAACCTCAATCACAGCCACGGTATTATTTCTGGCAATCAGGATGGAGCAGAAGTTTTGCGACAACGAGGATATCAAGGGGTAATTAAAGTTATGCCACAACTAGGTATAGATGAAAGTCTATTTATTCCCAAAGCCCAACCAGAACTAGCAGCTAAGTTGGGCATTGAAAAAGGAGATTTTGTGGTAGGTTTCGTTGGGCGTTTTGTCCAAGAAAAAGGTTTATTAACACTTTTACAAGCCTTAGTGATTTTGAAAAATAAACCTTGGAAATTACTACTGCTGGGACGGGGAGAGTTACAAAGTGAATTAATCAAAATAGCGACAGAAAATAATATTAAAGAACGATTTATTTTGGTAGAAAGTGTCCCTCATGACGAGGTTACAAACTATATCAATTTAATGAGTACTTTGGTACTGCCTTCAGAAACAAGTTACAAGTTTAAAACCTTAACTTCTGTTGGCTGGAAAGAACAATTTGGTCATGTGCTAATTGAGGCAATGGCTTGCCAAGTACCTGTAATTGGTTCTGATTCTGGTGAAATTCCCTATGTAATTGGCGATGCTGGTTTAGTATTTCCTGAAGGTGATGTTCAAGCCCTTGCTAATTGCTTAGTTCAATTAATGGATAAACCCTCTTTTGCTCATACTCTCGGTGAAATGGGTTATCAGAAAGCAATGATTAAATATACAAATAAAGCTTTAGCTAAACAGCAATTAGAGTTTTATCAAGAATTGGTTAGTAGTCAATAGTCATTAGTCATTAGTAGACTTCTTACATAAATCACAAATAAGAACCCCACCCCCAACCCCTCCCCGCAGGCGGGGAGGGGAGCTAAAGCGCAGCTTTGGCTCTTTGGGGTTCCGGGTATTATGCTTAATTGCCCGGACATGATATGACAAATAACAAAATAAAAATGACAAATAAATGAAAATATTACAAATTGTCCCCTCAATTTCTCTAATTTACGGCGGTCCGAGTCAAATGGTACTAGGATTAGCTCCAGCGTTGGTAAAAGAGGGAGTGGAAGTTACAATTCTCACAACTGATAGTAATGGCGATAATGGTCAAACACCTCTAGATGTTCCTTTAAATCGCCCAATTAAACAAGATGGCTATGAAATAATTTACTTTCGTTGTGCCCCGTTTCGTCGCTACAAATTTTCCCTAGATTTATTAAACTGGCTAAAACTTCATGCTCACGAGTTTGACATAGCACATATTCATGCTCTATTCTCCCCAATAATTAGTGCTGCTGCTATTGTCTGTCGTCAGCAAAAGCTACCTTATATTTTCCGTCCTTTGGGTACTCTTGATCCGGCTGATTTACGCAAAAAAAAGCAATTAAAACAGCTTTATGTCGCAATTATAGAACGTCAAAATTTAGCTGGTGCGGCAGCAATTCATTTTACCAGCGATCAAGAAGCTAAAATATCAGAACGTTTTGGAGTATCTACGCCAGATTTGGTAATTCCCTTGGGTGTAATCCCCCGTCAATCCCAAATTAAAAATGTATGTAGTCAGTTGCAAATACCAGAGGATGTACCGTTGGTGCTGTTTATGTCACGAATTGACCCGAAAAAGGGGTTAAATTTGTTGATTCCGGCGCTAGAGAAGCTGTTAGCCGTTGGTTATAAGTTTCATTTTGTCTTAGCTGGAACAAATCCCCAAGATCCAGATTACGAAAAAAAGATCATATCCCAAATTCAAAATTCACCACTGCGATCGCACACGACAATTACGGGCTTTGTCACTGGTGAACTAAAAGTTAGTTTACTACAAGCTGCTGATTTATTTGTCTTACCTTCCTACTACGAAAATTTTGGGATTGCTGTTGCTGAGGCGATGGTAGCAGGAACACCAGTGGTAATTTCTGACCAAGTGCATATTTGTCAACAGGTGCGTGATAGCGAGTCGGGTTGGGTAGGCGCAACAGATGTGCAAGCGCTGGTAGAGTTACTGCAAGAAGCTTTGCAAAATCCCGCAGAACGCCAACGACGGGGATTAAACGCCCAAAAATATGCCTTGGAAAATTTTAGCTGGGATGCGATCGCTAGGCAAACAATCCAAGCCTACCAGCAAATTCTGACGAACAAAATAATTTAACCCAATCCAGACAATAGCAGTTTTTGCCAAATAGGTGCAGCCAATTCACCAAAGACCTAGAAAGTATCTCTCTTCAAGCTTTCAGGTACTTTACCCTGAGTCTCAAAGACAACTTGTTCCTTTCTTTTCCCCACGTTCCCATGCGCCTCACGGTACACTGTTTCTTAAAGTTGTTGTCTTTTTTAGGAGATCATAGATACAATCGTCGCTCAATGCCTTATATCCTCACCCTATTCAGGGATGGTGTATTACGACGGCTTTAATAAAAAGCTACTAAGTAAGTTGGTGGGAATAAACCAAATTATGTTACGGAACGTAAATAGGCTTAAAACCCTTACCAATGACAAAGGACAAAGGACAAATGACAGCCCACGTCAGTTAACTTTAATTGCGCCCACCTACTTACCTCACTAACCAGTCTTGAAGTTTTCCCTGATTTTATGTTTGTCAACACCTTCATCAGACGTCCAGTCCTGACGACGGTCTGCACGTTCATCATTTTGCTACTGGGAAGCATCTGTATTCCGATCCTACCGATTTCTCAGCTACCAGACCTCGCCCCCGTGCAAATCACCGTTAGCTCCACCAATATTGGTGCGGATGCTCAAACAACAGAAAGCACTGTCACCAACATTATTGAGCGACAAATTAATGGTGTTAAAGATGTATCTTATATATCTTCTAATACGGGTAATGATGGTTCCAGCAATATAACTGTCTCCTTCCCAACTCAAGTCAATAGCGATATTGCTCAAGTAAACGTTCAAAATAAAGAAGGACTTGCTGAACCTCAATTGCCAGATACTGTTCAACGAACAGGTGTCACCGTTGAAACAGCATCGAGCAGTCTGCTTCTCGTCTTTGGGTTTTACTCAGAAAATAATGAGTATGACAACATTTTTATCAGTAACTATGTCGATCTGTTTATTTTCGATCAGATCAAACGGCTTCCTGGTGTAGGAAAAGCAACGATTTTTGGGGAGCGCAAATATGCCATGCGTCTTTGGCTTGATCCCAACAAGCTTGCCCAACATCAACTAACTCCTCAAGATGTGACAACTGCCCTGCAAGAACAAAATATTCAGGTGGGTGCAGGAGCGATTGGTAAGGAACCAGCACCAGATAATCAAAGCTTTGAATTTGCTTTACGGGCAACCAGTCGCTTTAAAGATGCGGCTGAATTTGAGGACATGGTGCTGAAGGTGAGTCAAGGTGGCACTAATAACACCACTAATAACACCACTAATAGCAGCAATAATAGCAGCACTAATAGCAGCACTAATAGCACTAATAGCACCCTAGTTAAGGTCAGAGATATCGGTCGAGTTGAACTGGGAGCAGAGAGCTATCTCGCTGATGCCAAATTCACCTTACCAGGAAGTACTCCCAAGCCAGCCGTGGGTTTGGGGATATATCAACTTCCGGGTAGTAATGCTCTACAAGTTGCTCATGCTGTTGAAGACCAGATCGCAACACTAGCGAAGAGTTTTCCACCTGGACTAAAAGCACAGTTGGCATTTGATACCACTCCATTTGTAGAAATTTCTTTAGAAGAAGTTCTACACACTCTAGTTGAAGCGATTATCTTGGTGGTTTTGGTAATTTTTGTCTTTTTGCAAGACTGGCGTACCACGATCATTCCTACTGTGGCGATCCCCGTTTCCTTGGTTGGGACGTGTGCGGCTCTGTTGGTTTTAGGATTTCAGATTAATACACTGACCTTATTTGGTTTCGTCCTGGCGATCGGTCTTGTTGTCGATGATGCCATTATTGTGGTGGAGGCAGTTTCAGTCAAACTGGAGCAGGGTATGAAGCCCCTTGATGCAGCGATCGAAGCCATGAAAGAGTTGAGTGGGGCAGTCATTGCCACTTCACTTGTACTCATGGCGGTATTCCTTCCAGTTACATTCATTCCCGGCACTACTGGGATTGTCTACAAACAATTTGGGTTAACCGTTGCTTGCTCTATTGCCATTTCGACCTTTAATGCTTTAACTTTCTCTCCGAGTATGGCAGCCATCCTGATGCGCCCTGCTCAGACTGGATGGGGTCCTTTGGGGTGGTTTTTTGGGCTGTTTAATCGGGGATTTAGCTGGTTTACGCGCCGCTATGTCGGGTTTGTTAGCTACCTTACCCATGTCAAGCCGATTGTAATTGGGGTTTTTATCAGTGGTTTAGTAGCAACGGTTTTGATGTATAAAGCAGTGCCGACTGGATTTATTCCAGAGGAAGACCAGGGTTACTTCTTTGTAGTTGTCCAAGGGCCTGACGGGGTTTCTTTGAAATACACCGAATCTGTGATGAATCGGGTTGTTAAGGAAGTAACATCGCTTCCCGAAGTTCAAGCTAGTTTTATGATCAGTGGCTTTGGTTTCGATGGGAATGCTTCTAATTTAGGCATTGCCTTTGCTAACCTGAAACCCTGGAAAGAGAGACCTGAAGAATCTCAGTCTGTCTATGGAATACTTCAGAGGATGAACAAAAAGCTCTCTACAATTACAGATGCGAGAGCGATCGCTGTGAATGCTCCGCCAGTTAGAGGATTAAGTACTACGGGTGGTTTTGAGTTTATCATTCAAGACAAAACCGGAAGTGCGCCGATTCAAACCCTGGTTGATGCTGCTCAAAAGTTCATTGGGGCGGCGAATAAAAACCCTGTTTTACAAGGTGTCTTCACTCAGTTCACCGCAGACACTCCCCAATTTGACATCCAGGTAGATCGCAACCAAGCCAAATCTCTCAATGTCGAACTCAATGACATCTTTGGGGCGTTGCAAAGTTACTTGGGGTCGCAATATGTGAATGACTTTGTGCAGGGACAGCGACAGTATCGAGTATATGTCCAAGCAGATGGGGTTTTCCGCTCTAATCCAGATGATATTGGTAAGCTGTATGTTCGCTCTGCAAGTGGGGCGATGATTCCGTTGAGCAATTTGGTGAAGGTTACTCCCTTTGTGGGGCCGAAAACCATTTCCCATTATAACTTGTACAGGTCTATCAAAGTCCAGGGCGCTCCTGCTCCTGGTGCTAGTTCTGGACAGGCGATTCAAGCGATGGAAAAACTAGCAGCAGAAGTCTTACCCAAGGGGTTTGGTTATGAATGGACAGGGACTTATCTCCAGGAGAAGACATCTGGGGGATCTACGGGGTTGATTTTTGGCTTCGCGTTCGTTATTGTCTTTCTGGTGCTGGCGGCTCAGTATGAAAGCTACATTGACCCGATCATTATTTTGCTGACAGTTCCCCTGGCAGTTTTGGGAGCGATGACGGCGATTTGGCTACGTTCCAATATTTTCATGGCAGGTAGCCTCTTCCCGAAAGTGGTGGATGATATCTATTGCCAGGTAGGTTTGGTGACTTTGATTGGTCTATCCGCAAAGACCGCAATTTTAGTTGTAGAATTTGCCAATCAGCTGCATGAGCAGGGCATGAGCTACACGCGGGCGGCGGTGAAAGCGGGGCAAGAACGTCTGCGACCGGTCTTGATGACTTCCTTTGCAGCGCTGTTAGGATTTTTGCCCTTGGTGATCTCTCAAGGGGCTGGAGCCAGCAGCCGTTGGTCTTTAGGAACAGCGCTCTTTGGGGGGCTGCTGCTTTCAACGTTTTTGAGTTTGTTTTTAGTGCCAATTCTGTACATCTTAGTTAAGACTCTGGCTCAAAGTATATTATCTCGGAAGGGATCGGGTGGCTCAAAGCCTCCAGATTCTCCTAATGGAACTTTGGGATCTGAACATCGGGTTTTGCCTGCTGGCTCAACTCAGCCAGAGACACAACTTCGATCTCAGGAGGATGGGATCTAGCTGACTTTTGCCGTTAAGTCTTTATTTTGGCTCTGCCGCAAGTTAAGAGGCAGAGCTTTTTATTAGGCGTTTCCAGTCGGAGACTTCTTTTCGAGATAAACGGTACTTTCATGAATAGGATGCGATCGCTAAAATGATCGAAATCGCACCTGTAAGAATGGCAATTATTTTCGAGCGGTTCATCAGTATTTCCTGTAATACAACTTATTGTGCTTATCTCCACATTAATACTTGACACACTCACCGATATACATCGCTCCGATGGGCTATCAGTAAAATAGTAATTAGTTGCTGTTCTTCATCCACCTGATAAACAACTCGCCAGACACCAACTTAATAGCGAAAAAGACCCGCGAAATCGCCTTTAAGCCGCTTAATGTTTGGATGTTCATAAGCATTCTGTCGCAGTTGGTCAAAACAACGGTTTAGTCGTTTTGCTAATGATGCATCTACTTCTTGATAAAACTTCTGTGCTTTGCGAGTGAGTACCAGTTCATACATGACGACGAATACTGTCAAATGGCACCACTTCCCCAGCCTCAGCTTCCTGCATAGCTTCATGCAAAGCTTGCTCAAAACCAGGGAGATTCAAAAGTTCCATCGTCGCCTCATGTTCTTCTTTTTCTTCTAGAGCAGCTAGAAAATCACTCACTACCCGCAGCCTTTCTGGAGACAGTCGCCGTAAACGCTTCTCAGCTTCCTGAAGAATAGTAATGTCATCTTGCTTTGATTCCATTGTCATCTTTACACTCAACGCTCTTTAAATACTATCTACATAATAAACTCGGCTGGCTGAAACCGTTCTGGACACGTCCGTTGCTATTCGCTATCTCAACGGTGATGCGATGCCTACGGCGGCAAGCTACGCAGTTGCAAGAGTCACAGCCTTGCTAAATATTGTCCTGCCATTAGGGACTTCCAACAAATAAATTACCCAATCTTGTGGGGTGGGCAACATGAGCGCCTCTGGCTTAGGGCGGGCGAGACGCCCACCCCACAAGAAGTAGTTGAGTATTTTTTGATTTAGAATTACCCTTTAAACCTCAATGTTGACCTTCTGAAGCTCGAAGTTGACCTTCTGAGGCTCAAAGTTGACCTTCTGAGGCTCAAAGTTGACCTTCTGAGGCTCGACGTTGACCTTCTGAGGCTCAAAGTTGACCTT
>NZ_JBALBY010000101.1:0-53412 GCF_036919575.1 Nostoc sp. | reverse complement strand
ACTGAACCCTTCCCGAACTCAGAGGTGAAACGCTGCTGCGGCCACGATAGTTTAGGGGTAGCCCTACGCAAAAATAGCTCGATGCCAGGATTCATAATTTCAACTAAAACCCTCAAGCTGACATCACAGCTTGGGGGTTTTAGTTTATCCTGAACTTTGGGCATGGGTAAAATATCGATGCTCTAGAGAGCCAGTCCAGTAGAAGTAGTTGACAAAAGGTACAGTTTTTGCAGAGGCTGATTTATAGGTGATATCATGTCCGGGTAATGACTTACGATTAAGCGCCAGTTTGAAGCCACGAATGGAAACCCGTTAAGCCACGGATTAAATCTGGCTGTTGGAGTAAATATTGACACCGATGAAATAAAACGTCCTCTAAATCATGGAGTGTCTCAAAAGATTGATTAGCAATTGGTTCGTCTACCACAGTCCACAACCTTTCTGCGGGCTGTAATTCAGGTGAGTGAGATGGCAAAAATGTTAAATGTAGCCCTTCGGGAATCTCTAAACTCTTGCTGCTATGCCATCCGGCTCGGTCAACAGCTAAAAGGATGCGTTTATTAGCACCTAAGCCAAATTCCTGAGCAAAATCGGCTAAAACCTGATTAAACAATTCTGTATTGACGTCAGGAAGAATCCACCAATAAGTTTCTCCGGTTTGCGGATGTACAAAAGCATACAACCATAACCAAACTGGAAGCCCCGCTCACCTGAATGCTGTTATGCAACTTGTGCGAACAACTCAAATTGTCCTGTTCATTCAACTACCTCATTCACAGGGAATCTATCAATCAACTGCATCGCCCGATAGGCATTGCGTTGGAAAGAGTCTGGCAAATGGGGAACGTGGGGTATTTGCGATAATAAATCCAACGTCCGCCGTAAAATTCTCACCACATCGCCTTCATCCAAGGTGGTGTTCTCGCAGAGTTCTGTCCACTCCATTCCTAGCGCCCATTGTTCTACTATGGCAATTAACTCAAACTCCAACCATATAGGCAACGCTACGTTATAGCGCCGTTGTAGTTGGAACATTTGGCGGCGAATTCCCTGCAATTTTTTCAAGGCTTCTGTCACTTCATTACTGAGGTCAAAGTTAACCTTGCTATCTGGACGAGGTGTTTCCATCACCAAAGCTGCTGCTGCTGCTGCTAAATGCTGCGGATCTAAGTTGCCCAATTCACCACTAGCGAATACTAAACCCAGCCACAATTCATTCTCGCCTCGAATCGCGGCAGCGATTCGCCCTAATACTGTGGGGACTAAGTTATCCAAACCCCCAAAGTGTTGCAGAATTGAAATTAAATTCAAAAACTCTTCCCAATGACGTTGTGACTGTTGCTCTACTTGCCCTTGCAACTGTTCAAGTTCGGCTTCTAGTTCGACATAGCGGGCGCGGCGCTTGAAAAGCGTTGCCGCATTGCCTGATTCATGTAGGGGATGAGCTTCTAATTGCTCTTGGACGGCGGTAAGGCGACTGAGTTGTTCTGCTACTTCTGGTGCCAGATGCAAAGATTCTATTGGATTGGGAATACGCGTGGCGATCGCAAATGTTTCTTCATTGCCACGGCGCGACTGTCCTGGTTTCAAAGGCATCTCTGGCGGCGGTAGTACATCAGGTGACACCTCAACTCGCGGCAGTTCGGCATACAAATCGACTACATCCCCTGTCGTTGCTACATACCAGCGATTATCATGTCCCAAGCATACCAAGTAAGGAGCTTGACCCGAACCAGGCGATTTTCCCACTAACACTGCGGTTACGGGTGAAGAAACTGTGATATTTTTGCCCTTGAGACTTAACAGAGTCCCTGACACTGCAAAGTCCAACATCATCCCCAATTCTTCTTGGCGATCTGACTGCGCTTGCTCTTGCAAGGTTTTCAATATCTGGCGTTCCACTTTCAGGCGTTGCCGCAATTTCTCATAAACAGCCAGTTCATTTTCATCAACTGCGACGATTTGCTCATGAAGTTGAGCTAATTGTGTTTGCAGCTCGGCAATCTCATCGTATTCTGGTCTTAAATGCAAGGTGGCCATGTACTGCCCAAAACTACGTTCTATCAGTTCCCTGGTTTGCTCTAGGGTGTGGGTTTGCAGCAAATTGAGTACCATGCCATAACTGGGCGTAAACTGGCTAACTAGCGGGTCTGGCTTGGATGTTCCCAAATATGCCGCTTCTTTGGCTCCTTCAAAGGGAGTTTGGACTGTCACTACATGACCTTGTTTATCCATCCCCCGGCGGCCTGCCCGTCCCGCCATTTGCAAAAATTCGGAAGCGTTCAACAGGCGGTGTCCAGTGTCGGTACGCTTGGAAAGGGTGGAAATTACTGTTGTCCGGGCGGGCATATTAATTCCCGCCGCCAGTGTCTCGGTGGCGAATACTACTTTAATCAGCCCTTGCTGAAATAGTTCTTCTACCAGTGCTTTCCAAGCAGGCAAAATCCCAGCGTGGTGGGCAGCAATTCCCCGGTACAGGGGTGCAATTTGTCCAGAACGCCCGGCATCGGGATTGCGGGCTAAAAAGTCATCAATCTGTTCCCGTAAAATTTGGGACTCTTCACTATTTACCAGCCATAAATCACCCACTTCCGCCACCGCTTTATCACATCCACGGCGGCTGAAGATAAAGTAAATCGCTGGCAGCATATCCCGTTGCTCTAACTGGCTCAAGGTATAAATGATGCCAGGAGCCTCTGGTCTACCACTTCTCCCCTTCTCCCTTTCTCCCCCTCTCCCCTTCTTCTTCTGAAGGCGGGGGTTAATTTTGGTTTTGCTATCATTCAGCAGGGGAAATAACCCTTTGGGATTGCAAAAGTGAAATTCCAAGGGGACTGGACGAAAATCGGAGTAAATTAGGTCAGTTGGGCCGTGGACGCGATTTAGCCAGTCGGTGAGTTGATCGCTGTTGGCAACGGTTGCTGAGAGGGCTGCCAGTTGGACTTCACGGGGACAATAGATGATTGATTCTTCCCAAACTGTACCGCGCTGGCGATCGTTCATGTAGTGGCACTCATCAAGTATCACCGCTTCAACGTCTACTAATGAGATGCCGATTTGTCCAATGGGTGTGCCATAGAGCATATTTCGGAAAATTTCGGTGGTCATCACCAAAATCGGTGCATCCCTGTTAATGGAAGCATCTCCAGTTAACAGTCCGACTTGATCAAAACCAAATTTTTCTCGAAAGTCACGTAATTTTTGATTCGACAGCGCCTTCAGGGGAGTCGTATAAAATACACGTTTTCCTCGCACTAGGGCGCGATAAATGGCGTATTCCCCGACTAATGTTTTGCCCGAACCTGTCGGCGCACATACGACTACGGAGCGTCCGGCGTTTAGGGACGCGATCGCTTCTTTTTGAAACTGATCCAGTTCAAAGGGAAATATAGTCCCTAAGTCAAGTTCTGGAGACGGTGCAGAATAATTCACTCAATCACATTTGCAACCAGATTGTTTACTATACTAACGAGTCTTTTGTCAACTTCGTTATTAGTCATTTGTCTTTTGCAAATGACCAATGACCAATGACTAATGACTCTTTATTATTTTCCCAGTTCTTGCGATCGCTCTGTGGCAGCTTTGACTGCTTCAATTAAAGCTGAACGAAATCCTGCCTGTTCTAGCTTGGCAATCCCCGCAATAGTTGTACCACCGGGACTGGTAACACGATCTTTGAGTTCTGCTGGGTGCAGTTTGGTTTCCTGCAACAGTTTCGCTGTTCCAAGTACAGTTTGCAAGGCTAGTTGATTAGCAATTGCTCTAGGTAAACCTGCGGCTACTCCGCCATCAGCAAGTGCTTCTACTAACAGTGCCACGTAAGCCGGTCCGCTACCAGATAGCCCTGTGACTGCATCCATCAGCGCTTCTGACACTTCCACTACTTCCCCCACAGCAGAAAAAACTTGCTGTGCTATTTGGTGGTGCTTGCGGCTGGTGTATGCACCTGAACAAATCGCAGTAATTCCCGCTCCCACTGTTGCTGGGGTGTTGGGCATTGCTCTAATCACTGGCAATTGCACAAATGCAGCTTCTAACTGACTTAAAGTTACACCCGCTAAGATGGAAATGATTAACGGTGAGTGTTCTCTATTAAGAATATCAATATCTGCTAGTTCTTGAGCGATCGCACTAAACACCTGTGGTTTCACTGCCAAAAAAACAACTTCTTTTGCTTGGCTGAAAAGCTGGCTATTATCCGTTGTCACAGCAATATCGTATTGCTGTTTTAAAAAATCTAGGCGTGAAGATAGCGGTTCGCTAACGATGACTTCTGATGATTGATAAATTCCACGCGCAATAAGGCGGGATAAGAGCGCTTCTCCCATTACCCCGCCACCAATTAAACCAAATTTTATAGTCATTGATTATTAGTCATTCGTCATTCGTCATTCGTCATTTGCCATTTGTCACTATTCTCAAAACCCAGGACAAATGACAAAGGACTAACAACTAATTTAACTTTATCGTAAATCAAAGGGTTTAAGACCCCAAATCTTGGAGACGCACTCGCGTTAGCCTATATGTAGATTTAGTTTCAGACGGGGATTTAAACCCCGACTGAAACTCTCTTCTCTACGAGACGCTGCGCGAACAATTTTGAATGCGTGAATTTGGAATTTTGAATTGTTATTGTGCCATCCGGTTAGTTTCGTTGCCCCAGGTTTGATTTGAAGAACCTGTAGGACGAGAGGGACGTGCTGGCGGTTGTGGTACTTCATGAAGAACACCACCTTGGGTGCTAACTTGCACACAGCTTGGCGTAAACAAAAAGATGCTCTCGCCAATGCGCTCTTGATGTCCATCTAGTGCGTAAGTACCACCCGCAACAAAATCTACTGCTCGTTGAGCTTGATCTGGGTCCATGATTGTCAGATTTAATACCACTGACTTGCGTTCTCGCAGCGCTTGAATTGCCTGGGGCATTTCTTCAAAGGTGCGTGGTTCGAGTACTAAAACTTCCGAAATTCCGTTAATTGCTCCTGGCATACCAATCACATTCCCCATTGGCTTTGAACCTGCTGCTATATCATCTCCCATTGTAGGCACTGGTTCCCGCCAGCGTCGATTTTGAGAGGCTGTACTCTCTTGTGGTGCTGGTTGGGGATTTTCTTGCTGATACAGATTTTGGTAATTATTATCTGTTTCTGGCTCTTCTTCGTAATACTCATATTCCACTTGCTCATTTAGACCCACAAAGTCTCTGAGTTTGGAAAAGATATTGTTCATTGTGTGTGTACTCTCCTGATGCGAATAGCCTGCATTGACTTGGCTTAAGATTGATTGAACTAGGAGCGATGCCTACGGCGGTAAACTACGCTACATCGGTGGATACTTCAGCAAATCTATTGCTATTTGTAGCCTATACTACGGGTTTTGGCGATGAACTGACACTTCTTGGAAAGGTCTGTGCATCGCCTAAACATCATTTGGGGTCAACATTATATCCTAAGGTTTGTCCGAAGGAAAGTTGTTTATACCCCATTTTCCCTTGGCGATTACTCTTGTCAATACTATATCCTTTGTTTCCAATTGCACCAGTCTCTTACAAAATTCTTGCGATCAAATTTTGAGCTTCTATTAATACTGCCCTGCAAGGTTGATGAACAATAGGCTAAGAGCGATCTTTTAAAAGTATTGCGCGAATATAATTCGCTACTACGCAAGCGAAGTCCACCGACCTGGACTAATGCCAAATCAAAGAAAATCGGCGGGAATCCCACCCCTTCAAGGGGTGTCCGGGATAGCCGCCCGCCGATTTAGTCATTAGTCATTAGTCATTGGTCATTGGTACTAATGACAAATGACAAATGACAAATGACTAAAAACTCCACCCACAAGGGGATGGAGTTTTTTATTTGTTGGAAATCCCTAAGAGCGATCGCCAAACAATATGGTTCCTAATCGTACCATCGTTGCGCCTGCTTGCACTGCTAGTTCGTAGTCGCCTGACATACCCATAGACAGGTGCTGCATTTTAATGTGCGACCAGTTTTGCTCCTGGATTTCTTTTGCCAGTTCACGATTGAGATTAAACACACTTAAAATTTCGGAATCATTTAATCCTGAAGGGGGAATTGTCATCAAACCTTGAATTTGTAAATTTTTGTATTGATTGAGTGTGGGTAAATCAGCCAACAATTCTGCTACACTCCAACCAGACTTGTTGGGATCAGGAAGAATTTTCACTTGTAGGCAAACCTGGGGACTCACTCCTAGCTGTTGTGCCAATTGATCTAAACGCTGTGCCAGCTTCAAATTATCCACGGAGTGAATCCAAGGGAATTGTTCGATGGCTTTTTTGGCTTTATTGCCTTGCAAATGTCCAATAAAGTGCCAGGTAATATCCGGTAAGTCTTGCAACTCGGCTTGTTTGCTGGCGGCTTCTTGAATACGACTCTCCCCAAAATCACGAATTCCTGCGGAGTATGCAGACCGAATGGCCTGGGCAGAAACTTGCTTGCTAACAGCAATCAATCGGACTGAAGTTGGCAGTGAGGAGCGAATGGAAACAATACGTTCGTAAATCGAACTGCTCATTGGAAGGTGCGTTGGAAAACACTCTGAAGCTGATCGTACTCTTGAGATTGTCCACTGCGCCGCAGAGTACGTAAGCGATTTTCCAACATCATTCTAGCCTCAGTACGTCCTAGAGACTGGAATTTAACACCTTTAACGTCATTTGCGACCAAAAAAAATAAGCGCTGGGCATAAAGCGTGGTGAACAAATCCTGGTTCTCATCAACCATACAGATTTTGTAGAGTAACCCCCAAGTTGGATGGTTTATGTAAGTTTCTGCGTTTTCTGAATTCATTTAAGAGTCAAGGTGTAGTCAAGGTGGGAGTATGTATATCTTTTCGCAGTGAATTCCAAACATTCAGACGATAATACCAACATTCGTCAGAATATTTGCTTAAAATACAAAACTGCGGTTACGAAGACCTTGATCTAGTTCTTAATGGGCAGATGAAGCTAGTGGTAGTGAGGCGAAATGGTACAACAGAAGCCGCGAAGCGTAGATTGACAGAGTAGAGGCTGATTGATAAACATTACCATCTGCTTTGGTGACTTCAATTTATCAATCTGTAGGGAGAAGGCACAAAATAGTCCTGATCCTCTTGTCGAAAGTTCAGCGTGGCAAGGAAAAACACCCTTTGAAGTTCCCAACGGCAACAGCGAACTTTTTAACTTCTTTCTATATTGCCACAAATGTCGCCCAATGGCGCAAAATTCTGAATGGGGAGTGGGGAATGGGGAATGGGGAGTGGGGAATGGGGAGTAGGTACACAAAAGAAAACTATCCTTACTATCCTCTATTGATTATTTCTTTGCGTAAGAGTGTCTGTCCATCTGTGCGTCCTCTTCGTCAACATTAATTTGAGGGGTTTGGAGTAGTGCTACAAACCGCCCCAACAATGAATTTAGATTTGACCAAATAATAGTAGTGGTATCTAGTTAAAAATGCTTTTTTGGTTTCGTATATCTTCTATACGTGATTAATCACGTTTATCTAACAGAAGTTATAGTCGCTATCAGCCCTCTTCAATCTTAGTACACCAAGTTTCCAGTACCGCGTAACTGACGCAAAGAATTTATACACAATGGACAGTCACATTTAAATAACTTAATTGCAGCATCACTTTCCTCGTCGGTAAAATTCAACATGGCAACATTCTGATCTGATACTGATGTGACAATGGTTGAGGAACGTGTAGATGAGGTATACGGTTGCTTTCTCTCTGAATCTCGAATGCACACAAAATCTGTTCCACCATGTGGGTTCGTGATACAGGTACGACCGTCTTGGGTGTGCATTAATCGCTGAGTAATACTACTACTAGCATGGGCAGGATGAAATACTGCCAGGGTAGACATCAGCGACACAAAAATTGAGGAGGTGGAAAGCAAATTCAGGATAATTTTTTTGTTCATAAATTCCTTGAGAAAATTGTCTACTAGCTTAGGGTATTCGATTCACTTTCAAACTTCAAGTGAATTTTTACTGAGAATAGCTAGATTGACACTTGTTACCCAAAAAAGTTCCATATCTACACAGATAGATCGAAAATTAGGTGGGTATAAATAAACATAATACCGAGAACCCAGACTTTTCGCCATGTCCTGAGCGTTTTATGTTTAATTAGGTTAATCTACTTACCTGGTTAAAGTCTGCGTAGACGCGTAGCGGTGAAGCAGCGCTGCACAGAGAAGTCGGAGTAAACATTCTAGCTAGGACTCGTAAACAGCCAGCTTGAAATAGTTTGCAATAACAGCCAAGCATTTAAACTGCCGATAATAATCGCTACTAACCACGATAAAATCTGCAACCACCAAGGATTGACAAACTCACCCATTAAGGATTTATTACTTGTAAACATCACCAATGGTACGACGGCAAATGATAGCTGTAAACTCAAAATCACTTGGCTAAAAATTAGTAAGCTACCTGTACTCTTTTCTCCCAAAAGCATAATTGAAATTAATGCTGGGATAATGGCAATTAATCTAGTTGATAACCTACGTAACCAAGGTTTCAGACGCAGATTCAAAAAGCCTTCCATGACAATCTGCCCTGCTAAGGTGGCGGTAAGGGTTGAACTTTGCCCGGAAGCAAGTAATGCCAATCCAAAAATTGCGCTGGCGGCATTCACACCCAATAAGGGAGAGAGCAATTTATAAGCATCTTGAATTTCTGCAACATCCTGATAACCAGAAAAATGAAAAGTGGCAGCAGCAATAATCAAAATTGCTGAGTTGATAAACAAGGCGAAACATAAAGCAACTGTACAATCGATTGTGCTAAACTTAATAGCTTCCCATTTCTTTTGGGATGTTGATTCCCAATCCCGTGTCTGTACGATTGATGAGTGCAAATACAGGTTGTGTGGCATCACTGTTGCCCCCAAAATACCAATAGCAATGTAGAGCATTTCTGGGTTCTGCACAATTTCTATTTTGGGAACATATCCTAATAAAACTCCTCCCAAATCAGGACGTGAAAAGATGATTTCTGCTGCAAAGCAGATGCCTACAGTTGCTACTAACAAGATTACCAAAGCTTCTGTATAGCGAAAGCCTTTGTTTTGTAGCAGTAACAATACAAATACATCTAGGGCTGTTATACACACGCCCAAACTCAAGGGAATGCCAAAAAGCAGTTGCAGCGCGATCGCACTTCCCAAAACTTCCGCTAAGTCACAAGCGGCGATCGCTATCTCACAAAGTACCCATAACCCAAAGTTGACACGCGGATTGAAGTGATCTCGACAAGCCTGCGCTAAATCTCGCCCCGTTGCTACTCCCAACCGCACACACAACGATTGCATTAAAATCGCCATCAAGTTGGAAAGCATAATCACCGTTAGCAGCGCATAACCAAATTTAGCCCCGCCAGCTAAATCAGTCGCCCAGTTACCAGGGTCCATATACCCTACAGATACGAGATATCCTGGCCCTGCATAAGCCAGCATCTTGCGCCAGATGCTTTTGGTGTTAGGAATTTTAATGCTGCGGTGAAGTTCAGGTAGGCTGGGCTTCCTGTCTGGGTTTTCTGGAAAGGGCATTTGTTTACACTCTCAATTTTTCATAATTCTGTCATAATTTCTGAAAAAACTGACAAGAATAGCTACCTTGATAAGGTTACAAATCTTAATATTCGCTAAATATGGCTAAATATTAGTAGAAAGATTCAACAATAAACCTAAATTTTGTATTGATATAGATTCTCGTTCTTAAATTCTCAACTTGTAAAAACTTCTTTTTTTCATTACATTTGAGAACAGGCTCATATATCAAATAACTTACTAGCCTTAACAGATAAAATGAAGCAAAAAGTACATTCAGAATCTTCAGATTGTTCCCACTGTGAACACGATCATCACGAGAATCATAACCATGATCATACTCATGATGAGAATCATAACCATGACCACAATCACGACCACGGTGGAGAATTCAATCTGAAAAATGAGGTATTGCCCTTGGTAGTGATTTTAAGTTTATATGCGCCTGGTGTAATTTTTGAAAATCAATTACACAATACACTTTACTCAATAGGTGAATATCTGCTTTTCATTCCTGCCTATTTATTAAGTGGATGGAGTGTTTTAAAAACTGCTGGGCGGAATATACTCAGAGGTAGAGTATTTGATGAGACATTTTTGATGACAGTAGCGACAGTAGGGGCGATCGCAATTCATAAATTACCCGAAGCTGTCGGAGTCATGTTATTTTATAAAATTGGGGAATTGTTCCAAGATATTGCCGTTAGTCGTTCCCGTAATTCTATTAAAGCTTTATTGGAAGTACGCCCAGATTATGCCAATATTCAAACAGAGGGAGAACTCAAGAAAGTATCGCCAGAAACAGTAAATATTGGGGATATTATCGTCGTCAAACCCGGAGAAAAGATTCCCTTAGATGGCGAAATTATAGATGGTAATTCGCAAGTTGATACATCTGCACTAACTGGAGAATCTGTGCCGCGAACAGTGAGGCTGGGAGAAACAGTTTTGGCTGGGATGATCAACAAAATGGGTGTTCTCAGCATTAGAGTCACAAAACTTTTTAATGAATCTTCCATTGCTAAGATTTTAGACTTGGTGCAAAATGCCAAAAGTAAAAAAGCAGAAACCGAAAAATTTATTACTAAATTTGCCAGATATTATACACCAATAGTAGTTTTTACATCTCTAGCAGTTGCACTATTACCTCCTTTATTCATTTCAGGTGCAACTTCTTCAGAATGGGTGTATCGCGCCCTAATTTTATTAGTTATCTCGTGTCCGTGTGGACTGGTTATCAGTATTCCATTAGGTTACTTTGGAGGTGTGGGAGGTGCAGCTAGACGTGGTATTTTGGTTAAAGGCTCTACTTTTTTAGATACTTTAAATGCAGTTAATACAGTAGTTTTTGATAAAACTGGAACGTTAACCAAAGGGGTATTCAAAGTAGTAAAGATAGTACCTTTAAATGGCTGGAATGAACAAGAATTGCTACAATTAGCTGCCCAAGTAGAATCGCATTCAAATCATCCGATCGCTCAATCTATCCGCAAGGCTTATGGTGGAAAAATCGATGAATTTGAGGTGAAAGATTATGAAGAGATCGCAGGTTATGGAATTAGAGCCAAGATTGAAAATAGGGTAGTGATAGCGGGAAGCGATCGCCTATTACATAGAGAGAAGATTGCTCATGATAATTGCGAGTTAGACGGAACAGTTATTCATGTAGCAGTTGATGACATTTACGCTGGATATATAGTCATTGCTGATGAACTAAAAGAAGATGCCAGACTTGCTATTCAAACACTCAAGCAAATGGGTGTAGAGAGAACAGTAATGTTGACAGGAGATAATCAAGCGATCGCTTCCCGGATTGCTCAACAGCTTGGCATAGATACCTATGAAGCAGAGTTATTACCTGAAGAAAAAGTTAATGCCATTGAAAAATTAATTAGCACCGCCGGCAAGCATGGTAAAGTTGTCTTTGTTGGGGATGGCATTAATGATGCGCCAGTGATTGCTAGAGCAGATGTTGGTATGGCAATGGGCGGCTTAGGCTCAGATGCAGCGATCGAAACTGCCGATATTGTGATTATGACAGATGCACCGTTAAAAGTGGCAGAAGCAATACAAATAGCCAGAAAAACAAGGCAAATTGTTTGGCAAAATATTGGGTTTGCTTTAGCAATTAAAGGTGTATTTATTGTATTGGGTATTTTAGGTATAGCGACAATGTGGGAAGCTGTTTTTGCTGATGTCGGAGTAGCAATACTTGCAATTTTAAACGCAACTAGAGCGATGAAATAAATCAGGAGCGCGGAGCAAGGGAAAAGCTCCGCCGAGGCGTCAAAATACAGAATTGGTGAATACTCTACCATAAATGGATAGTGCTACGATGCAATCATGAGTTAATGAAACTTCTATGAGCTTGGTTATTCCAGACGAACTTCTTAAAATTAGTGGTCTTTCAGAAGAGGAATTATGGCAGGAAATCGTAATTTTGCTTTTTCAGCAAGATAAAATTAGCATCGGTAAAGCCAGCAAATTAGTTGGAATGAATCAACTAAAATTTCAAAAATTACTAGCTAATCGCGGTATTTGCATACACTATGATGTGGCTGAATTTGAAGAAGACCTCCAGCACTTACGTGAAAAAGGCTGGCTATGATTGTAGTCAGTGACACGTCACCATTGAGCAGTTTAGCCATAGTTGGGTATATATCTCTTTTGCGAGAGATATACAACACAGTAATAATTCCTGAAGCAGTTGCTAATGAATTAGCAAACACAAGTGATGAAGATGAACGAGTAACAGCCGTACTTTCTTTGGATTGGATTGAAATTCGACGAGCTACTGATCAAGAAGTAGTTGCAAGGCTTCAAAATGAGCAAAGACTTGATTTAGGTGAATCGGAAGCAATAGCCCTGGCGCTCGAACTTAATGCAGACGAGTTACTTATTGACGAACGGCTTGGTAGAAGAGAAGCGGCTAAATTAGGAGTCCCAATTACCGGATTATTAGGGATTCTTTTGGTAGCTAAACATAGAGGTTTAATTGCTATTGTCAAACCAGTTATAGATGATTTAATGACTGAAGCGGGTTTTCGAGTCAGCATTGAGCTTTATACTGATATTTTGAATGCAGCAGGAGAATATTAATAGCATACAAATCAAATGTGATGTCTGGCGACAAGCAGTTTCACATTTACACACCACTAATTTAACTGCTAGACAGCGAAGGCGATCGCAACAAAAACTAGGCGCACTTCAGGCAGAATTTGACATCCCCAGCGAGAAGTTTAAGCAGATAAAGAAAGCTGTAGCAATAGAGGCTGGTACGGCAGTCAAGTTTCAATTAGAACAGCAGCTTCTTGATGAAAAGACAAAACTGGCACATCTTAGCGATGAACTGGATAAAATTGAGTCTTCATTGCAATCATGAGACTTACAACAGAATTCAGAATTCAGAATTCAGAAGTAAAACAGGCTTTGAGACGAATCATTGTGTACTTCACTTTCCTTGAAATCTGCTGTATGTAAATATACAGTTATTTGGCTGATGTAAATCAGGATTTCCTAACCCAGACTACAAGAAAAACAGAGATATTCAGCTAATTGGTATTTGTTTATACTATTTCAATTTTTTGTAGTCGTTATACTCATGACTTAGGTTCTACCTGGGAATTAGGAAGTGGCTTTGCCACTTCTTTTTATTAATCTCGTAGCCCAGTAATAAATTAAAAATTAAAAGTAATTTCGTTGAACTTTTAACTTTTATCGAACAGCAATATTGGCGCCAGTCGTCAGAATTCATGTTAGGTATTCTGAACGAAAAAGCGGATGAATAATCGGCGTTTTTGCACCCCCACCAAAAATTCTAGTTTTGTGGTGCAACAATTCCTGCGCCGGTCCCATGACGCCAAGCCGTAGAGCGTCTCCGGCTCCGCTCCTGAATTCTGACTTCTGAATTCTTCTTCAATAATTGTTATACTATTTGACAAAATACCTGCTAAGTTGATGTGCAGCTAAATTGTATAACACGAAAACCCAAAAATATTGTAGTGCGGGCAACATGAGCGCGTCCAATATACAAATTAAATACGCAACAGCTTACACCTACATTGATAAGGGCGTGTAACTATACGCCCCTACAACCGATTCATTAGTTACAAAGATAGTTGACAATGCTATGATTTCGTGTCAGTTTAATTGACCAAACAGTTTGACGGGATTATAGCTATATAGACATGATACTAATCATTACTCATTGTATCTTGCCATCTCTCACGCTTGGGCTTACTCTCCACATCGCGCGATCGCGCTTCTTGCCAAGTCCCCCACATTAGGGATTGCTGGTTTTCAACATGGTTAATAAACTGCATGATTGATTGATCTGCCTTGATGGGAGTTTTCAAATCAAACTTGATTGTTTGGACAATCTTGATGTCACCCATGAGAAAGTACTTACCTGCAATCTTAGTCAGCCATAGCACAACTCGATTGCATAACCAACCAAAAATTCCTTTACGTTTCTTAGTAATCAACATGATTTGACCTTCAGTTTTTCCCCCTTCATGAAGGCGAACTGCAAACATCGTGTGGACATGGAAGAAATCGGGGCCAAGTGTCACAATACCAATGCTACCATACCAATAGCAAATACTGTAAGTTATGGCATTTTTGTAGAAAAGACGGATGAGCTTAATGAAAAAGAAATTGTCTTTGATGGGCGTAGTATTGCTGAAGATAATAGCATTATCGTTGAGTTCTTGTCTTTCAAAAATAACTTCTAATGGCAGTTTATGAACTGCATTGAGGTGTTGAGCATCAATCGCATTAATCATCACCACATTGGGGTGACAGTTCATTACGAAATGAGAATGAATGGCGACATCACACTCTTTTTGTTCCAACTCTGGAACAAAAGGTAGGGGTTGTTGTGGTATTTCTCCAGTCCAAACCCAAATCATTCCATATTTCTCAGCAGTAGGCCAAGTTTGTAACTTTAAGGAAAGCGGCGCATCTAAACATGGGATATCAATACACATCCCTTCAGCATCAAACTTCCAGTGGTGGAAAAAACAACGTAGTGCATTACCCTCAACTTTGCCTTCAGCAAGGTGAGCGCCCATATGTGGACAGTAGGCATCAAAGGTAACTACTCTTTTGTCTTTACCACGGTAAATCACTAATTCTCTGCCCAAAATCGTGACAGGTTTTACTTCACCCACCCGCAGATTTTGAGAAGGTATTGCCCAATACCATCCCTCAATAAAACGCTCTGGATTATTAAAATTTTTAGGTTTACGGGTTGAGCTAAAAGTCTGCGAGTTGAGATTCATTTTTATGGTTTCACTTGAAGTGAAGCAGTTAATCTAGAATTAACATGGTGACTTTAAAAAAACAGTTACTTTCAGTACCATGACAAGCTAGCCTCTCCATTTCGGATCAGCTACCGTCTACACACAAGTCATCAAATTTTACCTAAAACAAAACCTCACCCTGTCCTAACGGACATCCCTCTCCTTAGTAAGGAGAGGGACAGGTTTTGCGTAGCAGAACCAGGGTGAGGTTTCTTTGAGCTAATAAAATATCAGCGAAATTAAGCTAATATTCATTCATAATAGATATTTGAAAAATTAAGACTTAGTAAAATCTCTAATTAGATAAAAATTTCAACTACTGATGCTAAACAAAAAAATAGTGAAGATGCGTAGGCGTAGGCCGTCGTAGACATCGCACGACAATTAATTTCCGAGTTTTGTGGTCAACAAGTCGTTTTTACCCTTGATGCAATACAGTGCCAAAAAAACTGTATCACTGATCATCAATAGTGGCAATAACTACCTGATTCGATTAAAAGTTTTTTCTTTCTTTGTATGAAACCACCCTGCTTCCCTAGTAGGGAAGAGGGAGAATTCAAAGCCTCTGCCCTTCAAGATTTGGAGAGAGGTTTTCCAGATAAGAGGGAAAAGTCAGATCCTCAATGCTCCATCCCCATACTCTATGTCTGAATTGGATTTGTATCAATGTCAAATTTGTTAGCGATCGCGTCTATTATTTCTTGCTCAACTGGTGTAGTCTGATTGTCAAGTTGGGCAATTTTGTAACACTGAGTCAACAAGGGTATGGCAAAATCACGATTTAGCTGATTGAGCAATATATCTAAAGACTTAGGTGATTTGATATTTTGGGCAATGGCATCCAAGGAGGTAGAACTGAGGTTTACAGCTTGTAATTCTGGCAAAATTTGTTCCCAAGTCTTCTCTGGATGACTAGCAAGGATCATGTGAACTAAAATTTGATCCATGATGGCTTGTTGAGCGATCGCACTTTCGAGATATTTCTCACTTTCAGCTTTTAATGTTGCTAGTGTCTGTGGCGATGTGAGGGAAGTTGATTCATCGAGTTTAGCTTCGTAAAATCGACAAGCAGCATACCCCAATGAATAGATCATCGTTGCATTTGAACTAGCTGCGATCGCTACACCCGCCAAGGGCACATTTCGCAACAAGCCTAATCCCGCAGCTTTCAAAAGACGCTCTCCACCCAAAGCCAAACCAAAGATTGCCAAAACCTCACCTTTACGAGCCGGATCTTTTAAATTTAGCCCGTAGACAGATGCAATTTGATAAAGCATTTCTGACTGCAATTTTGTTGTCGCTGTTAAATCAATTGCAAACAATGCCACTGCTAGTCCTGGCAAAATACTAGTTGCTAGTCCAACTGTGGCTGCTTGGGTTGCTTTTTCCACCATGATTCGGTGAGCAATCTGGCTGGGTGATTCATTGGGATACTTTTGCTTAAGCTTGTTTACCGCCGCTTCTGCTTTTTCCAAATCAATAAGGTTAGTAGTACCAATTAGCCAATTGAGATTTAACACTCCAGATAGTTTTCTAATCAGCCAATTTTCGCTAAGGTGATTCACAGCCTGACCGCTAGTTTGAGTTGTTTGCTCAATTAACTTGTGTGTTTGTTTTGCGATCGCTTCTCCCACACTTACTCCTGTGTCTAAAACTGCTTTGCCAGTCTGAGCAACAGTTTCAACAAAAGACTCTAATCCAGACGGTTTATTTTCTACTGATGATTGAGCCTGGATTTTTACTTCTGAAGTTTCTCTGGGTGAATTAACTAATTTATTCACCTGTATTTCTTGCGGTTTGTCTGCCATTTGACACCATCCTGTAAAGCCTCTCTCTTTAAACTTGTAACGAAAAAGTGAGTGGCTTGACATCCCTCTAGAAACGTAAATATCAGTTTAAGATTAACTATTTTTTTATCTGAACAACTGTGTTAATCCATTAGTAATAGGAACATATTGCTCAGGGGTGAGTGTTCCCAAATACGCCAAAACTCGATTTATATCTAATCCCCGTGTTTGATCTAGTAAGAGAATAGAAGACAGAGGTAAACTACCAGCACCAACTAACAAACGCGGGTATAAGCTGGGATTATTGAACACCCAAGAACCACTCTGGGTAGTTAAAGGTGCAATCATTAGGATTGGATAGCGGACTTCTCCCCAAGGTATACCGACCACTACAGCAGGTCGAGTTCCTTGCTGTTCAGGTTCTCTAGGAGTACTAGTAGGCAAAGTCACTATAACTACGTCGCCACACTCAAGCAAATCAGGTTGGAGCATCCTTGCCACCAACAACTGTTAGCCCAACTCCAGAGATATATTCTACTGGTTTGTTTTTTGGCTGTCCTTGGGAACCCCAATCATAAGAGTCTTCTTGAAGCAAAATTCCTTCGCCTTGATTAATTTCCTCATTTAATAATTGCCACAGTTGATGTTTTTCTTCTAAAGGAAGGTTGGCAATGGCATCTAGGAGTGATTCAAAAGGAATTTGCAGTTTGACTGTTGTTTTGGTCATAGTGTGTTTTGAGTTTGTTTAACAAAAAAAATTAAAGTATTATAGCATGACAATGACAGCAGATGCTAAAGCGGTCAGAGCATCGCCAATCCGGGACAATTAAGATGGATTTAACTACATTGAGTACTCAGTAGCACTTTGGAGTCGATAATGGGAGAAGCGAAACGGCGCAAGAAGTTAGACCCCAATTGGGCTAAATCAGGGGGATTCAGTCAGCCTAACAAACCAAAAATTACCTACTTGACTCAAGAACACTCCGACTATGAAAAAGCTAGTGAGTTAAAAAATACCTTCTACCCTAACAAAAATCGAGTTTACCTAGTCCGCCTAGACTACCGTGATGGTGATTACTTCGTCGGAGCAGTACACGCATTTTTGCAAGGATCGGAAATTGCAGTCAACGCTATGTGGTCAGCTAACCCCAATACTCAACGCACGGGTCTAGAGGTCATACAAAGTATTCGTCGAGACATTGGTTTGAAGGCCAGAGACGAAATGAGTCAAGCCTCGGTCATAATTGTGGAATAATACCCCACTGTGTTCTCTTCTCCTTGGCTGTGGAACATGGAAGGACATAAGTAAGCTAGAGAGAGAATTTTGATATGACTGCCAAGTTCTGAAGAAAACTTAGTAACCACTAAAACAATAGTCGAAAGGTTTGACAATATTTTAAGACAATTAACTACAAGATAAAATTTAAAAATTAATTTGATGCTCAATCCACAAAAGCTACCATTTCTAGAGTCTATTGGTTGGCAGCTAAAAAATGTATATCAAATGAGTGAGAAAGAAATTGTTCAATTGTATCAACGCAATTGGCATCATCAAACTACCTTCAAAAATTTAAAACAAGAAGAAAAGGATTTTGTTCATTATTTAGCAAAAAAATATAACTCTTGGATATTACCGGATTTTGAAATGTTTAATCTCGACCATCACAATAATATACTTAAAATCCTTAATGCTTTCAATCCAGAAGTTTTTAAAAAAGCTTCTGCATACTTTGGCGGTGGTACACTCTTGGCGTTAGAGTATGATGAATACAGGCTTAGTAAAGATATTGATTTTCTCTTCCCTTATGGAACTGAAAATTACAGGTATTTAAGAAATTTGATTGACGACGAAGGAATTGTAGCATTATTTCAAAGTACAATAGATATCAAATTAGGTGACAATACAATAAATCAATATGGTATTCGTTTCCCTGTTGTAGTCAATGAAACAACTATTAAAGTAGAAATTGTAGCCAATGGTATTTTTACTTTAGACCCTCCTGTTTATCCAGAATGGACAAAAATTCCTTGTCTGAGTATAAGCGATAGATTTACATCAAAACTAATGGCTAATGCTGACCGATGGAACGATTCAAGTACACAATCTAGAGATTTGATTGACTTAGCAATATTGCGTGTAAATAACGAAATACCCGCACGTGCAATCGCTAAAGCTTCAGAAAGCTACGAAGTAAAAAAGCCATTAGTTAAAGCCATCACTAATTTTACTGAAAAAGAAAGATATAGAGATAAATGTTTTCAGGAGTTAAACATACCTTCAGAAAAATTTCCAATAATAATGGATGGAATAAATTGGCTTCTTGTTGACTTTGAATCTATGAATTAAAGGAATTTAAAATGCAATCATCACTACCATTATCTGACCGCGTGATAAATCTTGCATTAGCATTGGTAGGAGAATTTGCTTGTTTGTGGTTATGAAGAGTGGCTGAAAGAAGCTGAATAGAGCTTATCTCTTACCTCGTTGAACCCTCATTTCAAAAAGAAGTTCTGCATATTCTTATAGGAGAAGCTCAAGCGATGCCTACGGCGGTAAACTACGCTGTTTCCCAATTTTTACTCGCTTGGATTCAATAGAAAAAGCTGACTCGTTCATGAAATACTTTCTTTGAGACGAGCAAGCAAATCTAACTACTAATACTGTGACACTACGAGTACAAATCCTCAAGGCTCGAATGGCACGTTGAATTTGGTAACGATTTATATCGTAATCAATCAATTCAATCAATAAATCAAGCCATAGCCCCTCAGAGTAGTTAACAAGGAGAGTTATGTGAAACCTTGTTAAAGAAGTCGGAAGTCGGAAGTACACTTTTGCAACGGGGATTTAGCGCACTTATTGCGGTCTTGGGGTCTCCCCAAGAGGAGCAACTCAAGCAAGACAGACCCCGCCACAAAACTTTCTGCCTGTCAAGAGGGGGGAATTAAACCCCCGAACTCTGTTTAACAACATTGGCATAAAATTCACGCGCGCATAACTTTTCAAACAGCCTCTGAGGAGATTTGATATGAACAGCCTCTTCTTTTTACCTGTTACTTTATTGTTAGGAATTTTGCTGGGAAATCTCTACTTTCGTGGCTTGTGGACAACGGTGCAGAAATTATCTACAACCCAAAACCCAATTCTATTAACGTTAGGCAGCTTTTTTGGGCGGTTAGCGATCGCGATCGCCGGATTTGCTTTCGTACTAGCGATCGCCCAAGAGAACGCACTTTGGCATCTGATTGTTTGCTTAGGTGCGTTTATTTGGGTACGCAATCGCATCATTGAAACTCACATTATACACTTCAAAATGTCATATTTTAATACTTCAACAAATCTGAGAAAAAACTGACCACATTATTAAACATTAACCGTGATATTTTATCGGGTCAATCAATTTGGGATTGAGGAAAAGCCTCTAACAGGATTAATCTAAAATCTAAAATTGGCAAGGTCAAGGAGACTCAATGCAGATTAGTCCAGATGAAATAGTGTTTTGGAATTGGGGATTTGTGACGATCAATGCCACTTTAATATTTACATGGATGATCATGCTACTGTTGGGCATTGGTGCTTGGTTGGTGACGCGCAAACTATCCACTGACACGCAGCTATCCCACTGGCAAAACCTGCTGGAAGTCTTAGTTGTGAATTTACGCGATCAAATTCAGCAAACCAGTGGACAAAATCCCGATCGCTATTTGCCCTTTATCGGCACCCTGTTTGTTTTTATTGCCACTTCCAATTTATTAGCGATCGTTCCTGGTTATCACCCGCCCACTGCCTCACTGTCTACCACTGCGGCCTTGGCAATATGTGTATTTTTTTCCGTTCCCGTTTTTGGTATCAGTCAGTCAGGAATCTGGAAATACCTCCACCACTACATAGAGCCAATTCCCATCCTATTTCCCTTTTATATAATTAGTGAACTCTCACGGACTTTAGCTTTAGCAGTGCGTTTGTTTGGGAATGTGATGAGTGACGGCATGATTGGGGCGATTTTAATATCGATCGCACCATTCTTCTTTCCAGCCATTATGCAGGCTTTAGGATTGTTGACAGGCTTAATTCAGGCATATATTTTCGCGGTTTTAGCAGTTGTTTATATTGGTTCTGCGAGTAATGAAGACTATGGCTCAAAATGAATCGCTATCACTTGTACTGGGAATTGTTGGCACTGTGTCAATCTTAACGGCAGGGCTGACTATGGCCATCGGCTCCATCGGCCCAGCCCTCGGCGAAGGTAAATCTGTTGCTCAAGCACTCAGTTCCATCGCCCAACAACCCGACGCAGCAAATACAATTACCCGCACATTATTTGTGGGATTAGCATTTATCGAATCCGTGGCAATTTATTGCTTTGTAATTGCGCTAATTCTGCTGTTTGCCAATCCATTTTGGAACTATGTGGTTGGTGCGATCGCCAAAGCAGGAGCCTAGATAAAGTGGAGATTAACTGGTTTACCTTCGGGGCGCAAATCCTCAACTTTTTTGTCTTGATCTTTGTGCTGCAACGCTTTTTATATAAACCGATTACCAAGGCAATGGCACACCGTGAGAAGACAATCTCCGATCGCTTGTCGTCGGCATCTGAACAAAAAGAAGAAGCAGAACAGGAGGTTAAGCATTATCAGGAAATGCAACAGCAATTCAGAGACCAAAAGACAGAATTGCTGACTCAAGCAAAATCAGAAGTGGAAGAAACCCGCGAACGCTTGTTGAAGGAAATGCGTGAGTCAGTGGCGAAGGAGCGATCGCAATGGCAAAGCAATTTGCAAGGTCAGAAAGACTCTTTTTTGCACGAAGTGGGCGATCGCACAATGCAGCAATTACAAGCAACCGTGCGGCGGGTGTTGACAGACTTGGCAGAGTCGGAACTAGAAACACAAATTGTTAGGGTATTTTTGCAGAAATTGCACGATCTCACCGAAACAGAACGTGCCGAACTGGTGACAACTTTAACTGATTCGACAAAAGATAGCATTCCGTTGACGTTGGTTAGTACCTTCACCCTACCGCCGGATATTTGTGCAGCGATCGCTACGGTTTTGCAAGACTACTTTAAGGCGATAGATTCAGGCAAAATCGAACCGACTTATGAGATTGAATCTAGTCTGATTTGTGGGATCGAACTACGCGGCACAGGCTACAAACTAGCGTGGAGTATGGATACTTATTTAGATAGCATCACCGAAAATTTGGTTACGGTTTTTGCAGCAGAAGCTGAAACAAATCAGAACTCAGAGGAGGGATGATGTGAAGAAGGAAGAAACCTTACAGACAGTTTTGCAAGATACTTTTGCACTGTATAGTCAAGTTCTCGATCAGCATGAAGCAAAATTGCGATCGCAGGAGATCGGAATTGTGCAATCGATTGGTCAAGGAATTGCCAAAATCGCCGGTTTACCGAATGTACAGTCAGAGGAAATTGTCAGTTTTACTGGCGGTAGTTTGGGGTTAGTGTTTAACCTCGATCCCGAAGAAGTTGGGGTAGTTTTGCTTGATTCTAGTGAGCAACTCCAATCAGGTACCCAAGTGCGGCGCACTGGCAAAGTGCTTGATGTCCCTGTGGGCGACGCGCTGTTAGGAAGAGTGATCGATCCTCTCGGTCGCCCCCTCGACGGTAAAGGCGTGGTGCGAACTTCCCAACGCCGTCCCGCCGAACGCGATGCCCCTAGTATCATGGATCGTGCCCCCGTGAATGTGCCTTTGCAAACTGGAATTAAAGCGATCGATGCCCTGATTCCCATTGGACGTGGACAGAGAGAATTGATTTTAGGCGATCGCCAAACGGGTAAAAGCGGTCTTGCCCTCGATACAATCATCAATCAAAAAGGCAAAAATATTCTCTGTGTCTATTGCGCGATCGGACAGCGTAGTGCGGCTGTTGCCAAGGTAATTGCCGACCTCAATGAGCATGAGGCGTTTGCCTACACTACCGTCGTCATGGCAGCAGCAGAAAAGCCACCGGGCTTACAGTATGTCGCTCCTTATGCTGCTACTGCGATGGCGGAATATTTTACAGATCAAGGGCGCGATGTCCTAATCGTTTACGATGACCTCACCAATCATGCTCGCACCTATCGAGAAATCTCTCTGTTAATGCGCCGCCCACCTGGACGCGAAGCCTATCCAGGGGATATTTTTTATATTCACTCGCGCTTACTCGAACGCTCTACACATTTAAACGCCAAACGAGGTGGTGGTTCCTTAACTGCGCTGCCAATCATTGAAACAGAGGCACAAAATATTGCTGCGTATATCCCGACTAATCTAATTTCGATTACCGATGGACAGATTTATCTTTCACCAATCCTCTTTCAAAAGGGAGTATTACCTGCGATCGATGTCGGGAAGTCGGTTTCGCGGGTGGGTGGTAAAACCCAACTTCCTGCTTATCGCAGTGTTTCAGGAGATTTACGTCTTTCCTATTCTCAATTTGAAGAACTAGAGGCTTTCTCTCGCTTTGGTACGCGTTTAGAAGAATCGACTCGCCTCACTTTAGAACGCGGGCGACGGGTACGTGAGATTCTCAAACAAAAGCAATATGCGCCAATGCCGGCTGCTGTGCAAATAGCTGTAATGCTTTCGGTGACGGCAGGCTTGCTCGATTCCGTCCCCATCACTAAAATTGCGATTGCAGAGCTTGCGATCGCCCAAGCCATATCCACCGAGTTAGCCGATCTTTGCCTGCAAATCGAAAGTGGAGCCGTATTGAAGGATGCCGATCGCGATGCCTTACTAAAGGTTGCTACAACTGCGATTGCAACAGTTGTAAAGGATACAAAAGATCCAAAGGATACAAAAGATCCAAAGGATACAAAAGATCCGAAGGATACAAAAGATCCGAAGGATATAAAGGAGTAGCCATGTCATCCATTGAGCTTTTGCAACGCCAAATCCACACTGCCCAAGAGCTGCAAGCCGTGGTGAAAATGATGAAAGTATTAGCGGCCTTAAACATCCACCAATACGAACAGGCGGTTGCGTCCCTCGCGGAGTATAACCGGACTATCGAAATGGGTTTGCACGTCGTACTGAAGGCAATACATACACATGAGGCTTCCCTCCTACATAGTAACGGTGATGGCTTTAAAACTTACTCACAATCTTTTTCGAGTGACCTTGGTGGTTGCGGCGTAATTATCTTTGGCTCTCAGCAAGGGATGTGTGGTCAATTCAACGAACAGATTAGCCACTATGCGATCGCTGAATTAGAGAAGTTAAAGCTCTCACCCGAACATCTGGCGATTTTTGCCGTCGGATCGAGATTGATTTCCCATTTAGAAACCGCAGGCTATGGAATTGAGCAAACTTTCGCCATGCCAAGTTCGCTAGCTGGGATCACATCAATGGTTCAAGAAATCTTGCCGCACATTGCCAGATGGCGCGATAGCGAACAAATTGGCCAAATTCTCTTGTTTTACAACCACTTACATTCCAATACGTTATGCGAGCCATATAAGCTGCAACTATTGCCACTTGATGGCGAATGGCTACAACATATCTATTGCCAAGAATGGCTAGCGGTGAACGCAGTCGAACCGCGATCGCGAACTCTACCAACTTTTACGATGCCGAGCGATGTTTTGGTTGCGTCTTTATTACGACAATATTTTTTTATCTTGCTCTATCGGGCTTTTGGTGAGTCCCTCGCTGGTGAAAATGCTAGCCGTCTCGCTTCGATGCAAGTTGCCGAGAAAAACATCGAAGAGCGGCTGACAGAATTTACTAGTCAATTTCAGCAAAAACGCCAAACTGCAATTACAGATGAATTACTAGAAATTATTTCCGCCTTTGAGTTAAGCCATTAGATGATTGCTTATTTCAATGTTACAGTTCTATCCGTCATTATTTAATGTCATCGCCAATAAAGTTAAAACATAAAACGAGCGACGAAATCAGATGAATGGAAATCAAAGTATTAAATCATCTTCCCAATCAAATCATTCCCAAGAGCAAAATCTTGGTTCTATCCTCTCCGTGCGGAGCAGCATCATCGATATCCATTTTCCCAAACGTTTGCCATATATAAATAGCCAGTTACAAACAGGGAAAGGAGGTAATCTGGCGATCGCGGTGGTTTCACATCTGGGCGCTCAGGTGGTGCGGGGTGTAGCACTTGCCCCAACCGCAGGTTTGACACGCGGTGAGATTGTGATTGATACTCAGCACCCGTTACAAGTTCCAGTGGGCGATCGCCTTTTAGGAAGAATGTTAAACCTATTTGGCGAAGCGATCGATGAGAAAGAAGCGATCGCAGGTGGCGAATGGCGATCAATTCATGCCACGCCAATTGCGATGTCAGAACGAGTTACCAAAGCGGAAATCCTCAAAACTGGGATCAAAGCCATCGATCTACTCACACCTTTGGAGCGAGGTGGTAAAACAGGTTTGCTTGGCGGTGCGGGCGTTGGCAAAACGGTGCTAATTACGGAAATGATTCACAATATGGTTAAGCAACACCAAGGTGTAAGTTTATTTTGTGGGATTGGTGAACGCTGTCGAGAAGGTCTTGATCTATATCAAGAAATGGAAGCAACCGGCGTTCTCCCAAATACAGTTTTAGTCTTCGGACAGATGAATGAAGCACCGGGAGTCAGATTTTGGGTAGGACACGCGGCGCTAACAATGGCAGAATATTTTCGCGATCGCTCCCAAAAAGATGTATTGCTTTTAATCGATAATATCTTTCGCTTTATCCAAGCAGGTTCAGAAGTATCGGGACTGATGGGGATACTACCTTCACGGGTGGGTTATGAACCAACCCTCGCCACTGAACTCGCTCAACTAGAGGAGCGGATTTGCAATACATCGGCAGGGGCGATTACTTCTATTCAAGCGGTTTATGTACCTGCGGATGACTTCACCGATCCCTCTGCTGTCGCTGTGTTTTCCCATCTGTCAGCCGCAATTGTGTTGTCACGTAAACGGGCGAGTGAAGGGCTTTATCCTGCCGTGGATTTGATGGAATCGAATTCCAAAATGCTGATGCCTCATATCGTTGGCGATCGCCATTATCAGATCGCTCAAGCAGTACGCAAAACCATCAGTACCTATGAAGAACTAAAAGATATTATTGCCATGTTGGGCTTAGAAGAATTATCGCCAGGCGATCGCCAAGTAGTATCCCAGGCGCGACGTTTAGAACGTTTTCTCACTCAACCCTTCTTTTCCACTGCTCAGTTTACAGGTTTGACAGGGAAATTAGTCGAATTAGACGATGCCCTAGAAGGATGTGAACGCATTCTCAATGACGAGTTTGCTGATACACCAGAGCGATCGCTCTACATGATCGGCTCAATTGATGAAGCCGTAAAAGCTCCAAAAGAGGGCAAAAAATCATGACCGAGCCATCCTCAGAAATGCGACTCAAAGTTGTCTTACCAACCAAAATCCTGATAGAAACAGCCGCAATCAAAGTGATTGCAGAAGCGGAGAATGGGATGTTTTGCTTGCTACCTCGCCATATAGATTTTGTGGCGACCCTTATACCAAGTTTGTTATCCTTCGTCTCACCCCAAGGACAAGAACAATTCCTCGCCATCGATCAAGGAATTTTGATCAAGCATGGGGATGAGGTAACAGTTGCGACCCAAAATGCAGTTCCAGGTGGCGATTTGGGAATATTGAGAAAAACCGTTGAGCAGGAGTTTCACTTAATCGATGAACGCGAAAAAACAGCACGTTCCGTTTTAGAAAACCTAGAGATAAACACAATTCGGCACTTTATCGACTTAGGTAAATATCCATGAAAACCCCACCCTCTCGTAAGTCTCGCTCCCAAACACATCTCAACGCCAAAGCGATCGCTAATCAAGCACGTCGCAAACTTTATGCTCGCCAAGCGAAACCTCATGGTGGCGTTTTGTTTGGCTTAGGTTTTGTCGGCTTGGTCGGCTGGTCAGTCGTCGTACCAACTTTATTAGGAATGGCACTAGGCATCTGGATCGATTTCCAATTTCCCAGTGGTTTCTCATGGACATTGGCACTGATGCTGGCAGGTTTAAGCATTGGTTGTTTGATTGCTTGGGAATGGGTATCGCAAGAGCAACAACGTATGGCAAGAGATCAACCACCCGATGATTCTCCTAACCAGGAACAAAGAGACTGAACCCAATGGCACGAAGATAAGACCAGCTTGTATTACTCATGTAATATCTCTTAACTCGGTTTTCTGCGCGAATGCTACTCATACCCCGAATAGCGATCGCGGTTAGAGGAGAAACTCAAATGTCCCGAAGGTTTAAGTCCCCAGCAAGATAGGCAGCGTGTTTTGATGCCTCAGCTAAATCCCCGTCACAAAACGTAATTACGAATTACGAATTACGAATTATTTTAAGGGGGTTAGGAGGGATCTTCGAGTTTGAAAACATTCCCTAGCCCACCTATATCAGCATTACTTTCTAAAAAGTCGTTATTTTTAAGAATTTCATAGAGATTAGTATCTTGCTCTAGCAAGCAAGCGTGTCCACAATGGGGCAACACCACAATCTTGTTATTTGGTAAGATATTTCCTATCCGCTTCACTTCAGTTACAGAAGGCAAAAGGCGATCGCTAGCACCAGCAATCAACAAAACTGGTTGAGTCAAGCGACCTAACTGTTGCTCATCAACATGAAACTCTCGCAGTAAAGACAACCGCCAAAGAACGGTTTCTGATGGGACAGAACGCATAGTTTTTAGCAGATCATGGCGATCGCTTGGAGAAATGCGGGGCAAAGATGCTAGAAAAGGCAACAAGCCCAATGCACCAACATCATACAACCCTGATGGCACTAAGTAAGTAAGTTGGGATGCCCAACTCAACCAAGGACGAAGATGAAAGGACGAAGCTGGATTAATTAGAATAATTCGCTTAAATAAATGCGGTGTTTGGATTGCCACTTTCATTGCCAAGCAACCACCAAAGGACTCACCACACAGGTAAACTGGCCTCTGAGAGCTTTTTTCTAATTCGGCGTGGATCAAGTCCAATACACTCTTAGTTAACACATCCCAAGTGTTAAGGTCTTTGCGGGGGATCGCCAAACTGCGGATGTCAAAGCCAGCTTCTAATCCAGCAGTTTGCGATCGCAATAGTTGACCAGTTCCATCCATTCCTGGCAAATATACCAATAGTGGATACTCTGGCTGTACTCGTTCAGGAGTCAGAAAACAAGGATTTAGCTCAACTTCTGGAATAGTCATTAGTCAATGATATAAAACTTTTGGAGTACTGATTGTTACTTATAAAAGCTTCCGTGTTTTTGATTCTAATAGCAACCTTGACGCAGTAAATTGCTAATTTCGCCCTGACAGTGTTCCGTCAGTTCAGCCACAACAGTTCTGGCCTGTTTACCGTGATATTTTTTCTGATGTTGGGGCGTAATCCAATAAGGGCGACCGATTAACACCGCAACCCGCCGATAAATTACCAAAGGATGCCAACCACCTTGGTTAAATAAAGGTTCTGAAGGGTCAAATACACTCAAAAGCTTTAAGGGGAAGCCATTGGTGTTTACCTCTTCTAAGGAGGCGATCGCGATCGGCAAAATAGCTAAATCCTGCACCTTCGCTCTCAATGCCAAATGAGCAAATCCCCGATGAAATTCACCCACCTGGTTTGGCTGAGTCAATTTCACCATTGGTTCAGTCCCTTCTGGAAATACTCCCACCATCTGCTTCGACTGCAATAGCACCTGCGACTGCGAAAAAAAGCTTTGCTGGCGGTTTTGAGTTTCCTCTAAAGGAAAACACCCCAATTGTCCGGTGACAATCTCCCGCATTACTGGCACTTGTCCCATATAGTGATGGCAAGCAAAGCGAATCGGACTCGATAACGCCGCCATTAAAATCAGTGCATCCATAAAGCTGCGGTGATTGCTGACTACTAACACGCTAGCATCGTGGGGAATGCGGTCTTCATAATAGCGAAACATTTGCGTTGAGAATGCCGCCACCAAAGCGCGAGAAATCTCCAGGGGGCTATTTCTACTCATACCTAATCAATATATTTTTCCGGTAAATATGGCAGTTTATCTTAAATTAATTTTTACATTTCTTTACTATTGCCATCACCGTCTTAAGATAGAAATGTCTGATCCACAAAAGCAGCTAGATTTTCTGCGTTTGGGATTATGTATTGCTGAACACAATAATATGATCTAATAGTAACTATTTAAAAAAACTATGATTAGTTATTTTCCATCTTTTAGGCAAAAATCAGCTGAATTGATCCATATTACAAAAGGATTCTTGACCTGAGAAATTTGCTAATATTAAGTTATTATTGGAAAAAATAGGAATAGTATTGTATAATTTCCTGGTTTTACCGGCCAAACCAAAGATGTAAAACGTTTTAATAAGTTAATTTATATTTTGCATGAATCTAGTGAATAAAAAAGAATTGACATTTGCACTGACAACACCGCTATATTATGTCAACGATGTCCCACATATAGGCAGTGCTTATACGACGATCGCAGCAGATGTAGTCGCGCGATTTCAGAGGCTGCTGGGGCATCGGGTATTACTAATTACAGGTACAGATGAGCATGGGCAAAAAATACAGCGATCGGCAGAAAGTTTAGGCAAAGCACCACAAGAGTTTTGTGATGAGATTGTCCCTAGCTTTGTGAGTTTGTGGCAGTTACTAGACATTCAATACGATCGCTTTAGTCGGACTACTGCACCTCGTCATGAAGCGATCGTCAAAGAATTCTTTGAGCGAGTCTGGGAATCTGGTGATATCTACCAGGGACAACAAAAAGGCTGGTACTGCGTATCCTGCGAAGAATTCAAAGAAGAACGGGATCTGCTAGAAGGACACCGTTGCCCGATTCATATTAACAGAGAAGTCGAGTGGCGAGACGAGCAAAACTATTTTTTCCGCTTATCGAAATATCAAACTAAGCTGACAGAATTTTATCAATCTAAACCGGATTTTATTCAACCAGAAAGTCGGCGTAATGAAGTCCTCAGCTTTGTAAATCAAGGGCTGCAAGACTTTTCAATTTCACGGGTAAATCTAGATTGGGGTTTTCCGGTACCAGTTGATCCCAAGCACACCCTTTATGTCTGGTTTGATGCGCTGCTAGGTTATGTCACAGCATTACTAGAACCAGATGCAGAACCGACTTTAGAAAATGCTTTAGAAACATGGTGGCCGATTAACTTGCACCTAATTGGTAAGGATATTTTGCGCTTCCATGCAGTTTATTGGCCAGCAATGTTGTTGTCGGCTGGCTTACCCTTGCCAGGGCGAGTATTTGGACATGGGTTTTTGACCAAAGATGGTCAGAAAATGGGCAAAAGTCTGGGTAATACCCTTGATCCGGTGGCGTTAGTTCAGCGCTATGGTAGTGATGCCGTTCGTTATTACTTCCTTAAGGAAATCGAATTTGGCAAGGATGGAGATTTTAATGAAGTAAGGTTCATTAATGTTCTGAATGCAGATTTGGCAAATGATTTAGGTAATTTGCTCAATCGCACCTTGAATATGGTGAAGAAATACTGCGCCCAGAATCATGTCCCATCAATCGGCAATGAAGGGATTCCTGACGAAAATCCATTGAAAGCAATTGGTTTACCTCTAGGAGAACAGGTAAAACAAGCATACCAGGAGCTAGCTTTCAGTCAAGCCTGCGAGTCCATCCTTTCACTGGTGCAAGCCAGTAATAAGTTTATTGATGAACAAGCTCCTTGGTCATTATATAAACAGGGACAACAGGAGTCGGTGGAAAAGGTTCTCTACGCAGTTCTAGAATCAGTTAGACTAGCAGCTTATCTGATATCCCCAATTATTCCGAACATCAGTAGCGATATTTATCAGCAGTTGGGCTTCGGAATAAACTTTAACGATCAAATACAAACTTCAGTTATCGCTCCTTTTGCCACCCATGCGACATGGGGGATACTATCTAGTAAACAACAGTTGGGTACACCCCAACCGGTTTTTAGGCGAATAGAACCCCCGAAAAACGATTAGTCCTTATCAAACTCTGATTTTGTTCAATTTGTTATTCTCTCAAAAAATTTATCGGGGCTTAACTTAAATTAGCCCCGAAACATTATCATAAGCCGCTGTGACTAGCATCTAAAAGTTGGTAATTTGTATCAAAAATAACAGGGATAAAAATTGAGGTATCACAATGATGTTGAATAATTTTGAAACCGATTCAATCTTTACACCAGAACAAGTTTTGGAGAATCGGGGCAGGGTTGCCATATTTATTGATGGCTCAAATCTATTTTACGCTGCATTGCAACTAGGGATCGAAATCGATTACACGAAGCTCTTGTGTCGATTAACTGGAGGTTCTAGACTACTGCGTTCTTTTTTCTACACGGGTGTAGACCGGACAAACGAGAAGCAACAGGGGTTTCTGCTGTGGATGCGTCGCAATGGCTATCGAGTCATTGCTAAGGATTTAGTCCAGCTACCAGATGGCTCTAAAAAAGCTAACCTGGATGTAGAAATAGCTGTAGATATGATGGCGCTAGTAGATTCTTATGATACCGCAGTTTTAGTTAGCGGTGATGGAGATTTGGCTTATGCGGTAAATTCAGTTAGTTATCGCGGCGTGCGAGTAGAAGTGGTGAGTTTACGTTCGATGACCAGCGACAGCTTAATTAATGTCAGCGATCGCTACATTGATTTAGAAGCCATCAAAGAGGAGATTCAAAAAACCCCTCGCCAAAGCTATCCATACCGGCCTTTATCTGGTATCGGTTTTTTGGAAGACCCCAGAACTAGTGATGGACACCTAGAAATCCAAGAATAATGGCGTATCAATTTCATCAAAGGGGGAGACGGGGAAAGAAAAAAAGTCAAAATTTCTCCTCCACTTCTTCCTTCCTTCTTTTACCATTGACCTTTTTCTTGGTATTTGGTTTAGTTGCTTGCGGGGGGAAAACCCCCTCAGCTTCTCAACAAAATACTGGGGGATCATCTGATCAAGATAACAATTTAACTTTCTTTGATGTCACCTTAGAACAAGCAGATGAAGTGGGAAGACCGATTTGGAAAGTCAGAGCTAAACGGGCGAAATACACCAAAGAAAAACAAATTGGTCAGGCTGAAAGTCCTTATGGTGAACTATACCAAGATGGCAAAGTTGTTTACAAAATCAAGGCAGATGTAGCAGACATTGAACAGGATGGAAAGCAGTTACTTCTTAAGGGTAAGATATTTGCTATAGACCCTAGTAATGGAATTGTGTTGCGAGGTAATGAATTAGAATGGCGTCCTAAAGAAGATTTGTTGATTGTCCGCAATCAGATTAACGGTACTCATAAACAACTACAAGCAGTGGCGCAGGAAGCGCGAGTTAAAACCCGCGAACAGCGCATGGAATTTTCTGGAGGGGTAGTAGCCAATTCCACTGATCCCCAAATGCAAGTCCGAACTGAGCATTTGATCTGGAATATTAAAGAAGAAAAATTGATTAGCGATCGCCCCATCCAAATTGACCGCTACAAAGATAATAAAATTAGCGATCGCGGCAGAGGAAATTCTGCTGAAGTCAACCTAAAAACGAAAATTGCCACTATTCAACAGAATGCTCAATTAGAATTACTAGACCCACCAGTGCAAATAGCTAGTAACTCTATGATCTGGAACATGAATGCCGAAACTGTCACTACAAATTCTCCCGTGCGGATGTTCCAGCGTGTTGAAAATATTACTGTTACCGCCAATCAAGGTGAAATGAAAATACCGCAAAAAACGGTTTATTTAACAGGTAATGTCAACGCCATTGGTCAGCGTCGCCAGTCTTTGAAATCTAATACATTAACTTGGTATTTAGACAATAAGTTAGTTGAAGCTCAAGGAAATATACTTTATCGGCAAGTTGACCCACCTTTAAATTTTACGGGTGAGACAGCCGTTGGTAATCTGCAAACAGAAAATATTGTTGTCAAAGGTGGCAGTTCTAGCGGTAGAGTAGTAACGGAGATAATTCCTCAAGAAAAAGCCAGTCGTCAGTAGTAGAGTTAGGGGGAATGAGTCCCACCTTCACTCAGAAATTTTGGGTTGGTCGAGTACTAGGCTAGGATCATACTACTACAAGTCCTTTGATAACTCATGAATGGATCAAACCGATTAGGCAAGGAATCCTTGTCAATATCCCAACAAGCAGAACATTCCCAACATCACGATACAGATCATGAGCATACAGATCATACTCATGGGACTGGAGATTTGGCTCATGCTCACATCCATAGCGAAGAGTCTTTACGGCGAATTGTCAATCGATTATCGCGTATAGAAGGACATGTTCGCGGTATTAAGACAATGGTGCAGCAAAGTAGCCCTTGTCCTGATGTTCTATTGCAAATTGCCGCAGTTCGCGGCGCATTGGATCGGGTCGCGCGAATTGTTTTGGATGAGCATTTAACTGACTGTATTGCTAGAGCCGCAGAAGAAGGTAATATTGATGTTGAAATTAAACAGTTGAAAGCTGCTTTGGATCGATTTTTACCTTAAGAATTAAAAAAAATAAAAAATTAACTATAGCAGTCTGCTTTGATTTCTGTTCGCGCAGCGTGGCGTAGCCATAATTATTTGCGTAGACGCGATTAATCGCGTCTGTGAGGAAGAAGCCTTTTCGGGGTGTACTGATTTTTTTCAAAAATCAAATACGAGTCCTATAGCACGACAAGACATTTTGTAGAGATGTCAGATTTGGTGTATTGACTCAGGTAGAGGGTTATTTATGCCAAAATTAACACAAGTGTCTCACAGTCATAGCAGATAGTCTGGGCAGTTCCAAAGCATGATATTACCTATCTTGTCAAGGATTAAAATAATTCCAGGACTTACGCAAACAATAGCCGAAACCCTTGTTTTCAGGTAGGGGCAATTCATGAATTGCCCCTACAGCGTGTACTTTTGCGTAAGTCCTAAATTCGTAATTCGTAATGACGCTCGCGGAAATGACTTTGAAAAAATATAAATTTAACTATTATTTAAATGTCAATATCAATAAACCTCTAATTCTTTTCTTGCACGGCTTCATGGGAAACATTAATGAATTTGATGAAGCCATAAAATTACTAGCTGAAGATTTTTCTTATCTCACTATTGACTTACCAGGGCATGGTAAAACCCAAGTTTTAGAAGGTGATGAATACTATAAAATAGAACCTACGGCTCAAGCAATAATCAATTTATTAGATGAATTAAAAATAGATAAATGCCACTTAATTGGTTATTCAATGGGCGGAAGATTGGCTTTATACCTAACTCTACATTTCCCAGAACGTTTTATTAAAGTTGTATTAGAATCAGCTTCACCAGGTTTTGCAACAGAAGCAGATCGATTAGAACGAGTTAGACGTGATGCTCAGATAGCTAGAAAATTAAGCAGAAGTATTATTCAAACTGATTTTGCTACTTTTCTGTCAAATTGGTATAGTCAGCCAATTTTTGGTTATATCAAAAATCATCCAGAATTTGAAAGATTGCTAGAAAATCGTTTGCAGAATCATCTGACTGAATTAACGAAATCACTCCAATTTATGGGGACTGGTAATCAACCATCTTTATGGGAAAAACTCAAAGACAATACAACGCCTTTACTTTTAGTAGCTGGTGAAAATGATCAAAAGTTTAGAGATATAAATACAGAAATAGCTAATATATGTAAAGTTGCACAACTCAAAATAATTAGTAATACTGCACATAACATTCACTTTGAAAATCCTGTAGAATTTGTGCAAAATATCAGAGAATTTTTCAATAAGCAGTAAACTTATTTTACTGCTTCTTTGGCTGCTTACCTAATGGCTGAATTTGGGGAGTTGGGGCTAACTTTACTTTTGGTGGTTGCTTCGCTGCGGTTAATTCCTCTTGCAACATTTTCTGATAAATCTTAGACAAAGAGCTACTAACAGAATTAGTTTCTATGCCATATCCTAAACTTGTCCAGGTGGGAGAGAGTAGCCGCAAAACATCATTTAACTTTCCCTGACGCAACAGTTGAGAAATATCAGTTCCCCAAACTTTAGAATCACTTAACCAACGGTAAACTACTACATCTTGATATTCTGCTTCAAAACTATAACCAGTCCAAAACATCATCTGCATCGGCTTTGGATGATAACGGGGAGCTAAACGATACCAAGTAATGTTGATAATTTGATATCTGCCAGCAGCAGTGGAACAATTACCTATGTTGGGGCCTGTGACAATTGTGACGCATATCTCAGGATGTCGGCTAAGGTCGTTGACTTGCTGTCCACCATACAACAGCGAATAGGGACGGTTGCCACTTGCCTCACTCGCCGAGATGGTTCGCATTAAAGCGCGGATATAGGGGTCGCCCTGTTTCATCACCAAAGGCGGCTGTTTATTTTCAAAGACGGGATCAGAAGGCGATCGCAAGTCTCCAATATACCATTGCAACAAATACACAAAGCCGAGAAGCGCAGCTATTGGGCCAATAAGTTTTTCAACACCTTTGAATTCAAAGCTTTTCAGAGTCCGACTCCTTCAAATTTGCTCTCTTTGCTAACAACAATGATTGACGCGCTCATTCTGGCAAAGTTCACACCTTCTTGTCAGTTATCATTCCCGATTCGCTCATTTTTTTAAGAATTAGAAAAACCCAGTATAAATTAAGTATAGCAAAGGACATACTCCCAAAAATAGCAAGCGATCGCTCGTCTATCGTGAATGAGTGTAAGGGTAAAGCGCATTGCTAAACCCTTTTGAATGTGGAATAGTGCGATCGCTTACCTATGTTATAATTAGAGAATTGATTTTTCCAGCGATTAGCTATGACAACAGAAATATTAAAATCTGTTGAACCTACCCTTTACGATGAAGATTATTATTTATGGGTAGAAACAACGCTTAAACAATTAGAAAATAAAGATATTGAAAATCTTGATTGGCAACATTTAGCAGAAGAAATTGAAGCTTTGGGAATTGAACAAAGACGAAAAGTAGAAAGTTACTTAAAACAATTATTAATCCATCTTTTACTTTATCGTTATTGGGAAACTCAAAAAGAAGATTGTCAAAGAGGCTGGCAAATAGAAATAACTAATTTCCGTGATGAGCTAGAATTTTCTTTTCGTTCCAAAACACTTTATAACTATTCTCTTAACTGCTTAGATATAGTTTATATTAAAGCCAGAAGACAAGCAATTCAAAAAACAGGTTTACCGCCGGAGATTTTCCCAGAGAAATGCCCTTTTACTCCTGAAGATATTTTCAATAGTGAGTACTTTCCAGAATGAAAGTGATTTTGTGGTGAATGTGCGTATATGTTGTGGTATGCTGCATCTACGCCCGCCGAAGGGCATCGCTTGTATCTCAATGAGAGAGTATAATAAAATCAGCTTGTATCCATCTCTTAAGCAATATGAAAGGATATATCCAAAATCAAACTATTATTCTCCAAGACAGTTTACCCAACACATTACAAAATGGTGATGAAGTTGAAATTGTGATCATTTCTATCAAAAAACAAAAATATCATTTTCCTACATTCAAACTGGATATAAAAGAGGAATATTTAGATCCAGAAAAGATTTATGAACAAGATTAAAGTATTTTTTGATACTAACGTTTTAATCTATGCTCATGATGAATCATCGCTTTACCACCATAACTCTGCACATCTATTAAATCTAGTATTTGAAAATAAAATTCAGGGAGTTATTGCAGAACAAAATATCATAGAACTATACAGAATTTTAACTAATCCTGCTGCAATGCAGAATAAATCATTAACCTCTTGGGAGGTTAATCAACTGATTACTGAAATTTATTTAAGCGGTAAATTTGAAGTACTATATCCTAACCAATTAACCACAGAAAAAACCTTAGAATTAGCCGTTAATTATAACTGTATATCAGCAAGAATTTTTGATATTCGTCTATAGTAATCCGCTTTGATTATTGAACTTATTTGCGTAGGCAGGGAGTAGGGAGTGGGGAGTGGGGAGTGGGGAAGAAGCCTTTTCGGGGTGTACTGAGTTTTTTCAAAAATCAAATAGGAGTCCTATAGCAGGATTAGTGATTACGTATCCAGTAGATTACTTTGCAACTTATAATATTAAGCACTTTCTCAATATTGAAGGTTTAACGGCTATGACACCTGAACATATTTTGTCTCTTTTATCATACTAAAATTGCATTTTTTCAGAGGTAATTTTTCAGAGCGATCGCTTGTCTGTCCTGAATAAGGGGTTTAGCATTGCGCTTTACCCCTACGTTTTGGGTATGGAATGGAGCGATCGCTTTACGGAGTAGAATCAAGGGGCGGTCAACCAATTTTGGATTTTGGATTTGCGATTTTGGATTAACCTCGCTCACCCTTCTCTACGAGAGGCTACGCCAACGACAAGCTCAGGGCATCGCTTGGGGACAAGGCTTGAAGATGCAAGGATTTTGGATTTTGAATTTATTCCGCTTGACTTCGGGCGGGGCATGAACCGAAACAATCTAAAATCTAAAATCTAAAATCTAAAATCGCTAGGTCAATTTAGATCGGATATCAGCACTGTTGAAATAGCTCCTTAAAACTTTTTGAGGCTGCTTCCGGTTTGGCAACAATTTCGACAATTTTATTGCGTGCATCTGCTTCAAACAGCGCCTCAACAGCAACTTGAGCGACTTTTTGCCTGGGGATGCTACCCTCGAAAAGTGTATCAGCACTCTGCATCACGATCGCGTCGAGGTTATCTTCATTCTTCAAACCACCAGGCCGCACAATCGTATAAGTAAGACCACTTTTCTGGATGTACTCTTCAGCTTGTTTTTTCCACACCAAAATCAGCCAAAACAAGTTGAGTGGATGGAATAACTGCGAAGTACACAAAGAAGAAACAAAGACAAAATGCTCAATTCCCTTTGCCTTAGCAGCATTTACTAAATTTTTAGTCCCTTCAAAATCCACTTTATAGGGGCCAGTGGGGTCAAAGCTAGGTTTTGCCCCAGTCGCAACCAACAAAACTGTGCTATCTCCCAACGCAGCATTCAGAGTTTCTGGTTGTAATACGTCGCCTACTACCAATTCGGCTTCAGGAGACAGAATACCCCTAGCTTTCTCTATATCCCGCACCAAGGCTATGACGGGAATATTCCGCGCTATCAACTCTTGCACAATCCGGCGGCCTGTTTCACCCGTTGCCCCTGCTACAAATGCTTTCATGAGAAATGCTATCCTGGAAAACTATTATGTGCTTGTTCAGTTCTTTATTTTAGTAATTCTATGGAGTTGATGGCAGATTAATGAGGTTTCGGTAAAAATGGGATACTAGTACTAAATGACCCAAGCATCTGGGGAACTATAAATATAGACGATCAAAAAATTATACAGTAACGCATTTATGCTTTCAAGAAAAAGCGAATATAAATCCTGGGAAATAACAGAAGCAGTTTTACCTGTAGCGTCCAGCCAAGAACAAGCCCAGGACGTATTAATCCAAGCAAATGTAGCGACGCTCACAACATTTTCCGGTAGTTATCAAGATTGTATGGAAATGCCTGCCCCAAGAGAGAAGGTTGCTGAATATCTTAATGCTCACGCCTCATGGTTTGCTCATTGCGCCCAACCCATGAAAGTGCAATCACTTGGGGAAAATGGCTACGCTTTAGTAATTGGTCGTTTTGGTGCTTTTGGTTATGAAGTCGAACCGAAAATTGGTTTGGAATTGTTGCCCCCAGAGGAAGGTATTTACCGCATCCGTACAATCCCCATTCCTGATTACCATCCGCCTGGTTATGACGTAGATTATCGGGCATCTCTACAGTTAATAGAAACCGATCCTTCCACTAGCATTGCTGAGGTTACGAGAGTTGAATGGGAATTGGATTTAAAGGTTTATTTGCACTTTCCCAGGTTTATTCAGCGCTTACCCCAAGCTATAATTCAATCTACAGGCGATCGCTTACTTAACCAAATTGTCCGCCAAGTCTCCCGCCGCTTAACTCGCAAAGTTCAAGAAGATTTTCAGAAATCTTTAGAAATACCCTGTGGTGGCAATTCCAAGCAAAAACGGTGAGTCATTTGTCAGTTGTCATAAACTAATGACAACTGACAAAGGATTACTTAACTATGCTTTAGTGAGAATTTTTTGGACAATTTGCACGCCAGTAACAGCCTGCCAAGCAAAAAGTCCCAAAAGGGTGAAATTCAACAGAATGTGAGTTGCACGCGCCCAATTTGCTCCTTTCTGCATATAAGGAGACAAAGCAGCAGAAAATGCAATCAAAGACATCATACCCAGTCCTGCTAGTAAGTGAGACCCGACAAATAACTTTTGGTTATTAATGTAAGTGACAGCCATAGCAGCGATCGCACCTGTCACCATCAAAGCTAGGAGTATAGACCCCATTTGGTAGTGTCTGAGGTTATATCTACCTTTAATCAGTTCTTTCTTTTCTTCCCCCTGAGCATTTCTGGTACGCTGTACTTGCAGCCCCAAGTAGGCAGCATAAATTGAGAGTGCTAATAGCGCCCACATCAGCACCGGATGAATGAAGTTCAGCCAATATTTTACCGACGCAGAAAGTTCCAGACTCATAGTGTTCTCGCCCAAGTATTAAATATTCATAAAAATTAGCATAACTCTATTTTATGTGCTTAAAGTTGCCCAAATTAAAAGAGACTGAGGGATGAGGAGAGAAGAAAAGAGTTGGACTAAATTTGTGAACTTAATGAATGCACCCATAGATAAAGTACGGTTGGCTTGACCGAAACTTAACGCCTCTGGACAAGAAGATGCCGACATCCTTGGTTGAAGGGGGAAGAAATCTCTATTCTTAGCTAAGGCTCAAGTTTAGGTAAGTATTTTTAAGCAGATAGTCAAAAATATCAAGAACTACGTAAAATTCTTTGTGAACATGATAGGCGTTTAGGATCGCGTTCCAAATTAAGATGATTAAGATATAGGTATTTAACCTGATGGGTGTCGATACTCATGGTGCAAGACCAGATTTTGCAGAATGATTGGCATGTAATAGCGCGATCGCAAGACCTCAAACCGGGAACAGTCCTGCACAAGCGCTTATTAGGCTCAGATATAGTCCTCTGGCATAATGGCAACAAAGTCTTAGCTTGGCAAGACGTTTGCCCTCATCGTGGTGCTCGTCTTTCTCTAGGATATGTCAATAAAGATACCCTTGTTTGTCCTTACCACGGTTTAGCCTTTAACAGCGAGGGTAAATGTGTACTAGTTCCAGCTAATCCAGACCAATCGCCCCCCGCACAAGCTTGTGTAAAAACTTACCAAGTTCAAGAGCGTTACGATCTGCTCTGGGTTTGTTTAGGGACACCAAAACAAGACATAGCTCCGTTTTCTGAGTGGGATGATCCGGTCTATCGCAAGATTTTCTGTGGCCCCTACTACTATCACTCTAGCCCTCTGCGGGCGCTGGAAAATTTCATCGATCCGGCACACTTCCCAATTATGCATTCGGGATTATTTGCCCTCGCCAGTCGTCCTGAGTTGACGCACTATGAATTAGAGTCTCTTCCAGATGGGATTAGTTTCAAATGTGGTTTGTGGGAACTAGATTTTAATTCGGGTAATCCTCTCGAAGCACCACTGATTTTCAACACTTACGATTACCGCATCTTCCGTCCGCTAGTGGCATACTTTAAACTCGGTCCTGGAGATCATCGTTTAAATATCTTCTATACAATTACGCCAGTCGATGAAGATGAGTGCGTAGCGCAATATTGGTTAATGGTGAACAGCGTCCGTGAAGTAAGAGTGGAAGTCTATCTAGATATTCAAAATCAAGTTGCTAGTCAAGATATTGCCATTGTCGAGTCCCAGCAACCCCGACGCTTACCTTTGGATTTGCAAGCAGAAGTACATTTACCGAGCGATCGCTATTCTATTGCATACCGTAAGTGGCTCAAACAACAGGGCGTTACTTTCGGCACTATTTAGAACTTGGCGATGCTTCTCATTATGGTTAAGAAAAAAGATTTAGATCACCTCAACTCACTCGCATTCATCCCACGCCATAATCTTTGATTATGGCGTGGGATGAATGCTACTTGAGCTAAATTTTAAGAATAGACGAACAAAACCCCCTGTATGGGATCTCATCCATGACTGAAAACAACGATACTTTGCTGCTAAAAGCTGCTAAAAGTGGCGATATCAAGGGGCTGTGTGCGGTACTGGCCGCTGGGGTCTTGGTGGATGTGTGCGATCGCCAAGGCACGACGGCGTTAATGTTTGCTGCGAATTTAGGCTACACCGAAATTGGGCGATCGCTGTTAGATGCCGGGGCAAATATCAACTTGCCCAGAAAACTCTATGGTTTGACAGCTTTGATGTTGGCAGCTAGTGCCAAACAGCTTGACATTGTGCAGCTTTTATTATCCAGAGGTGCTGATGTCAATGCCACTAATGAAGATGGCAGCACAGCTTTAATGGCAGCAGTACTCAAAGGTCATATCGATGTAGTGCGAGTTTTATTGGCTGCTGGTGCCCAAGTTAATATCGCAGACAAAGATGATGATACTGCGTTGAAACTCGCCGTTAAGCAGGGAAAAATAGAAGTTATAGAAGCAATTCTCCAAACTGGTGTCGATGTCAATATTCAAGATCAGGAGGGTGAGACAGTCTTAATGCTAGCGGCAGACTTGGGACATCTGAAGATTGTGGAAGCACTCCTAGCAGCAGGGGCGGATGTGAATGTGAAAAACGCTGATGGTGGAACTGCTTTATTAGCAGCAGCAGCAGCTGGACAGAGTGCGATCGCAGCAGCTTTACTAGATCGAGGTGCCGAGATTAATCTCCAAGACCAAGATGATGAAACTGCCCTACATCTTGCCGTTGTGGAAGGCTACATTGATGTAGTGCAAGTGTTACTTAACAGGGGTGCAGATGTCCATATTAAAAACCATCTGGGTGATACACCACTGCTTGTAGCAGCGTTGCAGGGATACAGCCAAATTGTCGAGGCATTGCTGCATTCTGGGGGAGATATTAATGGGAAAAACCTTGGTGAAGTACCTTTAACGTTGGCTGCATCACAAGGACACACCCAAACAGTGAAAGTATTGCTAGACTATGGTGCTGATGCCAACACTCCGGGGGATGATGGCAAAACTGCTTTGCTCAAGGCAACCGAACGCAAGCACACAGAGATTATACATTTACTGCTGGCAAAGGGGGCAGATGTGAATTTTCAAGACTCCGCCAGGGCGACATCATTGATGTGGGCTGCCTCAGCAGGTTATGACGAAATTGTACAGTTATTACTCCAAGCTGGGGCAGATGTGAATTTAAAAAACCGGGGTGGTTATACTGCTTTGATGATTGCAGAATTTAATGGTTATAAGAATGTCGTGGGGAGTCTGCAAAAAGCTGGGGCGCAAGAATAAGCTGTTGCGTATTTAATTTGTATATTGGACGCGGGCTTTTCGGCCCGCACTACAATATTTTTGGGTTTTCGTGTTCTACAATTTAGCTGCACATCAACTTAGCTAATAGCCATCTGAATTCTTCATCTAAAATTTTCTCATAAATATCTTGACAAATCATTAAATCAAGGTTATCGACTTAAATACCAAGAAGTTTAAAAAAAACTAAATCTGGACGTGAGAAACAAAGAAAGCAAAACTCCGTCGTAGCTGTTGTGAACTTGCTACGGCGGAGAAAGGAAAAATTAAAACGCCAAAACGGAGTAGGCTAAATGCTTGCGTCACAAGGATAGAAATAAAGCAAAAATGAACAAGTAAATTTACCTTTGACTTTTTACCTTGTACCTTTTACCTTTTACCTAGTCTCCCCCTTGGCGTTTCCTACTGTGCTAGATGTGCAAAATATATAGTTTTTACTTGAACAGAAAAGTATTCTAAGGATCATTTTTTATGTATAATCCTAAAGGCTAAATACAAACAAGTCACCAAAAAAGGCTGATGTGAGACTATTTGGGCGATCGCTACCGAAAGTCAAAGAAAAAATAATTGAAGAAGAATTCAGAAGTCAGAATTCAGGAATCAGAATTCAGAATTCCGAATACTCTACCCATAAAGGGATAGAGTTTTAAGGCGAGAATATTTTAATTTTTTTCGCCCACCCTTCGACAAAGCTACCTCGGCTGCACTCGGCACAAGTCAGGGCATCGCCAGGGGCGAGGTTTTAACCAATATTCATCACCCACTCGTACAGAATTCATGACTTTATTCTGACCGGAGGCGGAGCGTCTCCGGCTCCGCTCCTGAGTTCTGAATTCTTCTTATAAAATTTGCAGAACAACTAGTGTCATATCATCAGTGTTTTGCTTATCAGCACCGATGAATTGCTGAACTTGGTCAAATAGGTAATCCACAATCTCTTCTGGGCCATTGCAGTACTTACAAGCCGTATTGAAGCCAGTGACAAAATTCTCTTCATCGAAGCGATCGCCACCTGCGGCAGCAGCATCGGTCAAGCCATCTGTATAATAAATAATCGTATCCCCAGACTCTAACTGTACCTGGGCATCTTCATATTGGCTGTTAGCATCCAAACCGATTAACATTCCTAGAGTATCTAAACGGCTGACAGTTTTCGTAGCTGCGTGCCACCACAAAGGAGGATTGTGTGCCGCATTACTATAAGACAAAATTCGGCTGTAGGGATTATATTCTGAGTAAAATAGCGTTACAAAGCGGTGGGAATTTTCCAAATCCGCATACATAACTCTATTTAAGTTTTGTAGAATTCCGGCTGGGGAATTACCATGTAGCACTTCTCCCCTTAGCATTCCCCGCATCATCGTCATAATTAGCCCAGCCGGGACACCTTTGCCCATGACATCTCCAATAACCAAACCCCAGCGACTAGTTTCCGTGCTGTCTTTAGTCTTGGGCTGAATCTTATTGTGATTGGTAGCAATAAAGTCGTAGTAGTCTCCGCCGACGCGATTGGCAGGTTTACAACGTGCCGCCAGGACTACTCCAGGGATTATGGGGCATTGACGTGGCAGAAGTCGCCGTTGAATTTCTGCGCCAATTTCTAGTTCTTGGTCTAAGCGTTCTTTTTTTCTTAGTTCTACAGCTAGTTCATCGTTTTCGATCGCTACTGCTGTTTGGTCTGCCACTAACCTAACTAACTTTTGCCTAGTTTCTGTCCAACTATATTCTGGATCGCGGCTCAAGACATAGAGCCATCCCCGTTCTGTATGCTTCACCAGAATCGCCGTACCAAAGATTTGTACATCTGGCCCCAAATAGTGATGCATCTGGTCATCCAAAATCCCCGTGGCATTGGCTAGAGGGGCAGTATTGGGTATAAGCGTGATTTGACTGCTGGCTATTTCTAGCGCTTTGCGGATATTTTTTCGCTGGCGACTATCTTGCCAATGTAACTGCTCTAACCTGACTTGACCATGTTTGTAGAGAAACAGGGCGCTGCCGTCTGCATCCGTCACTCTTGTTGCCATCAGCGGGATCAGTTCCAAAAACTGATTCAAATTATTGAAACTTCTCAGGGCAAATCCTAAAGAACTTAGCAAATCTTGAATTTTGTTCTGTTCCCGGTGCAACCTTGCCACGAGTTCTTTGAGTGCCACGACTGGTGTGACATCCGTCGCAGCACTACTATTGTTTTCAGTGGGTTGAGAGGGCAGTTGAGACACAGGCACAGGTACTATTGCACTTTATATTGGTAGATTTTAGATTACTTATAAATCTTTTGGCTTTGGCATTGCTAAACCATATTTAGACAATACTTGTGATTTTAGCAAGAGTATAAAGACGTAACAGGCAAATTTTATAAGTATTTTATTTGCTTATTGTATTTCTGATGGAATATTCGTAATTTCAAATCATGTATTTTTAGTCCAAATCCAACCCGTAAAAATTACTAGTTTCGGTGATAGTTAAGAAAGCTTTTCATTTTTTCATAACTTAATTCCCAAAGCATATCTCTAAAGTTATAAAAATACTCTATTCAAAGAATAATTCCTAACGTTTTCAGAGTGACTGTTTGGCAGAGGCAACTAGGAGACTAGAAGTATTTTGAGTGAAAACCTCTAGAAGCGCTCAAATCGAGCTTGGGTTGGGAAAAAACAGACTTACACTCATTCCCAAACCTGAGAATATGTAAATAAGTCCTCAAATACTTAATTTGTATACCATAATTGTCGGGATAATGGCCAAAATTAAGCTTTTCCATTTTGAATTTCTCGTTTTAGGAATTTTGAGTTGCTGAAGATGCAAAACTTAAACCCATTGAAACGAGACAAAAGTGAGTTAAGCTATCTTTTGAGTCAGGTTTATTGGGACAAACTCATGGTTTTAGGGCTTGAGATGTTTCCAGTATTTTGTTTCTAGTACAACACGGCGTAAATAAAACACCAATTCAAAATCAATGAAACGCTTACGGGAGCATCTCACTTTCTTAAAAAGCCTTGTAAAACCTCACCCCAACCCTCTCCTTAGTAAGGAGAGGGAGCAAGAATCTTTTTTCTCATCTGGTATATTTGCAAAACTGAGATGCTCCCAACGCTTACGCTGTATACCTGTTTTAATTTTGAATCAGTGAATTTTGAATTCCGCCATAGTGTACTAGTACAGCACGGCGTAAATAAGCCACCCATTTGAAATGTCTAAAACCCTTACGGAACAGTAATTACGAATTACGAATTACGAATTACGAATTACGCAAAGCGGTACTAGTTAGTTCAAGTGATAATACCAGATTTAGTCATCCCTAAATTTATCAGCTTGTCAAGAAAAATTTTTAACTCCAAATTTTTCAACTAGCCACTCAAGAGGGCCTCCACAAACTCATAGCTGGAAAAGGGGCGCAGGTCTTCAATTCCTTCGCCAGCACCAATAAAGCGAATGGGTAAACCTAGCTGCTGCACAACAGCAAGGGCAACGCCGCCTTTAGCGGTGCCATCCAGCTTGGTTAAGACAACGCCACTCAGTTGGGCAGCTTGAGAGAAAACTTCAGCTTGCCGCAGTCCATTTTGACCTAAAGTGGCATCTAGAACTAAAAGAGATTCTACTTTGGCATTTGGGGCTTTTTTGTCGATAATTCGCCGGATTTTACCGAGTTCGTCCATTAAATTTTTCTTGTTTTGCAGTCGCCCAGCTGTATCTATCAGAAGTAATTCGGTTTGACGCGCTTGAGCGGCTGCGATCGCATCAAACACAACTGCTGCCGGATCTGTATTCTTTCCCGGATTGGCAATTACTTCTACACCACTTCTGCTACCCCAAACCTTCACCTGTTCGACGGCGGCGGCGCGGAAGGTATCTGCTGCCCCAATCAAGCATTTATAGCCAGATTTTTGTCCCAAGTGGGCAATTTTGCCGATGGTGGTGGTTTTCCCGGCACCATTCACCCCGGTGATTAACCAAATGTTTAAGGTTTCTTTTTCTGGGGTAAAGGTAGTTTTATGGGATGTAATGCTTGGTGCATCCAGCATATCCCGGAGGATTTTTTTCAGGTAAGCGATCGCTTCTTCTGGTGCGGTAACTTCTTCTCGAAGTTTTTTCTGTAGGGCATTGATAATAAAGTCTGTCGCCTCTACACCCACATCAGCTTGCAGGAGCAATGCCTCAATTTCCGTCACGGCAGCTTGGTTAAGCGGTCCTTGACCAACGATCGCTTTGAGTTGGTTGAGAATACTACGGCGAGTTTTGTCTAACCCTTGCCGAAGCTTTTTCAGCCAGGTAATTTCTTCAATAGAAACGTCTTCTGGACTTCTACCTTGAGCTGCTAGGACTCTCGCCGACCAGACAAACCCATCATCAAATACCAGTCCAGGAATTTCCTCTCCTGTCTCTGAGGTTGCAGCTACTGGCTGTACTACCTCCGCTTCTGGGACTTCAATGGCGGTGGCTACTAGTTGTTCCAGCTTGGCTTGCCGTTCTGCCGCCGCCCGTTCTAAGAAAGATAGTCCTGTTGACTGTGCTGCCTCTGGCGTAGCTAGTGGTTCGGTGGGTATTGGTTCAGCTTCACTTGTGGTTAGTTCTGGGCTTTTGATATCTGGCTGATCGGGAATTGCTGCCACTGAGGAATCTTCTGTAATTTCTGACTCAGTAGCAGCTGGGATAACTTCTGGCTGTGCAATTTCTACCGTTGTACTAACAGGTTCCTCAGTTGCTTCTGGTTCGGCGATTTGGGCAATTGCCGTTTCTGGAGTTTCAGGTTGTGCTGAGGTATCTGCTGAATCTGGCGGGGTTTCTACTACCTCGGCTTGTTGTTTTTGCTGAATATTTTTGTAGGCAGCTTTAGCAAACGCCAACAAATCTGCCGTTGTGTCTGGTGCAGTTTCAGCAGTTGGTATTGACGTTTCGGCTGGCTCTGGTTGGGGTTCTTGTGCAGGAGGAGTTTCTTCCTGCTTCTTTTGAGAGGGAGTATCAGAAGAATCGTTATATTGACGACGGAACCAATTAAAAACCATTGCAGAAGTATTGGTTATATGAATTATGAGTTTAGACACTCTCAGGGCTAAAGCCACTGAGATTCTTGGTTCAATGACTCGCCGTTAGACGACAGGTTTGCACCAATCGCCCAAGAGGGCAAATCTCCCCAAACGTAAGTTCCCGTGTGCCCCACGGTACTAAGTCCTAATTTTAAGATGTTGATGGCTGCATTCACATCTCTGTCTTCTGTGTACCCACAATAGGGACAAACATGAGTTCTAGTAGACAGAGATTTTTTCACCTTCTGACCACAGTTAGAGCAGTTTTGGCTTGTGTTGTGGGGAGGAACGGCGACCGTTACCTTCCCATATTTATGTCCAAAGTATTCTAACCATGAGCGGAAAGTTGACCAGCCAATATCACTGATTGACTTAGCCAGATGTCGATTACGTACCAAGCCCTTAACATTTAAGTCTTCATAGGCGACCAAATCGTTAGATTGGATGACGGAGTATGCAACACGCTTGCAATACTCTTTTCGCTGCCTACTTACTCTTAAGTGCTTACGGGCATATCGATTTCTAGCTTTGTGGTAGTTGGTTGATTGCGGCTTTTTGGCTTTTTTCTTTTTCGGATCGTACTTCTTGGATTTCTTGCGGTTAGCACGATTTAGCTGCTTTTCAGACTTGCGGTAAAACTGGGGTGACTGCTCCACGTTGCCTTTATTATCAGCAATGAAATATTTCAATCCCAAGTCAATACCAACTACCTGCCCAGATGGTTGTGTTTCGACCCTAACATTAACGTCAATCGCAAATTGTGCATAATACCCATCGGCGCGGCGCACCAAGCGAACACGCTTAATCTGCTTAATCTCGTAGTAATTTAAGTCGTAGGTTCCCTTTAGTTTCAGAGAGCCTATTCCTTTTTTGTCTGAAAAAGTTATAGCTTTGCGAGTTTGTGAAAGCTTCCATCCTGATGTTTTATATTCAACAGAACGGCAGTTTTTCTTAAACTTTGGATAGCCTTTTCTACCCTTAACTTTTTTCTTGCAGTTATTGTCAAACCGAGATATTGCACTCCAAGCACGTTCAGCAGCAGATTGCCTAGCCATTGAATTGAGTTCATCGGCGAAGGGAAATTCATTAGCTAATACAGCACAATATTTATTGAGGTCATATCGTCCAGCATTTTTATTATCCATCCAATAGCGTAAAGCTTTATTTTGAATGAATTGGCTGGTACGAATAGCGTCATCTATTGCACGATATTGCTTATCTTTTCCTTTAATTTTGAACTCGTAAACTATCATCGGCTCGACCTACCAACTACAATCTTATGTTAACGTAACCTACATAAAATAGCCAGATATCATCAGAATACGGCGATTAAAATCGCACGCGTCGCTTATATCTCAGCCCTAAGGGGACTGAGTTTTACGCTTACCGAGTGTCCATATAAGTATAAAAAAACTACGCACTCTTTTTCTGGTCACTGACTCGGCGCAAAACACCGTTAATAAACCGATGACCATCGTCTCCACTGTAGCGTTTGGCTAGTTCCACAGCTTCGTTGATGGCGATACTGTCTGGAACTCCTAAGAACTTCATTTCTGCCACAGCGATTTGGAGGATATCGCGGTCAATTTGGGCGAGGCGAGTTACTTGCCAATCTACTAAGGCAGTAGAAAGGAGTTGATCTATAATGTGTCGATTTTCGTTGACGGTAATCACAAGCTCTTTTGCGTAATTCCGAACTCCCTTATCCTGATTAGCTAACTGAATCAATACTGGGAAATCAACTGCGGTACCCAACTGATTGATTGCTGTCTGGGTGCAGGCGATCGCTTCTTGCAGCATTGTTCTAGCAGTATTGATGTCGGAAGCCCTAGTTTGGCTACTTAAGAGGCGATCGTTACTGCGTTGCAGTTCACCTGCGGCATTATCGAGGGTATCTTGCACTTCTGAGGTCAGAGTGCGTACTGCTCCTAGCACCAACTTGGATACTAGTTGATCGTCTTCCAATTTATCTAATTTCTTTGGGTTGACTGGCAATTGGCTAAGGCTTAAAAGCGCCAATTCACGAGCAATTTGCTGGGGTTTCCGAGGTTGCATAAAAGTGAGGGGTGATTGTGCGAGAACTGATTAACTAGGCGGGACAAACTTATAAGTCTATCAACTTTGGCACAGTCAAACAACAACATTACGCATTTGCTTGTGAGTATGCCAGATTGATTTTAAGTTTCTTCAACGGGAATAACCTGCTGCTTGATTTCGTCGTGTTTCACTTCCAGTGTGGATTCTTTGGCGAAAACCAAGGGCGTATTGGGGGCGACAATCCCACCTGATACAACTATTTTAAAGGCATCTTCAATGGACATAGAGAGGTTCACCACCTCGTCTTCAGGAACGACTGCGTACCATCCGGTAGTGGGATTCGGGGTGGTGGGGATAAAAACACTTAGCACGGGACGAGACATCTGGGCTTGAATATCACTGCTGATTGCACCCGTGACAAAGGCGATCGCCCAAATTCCTCGCCGGGGATACTCTACCAAAATTACCCGGCGAAACTTGCCATTAGAATCTTTTAAGATTGTTTCTAAAAGCTGTTTGAGGGTTTTATATACCTGTCCCGCTAAAGGAATTGCGTGTAATAATCGCTCACCAAAATCTAACAACCAGCGCCCAGCAATATTGCGAGCCATCAAGCCCATTAATAATATACTTAGTAGTGGTACAGCTAATCCTACTAATAAATTCAGTATATTTACTAAAATTGGGTTTAACCCATCAAAGGGATTCAGTTGTTTGGGAATTTGGGTGAGGAAGTTGATTACCCAAGTAGCAATGGTAATTGTCAGCCAGATAGTGGTTGCTAGGGGAATTATTACCAACAAACCAGCAATCAGGTCGTTTTTTAAGTCCTGTTTTAGGCGATCGATTACCAAGCCCCGATTCTCCTGTTTTAAGCTAGAGGAACTTTTGTTATTGGCAGGACTTACGCAAACAATAGCCGAAAAGAGTGATTTTCTTCTTAGGGCAATTCATGAATTGCCCCTATAGCGTGTGGTTTTGCGTAAGTCCTAATTGGTATCCATACCAGCAGATTCGTCAAATTCCGAAGACTTTAACTTTGGCAACTTCTGCCGCAAGTAACTGTCCAAAACGCTAGCACCTTGGCTGCTGCCGCAAAAACACGTACTTGTTGCTGGAAATCAGCTATTTTCCGATAGCATACACATAGACATCAACCAATCCGATGGCGAGTGGCTATTCTCAGAGGATGTTACTTTTCTTTGTAAGACTTGTAAATGATTGTTGCAAGTCTCTTAAATATTACTAATCTACCGCGCTCAATCAAAATTTGGTGATGATTGCGAAAGCACGGCCAGGTAAATTGAGGAATGATTTTATCTGGCTAGTTGAGCAGGAGCGGCTTTTATGAAAATGTTCCGTTAAAAATCTTAATTTATTATATATTGATGGCAGTTCTAAATCATCAGAAACAACATCCCCGACTTTTCCAAGAAGTCAGGGATCTATGGCTTTCAATTTTCAGTGCTTCTCGTTTAGATGTAGCACTCCTGTACTACCCTAATCAATAACTCTTGAGTTCTAAGTTCTGATTTTGCGATCGCATACCCGCCCACCAGAGGCGATCGCTACTTTTGAATCAAAACTTCTTCACGCCACATCAGCCTGTGTAGTTTCAGAATCGGCGCACTGCACCTGTTCTATACTCTCCTGTGCCAGAATTACTGTTGCGTCTAAATTAGGTTTTGGTAGATACTTCATTTCCCAGACTTTGAGCAAAATCAGATATTCGTAGAATGCCTGCAATGTACACCAAGCAAGTCCAGCGCGTCGATCTAAACAGCCGCCTAAGATAAAATACATATATATAAACCGTAGCAACGGTCTAGCGGGTAAACGCAAAGACAAATCTTTCAGGGCGCGGCGTTTTTCGATTTCCGATTTGCCAAAGAATAAATCTCGCCAGTTTACCTTTCCTTGCTCTAATTGATACAATGTTTCTTGAGCTTCATCTGTAGAATAACGGTTATGTTTTTCAATCCATCGGCTCAAGCCTTTGCTAGAAGTGTAGTGAGGATATGTTTCTTTTAAAAAGCTAGTTGCACCCTCACAAACTTCCCGCTCAGTATGACCGTAGTCTGTAAACCACACTTTACCGTGGCGGAAGAGGCGCATTTGGTAACGGGGATACTGTGTGCTGTAGCGAATCCAATGATTCATGAACATGACACGTTCAGCCACGTAGTAACCGATGTAGTCTGGATTCTGACTTGCCTTTTCGCATTCCGCGAACAGTTCTGGTGTCATGCGCTCGTCAGCTTCGAGAATGTAAACCCATTCGTGCTGTGCGGGGATAGACTCTAACATCCAGGTGCGTTGGCGTCCGTGGCTTTCAAAAGCGTGTTGGATAACGCGGATGGGATAGCGACTAGCGATTTCCACAGTGCGATCGCTACTGCATGAATCCACAACAATGATGTCATCCGATAGCATCGCCGATTCGATACAAGCAGCAATATCTAGTTCTTCGTTATATGTCAGGATGTAAATTGAGAACATTAGCCAAGTTTTATAGTGATTTTACTCAGTGATAATTGCCTTTTTATGGTTATTGGGCGCATGGCAGTATCAGCCGTCAACAATTATTGGATACGTCCTACTGCCATGCCAATAGTAGATTAACGTGCAGTAGCTCTAGGTTTACCACCTTGTACAGCACCTCTACCTCTTAAGCCTGTCCAGCCAATGATAATGTAACCAATGGATAACAGCAAACTGCTAATTCCAATCCGTAGTCCAGACTTCCAAGCAGTATCTTTAGCTTGTTGCTGTGCTTCGTCTCTGCGCTGGCGAAGTTGGCTCAGTTGTTGAGTTTGCAGCGTCTGAATATCTGTTTGTTGTTCGATAGCTTTGTCAAGTATTTGAGGATCTTTTTTAGCCTTCCTCAGTAAATCTTTGATATTTGCGGGAATTTGAGAGCTTTCAAGAGCTTGCTTATATTTTTGGTCATCTTTGAGGATTTCACTAAACTGAGCTTTGGTTTGGTTTCGCAGCTGCTCTAGTTGAGCTTTTCCTTGGTCAGTAGTCAGTTGTGCTTGCAATTGCGATAACCGAGTGTTCAGTTGATTTTCTGCCTGATCTGCTTCTTGGGTGATGCGGTTGACTGTTTGAGTCTTAGCTTGATTGACGTTATTGAGGTGCAAGGGAAAAATTAGCAAGAACATCAACCCTAAAATACTTGAGAGGATCACGGCGGGAAATCTTAAATCGATACCTTGGGGGCGATCGCTTCCGGCATCAGCACTATCAATCCAATAGGCAGTAAACAGAAGCCCTAAACCTACTAAAGGAACAATTCCCCGATCAACTAGCGCTGTTGCCAAGTTGATTTGCCATACCCGATCAGTAGGTTGAAAGGGTAACAATAGAATCAAAAAGTCCACGAAAAAGGACAAAATACAGATTATTCCAACTACCTTAACAGTGAGGGCAGTACTCACGGAAGTAAAACGGTTAACCATAGTTTTTCAAACTGGCGGTGAATACGAGTGATGTTCATATTTCAAGCTACTTGAATATTGTGCCTATCACCGTGACTGTTGTATAGAAACACAAAGCAGATTCAATACTGGTAAAGGCTATCTGCCTCTTGGTTTTCAACTAGCCACACAGTAACATTTGTTATGTGCAGTGTCTTCAGGAAATTCCTAGTATTTGAAGATACGCAGCTAATGCGGGGATGAAGGAAAACTCACATCTTGCACCTAGTCCTGGCGATTAGAAATCGCACGCCAGTTGCTCATGGGGGAAACCCCCAAGACCGCACTGGCTTGGCTATACAAACGAAGTCCACCTCCGTGGACTAAGAGAAAATCAAAGGTTTTTATTTTTAACCCACGGAGGTGGGTAAAGTCTCGTGTAGCCGCGACTTCTAGTCGCCTGGTGCAAGATATAAGAAAAGACTGATGTGCGTGCGTGCGATTCGTTAGAGGTTGTTTGAAAAGTCCTCTTCTTGGTAGCAAAACGTTCTAGATCCCCCTAAATCCCCCGATAAATTGGGGGACTTTGATTCCGGTTCCCCCCTTTTTAAGGGGGGTTAGGGGGGATCTAGAAGTGCCTAAAATCACAACTAAATACTTTTCAAACACCCTCTTAGCCCTAGCGAATAGAATTCGCGGCTATACAAGCGAAGTCCGCCTACGCGGACTAAAAAAAAATGAGTGTTTGAAACCCACGGAGGTGGGTAAAGTCTCGTGTAGACGCGGTTTCTAACCGCCCTTTTAACTATTAACTACATCTCCCTCATCTCCCTCATCTCCCTCATCTCCCTCATCTCCCTCATCTCCCTCATCTCCCTCATCTCCCTCATCTCCCTCATCTCCCTCATCT
>NZ_JBALBY010000100.1:0-9907 GCF_036919575.1 Nostoc sp. | reverse complement strand
TTGTCATTTGTCATTTGTCATTTGTCATTTGTCATTTGTCATTTGTCATTTGTCATTTGTCATTTGTCATTTGTCATTTGTCATTTGTCATTTGTGAATCCCCAATCCCTAAGAAGGATAAACTGGCAATGTGAAGTGAAACCATGCTCCGTTATTGGGGGCAGAATCTACCCAAATTTGGCCATAATGTGCTAGGACGATGCGTTGGCATAAACAAAGACCAATGCCATAACCTTCTGTAGCTTCATCCCGTTGCAGGCGAAAGTGGTTTTCAAAGATGCGATCGCGATTTTCTACAGGAATACCAGGCCCAGTGTCGCCTATACTAAACTGAACTTTTTGGGTAGTGCGGTGCAATCCGGCAACGCTAATCTTTCCACCTTTTGGGGTGTATTTGATGGCATTATCCAACAGATTCACTAGCACTTGGCGGATGCGTTCTGGGTCAGCATATACATCAGGTAAGTCATTGGGAATATCCGTTTCTACCTCTTGGGCTTTGGCGGTGTAGCGATCGCCTAATTCTTCTAGTACATCTAAGCAAAGTTTACCTAGCTGTACTTTTTGTGGTATAATCGGAAATTCTATATCTTTGCCACAACCTACCTGCAAAAGGTCGGCAATCATCCGATCAATGACTTTAGTTTGATTACGGGCTTGTTTTAATAAATGTGCCGTCATCGATGGTTTAAGGCGCCGGAATTCCCCTGTCTCTAAATTGTAGTTAGATTGGAGAGTTTCTATGGCGATCGCGGCAGCAGTTAGCGGATTGCGGAGATCGTGTGCCAGCATCGCAATCACCCGGTCTTTAAAATGTAGCTGCTCTTGGAGGTGATCTTTTTCCTGCTTCAAGCGAAAAATTTCGTCTGAGAGTCGGATGAGTTCAGCAGAAACTGCAACTGAACGGATAGTGGATTTGGGTAATGTCACTCTAGCATTGTCGTCTATACGTTCTTGTAAGTCTGACTGTAATTTTAAGTAGGTGTCTACAGCAGCTTGCCAGCGAGGCCACCAGTTTTTCAATTGCGTTATGATATTACTCCCAGCTAAAATCTGTCGTGGTTCAGGATGGATTTTGATTAAAGCTGGCGTTGCGATCAATTTAAAGTGTTCTGCTAAGTAAGGTTGTTGTCCAATATCGATAATTTGAAGTTCAAAACTGTACTCAGCCTGCAATTCTTTTAAATAAGCACGTATTCGCTGCACCTGTTGTCGGGACTTGGGGCGTCCATCGACAAACAGTAACAGCTGGAGTGGAGCCTCAGAATAAATAGGCTGATCCTGGGAAAGTTGCATGTAATCGTGTTTCAGCACTCGTAACAACCCGGTGACGCTTTACAGAAAGTAAAATGGACTGACGGTTGTCGATGGTCGTTGTTTTTTCTTCAATTTAATATCTATTTTAGATTTTCATACTTCTATCAGATTGGCGTTTTTGACATCAGACATATCTTTTCGCTGCCTTTTGCCCCTTTTTGGCTAACTTCATCTCCAACAAACACCCTTGCCCTGAATCAAAATTTTCGCCAGAGCCAGCAGGTGAAAGCTTTGATACTATGTCAAATTGGCTAGTGCAGCACCATGTCAATTCGAGTCCTCGCTTTGAAATAGCGATGCCTAGGTTGGGCAAAGCCTACGCCCAACCAAACGCAAATCCTAATTGTATCTAATCTATCAGGAAGCTGTTAACTGTTCAGACCAAGTTTGTAGAGGGTTTTCTCAACCGCCAGTGCATCCGATGAAGTGTCTTTTTTGTCTCTACCCAATCCTACTGTTGATTGGGAAACAGCGATCGCTAACAGATACTAGGGAAACTGCTGCAACACTTGATTGCTTTGCATATAACCCCAGCCGCCAAGAATAACGAACTTACGCTAAGTTCCTGGAATTGGTTAACACTGGCATTTTCCAGCTATTGCCTTACTCAGCTTACCATCGTTAGATGAATAATTTCCAGAATCAATTGTAAGCCAGCGTTAGCGAACTTTATCCATTGCCCTCCTTGGGTGAGGCTAAGGGGGGCTTTAGTCCTAGTCTATCACTTCAGTTGCTTGGCGTAGACTGAGCTTGCCCGCACTTCGACCCTTCTCTACGAGACGCTGCGCGTAGCAAGATCCCGAAGGGTACGGCGCAGGTTCAGGGCAGGCAAGCTCAGTGACCACCGTAGGCATCGCCTGACTGCTAGTGCATCTGCAAAGAGATTCAAACTTTTGGTTTTTTGGCGAACTTGCAATCAGTTATCCGCTTTGGTAATTGAATATTTCGAGAACTATCTGAAAAATTTAGGACTGACGCACGAGTTACGGAATAACGAACCGCTTCAGCAAAAAAATTGTAGGTTGGGTGGAGCTTTGCGTAACCCAACATCCTGATAATCAGTTGGGTTGCGCTCCGCTTCACCCAACCTACGTCTAATGCACTATTTTAGCCTAGAGGGTCCACTACGTGCATTTCAAAAATCAAATACTAGTCCTATATCTGAAAAATTGATTCATGATTTTGCAGTCTGCCAGATTAATTTTGATTAGTTCGTAGTGGGTGGCTCTAACCCTGATCTCAGAACTAAGGGACTACCAAAATCACAAAACTCTTATCTAGCAAGCATTCCAGATTTATTTGTGTTTTTTTTCCGAAAATGTTAGTTTGCCAGAATTTTAGGGAATTCTATAAATAAGCATGGGAATAAAACCTAATGGCTGTAAAACAAAGACAACACGGTAGCTTTTAGCTACCGTTTACTAATTTTTTGAGATATCATCATCTTCACCAATACGAACAAGAGCAGGGGGACTGGAGGAAATGCCCAATCCCCTATTCGGATTCCCATTTAATGAACAGTCTGCGCTAGGGTAGGGATTGAAACTCAATTTGTGATTTCCTGTGCTTCCCTGTAAACGTCCAGCTGTATTTCTAATTTGGGCTGTTCTACTCACCTCGTTAACAGCCTGTGCTAACAGTCCAGTCGCCAAAAACCTTGAGCAATCTTTGGCGGCAGATCCTCAGCTGCAAAACAATCCAGCTGTGTTTGAAGAATCTCAGGTTAAGCCACCGCAAGCACAGCAAAACGAATCAACAATTAAGTTACCAACTGATTTTCCCAAAGATATCCCCCTATATTCCAATGCCAAACTACAGGAAGTTACACCTGCTAGTGGCTCAGAAAACAGAATCTCAACTCGTTGGTTGAGTTCTGACCCCAGCAACTTTATTGCTAGCTTTTATCGCAGCCAGTTTCAAACAAATAACTGGCAGATTTTGCAACAGCCAACAGATGATGCGGGTGGTGCTTTTGAGGCACGTCGTAACAATTTGCTGTTGAAGGTTTCCATTCAGCCTAAATCAGTTACTAAGGCCACACCGAATCAACCCCAAACAGCCACTGAATTATTAATTGAGTACGTACCGAATAGTACTACAACGGCACAACCTACCCCAACTACAAATCCTAACGAAACTAATAACGCCATTCCTCAACCAGGCAATCCCCAGTTCATTGGCCCGGTACCACCTGCAAATTTGGCAGCACAGCCACCAAACATCGCTAATAACCAAACAACTCCTACAGCCACAACCGAATCTCAGGCTTTCAACGATCTGAATAAGGTACCGCAAGAATGGCGGCAACACATCCAAGACTTGGCTGCATTAGGTGTTTTGTCTCTAGAACCAAAGGCAAATAAGAGCAACTCTACTACCACAACTAACCAGTTTGAACCCAGTAAAATCATTACACATCGTGAATACGCCCGTTGGCTAATTGCTGCTAACAATGCTATGTATGCCAGCAATCCAGCGAAACAAATTCGCTTGGCATCAGAAAGTACTCAACCAATTTTTAGTGATGTGTCCGCAAAAGACCCTGATTTTCCAGCAATTCAGGGATTAGCCGAAGCTGGGTTAATTCCCAGTCCTTTGTCTGGAGATTCTACAGTAGTTTTGTTTCGTCCTGATGCACCCCTAACGCGGGAACAGTTGCTGCTGTGGAAATTACCTCTAGATACTCGCCAAGCTTTACCCTCTGCTAACTTAGATGCTGTAAAACAAACCTGGGGTTTCCAAGATGCAGCGCGAATTGACCCCAAGGCTTTAAGAGCAGTGTTGGCCGATTACCAGAATAGCGAACAATCCAATATTCGGCGGGTATTTGGTTATACGACTCTGTTTCAACCTAAAAAACCAGTAACTCGTGCTGAGGCTGCTACAGGTTTGTCATATTTCGGCACTCAGGGTGAGGGCGTATCGGCTGCTGAGGCTTTGAAATTAAAACGCGGTTAGTCCATCGATAGCATAAAAGTGGGTAATTACCACCTCTGAGCATATAAATTTTTCTATCTCTTTGTAATACACCTATTTTTTATCAAGAAAATGTAAATCTAAGTATTTACAGCGTTTTTATCTGGGTTTGATGAACTTTTGAGGAATAGTTAATTGACACTCTCAGCACTAAAGTGACTGAGATTCTTGGTTCAACGAGTCCACTTAAACTAAGTTCCTTGCGTTACCTAGTCCAGAGGTGGTTCTCTCCACGCCAGGTGCTTCAAGTCGGCAGAGCCGCCCAACGCACTGGCTCCCAAGCTTTAACTTTCGCTATGCCTACCGTAGTTGGATTTATCCAAAATTTGTTTGAGTTTTAAAGCTGGTCGTCTAGTTCCTATGAATCTTTTACCTACTTTCAGGTTGTCCAAAAGCACTACTAGAACAACGAGTAGAACCCCATAGATGAGCCACTGCGTTGCGGGGGTTCCCCCCGTTGTAGCAAGTGGCGTTCAGTTGTCTTCGCGTTAGCGTCTCCCCTTGGGAGAAGGTACAGCGCAAAGCCGTTAGGCTGCTAGGTTTTTAGACAGGTTGTATCCCTTTCCTGTTAGGTTAATTTTATCATCAAAGTGTACTTCACCTTTCTTGAAATATGCTGTAATTTTGAAGTAACTTACTATCGGCCTTTGATTACTTTTAAACAGACTAAGGAATACCACAGGTAAAATGAATATGAAAAAACAAGCGATCGCAGCAGGATTCGTTCTATTTTCTTTCATGTTGCCGACCAAAGCCTCGGCTGCGAGTTTTGATCAGCTTTATGTATTTGGTGATAGTCTTTCTGATACAGGCAATATATATAATGCTACCAAGAAAACATTCCCTCAAAGCCCACCTTACTTTGAAGGGCGTTTTTCCGATGGGCCGCTCTGGGTGGATTATCTCGGAGATCAGCTAGGATTAAAGCCCACTTTATTGACTGATATTAATTTCACTACTATTCCTCCCACACCAATTCCTACCCAAGGGATAAACTTCGCTTTCGGTGGTGCTAGCTCTGGTTTAGATAACGCTGTCCGTCCGAATGAGAATTTACCGGGAGTACTCAAACAAGTCCTTGGTTTTGCTGGAACTCTGAAAGCAAATAATCAAACTGCTGATCCAAATGCACTTTATACATTGTGGGGAGGTGCGAATGATTTCTTTTTTCTCAACCCCAAAGACTCAACCACGCCAATCAGTAATATATCCCTGGCGTTGAATACTCTGGTAGGAGTCGGCGCGAAAAATATTTTGGTGTTTAACTTGCCAGATTTAGGAAAGCTACCAGCAGCTAAAATTGATAATCGCAACCCTACAACTCTTAGCAAATCAACTAATGAGTTTAACTTGGGTTTAGCAAAAACTGTGAGCGCTTTGAGTCAAAACCCGAATCTCAACATCTTCTCTGTTGATACTTATTCTTTATTTAATCAGGCAAGTGCATTAGGTTTTACGAATGTAACCGATTCTTGTCTATTTAGTCCAGATATATGTAACCCAGGTAACAACAAGTTTCTCGTCTGGGACGGTTTCCACCCAACGACGGCTGCTCATCAGGTGATAGCAGATGCTGCATTGGCGGCGATTGAGGCGAAGTCTGTCCCTGAACCTGCGATCAACTTGGGGATTTTAGCCCTTGGTGCTTTTGGTGCGATCGCAGTGCTGAAGCGTCAACAAAAAAGGTCAGCAGGTCGGGTTGTTGATGCAAAATTATCTCAGTATTGATTTGTTAAAAGCTTTCTGCGAAACTGAGTTTGAGTGATAGAGCGAGGCTTTGAATTGAGGTGCGATCGCATATCAACCCAAAATAGCTAATATCATCAAATTCATAGTGTGTCATATTCTGCATCATCAGGATTATCCCAGATTTTAAGCAGAACTGGCTCAGAAAGTTTTGCTGCTGCAAAGGTAAGGCTATGATCTGTATTTTGCTGATCCAAAGAATCAATAAAATCTTCAACTAGCAAAACTTTTTCGGGAGGTAGCTTTTGAATTTTTTCAAGTAGCCTTTGCTCTGAAATGCTATCAGCCTCCATTATTTACATTCTCCTTGCTGTTAGCAATTATTTGTAACTATTTTGCTTTTATTAGTTACTTCATGCGTTCATTATAGTTTTTAGTTCTCTCTCTATCCACGAAAGCGATCGCTAACTGTCTCGATTTGTTAAAAGCTTTCTGCGAAACTATTAGAGGTATAATTGCTGAAATTTCGTGTATTTATTTAAATGCTTACCGTTACACCAGAGGAAATTAGTCAGTTTCGCAGCCAGTTGGCGGATAGTCCAGGGGCTTTAGCAGCTTTGGATACCATAGAAGAGTGTGAAGGCTATTTAGACGATGCCGTTCCACTGCTTGTTATGCGGGAGACTGCACAGGAAGCAGATAGATCGTTAAATGATTTGCTCGAAAAAAGCCGCCAATTCCTCTGTCAGGAGGAAGTTAGACAATTTTTGGAATCTGGATTAATTGCTCCAATTGTAGAACCATTGGCTGTTAGTGCAGGCATTCCTCTAGGTACTGCGACTGCACTGAGTATTTGTGTTTTTAAACTAGGTGCGAAAAACTTTTGTAAAGTCCCCGAATCTGGTGCTTAAAGTCCAGAAGCTGTAAATCCAGCCCAGTAGTAGGGATTTGCGAAAGGTAGGGGTTGACGTTGCTTGATTAGTTTCAAAGATTCTTGAAATATGATGCGTTGTCCTACTCTTAGTTGAGCAAGGACTTTTTCAATCTGGGTTTTGTGTTCCTCCAAAAATCTGTCTAATCCCTCAATAGTCAGATTTCGCAGCCAGTTTTGAGCTTCCTTCAGGGCTATGGCAACATCTCCTGCTTCCAATCGACCGAGTTTGAATAAGTTTTCGTAGAATTTAATCATCAAAAAGCTGGTGGAAAGGTCATCTACTTTCCATAGGGAACTAACGACACTGGGACTACCTGCTAATAGAAAACCGCTAGGTAATCCAATATATTCGTCACTGGTATTTTGAAAATCAATTAATCCAGTTTCGCAAGCAGAAAGAGTGACGAGGCGACATTTTTCTAATTTGAGAGCGAAGATTTTATCTAAGGTAAGGCATTTTTCTAAATCGTGGGTTTCCCCTACTCGCAAATTCAGGTAACGTTCGGAGTCGAGTTTTGTTGGTGTGTCTGCGACGGGTGCATTTGCCAAAATTAAGGCTGATTTACCGGGGTTTGTTAAGTTAAAATACCCGTGACAGCTAAAGTGGGCGCAATGGTAAGTATTTAAGTCAGTATTATTAGTAGCTGTGAGTGTCGCTGCTGTTTTTTTCAGAACGTTGGAAGTATTAAAGTAGCTTTGAATAACTTGTACTTCTAAATCGGTGTAATTCAGGTCTTCTGTAGGATTTTGAATTGCAAACAGAGATTGAAAATCAGGACGTTTGCGCTGTTGTACTTGTTGCAGTAGTTGACAACTGGGTGCATAGCTCACACCACCAGCAAATAAATCCAGAAGACAAGACGAATTTTCAGAATTTTGATTTATTGGAATTGCATGAAGGGGGAATAAATGCAGGAATCGATGGGGAATTAGGATGAGTTTATCGCAGTGCTTTGGTATCTGGTTTAATATTTCATCTATATGCAGAATTGAGGCTAATTCTTTGAGTGATTCCCCTAAGCTATTAAGCCATTGGTCTTTTTGAATGTAGTAGCTTCGTAAATATTGATTTCGCCAATTTTGCAGAGCTTCTCGGTCTTCTGGTTGAGATTGCCAAACTGTTACTTCTCTTGTTTTTGTGACAATAAGAGCCAGAATTTTGTCGTTGAGAATATACCACTCGATAATGGCTGTACGCTCATTTAAAGTAGGCTGGAATGAGTCAAATTTGAAACCATAGCCAACAGTTAAATAGCGGTTTTGTAATTCATTACGCTGCTGTCGCAATTTTTGGAGATGTTGCGCTAGGACTTGGGGATTTTCAGCTTTACCATTTTGGATTTGATATTGTCCTACGGCTATTTCATCCTTGTATGTTTCTAGTTGAGTGACTACTTCTGGGGGGAAGATAGTTTTAGAGTCACGTTCAAGAATTTGTTCAACTAAATAGCGGGTTTTACTACGTTCAACATATTCAATTGCTTCGGTAATCTTATTTAATTCTGTGCAAACTTCTACCATGCCGCTATAAACTTGGTTAAAGCGTTCCGCTTGTTTACGTTTGCTTTCTTCTCCAGATACTATTTCTTCCCGTAAAGATTCTATAGTGTCAATGGCAGACTCAAAATCATTGTATGCTAAGTCAAACTTGTTTATATTTTGATGAGCAATTCCCCGCATCCACAAAGTCTCTGCCCAATCAGTAGGCAAAGCTTCTCTGGTTCTGACAGTTAAAGCAGCAGTATAAGCCGCGATCGCCTGATCAATGTTCTCTGCCTTGTCTCCTGTAATTCTATCCCCGTAGGCAATAGCGAGATTGTATTGCATTCCTGCCCAATATTGAGGCAAAGCTTCCCTGGTGTAGACAGTTAAAGCCGCAGTAGAAGCCGCGATCGCATTTTCGATGTTATCTGCCCTGTCTCCTTTAATTCTATTCCTGTAGGCAAGTCCGAGATTATTTTGCGTCATTGCCCAAGATTGAGGCAAAGCTTCTCTGGTGTAGACAGTTAAAGCAGCAGTAGAAGCCGCGATCGCATTTTCGATGTTATCTGCCCTGTCTCCTTTAATTCTATCCCTGTAGGCAAGTCCGAGATTATTTTGCGTTGCTGCCCAATTTTGAGGCAAAGCTTCTCTGGTTCTGACAGTTAAAGCCGCAGTATAAGCAGCGATCGCAATTTCGATGTTCTCTGCCCTGTCTCCTTTAATTCTCTCCCTGTAGGCAAGTCCGAGATTATTTTGCGTTTCTGCCCAATCAATAGGCAAAGCTTCCCTGGTGTAGACAGTTAAAGCAGCAGTAGAAGCCGCGATCGCATTTTCGATGTTCTCTGCCCTGTCTCCTTTAATTCTATCCCTGTAGGCAAGTCCGAGATTATTTTGCATTCCTGCCCAATAAATAGGCAAAGCTTCCCTGGTGTAGACAGTTAAAGCAGCAGTAGAAGCCGCGATCGCATTTTCGATGTTCTCTGCCCTGTCTCCTTTAATTCTATCCCTGTAGGCAAGTCCGAGATTATTTTGCATTCCTGCCCAATAAATAGGCAAAGCTTCCCTGGTGTAGACAGTTAAAGCAGCAGTAGAAGCCGCGATCGCAATTTCGATGTTCTCTGCCCTGTCTCCTTTAATTCTCTCCCTGTAGGCAACAGCGAGATTGTGTTGCATTGCTGCCCAATATTGAGGCAAAGCTTCCCTGGTGTAGACAGTTAAAGCCCTAGTAGAAGCCGCGATCGCATTTTCGATGTTCTCTGCCCTGTCTCCTTTAATTCTATCCGTGTAGGCAAGTCCGAGATTATTTTGCATTCTTGCCCAATAAATAGGCAAAGCTTCCCTGGTGTAGACAGTTAAAGCAGCAGTAGAAGCCGCGATCGCATTTTCGATGTTCTCTGCCCTGTCTCCTTTAATTCTATCCCTGTAGGCATTTGCGAGATTGTGTTGCGTCATTGCCCATTGTTGAGGCAAAGCTTCTCTGGTGTAGACAGTTAAAGCAGCAGTAGAAGCAGC
>NZ_JBALBY010000099.1:0-4537 GCF_036919575.1 Nostoc sp. | reverse complement strand
TGAATATCTAATTTACTGGAAGCCTTATTGGATTAGGGTTTTGGTAATTTCTACTCTGATTCAGGCTCGTCAATATTTAGATGCGTTTGCCCTGGCACTGCACCTGACCGACGGGGTTGGTGACAACCTCGTTGAGTTTACTTACAACCGGGAAGAACAAGTTGATGGAGTGTGTATTGGGCGAAGTATTGGCTCAATTCTTTGCAGTGCAGTAACGATGATTCGTCTAATGCAACAACTCTTGGCAACCAGGAAAGATATTATCGCCTTTATCAAAAAGCGAAAACCAAAAAGCCATGACCAAAATTAGATATCTGCAAAAATTTTCATAACACAAAATTAAAACCAGTTCTTCCAGATGATGCTCCGATCGCTGTAGTACTTTTCGCGGGTGGTGGCGGGATAGAAGCTGGGATGGTACAGGCTGGTATTCGTCCAGTTATCGCGGTGGAGTTTGTCTCAATGAGTTATCTCAAAAAGATTAAGGGTAAGTAATTCGGATTAACTACCAACAGTTTTGAAATCATTTTAGTTAAAATGCCCTAATTAAAGTGCCTAGAGTTGGCGTACCTAAAACTGAACAGGCTAAATTCCCTGGGATATTCCCATCAATTATCCAGCAGTCAATCCCTAAACTAGAAATAGTCAAAAACTCCTCAACTTTCTTCGCCATCCCGCCAGTAACATCTACTGATTTGCTCTTGCCCAAGAAAGGTTTAATCTGAGAATAGTTAGCTTGAGTAATATTGGAAACTACTTGCCCATCTTGATCATATACACCTGCATAATTCCCAACATTTATTAGTCGAATTTTAAACTTACCTTGAAGATAGAAGTATTTCGCTAGTTCTGCAAGCATTGCATCTGTCGAGAGGACAGTACCACCAATAGCTTGATCTAGAACGACATCACCAAAAACTAAAGGAATTAAACCTGCTTTTAGACTACTTTCTATTACACTAAAATCACTCTTCAACAGTTTCTTATTATGAGTGATTATCATAGTAATAGGTGGCAAACTTACCACTGGTAAACCTGCTTGTAAAAAACTTTTAGCTAGGAGGAAATTTAAATCTAAAGCATCTTGGTGAACTAAGCAAAACCCTAGTTTTTCTTCATCACATGAAAAACCATTAATTGTATTATATTTATTCGCTGATTGGTGGGCAAAAGAACCAGCACCGTTACCAATAATCAGTTTCAGATTAGGATTTTCATGTTTGATTAGGCTCACTTGCTCAACCAGTTGTGTTATAACTTCTCTTCGAGCAATATAAGGTTTATCCTTGTCAGTAATTAAGGAACCTCCTAGCTTCACCAATACTAATTCCATAATAAAATATTAAATAGGGTTTGCTGAAAAAGTATGAAAAAGCAATTCTTTTGGGTTGACTAGTTATTCAAGCAAAATCAAAGATAAGCTTTTGTTGCTTATAAGTAACAAAATCATAATTTTCAGTTATATTAAACCGCAAAAAAGGTGCAGTTTTCAAAAATAGACATAAAGTTGATTCTTCTCTTCGGTACATAGTTACGTCCGATACACCTGGTTGGGGCTGACCACAGTGATACAAGGATTTTGGGCCATTTTACCTTCTTATCTTGCACCTGAATATCTTTCTTTGGTCTGATAATGTAGAGACTGCAACCCTTTCTTTCTTTTTCAGCAACCCCTAAATAAGGAAAGACAAAAACTTATAGGAAACTAATTCTAAACAAAAAAATCAAAATTGCTAGTAATTTCAACGCAATTTAACAAAACGCATGAAAGGAAACAGTAAATTTTGGTTACAAAATAATGCAGCAAATGTTGTTACATCTACGTTGTCAATGGATAGCTGGAAGTTGGGTTGAAGAAGGCACTTATGCTGAGGGCAGAGGGCAGAAGGATCAAGTCAGAAGGGGATTCAACACCGTACTGTCTTGGAGCGACTGAACAAGAGTTCAGTGTTCTTGTCTTAAACCCAAGTTCGGTCCGGTCACTCTCTGTGGACAGGAAGCAGAATTCCATAAAAGCCTTCTGCCTCCTGCCCTCTGCCTTTCCCGATAATTTTTGTGATTCTATCTTTAACTCTTTTATTAAACCTCAAACTATTTGATAAAAATTATACTTAAATTTTCATGTTCAACTATTATTCGCTGTTTAACCTTTACCCTAAACCCAATGCCGAGTTAAAAATGCACAAAGCGAGCAGTATTGCGGTCAAGCCTGTCGTGAAGCACCGCAAACTACTACAATGGCGGTGATCGCCTTGTTAGTTGGAGCTAAAAGTTTTCAATGACTACAGGCTCAACTGGTTGGGCAATTTCAAAATTGAAAATTCGTGAATAAAAGTAAAGTTCTGCTGACAAAGAACGCTTGATGTTTGCGGCTTTGCGGAAACCATGTTCTTCACCCTCAAAAGCAACATAAGCCACAGGTACACCTTTTGTTCTTAGCGCTGTAACCATTGCTTCAGTTTGATTGGGCGGAACTACTCGATCTTCTAATCCCTGAAAAAAAATCATTGGGCAGGCTAGACGCTCACTAAAGTTAATTGGCGAACGCTGTTGATAAATCTGACGCTGTTGTGGATAAGGGCCAACCAGACGATCCAAGTACCGGGATTCAAACTTATGTGTATCCCGAACTAAAGCTTCCAAATCACTGACACCAAAATAGCTGGCTCCTGCTTTAAAAGTATCTCGGAAAGTTAAGGCACAAAGCGTTGTGTAACCACCTGCACTCCCCCCGGAAATGGTTAGACGAGCGCCGTCTACATCTCCCCGTGACACTAAGTAACGCGCACCGAAAACACAATCATCCACATCTACAATTCCCCAGTTCCCATCCAGGCGTTGCCGATACTCCCGCCCGTACCCTGTACTGCCACCATAATTTACATCCAAAACCGCTATTCCTCGGCTAGTCCAATACTGAATGCTAAAATTGAGGCTACTAGAAGTTGCTGCGGTGGGGCCACCGTGACTTTTGACAATCAAGGGCGGTTTTTCAGTCTCAGGAGCCGTATAGTCACGGTTTCGAGGTGAGTAGAAAAGGGCGTATGCTGTTTTGCCATCAGATGTTTCATACTCAATGGCTTCAGGTAAAGAAAGATAACCAGCATCAATAGTTACATCACTAGAACACCGTAGTACTTCTAGCTCTTTAGTTGTCAGATCCAAACGGACAATTGCTGCTAATTGAGTTGGCGAACTTCCACGAAAAACCACCTGGTTAGAGGTCGCGTGGAGAGAACTAATATCTGTGTAGGGCGTATTTATTAGTTCTAAGTTACATGTTAGTGTATCAAGGCTTGCTAAATACCAAATGCCTTGCTGGGTATAAGTACAAATAATCTGGTTAGCAGACCCAAAAGCATAAGTGGACATCCCAAAATTCCATTGCGGCTGACCAAATTCTGCTTCCATTTGAGTTAGCGCTTCTACATTTTCATCTTGCCAACGATATATATTCCACCAACCTGTACGGTCAGAAACAAAATACAACTTACCATCTGGCGACCACTGTGGCTGAAAAATAGACTCATCTAAATCCCCAGCAATTTTTTGAGTATTTCCCAAAGAACCATCTGCCTTTAATTCCCCAACCCATAGTTCAGTCCCATCCCAAGGCATATTAGGATGGTTCCAAGTCAGCCAAGCTAAACGTGAACCATCCGGGCTAAGGCGAGGCGAAGCATAAAAGTCATTTCCAGATACTAATAGTTGGATTTTATGATCTCCGTCTAGTTCCACGCCGACTAAACTATTACTCGCCTCCTTTGTCACATCTGTGTGATCTTCATATACACAAATAATTCGGTTGTTTTGACGATCAAAAACACCGTCTGCATAGCGTGTGGCAGCTTTTGGGGTGATGGCTTGCGGCTCTTGATCGCTTTTTTGATAATATAGGCGTTGATCAATAAAGTTGGAAAAGTAAACAGTGCCATTCACCACAAGAAAGGAACTGCCACCATATTCATGCACACGAGTACGCACATTGAAGCCACTAGGCGTGAGGGACTGGATTTTACCATCTGCATCCCGCCGCACTATGACATTTCTACCTGACTCTGATGGTCGTAACTCACTCCAGTAAATCTCTTCGCCACAGAGGGCAATTTGTCCCAACCCAATTGTACTTGCAGTAATTAAGTCTGTTGTTATCGGCGATCGCCAACATCCGTAAGACGCTACTTCTGCTTTGATCACGCTTTATTCTGCTCCCTGTTCCCAAGAATCATACATTGTCTGTAAAGGCAAAACTCTGACACACCCACTTATACTAATCCGTAATTCGTAATCCTAGCCACAAGGTAGCAGCAAGCTACGTAATTGAAAGTTCTTTAATATAAATATTTTAGGCAACCAGATCATTGGCGTAAGCTCTCACTGCCGGCCAACGGGTGCAAGACTCAAAGGAGGCCACTATCTGTTAATAAATATTGCTACTTTGCTTGGCGCTCGTGTCCAACTCACCCAATAGCTGTTCAGATTTTCCTTCATCTTTCTTTGCAGCAGATTCCAATCAACTGTAAATCCAAGGTTTTCT